>NZ_RCWA01000032.1 GCF_018448905.1 Photorhabdus heterorhabditis | reverse complement strand
AACGATTGAAACGCTCAGAGCCTACGTTCAGAGTCAGTCAACGCCAGATTGATCTTTAAAGCCCTGCGGGCTTTTCGCCTTATATCCCCGCCCGCACTGGCCGAGGGTTTACGGCGTTTTTCGCTAAAAAGCATTAAATTTTATTGTTCATAAACTCAACATTCGCGTTGAGTTTGTCGAATTTTACCTACATCTTATTAGCCGATACCCATTACGATACAAGGTTGCTCCGCTCAGCAATGTATCCAACACATAATAAAGGACGCTTTATATGACTAATCCGTTACTCGTTCCATCAGGTTTACCAAAATTTTCTTCTATTAAACCAGAACATGTTGTTCCCGCTGTGAAAGAAGTGATTGCCAATTATCGCCAAACTGTCGAAAAAATATTGGCCGAGAATACTGTTTTTACCTGGGATAATCTGTGTCAACCCTTGGCCGAAGCCGGTGATAAGCAGTCCCGTGCATGGTCACCTGTCAATCATCTGAATTCGGTGAAAAACAGTCCAGAATTACGCGCCGTCTATGAAGAAAGTTTGCCATTACTGTCCGAATTCAGTACCTGGCTAGGTCAACACAAGGGGTTATATCAAGCGTATAAGTCATTACGTGAGAGTGCTGAATTTGAGAAACTCTCTCAACCTCAACGCAAAGCTGTCGAAAATTCACTGCGTGATTTTAAATTATCAGGTATTGGTCTGCCGGAAGAGAAGCAGAAACGCTATGGCGAGATTAGTGCCCGTTTGTCGGATTTAAGTTCGCAATTCAACAATAATGTGCTTGATGCCACTATGGGCTGGACCAAGTTAATTACTGACGTGAAGGATCTGTCTGGTCTGCCTGAAAGTGCGATTGCCGCCGCTAAAGCCCAAGCAGAAGCCAAAGGGCAAAAAGGCTGGTTACTGACTTTAGAAGCACCAAGTTACCAGCCAGTTATCACCTATGCAGATAACCGCGAACTGCGTCAGGAAATTTATTATGCCTACAATACCCGCGCATCCGAACAGGGACCAAATGCAGGTAAGTGGGATAACAGCGAAGTGATCGCCGAAATTCTTGCGCTGCGTCACGAACAAGCTCAATTGCTTGGTTTTAAAAATTATGCTGAACAATCCCTTGCTACCAAAATGGCAAAAAATCCTAAGGAAGTATTGGATTTTCTGAATGATTTGACAAAACGTGCTCATCCACAAGGCGAAGAAGAGGTAGATGAATTAAAAGGTTTTGCTAAATGGCATCATTGTGCCCACAAGCTAGAAGCTTGGGATATGACTTATTATGGCGAGAAACAAAAACAGTACGAGTTCTCTATCAATGATGAGCAGTTACGTCCTTATTTCCCTGAACAAAAAGCTGTTGAAGGGCTATTCGAGGTTGTTCGTCGTATCTATGGTATTACTGCCAAAGAACGCCATGATGTAGAAACCTGGCACCCAGATGTCCGTTTCTTTGATCTGTATGATGACACCAATGAGTTGCGCGGTAGCTTCTATATGGATCTATACGCACGTGAGAATAAACGTGGTGGCGCCTGGATGGATGAGTGTATCAGCAGAATGCGTCGTTCCAACGGCGAACTGCAAAAGCCTGTCGCTTATCTGAACTGCAACTTCAACAGACCTGTTGGCGATAAACCAGCGCTGTTCACTCACAGTGAAGTCAACACGCTGTTCCACGAGTTCGGTCACTGTCTACATCATATGTTGACCCAGATTGAAACCGCCGGCGTTTCCGGTATTGGTGGTGTACCGTGGGATGCGGTAGAAATGCCAAGCCAGTTCATGGAGAACTGGTGTTGGGAACCAGAAGCACTGGCATTTATCTCTGGTCACTACGAAACTCAAGAACCGCTACCACAATCCATGTTGGATAACCTTTTAGCCGCGAAAAACTATCAGGCTGCTATGCGGATCTTACGTCAGCTTGAGTTTGGTCAGTTCGATTTCCGTCTACATGTTGAGTATGATCCAAAGAAAGGTGCTCAGACCATGAAGACCTTAAAGGAAGTGAAGAAATTGGTCTCCGTAGTGCCTTCACCTGAATGGGGTCGTTTCCCTCACTCATTCACCCACGTCTTTTCCGGTGGGTATGCCGCTGGCTACTACAGTTATCTATGGGCTGATGTGTTGGCAGCCGATGCTTACTCCCGTTTTGAGGAAGAAGGCATTTTTAACCGCGAAACCGGGCAATCTTTCCTTGATAACATTTTGTCCCGTGGCGGTTCAGAAGAGCCAATGGAGCTGTTCAAACGCTTCCGTGGCCGTGAACCAAAACTGGATGCAATGCTGCGCAAGGCCGGTATTAAAGGATAATTTAAGGTGGGTATCTGTTTAATCTGTGAACAAGGCGCTGATAACAGCGCCTTATCTCAACGAGTGGAGCGCTGGGGGTTGGTACATGATGAAAACGCTATTATGGCGTTGGTTCTTACCCCTCAACGCCTTGAACTTCGCAAACTGGATGAGCCAAAGCTAGGTGGTATCTATGTCGATTTTATATCAGGTACCATGGCACATCGCCGCCGCTTTGGTGGCGGTCGCGGCGAAGCAGTCGCTAAAGCCATAGGGATCAAAAAAGATTATCTGCCGACAGTTGTGGATGCTACCGCAGGTCTGGGGCGAGATGCCTTTGTATTGGCATCATTGGGTTGCCATGTAAGGATGCTGGAACGCCATCCTGTAGTCGCGGCATTGCTGGATGATGGGCTGCAACGCGGTTATCAGGATGCAGAAATTGGTGGCTGGTTGCAAGAACGTATGACTCTGCTCCATGCCTCGAGCATTACAGCGCTGGCCGATATTACGCCACAGCCTGATGTCGTTTATCTCGATCCTATGTATCCACACAAGCAAAAAAGTGCATTGGTGAAAAAAGAGATGCGAGTGTTTCAGTCTCTGGTTGGCGCTGATGAAGATGCTGATAATTTATTATCCCCTGCTCGCGCTTTAGCAAAACGTCGTGTAGTAGTAAAACGGCCTGATTATGCAGAGCCTTTAGCTGGAATAGCTGCATCAGCAGCTATCACTACGAAAAACCACCGTTTTGATATTTATCCTTGCTGAAAAGTCAGCCGCATATTGCGGCTGATATCTTCAATTCACAAAATGCCTTGGGCAAGCATGGCATCGGCAACTTTTACAAATCCAGCAATATTCGCCCCCTGAACATAATTGGTCTGTTTGTTCTCGCCACCATACTCAACACAAGCGTGATGAATATCTAGCATGATGTGATGCAAACGTGCATCCACTTTCTCAGCCTTCCAGCCTAAACGTGCTGCGTTTTGTGCCATTTCCAAGCCAGACGTTGCCACCCCCCCCGCGTTAGCGGCTTTACCTGGCGCAAACAACACACCCGCTTCAATAAAGGCTTCAGTCGCTGAAATGGTTGCAGGCATATTTGCCCCTTCAGCAACAGCTTTAACGCCATTCTTGATAAGCACTTTGGCCGCATCCAGATCCAACTCATTCTGAGTGGCACATGGCAAAGCAATATCAACTGGCACAGACCAAGGTTGTAACCCCTTTAAGAAAGTCAGTCCCCGTTCTTTGGCATACTCTTCCACACGACCATAGTGTTGGTTTTTAATTTCTTCCAGATGAGCCAATTTCTCCAGCGTGAACCCCTCCTCATCAACCACTGTACCGCCTGAATCAGAAGCAGTAACCACTTTCGCACCCAATGCCATGCATTTTTCGATCGTATATTGTGCAACATTGCCTGCACCGGAAACCGATACACGCATACCTTCAAAGCCCATACCATGGCGTTTCAACATGGCATTGGTGAAATAAACCAGACCATAACCGGTTGCTTCCGGGCGAATCAAACTACCGCCGAAAGAGAGACCTTTGCCAGTGAATACACAAGCCGTATTATTAGAGAGCTTTTTCATCATCCCTGACATAAAGGCCACTTCACGGCCACCCACACCAATATCACCCGCCGGAACATCGGTATCTGGTCCCAGATGGCGATACAATTCTGTCATTAACGCCTGACAAAATCGCATCACTTCGCCCTGACTTTTTCCTTTAGGATCAAAATCTGAACCCCCTTTACCCCCACCCATTGGTAAGGTTGTCAGTGCATTTTTCAATGTTTGTTCAAAGCCAAGGAATTTCAGAATAGAAAGGTTCACCGATGGATGAAAACGCATACCACCTTTATATGGACCAATGGCCGAGTTGAACTGTACACGCCATGCACGGTTTACCTGAACCTTGCCCTGATCATCTACCCAACAAACCCGGAACTGAATAACCCTTTCCGGTTCTACCATACGTTCCAGTAAGCTTTGTTCTCGATATTTTGGGTTTTGTTCAAGGAACGACCAAAGTGAGGTGAAAACTTCCCGGACAGCTTGGAGATATTCGGGTTGATACTCATCCCTGCGCTGAATTGATCCAAGAAATGAAGACAAAGATAGTAAACAGCTCATTTAACCCTTCCTTTTTTACTTCAGTTGTGATGTCTCCCCCACCATTTTCTGATAATTATTTTTGTCGAAAATGTGAGGTAAGTTGTGTTTGCTCTTTGAATATATCACTGTTCTATATTCATCTTTCAAGAAGTTTTTTTACAGAATGGTAAAAAAAATTTCTTGATGGCACTGGGAACAAACCAAACTACACCTCATCTCATCAAAAAAAATACCTGCATAAGCAGGCATTTTAACCGAATAATTTTTCAATTTGTGGTTATTCATCATCACGCAGAGGAACAATCAACATATCAACATGAACAGTGTTAATTAACTGACGAGCAGAAGACATTAGTTTGCTCCAAAAATCCTGATGATGCCCACAAACAACCAGATCTATGTCATATTTTTTAATTGCATCAACCAATACTTGGCCCAGATCACCGCTACCACTCAAAGTTTCCTGAATGTCATAATCTGACTCTGTGGAAAGCTCTTTTAACGCATTGCGGGTTTCATCAGTAATACGTTGCTGCATGTCACCGAGATTAACGTCAATCAAACCGGTGTAGAGATCAGAATAGTTAACATCAACATGGATCAAGGAAACTTTAGCATTGTACGGTTTTGCCATGGAAACAGCTTTTTGCACCAACACCTGACTTTCCGGGGATAAATCAACCGCAACAAGAATATGTTTGTAAGCCATAAGCGAACTCCTTCCATAATGCTAATTAATGAGTTGGCAGGGAAAATTGCCACTATCCTATGTTTATTACTGTTTAGAATGTCCTGAAAGTGTTGTTTCGATCACAACTCATCGTATTTAGCTATCGAACAAAGAACATTCACCCAACAACATATACCACAATCGCTATTCCTGCCACTTGATGGAGAACAAAATCAGACTCTGGTTTTATGGTCTTTCTTGTCCACCTTATGTCTTTCCATTCTCAAATAGCATTTCTTACGTGAAATCCTAATAATCTGAGGTAGATATTACTGATACGGCTCGCAAACAGGAACAGGACATCTCCAATTAATCTGTGTTCATTCACTAAATCATTACTTATCCATCTGATTTTACTAATTTTAAAAACATTATTTAAATTCTTATATGCTAGTGTTAATTTTTTCTTCAACAAGGGTAAAATAATTATTTTATTTTTATAATATTTCAATAAGTTAACAAAAAATAAAGAAAGCTTAATTTTTAATGTTAAAATATCATTGACATTAAAAAATATTAAGGATAAAAAGGAGAAATGGTCAATATTATTCATATTATAATATATGGAAAATAGATGACCATTGTTAGCCTGATAATCATTTGATATAGATTAATTAACGAAATTAATTAATATGTAATTTGTCATCTATATATACCCAATAGATTTCAAGATGGATCGCGACGGCAAGGGAGCGAATCCCCGAGAGCATAGATAACGATGTGACCGGGGTGAGAGAGTGCAGCCAACAAAGAGGCAACTTGAAAGATAACAGGTATATATCGATATATAAATACAGATCTCCTATACGGATTAAAGAATCGCGGAATAAAAATGATGAGTATAGAAGAAATCATTATTGAGATTGTTAGCGATATAAGTACTGCATATGGATATATGAGGAGTAATTAATGGGGTTTCTCTATATATTATTATCTTTGATAATACTAAGACCTACATATGTTTTCATAAAAAAGCTTTTAATATCAGATAATATCTATCATCATCTTTATGCTATAATATTACCATTATCTCTATCTGCTTTTCATCTTTATGTTTTTCATTTTGATTTTATCCCTTTACTAAATATAGACACAACAAATGATGATTTTTTACATTATGCTTCATTTGTCCTTGCGTATTCATGTTGTATCCCATATATCATTGCTCGTCGTAAACAGAATACATGAATTATAAATAAGATAATTATCTAAGCATAACTATACCCAATAGATTTCAAGTTGCAGGGCGGTGGCAAGTGAACGCATCCCCGGGATGCATAGATAACAATGTGACTGGGGTAAATGAACGCAGCCAACAAAGCAGCAGCTTGAAAGATGAAGGGTATAGAATTATGAACGCTAGTGATTTTTATCATGACAAGGAAGTTCAAAAAGCTTTAGGGATAATTATTACAAATCCATATAGATTAATGGACATTATAAAAGGAGGAAGTTTTGAAGCCATAAATGATTTTCCTGACAAAAATATTAAAAAAGAAGTCGAAGATATAATAAATAAAAACCATAAGAATATGTTGATTATCAGCAATATATTAGATGAAAGATTGCTAAATAACGTTAAACGCTATATACCATTATTAAATATGAAATTAAAAAATTCTCTATTAAATGAATTTTGGATTCATTATAGAAAACAAAAAAAAGAATACAGAAACAACACAGCTCAGTACGCGTTTGATCTTTTATTATCAATGCCTCATGAAACTGAATTATGGAGTCTTTTAAATATTGATTGTAAAAATATATTTGAATATGAAAAAAACATATTACATGTATCTTTAGGGCTAATAGATAATGAGTTAAATTCCATATGTAAAGGAGAAAAAAACAATCAGTATAATTTACTTTATTTATCCCAACCTATTATTATAAACTTACCTCCCCATATTATAAGAAAAATACATGATTTGAGAAATAATAAAACAGAGAAAATTAAACATAATTCCTATGATGATGAGCATTGCAGTGAGGTTAAAATACTAATTTATAAATCATGGAAAAATAAAAAAGTCCATACATTAAGAATAGATAATAAAACATCTATTTTCATTGAAAATTCAAGTAAATATTTTTTTAATCTTCCATTTATTAATGATATTATGAAAGAATTAGAATTTCATAAAGAACACAATAATACAATCCATTTAATAAACAAATTAAAAATATACGGGGTGATTAATAATGATTTTAAATGATATTATGATAAGAAAAATGTCTGACAAATTACCCTCCGGTGTCGGCATTAACTTCCGCCATGAAATTATGAACGATTTATTATTAAATTTAAACTCTTTCGATTTTATAGAAATAATAACAGATTTATTTTTCGTGACTAATACTATTCCTGATGCTATGGCTAACTTATTGAAAATAAAACCATGTGTTTTTCATAGTCTAAAAACTTCATTAGGTTCAGCTGAAGCACTTGATGAAAGTTATATAGAAAACACCATAAATTGTATTAACAAATGGAAACCTTATTGGTTCAGTGACCATTTATCATACATAAAAATATCTGATATTGATGCTAATCAACTTTTACCTATACGACGTAACAAGAAGAATTTAGATTTAATTGTAGAAAAAATAAAATATATAAAAAGAAAAACAAATTTGCCTTTTCTGATAGAAAATATAACATATTACTTTAACATGGGTGATGACGAGTTCACAGAATCCGAATTCATCAATAATATACTAAACGAAACAAGTTGTGGATTATTATTAGATCTTAATAACCTCTATTTGAATTCCAAAAATCATAATTTTGATCCCTATCAATTTTTAAGTGAAATTGATTTATCATATGTTTATGAAATACATATTGCTGGCGGTTTTCTACGTGACGGCCTCTATATAGATAGTCACGCCCATAGTATCTCTCAACCAGTATGGGAACTTTTAGAATTCACCTGTTCAGAAATCACCCCGAATGGAATAGTTTTAGAACGAGACGCTAATTTTGATATGAAGGATATTTTATTCACTTTAGAAAAGGCTAAAAATATTTTATCCTCTAGTCCATATTATCTTGATCTTAATAACAACGCTTCATGGGAGTGTAGAATATAAACTTTAAACATCAATTTTATATACCTTTACGTAATACTATATAAGTTAGATATTTATCTATGTGAATCATCTTTGATATTCCCACAGGCAAAAGGTGGATGAATATCATAATATTGAGTAGTATTTTTTGTTAATAAATGATAGATCCACTGTTTAGAATTCATCAGCAAAAAACAATAAATAAATTGCAATTAAACCTTATAACCTTAAGTATATTGAATTAAATGTTATGCCCGTTATCTTTCAAGTTGCTTCTTTGTTGGCTGCACTCACTCACCCCGGTCACATAGTTCTCTACGACATAGTTATCTATGCTCCCGGGGATTCGCTCCCTTGCCGCCGCGATCCATCTTGAAATCCATTGGGTATATACTGACATTATGAAATAGTTAATGATATTTTTAATCCATTTCTTTGTATTCTTTTACAACTCCAAAATTAAATTGAACTTTTAAATGATTTACACATCTAATGTATTGTCACGTTTAGTCGTATCAAGAAAATATTGATTTTATATTATCAGGTGATTATGAAGATGATTGAAATAATTAATATTAATAAGAGCTTTAGTAATAATAAAATAATTAGCAATGCTAGTTACAAATTTCCATCAAATGGTTTAGTCCGTATTGATGGTATTAATGGATCTGGCAAATCAACTCTCTTAAGTATCTTAGCGGGTATAATTAAACCTGATTCTGGTAAGATTATCTATAAAGAAAAAAAATTATATGTCCCTGAAAAATGTCCTATATATGGTTTTATTAAAGGATATGAGTATATAAATTTAATTGAATCATTGCAACCTTGCTCTCCTCAAACAAAAAATGATCTAATCAACGGCTTCAAATTACGTGAATTTATGAATGTTAGGTTTTCTGACATGTCATTAGGTACCGCTAAGAAATTTATGTTGGTAACAGCTCTCATGTATTTAGATATTCTTCTCGTGTTGGACGAACCCACTAATGGATTAGATCAAGATTCAATTAAATATCTTATTTCAATTCTTATGAAAATTAAAGATCGTAATTTAATTATCTTTGCCTCTCATGATTTGAAATTCAATAATATTATTGATCCAAATACTATCTCTATAACCTACTTCAAGAGATAAATTATGAACAAACCAATAAAGAACGCCTCTTCAGAAAATAACCTATTCTGTGCACCATATGTGTCTTTCCTAAAAACCATTCAAGGAGAAACTTTATTATCATGGATTATATATAAAAACGGAAAAACACTTCAAGAATGGTTTTCAATTGAAGATAATAAAACAAAATTTTTATACAGCTCAGAAAAAATTTCTTTCAACAATGCTTTCGTTACTCATTCATCTTATCTTATTTATAGCAATAGTAACAACTGATATGCTAATATTGCATGGACGAGAAGATGAAGTAGCGCCTTGGGAACAATCAGTTAAATTTACTATTGGTCACCAAAATAGAAAATTAGTTACCATTGAGAACGAAGGTCATATATTTAATTTTGGGAACTCATGGAATATATGTCGTCGTGAAATATTAGATTTTGTTGATAATATTAAACAATAACCGCGTTGCATTTTTTTACGATAAAGTTGAGGTGAAACAGATGTTTAGTATATATAAAATTATATCATGGAGAATAATGTATTATATTAATAATACATTTAATTTATTAAAGAAAAGAGTGTTATTTTTTTTACTTATATTGTTAATGATTTCTCCTATGGCAGTCCCATTTATTTCACAAATGAGATTGTTATCAATACCAATAATGTCATTTCTTTCAATGAGGGAATTATATAGCTCCCTTATTTATTGGTCATTAATTGTAGGTATTTTTGTGTTTTGGATAGGAGCGCAAAAAAAATCTATAATGAGTAATGACAGCGATCTATTTTTAAAAACTTTGCCTTTAAAGAGAAATGCGCGTAGATTAGTTGATTATATTACATATCTTATAATTGATATTCCTTTGTTATTACCTTTCCTTTCTAGCCTTTTTTTCAGAGATTACACTAATGAATCATTATCTTCTTCAATAGAAACTAATGTATTAATTATCGCAATTTTGCTTTTATTAGTTTCATTGCAAATTTTATTCTTAAAGTCTATATTAATGGGATTTATTTTATTTATTATATCCTTATCTATACCTTTATTGTTATATAATTATTACCCCTTATTATTTCTTTGTTTATTTTTAATTTTTTCATCTTTATATTTATCGGATAATTTCAGGATAAATTTCTCTATTCTTAAAAAAGACAAAAAAACACACTCTATAAAAAACTCTTCTTTCTTTAAAAACATCACCTTTATATTATTAAAATTCATATTTAGTCCTGATTATTCATTTAGATTAATAGCTAAACTCTTAATATCTTTTTTTTCAATTATAATTGTTCTTTTCTTTAATGAAAAATATATTTCTTTCAATGAATTTACATATCTTATTGTTCTTTCTTATCTGATGCTTTCTCTTAATATAATAAGCTCTGCATCATATTTTGATGTAATAATGAAAGACTTTTTCCTTTACCTAACCTCAATTGGTATCACTAATCAATATTTATATCTAACTAGAATTTTCTGGCTTACTATTTTAATGTTTGTTTTTTTTGTCCCTGTAAGTATATTTTTGTCTTTAATAAATATCCATCATTCTCTTTGTCTATTTTTGTTGTCATTATTTTTTGTTTTTATTATAGACAGGATCAATTCTGTGAAAAAATACTTAGTCATAACAAATGTATTTTCTTGGTCGCTATATGTTTTCCTTATACACCAAGTCTTAGTTAATTAATTTTTCTTTATTGTGGATTATGTTAATAATCTTTCTTCAGGCGTATTTGATGGAATAATTATGCTTCTCCACTTCCACCAAAAAATGTTCATAAATGTTTCAACTCTAACCGTGTGATTCTGACAGGAGTCACTTCTGATAAGCCCTTCAATCCTATTCAAATGCATATTATCACAAATACAATCGAATTTTCCCTGATGTCCAGAGTCCTGCTCAGAAAGCCTGGAGGATGGATTGCCCTTTCCACGCTCACTACCAGCAGGCCATCACTTGAAAGGCTTAAAGCTTCTGACTATTACTACAATCACCACGACTTAACCGCCACTCTAAAGAAAGACAATAACTTTGCTCCAAAGAAGGTTTTTTTGTACTATCTGACTATCTTTCCTACAATAAATATAAGACGTCGCCGCCTGCAATTTTGATTTTTTCCTTTTGTGACAGCTTTGGCTAACCATTCTAAGGAGGGGATTATGTTCAGTACAATTGCGCTGTTTTGGGCGCTGTGTCTTGTCTGCATTATGAATATGATGCGCTACTTCTCTTCGCTGCGGGCATTGCTGTCTATTCTTCGCCAGTCCGATCCCTTGCTTTACCAATCAGTAGACGGTAACGGTTTTTTTACTACTCATGGACAGCTCAATAAGCAGATTCGGTTAGTGCGCTATATCAATTCACAACGTTATCTTGACCATCATGATCCAGAAGTGGTGCTTCGCTGTGAAAGGCTGAGGAAGCAATTTATTCTGACAAGTGCACTGAGTGGGTTAGTTGTTGTTTGCCTTATTTCTATGTTGATTTGGTACTAAAACAAAAGGCGGTGTAGTTAACCCATACCGCCTTTCAATTATCCGTTGAACAATTAAATCAATTTCAAAGCGAACCAGTAGAGAGTACCGGACAGCGCGATTGAAACTGGCAATGTCAGTATCCAGGCCAACATGATGTTCTTGATTGTTTTACCCTGAACACCACCACCATCAACCAACATCGTACCTGCAACCGCAGAAGACAATACCTGTGTAGTAGAAACCGGCATCCCGGTATAACTCGCAACACCGATTGAAACAGCCGCAGTCATCTGAGCTGAAACACCCTGCGCGTAGGTCATGCCTTTCTTACCAATCTTCTCACCAATAGTCACCGCAACACGTTTCCAGCCAACCAAAGTGCCCAGAGACAGAGCCAGTGCTACCGCAATGATGATCCAGACCGGTGCATACTCAACAGTATGTAATAAGTCTTTACGCAGTTTATTCAGGAAACGAGCATCTTCACCACTGGTTTCCGGCAGTTTAGCCACAGATTCCGCAGTATCAGCAATACACATCAACATACGGCGCATATTGTTACGCTGTTCAGGATTCAGCTCACTGTAACTCTGAATGCCCTTCAATATGCTTTCTGTATGATTAAGAACAACTACGGCACGGGTGCTATCACAATGGAATCTCCCTTCCGGTTCATTCTTAACAACAGCTACCGATGGCGTCAGCTCAATGGCATGAGATAACGCTGTGCCATGCTGCTGATAATATTGTTGCAGGTGAGTAACAGCATCGTAAGTACGGGCAATGTCATAACCATTAGCATTCATGTTTACGACAAATCCCGCCGGAGCGACGCCAATCAACACCAGCATAATCAAACCAATACCTTTCTGACCATCATTCGCCCCATGTGAGAAGCTTACTCCCACCGCAGACAGAATTAGCGCAGTGCGCGTCCAGAAAGGTGGCTTACGCTTACCATCTTTCTTTTCGCGTTCAGCAGGCGTCAGATGAATACGTTTGCGTTTCTTGGTTCCACTCCAATAATGACGCAGCAGAAATACCATTGCCCCAGCGATAATCAATCCAATTAAAGGAGAGAGGATCAGCGACAGGAAAATCTGTATCATCTTCGGCACATTCAACGCATCAACCACAGAAGAGCTGGTCACAATGGCATTAGTCAAACCAATACCAATGATGGAACCAATCAGGGTATGAGAGCTGGAAGCAGGTAAACCGAAATACCAAGTACCAAGGTTCCAGACAATCGCAGCCAGCAACATGGAAAACACCATAGCAAGACCATGAGCAGAACTGACATTGAGGAGAAGATCGGTAGGGAGTAAATGTACAATCGCGTAGGCGACACTTAATCCACCAAGAAGAACACCGAAAAAGTTAAATACCCCAGCCATGACGACAGCAAACTGTGCTCGCATAGCACGGGTATAAATAACTGTTGCTACCGCATTCGCGGTATCATGAAAGCCATTAATGGCTTCATAAAACAGCACAAACAGCAGTGCCAGTACTAACATGAGGCTGGTGTGAAAATCCAGGCCAGTAAAAAGATGTAGCATAAACGTTAAGCCAGTTAGTTGGACATGAACGCGGCGCATTATCAGTGACAAATGCTAGCGGGGAAAGTGAAATATGAACTTTTTTTGATTTCATGACAACCAGACAACAATAAGAAATAGGAATATATTTTATATATCATACACTTATATATATTTTGAAAAATTGACAATTTTAAGACAAAAAAAAAGTTTACCTGACAAATTCAGGTTATATGGAGCTTTTTCTCTGTAAATTTATCAAAAATGCAACATGTTAGGGGAAATTCCCCACTAAATTATTCAGTTATAAAGAGAAAAATAGTGGAAAGATTTGATGCAATTATTATTGGCGCCGGTGCAGCTGGTCTGTTTTGCGCAGCTCAGGCCGGGCAACTCGGTTTACGGGTGCTGGTTCTGGACAACGGTAAAAAAGCCGGACGTAAAATTTTGATGTCCGGTGGTGGGCGTTGTAACTTCACTAATATGTATACAGAACCATCGGCTTATCTTTCTGCTAATCCTCATTTCTGTAAGTCTGCACTGGCCCGCTATACACAATGGGATTTTATCGAACTGGTTCAGCGTCATGGTATTGCCTACCACGAAAAAACCTTGGGGCAGCTTTTTTGTGATGATTCTGCCCAACAGATAGTTGATATGTTGCTAAAAGAGTGTGAAGCCAGTCAAGTTACTATCCGTCTGCGCAGTGACGTCAGCCACGTAGAAAAAAAGGAGCAGGATTTCGTTATCACCGTTAATGGAAAAGAAGTAAGTACCCGCTCACTCGTCATTGCTTCCGGTGGATTATCTATGCCAGGGCTTGGCGCTACCCCTTTTGGTTATCAGATTGCAGAGCAGTTTGGTCTGAAAATCTTACCAACCCGCGCCGCTCTCGTCCCTTTTACTCTGCATAAGCCACTACTGGAACAACTCCATGTGCTTTCCGGTGTATCTGTTCCCGCTATTGTCACCGCAGAAGATGGCTCTCTGTTCAAAGAAAATATCCTGTTTACCCACCGAGGGCTTTCTGGCCCGGCAATTTTACAAATTTCCAGTTACTGGCAGCCCGGAGAGTTTGTGAGTATTAACTTACTTCCAGATATTGATTTGGCAACTTTTCTAGAACAAGAACAAAGTTCTCACCCAAATCAAAGTGTAAAAAATTCTTTGGCAAAATTATTACCGAAGCGGCTAACAGAATGCCTGCAAACGCTCAGCCAGCTCCCGGATATCTCGCTTAAACAACTTAACTCAGCTCAGCAAAGGCAGCTAGTAACCAACCTTCAATCATGGCAAGTGCAACCCAACAGCACTGAAGGTTATCGCACCGCCGAAGTGACAATGGGCGGCATTGATACTCACCAGCTTTCATCTAAAACGATGGAGGCTAATCAAGTAAAAGGACTCTATTTTATTGGTGAAGTGGTAGACGTCACTGGCTGGCTTGGTGGCTACAATTTTCAATGGGCATGGAGTTCCGCCTGGGCATGTGCGCAGGCGTTGTGACAATCTCGATGCTTGTTTAGTACAGGGACATAGTATCTGTCTTGCACTTTAAACCGTGTGGAGTGATTCGTCCCATCTGTACTGGTGCCCTGCTGTTGGCACAGACCGGACTGCTGAAGCAGCGTCGGGTGACAACCCACTGGGCATGTACCGAACTGCTCGCAATGCGTTTTCCCGAAATCACTGTTGAACCAGATGTGCTCTACATGGCTGACGGTTCTCTGAGAACGGCTGTGGGGGTGACCCCCTCTGTTTACAGAAAAATATTCATACAAACACAGCAGACCGGTACAAATGAAGAAAACTGAGGGCCAGACATGGGACCCTGAGCCGGAATCGCGGAAAATAATGAAGCTTAAATTGCGCCGTCTATACTTAATTATGTGAATTATTACCCAATAAAGTAAAAATAATAAGAAAATTAAATTATTCAACAAAAAACAAATCAAACAGGAAAAATAAAGACTATATTCAATGTAATTACTATGGTATGAAAATGAAAGACCCTGTAAATAATTCTGTGCATTTGCCCTTTAATTAAATAGTTGGTCGATACCCCTTGTTCCTTTAAACTACTTAACAAACGACAATCATCATAATTTTTTCAGATTTATTAGCAGTTCATGATTTTATTTTCAATCACCTCTATACCCAATAGATTTCAAGATGCATCGCGACGGCAAGGGAGCGAATCCCCGGGAGCATAGATAACTATGTGACTGGGGTGAGTGAGTGCAGCCAACAAAGAGGCAACTTGAAAGATAACAGGTATAAAATACAATAAACAAGTCCTAATATTGAACTTTATAATAATAATATTCAATCACGATACTATTTTAATTTTATAATTTGACAATAACTCTATCATTAGTTATTAATTTAATTAAGCAATGATAAGACAATGACTTAATTATTTATACCCAATAGATTTCAAATTGCAGCGCAGCGGCAAGAGAAAGCGACCAACAAAACAGCAACTTGAAAGATGACGGGAATATCAGGAGTGTTTAACTACTATGAATAGATCCGAACAAAAATTCAATGCCAATGAAAGTGTTATAAAAGTAGATGGAAAAGATGTAAAGTTTTTTACCTCTAAACCCCTAGAGCCAATTAAGGATAATGAAAAGAAAAATCCGGTGGTCTTAGTGCATGGTACTGGCGGAAGTACACAGATACATTTCAGTTCTCTGTTTCAATTACTTGCTACAGAACACTGGGTTATATCACTGGATTTTACTCAACCAGTAAACGCAGACGAAACGCTGACTCTTGAACACCTTGGAAAGCAGGTCGAAGCCGTTATTGAAGCAGCGGCATCAGGAGAGTCGGTCACACTGATTGGTTATTCTTTGGGTGCAGCCGTTGTTGCTGCTGTTGCCGCTAAACGTCCGGATCTGGTTCGTAATTTAGTTCTGATCGCAGGATGGATGCAATCAGATTTACAGCTAAAACGATTTGCTGCTGTCTGGCATCAGTTATATGCAATCCAGTCACCCGCTATTACCGACTTTATGATGTATTGCGCGTTCAGAGGTCCCTGTCATGTGAACATGCTTCCAGACCAAATTGCACACGGATTTGAAAATACCCATCCGGGGGAATTTGATGCATTGCAAATAACTCTTGATGCCCAAGTTGATATCACCCAACTGGTTCCTGCCATAAAAGCCACAACTCTGATTATTGGTTGCAAATATGATCACATCATTCCTACTTACCATAGCAAAGCACTTTTTGGTGCAATTCAGGATGCACGTTATACAGAGATAGAGTGTGGGCACGCAGTCATTTATGAACGCCCTTTCCAGTTAGTGCAGGTTATTGACCAGTTCTGTACGGCCCCTTCGTTTTATCCTGCCGGAACTATTATCCCTACAGATCAGCCATAATCTCTCTTACCCTCTGGAGAACTATGATGAATAAAAGTACACCAGACCATAATCGACAAACAGATATATCGCGGGCCACTGATGTAGAAATTATTATCATCGGCGCAGGCTTTGCTGGCCTTGGTATGGGAACCCGGCTTAAGCGCAGATCTCAGCACAGTTTTCTTATTCTCGAACGTGCCAATGATGTCGGAGGCACCTGGCGCGCTAATACTTACCCCGGCATAGCCTGTGATATCCCTTCACATCTTTATTCGTTTTCATTTCGTCCCAACCCTGACTGGTCTCATGTTTTTTCACCGGGACATGAAATACTTGCCTATCTTCAAGCTACAGCCAGAGATGAAGGGTTATGGCCCCATATCCGTTTGGGCGCCAACGTTAAAAAAGCTTACTGGGATAACCAAGAAGAACGCTGGGTAATTGTCACAACCACAGGGGTTTTCAGTGGCCGCTTCTTAGTCGCAGGCACCGGGCATTTAACAGATGAAAATATTCCACAGATTGAAGGACTGAACAGCTTTACTGGGGACGTTTTCCATTCAGCCCGTTGGAAACATCACATCCCTCTTCAAGGTAAACGCGTGGGTATTATTGGATCGGGTGCTTCAGCAGCACAAGTAATTCCTGAAGTGGCTAACAATGTCTCTGAACTCGTTATTTTCCAGCGCAGCGCCCCCTACGTCCTACCGCGTCCTGACCGACGTTATTCAGAGGCTGAAAAGCAGTTGTTCCGACGCGATCCAGAGTCTATTTCTAGTCTTCGTTCAGATATATTCTGGCACTTTGAATCTCTGTATCCCGCTTGCCGTTCTATTCCGCAATATTTGGCAGAATTAAAACGTATAACTTTCAATCATCTTAAACAGCAAATCTCCGATCCAGAATTACGCATAAAACTCACCCCCAATTACGAACCTGGTTGTAAAAGAATCCTGTCCGCAAACAATTATTACCCTGCCTTTCTCCGAGATAACGTTCAACTCGAAACATCAGCCTTAAAGCAAGTTGATGGACAAAATGCAATCTCAGTGTCTGGCAACAGTTATCCACTTGATGTACTTATCTTCTGTACTGGTTTTCAAGCCACCCAGCCGGCTTATACCCATCTGGTTCATGGTCGTGATGGCTTTAGCCTCGCAGATCACTGGACCCAAGGTATGGAAGCTTTTGCATCAACCGCAGTTACAAGTTTCCCAAATCTATTTATTATCAACGGGCCAAATGCGACGCTTACCCATAACTCAATTATCTACATAATTGAATCTCAAATAGAATACATTCTTGGCGCTATTGAATACAGCAGGCAAAATAGCAACTATGTCCTTGAAGTTTCTGCCGAAGCTCAGGAGCGTTATGTAACTGAATTACAAAATCAGATTAAAGATACGATATGGGTTAGCGGTAGCTGTACAAACTGGTACCTTGATCCCCGAAGTAAGCGTCTGACACTGGTATGGCCGGATTTTGCTCATACGTTCAGGAAACGTAATAGCAATTTTGATCCTGCTCCCTATATACATCACATTACAACATAACCAATAAACACCAAAAGCAATGAGCTCGGATATTCATTATTGAATTGGCAAAGGACTTTTCCCCTCGAACTTAGTCCTTTGCCAATATTAATTAATCGCTTTAGAACGGTTTGGTCGGTAAATATTTTCCATCTAGTGTAATTACAGCCCGCGAGCCGCCATTAGGGTCATCGACCTTTTTGATATCAAGTTTGAAATCAATCGCACTGATAATGCCATCACCAAACTCCTCATGAACCAACGCCTTCAGCGTTGAACCATAAACTTGCACCATTTCATAGAATCGGTAAATAGTCGGATCAGTCGGTATACCACCGGGGATACTGCCACGCACAGGGATAGTTTGCAGCAGACGGAGAGCGTTTTCGCCAAGTTCAAGTCGCTCAACCACAATCTTCGCGGCACTTTCAGGCAATGGGTGCTGACCAAGCAGTGCAGCAGTGACGAATACGAGACTTAGGCCAGTTCCTTGGGCAATATCCTCAAACGTCAAATTTTTGCGTGTCTTAGCGTCGATGATAGCATCGGTAAGGATCTGGCGGGGCATTTGGGAATATTGTGATTGTGTCATGATGATTCCTTTAGATTGATGAACTATTCAAGTACCGTGGTAAAACACGGATTACGTTGCAGAAACATGCGGATAGTCCGCAAGAGAAACAAATTGACCAACCAAACCGTCTTCGGAGTACGCGATAAACAAAGTACGCGGATTTTGGCTGGTGGCAAGCCGTTTGAAAAGCTCGTAACGCTTTGGAAATACCTCGTGCTGGAATTGTAAAAAGCTTTCAATAATATCCTGCATGTCTTCACTACTCCATCGTGATCGGTAAGAAAGCGGATGGATAAAGAATGAACGAATTTATTTATAGCGTCAAAGATCGAATTTCTATCATCTCTATAGTATTTTCCAATAGTTTATTGTCATTCTGCGGCGACGTATTTGTTTTTTGTTGTTTGCATCTTATAAACGGCAAATGATATAGACGGGCAAAACTTACGAATGATTGCCTATATAAATTTCGTTAATAAACGCCTAGTATGTCAAGCATATAGCCACTCACGCAGAATATATACCCAATAGATTTCAAGTTGCAGCGCGGCGGCAAGAGAACGCCTCCCCAGGAGCATAGATAACTGTGTGACTGGGGTAAGTGAACGCAGCCAACAAAGCAGCAGCTTGAAAGATGAAGGGTATAACAAATTAACTAAGTAAAGACTTTGCAACGCGAAGCCATATTGATTTGTACTTCCAGAAACAGGGGATCACACCACGCATTGCAATTGAGGCCAACTCCATCAGTACAATCGTAGAAATTGTCCGTCGGGGGCGACTCGCGACTCTGTTACCTGATGTCATAGCCCACGAACAGACCAGGCTTTATTCCATTGCAATTCGACCTACGTTACCGCAACGCAATGCCGTACTGTTGTGGCGCCGTGGTGCATATCGAAGTGCTGCGAGTCAGGCATTCGCCAATCTAATCACGCACCGTTTCGATGTACACCAAGAAAGTGACGATTTCTGATAAATAGAAAACACATCTCATCTGGCGGCTTCCCTTTAAAGTCACCTATTTTGTGAAGAAGAGCGGCAACATAATAGTGAAAAACAAAAACTGCTAGCGCAGACAGATAATTAAGGAAGCTAAATAGTGTCTCAATTATCATCAACAAGAAAAGCGGTTGGAGTCCCCTTGCAAGGTAAAAATGGGCGGTTTGTCCAAACCGCCCCGATGCAAACAATGGAAAACGCCTGTATTACTTACTACGGACTGGCAAACCTATGCCACGAACGCCATCCTGCGGCAGAACTAGCACAGCCACCGACCAAGACGGCAAAGTGACAGAACCATCCTCAGCTATTCTGATACCCGCCGCCAGAGAAACACTGCCCAGTTCGCTCTGAATATCATTCAACTTCAATCCCCTGACGTTAAGATCTCTCACCGTGGCCGGCTGCGACGCAGCATTAATCATCACCACCAAACCGTCAAACCGTAAATCTCGGTCATCATTAGTGGTATTACCATCATCTATCGTCATCACTAACAGTCCAAGTTGCTGATGCGGCCCGACGTTGCGAAAATCAATGCGTTGCTTAACTGATGCACCATCCCCCAAAACCATCAAGGGTGAAAATTGACGTAAACGCACCAGTTCCTGATAGAAAGCGGTCATCTGTAATAACTCAGTTTGCCCCGGCTTATCTACTGCGTTTTTCACTTGTTCAATCAATGCATAGTTTTCGCCGTCACCGATTTGGCCCGGCATCCCAACATCATAGTTGTTGTCCTGATAGGTGTAGCTAACACGGTTAAACCAATCACCGGCATTATAGGAATCACGAGTAAAAGACTTTGAACGCAGTAGCTCCGATCCATGTTGGGAAAAAGCCAGTCCCTGCCCAAGGAACGTGGTAGCGAGGGATACCGCCTGCATACGAACCCGTGTCGCTAAATTCGCCTCACGTGAAGCTTTATAACTGATGATGTCCCACAATGTCTGGTTATCGTGCTTGGAGACATAATTGATTACTTCAATCGGATCAGCGGCATAACCAGCTATAGCCCCTTTGTAGTCAATTTCTCTACCAGTTTTCACCGCCCCATTTTTATCAATCAACACAAAATCAGCCAGATTACCCGCCATACCAAGGCGTACCAGATCCGCCAGATGACGTACTTCATCAACGTTTAACCCAGTTATTTCGTTCGGTAGTGTGCCCGCACCGTTACCCACACCTTGGTTAATGCGAATACTGGCAGCGGAATCGAACGGTCCGCCACCTCGCACCGCGTCGCGCAGTCGATCAGAGAAAGTGCCAATCCCCGTGCCTTTAAGATTAATCTGTGAAGCAATCTCGAAACGGTCATCTTGCCCAGAGTTCCAACCTTCGCCCAAAAAGTAGACCGATGGGTTAATCGTTCGTACCTTTGCCAACGCCGATAACATCTGAGCCTTGGGATGGAAGCCCATGAGGTCAAATCGAAATGCATCTATCTTATAATCCTTAACCCAAGTCACCAAAGAGTCTTCAATGAGCTTAGCGAACATACGGTGTTCTGGCGCTGTATCGTGACAACAAGTGTTGGATTCAACATTACCGCTAATTTCATTCAGACGATGATAATACCAAGGGACGACCTTATCCAACACGGAAGATCTGTCTGTTGGACCCGCAGCATTGGTGTGGTTGTACGCTACATCCATGATTACATTCATTCCCAGCTGTTGCTTGATAGCTTGAACCATAGCGCGAAACTCTTTTATGCGTACTGAACCTTCAGCATCAGTGGCATAAGAACCTTCCGGCGCCGAGTAATGGAACGGATCGTAGCCCCAGTTATAGGAGTCGGTTTCTGCAATCATTGCATTCAGCTCTTGTACCTGCGGGTTATTAGCGCTGTCACCACTCTTCAGCTCCTGCAACACTTCGCCCACAGTCTGTAAGCCATTACAGTAAGCAGTAAAACGGCTGTTCCTCACCGCCGCATTGACCTGACATAAACGACTGAATGGGTGATTAAGATCAGCCACTTGGTTGCTAAATTCATTAATGGAAGCCACATCAAATACAGGTAATAGCTCCATATGAGTAACCCCAGCCTGACTTAGCGCCTTGAGATGTTTGAACATATCGCTGTTATTCGCTGTCAAAGCCAGGTATTTACCACGCCAAGCTTCCGGTACCGTGCTGTCTGCAATGGAGAGATCACGGACATGAGATTCGTATATTGTCATACGCGCAATATCCGCCGGTGTACTTTGCGAACGCGGCATAATCAAGCTATCCCAGTTCTGTGGTTTCAACGCTTCGTCATCCAGGTTAACAACTTGACTGTATTCCGAATTCGTAGACAAACTGTGTGAATAAGGATCGGTAACGACATAATGCTCCACGTTGCGGGAACGTGGGTGGTACACCGTTAAAGCGTAGCGGTAGTAAGCCCCGATCAAATCTTTATCGCCTTGCCATGACCAAGAGCCGCTAGCAGGATCACGGTTCATTGTATGATTGGCGATAACTTGTTTATTTGCATCATAGATAACCAACCCAACATGCTGAGCCGTAGGCGCCCACAAGCGGAAGGTAACACCGGCATCGTTGATTAATGCACCATATTCCAGTGTGTCCGCTGCGCTGGCAAAGCGGTCGTCCAACACGCCAGCCGTTTGTACTTGAGTAGCCGATAATAGTAAGCCCTCTTTGTTGGTCGCCAACGCCACCAGATCGCCAGTAAGTAACGTATCAACATCCACGTCCGTTGGCAGGTGGAATGCTGTCAACTTCGCCAAATGAGGGAATCGATCTGCCGTTTTCTGGCTTAGAGTTGTCGGTGTTAACATCAGATAGCCATCAGTGAAGTTTCCTTCGTCATTCGCTTCTACCTTACCGTTCCGGTTGTAATATAAGCGGACATAAGGCTTATCTGCTCCGCCCGACCATAATAGAGTCCGGCTATCAACCCAATGTGCCGAAGCTTGAGAAACGCCAAACACAGAATTAAAAGCTTCCGCACGACTGCCATAGATTTGATGATTACCTGGTATCACAGAGACGGTACGGTTACTAAAATCAGAGAAGGAAATTTTCAGATCATTGTCGATCAATTTATTATTGTTACCATCACGCACAATAACATTGATACAACCCTCGTTCTTAGTTAAGGGTACTACCCAGTAAGGCCCATAACTATCGCTACCTGTAGGAGTTGCACTGATATCATCCCAGCTCAATGAGGGAGAATCTAAGGCGTCACAGCTTTTATCGTTCCATAGATAAAGTGTGTTAGTGCTGTAGTCATGATTTGTTGTTGGACTTTGACCTAATTTAGCAATGTCCACCAAGTGGATCACTGCCTGAAAATTGCCAGCAATAGCAGCCTCACTAGGTACCTTATTAGGAATATACGCCATCGGCTCCTCCGGGGATTTGGGTAAAGAACTATTGTTATCACAGCTTGCCAGTAGTAAAACAAATGTACTGCTTAATAGGGCTAGGTAAGCCTTTTTCCAAAAATGCTCCACCATAATCAGACCTTTTTAATAGAAATAAATCATCGATGATACTATTGTTAATAAAATAAGAATGAAATATTAAATAATGTCTCAGACAGGTCAACATCCTCCTACACCTAATACAAAGAGGGAGGAGAACGCAGGGGGAGCTGTTTTTTCGTGACATTGCGCACGATAATAATGTAATTATCTTTTATTACATAAGACTGGTGTGAATTTATATGTATTACTTCATACATTATATACTCGGGTAAATCACTGTTATACCCTTCATCCTTCAAGTTACTGCTTTGTTGGCTACTTTCACTTATCCCAGTCACATCGTTATCTATGCTCCTGGGAATGCGTTCACTTGCCACCGCGCTGCAAATTGAAACCTATTGGGTATATTATCAACCAACCTTCCATTAGAATAGGTAATTAATATCGAGAGAATATTCACAGGCTGTAAAATAGAGCTACCAGTTTTCAGTTTATCATGATATTGCGTTAATAAATTCGCGATACGTTGAGTTTGCAAAACTGATGAATCCAATATTGCAATAATTTCATCATATTGCTGATTTTTCATTAGTCGCAGTGCACTCTGGTTATAACTCATAATCGCTGTCAAAGGCTGGTTTAATTCATGAACGATCCCTGTTGCCACTTCATCTATCGTATTCAGGCGAGTGAATTCAAAGAAATGTGCCCGTAAATCAGAAGCCTTTCTCAGTCTTCTATTTTTCTGAATTAAAAAGATAAAATAGATAATTACTGCCCATAAAAAACTGAGACAAGTAATATAACCCCATGGCAGTTTAGCATAGGGAAAATTAATACATACACAGGAATCTCTTGTAATCCGACAATTTGCGGAAAATTTTCCTGTAACTGCTTTAATCCGATATTCGCATCCATGAGCGAAACAATGGCATCATGCTGTGCAAGCTTTTCGCTCAATTCTCGATAAAGAATATTAAATGAAACAGTTTGTTGTTGATAATTTTGATTTAATGAATGATTAATCATTCCCAAAGCGGTCAAGACAGTTAATATAATCCACGCAAAAAAATGCCACCTATGATTACCTGAAAAGATATCTTTCATGACGTTAAAGACGTAATCAGAATATATATACCCAATAGATTTCAAGATGCATCGCGACGGCAAGGGAGCGAATCCCCGGGAGCATAGATAACTCTGTGACCGGGGTGAGTGAGTGCAGCCAACAAAGAGGCAACTTGAAAGATAACAGGTATAAAGGAAATGGCTATCAGATTCCAGTACTGGGTTAGCCTTGTTCATTTTACCTACACATTTTTTAACCTAAGATAAAACATTGACATAGGGAAAAGGCGAGTATTTATAGAGATTTCCGCTAAGTAATTGAAGGTAATTAGAACGCTATTTAGTGAACAGACCATATGAAATGATTCTCGTTCAATAAACTCACAAATTTCACCCTAAAAAATACCAATATTATCAATCAATTAATTAAATTCCCCATAATTATTTCCTATTTGATCAGAAAAAACGCTTTACAATCGATAGTGATAATTATTATCATTCGTATCGCTTTCAGATGAACCACCTTCAGGGGACATATGAAGGCACGACATTGCTCACATTGCTTCCAGTGTTTACTTTAGCCAGCCGGGTGCTGGCTTTTTTTTATTGGATCAATGCGATCATTATTGATTCAAAATATTTGAATTATAAGGTTATATTTTTAAGATTTTATGCTCTCTCCTCTCAATTAGACTGTAAAAAAACATTGAGGAGAACTGAATATGATCTATTTACGTAAAGCATCAGATCGCGGTCATGATAACCATGGATGGTTAAATAGTTGGCATACCGTCTCATTTGCCAACTACTATGACGCCAACTTTTTGACATCCTCCCCCACCTTCGCACTTCGTGACTCAGGAGCGAGATATAAGGCGCATTGGATAAATCCCAAATAAACCTCACCCATACGGATGAGGTTTAAAAAATTTGCAATTACAGTTTAGGGCCTGCTTTTACCAAAGCTTCCCCTGCCGGGGTATCCGTGTATTTATCAAAGTTATCCACAAAACGGTGTGCTAAGTCTTTCGCCTTCTCTTCCCACTGAGATTTATCTGCATAAGTATTACGTGGATCAAGAATATTGGTATCAACACCAGGCAATGCAGTAGGAACTGCCAGCTCGAAGATCGGTAATTCGATAGTCTCGGCTTCCTCAATATCACCACTCAAAATGGCATCAATGATCCCACGGGTATCTTTGATAGAGATTCGTTTCCCCGTCCCATTCCAGCCAGTGTTTACCAAATAAGCTTTAGCTCCTGCGGCCTGCATACGTTTTACTAATACCTCTGCGTATTGGGTAGGATGCAGAGTCAAAAATGCAGCACCGAAACATGCTGAGAATGTTGGCGTTGGTTCAGTCACACCACGTTCTGTACCTGCCAGTTTTGCCGTGAAGCCAGATAAGAAGTGATATTGAGTCTGCTCTGGTGTCAGTCGGGATACCGGAGGTAACACACCAAATGCGTCAGCCGTCAGAAAGATCACTTTGGTAGCATGTCCCGCTTTGGAAATTGGCTTAACAATGTTTTCAATATGGTGGATAGGATAAGAAACACGCGTGTTTTCGGTTTTTGAACCATCATTGAAATCAACTGCGCCATCTGCCAGTACAGTAACATTTTCCAGCAATGCATCACGTTTAATCGCATTGTAGATATCCGGTTCCGCTTCTTTGGACAGATTGATAGTTTTTGCGTAACAACCACCTTCAAAGTTAAATACACCGTCATCATCCCAACCGTGTTCGTCGTCACCAATCAGTTTACGTTTTGGATCAGTAGAAAGTGTGGTTTTACCTGTACCGGACAAGCCGAAGAAGACAGCAACATCCCCCTGTTCTCCAACATTGGCAGAACAGTGCATTGAAGCAATCCCTTTCAATGGCAACAGGTAGTTCATCATTGAGAACATCCCTTTTTTCATTTCGCCACCGTACCAGGTACCCCCGATCAGTTGCATACGCTCTGTCAGGTTAAATGCAACAAAGTTCTCAGAGTTCAAACCCTGCTCTTTCCATTGTGGGTTAGTGCATTTTGCACCGTTCATCACAATAAAGTCAGGTTTGAATCCAGCCAGTTCTTCATCTGATGGACGGATAAACATGTTTTTAACGAAGTGAGCCTGCCACGCAACTTCAGTAATAAAGCGGACTTTCAGGCGTGTATCTGCATTCGCCCCACAGAAAGCATCGACAATAAACAAACGTTTTCCTGAAAGTTGTTTAGTGACCAGCCCTTTTAGATGTGTCCATGTTTCCTGATGTAATGGCTTGTTATCATTCTTGCCTTTCCCCTGATCAGACCACCATACGGTATCACGGGTTACATCATCACGAACAATATACTTATCTTTGGGAGAACGACCAGTGAAGATCCCCGTATCGACAGCTACAGCCCCCAGGTTGGTCAGAGTGCCACTTTCGTAGCCTTCGAGTGAAGGTTCAGTTTCTTCTGAAAATAACAGCTCATAACTTGGATTATAAACAACTTCGCTAACATCATGGATTCCGTAGCCCGCGAGTTCCTGCGGGGTAATGCCTTTAACACTCATGTTATTGCTCCTGGGTAGTCACACTTTTTCTGTGAGCAATAATAAATAATTACGATTAATTAACAGCGATTGTTATCAAAAAATTGAAAACCTATCATTTTTTTAAGGTTAATTTGAGGCGAAATGCACGAAAGGAAGACTTTGAATATTATGGATATTGGCAGAAAGGCGCGAACCCGCGCCCTAAAAGCTGAAACAGATTAGTGTAATCGACCCTTTTTTTCCGACCTAATTGCAGTGATATCATCAGCATCAAAAATATAGTGTGTACCACAATACTCACACCCCATGTTAATGTTGCCATCTTTCTGCAAAATATGATGAATATCTTCGTCAGAAAGTGTCACTAACGTGTCAGCACAACGTTGACGGGAACAAGTGCAACGAAATTCAACCGATTGCGGCTCATATAATGTCACATCTTCTTCATGATAAAGACGATGCAGAATCTCTTTAACTTCCAGTGAGAAAAGTTCTTCACCTTTAATGGTAGCAGTAAGTTGCACCAGATGATCAAATGCTTCTGTACTATCCTGTCCCGCCGTCGGCAGAACCTGTAATAACATACCCGCAGCAGCGATACTTCCATCCTGAATACCGGTACGGATAAACAGACGGGTTGGTAACTGCTCAGACTGTCTGAAATAATCATCCAGACAGTCCGCCAGAGTTTCACCTTCTAAAGCAACCACACCTTGATAACGCTCACCATGCGTTGGGGTAATCGTAATTACCATATAACCTGTCCCAACCATCTGCTTCAGGCCGCTGTTTTCAGCAATTAATCCATCAATACGAGCAACACCACGCATCTGTTGCTGGTGATTACCATTAATCACGGCCAGTTTCACCGGCCCATCTCCCTGAATCTGAACAGTAATATCTCCATCAAATTTCAGTGTCGCAGTTAATAAACTGGTTGCTACTAACAATTCTCCCAATAATTGTTGTACTGACTGCGGGTAATCATGATCTTCCAGAATATGCTGGTAAGTTTCACTGGCTAAAACCAGCTCACCACGTACAGAATAATTCTCAAATAAAAAGCGGTGTAATTGGTCTTGTTTAGACATAAATATCTCTCATCTTTATGAGCAAGCTATTCCAGCTCACTCAATTTAGTGTTCTTAAACTTAATCAGCGTGCGCCTTTCTTTTTTATCTGGCCGACGATCAGGATGAGGCATAGTTAATGCATTCATTTTACGCGCTATTGCCATTTTCTCCCGGTTAGCCATACTTGCTTCAGTTTCTCGGTAAAGTAACTGAGCTTCTGGCGCACTGCGCCGAGAGCTGCTTAATGCAAGAACTTCAACAATACGTTCATCATTACCCTGACGTAGTTTAATCTCAGCCCTCAGTTCAACCAATTTACTCGGTTTACTTCTTTGACCATTATAATGAACTTTACCACCATCTATCATTTCCCGTGCAACAGCCCGCGTTTTATAAAAGCGGGCAGCCCACAGCCACTTATCCAGACGGACAGCTTGATCGGAGTCTGAATTATCCTTCATCTTTATCTCCCAATATCAGCGCTGGTAAAAAAACAGAGCGTAACACACCATTACTGATTATCGCTAACGCGTAGGCGGGAAAGTCATATTGAAACAGTTATCATAATACTGCCTGATTTTGCTGAAGCGTTGCTTGTTTTGCCGGTTTTTCTTAACAACGAATACAAGATTAATGATCAAAGTGACAAAAAGAGCCAGGAGTAAAAGGGTTGTACTAATACAACGAGCAAGTGTCATAGAATCCAGCACACTGTGCAACACAACCCGACGGGTTCCACTAGTATCCTCAGATAATTCCGTGATAATTCCCGTTGTCTCAAAGGGCGTTTGCAACAACATTTCTGATAACCGCTGTAAATCACGCCACTGTTCCAACGCATTATGATCATAAGAAATGATTAACGGCATCATATATTCAACCAACTGTTTGCCTTCATCACTGATCAGCAGAACCCCTCCCGGTGAAGGGCTATTAAGCAACATTGCTGCTTTGTCTATTTCCCGATAGATAAAGGACGATGTGGTAGCATCAACTAGCTTTCCCAGCGCTTCAGCCCCTGCCGGACGCAATAAAACGTGGGTATCGTCAAACTTGCCACTTTCTGCATCTTTTAACAAAGTTACCCAATCATTGGCACTGCCAAGGTTAACCAAAGCATTCTTCAATCGAAAACAGTCTGCGTCTTTCCCACATAAGCTTTTAGTTTTCAATATGATATCAGAGAAATTATCTAACAAAATCATACCAGATTTGGAAATTTCCTGAGCAAGACCTAGATTAATTACATCACTGTTTTCCTGTAAGCGCAGTTGCTTATTAACGGTTGCAATGAGTTTAGCCGCATCTTCTATAATTTCTGATTCTGGCATTGGCAGTGGGTTAGCACTATTCCAATATATTCCTGAGCAATCGAATGGAGAAAAATGTGCGTCTGCTTTGCCATTCATATTATTTGGCGGCACATAACACATACCAACGCCTTTTGCTTTCAATACATCCCCAACTCGCAACTCCATCCCTTCCATCACATTAGCATCGGTGACAACCTTTGTACTGCTACCATGCAACCAGGCAAAACTCAGCTTCATTGGGACACTAATTGGCTGATAAAAATAGAGCAGTAACATAATAAGCAAGCTGCTACTAATCATCATCAGATTCTTTCCATAACGGTGATAAGGATAATTCTTCTCTTCATCATGCAGAGAAAGATAATGCCCTTGCCTGACTACCTGACCATTAGTGTAAATATCAATATTAGTTTTTTGATCAAGATTGTGAATAACATAAGGTTCCCAGTGAGGTGGGTAAATCAAATCAATCCCACCAAGAGAAATATTACTCATTTGCCCTTGTTCAAACTCTCCAAATAATCCCCATCGTTTTGGTATGCCGGTAAAACAATGAATATCCTGACGCCGACGTACTGAGAATGGGCAGAACAACAACCAGAAGCTAACAGCCATTAAACTGCCTGCAATCAATATCAGCCAAGGCAAAAATAATGCAGGTGAAAACAAAGCAAGGAACCAAATAAAAAATCCGAGACACAAAAATCCTCCTTCCCAAACACCCGATGAGTGATTCAACCGGTATTCTTCCGGCGTCTCTTTGCGGATACTTTGTAATCTTACGCTGGTATCATCATTTTTCTGGATCGATGCCTGTTGATGAGGCACATCTGAAACGACCAGAGCTGAAAGGAAATCCCGCTGAAAATCTTTTAAAAAATGACCATTAATCGAAATGACAAGCGGTATTGTCGCAGTATGAACTACGTCAATAATATTCTGCTGTTTGATAAAAGGCTCAAAGAAAAACGGCAAATGAACTTCTGCCATATCAATATAATAACGCCAGCTATGTGGTTCATCTGTAGCAATAGCAAACCGGGTAATGGAATTACAGATAGTATAAATCGTGTCATTTTTGCCTACCTGGGCTGGCCCTGTTTTATTGATACGATCAGTCATAACCGGAGGTAATACACGGTTCAGATAACATTCAATAGCCTGATATTCATCAGCATTAAGTTTACGACAGCTTGGCTCAGCAACAGAAGGCAGATAACGGACATTATCATGCAGCTTCCATCTGAAAATCAGAAAGGAAGCCATTATAATCAGGCTAATGATCAAGATAACCAATATAATGACCGTTACGCTCATTTCTCCCCCCACATCCATGACAATATTACTGTTTGCAGAATAACAACCACACGTTAAGTTCTGAATCAGACCATTCCCATTTTTTAATCTACTTTACAACAAGTTATGTAATCACACCCTAAACTATTTATAACATAACTCTATTCCCTATGAGGATTAAAGATAGCAGCAACAGAAATGACAAGCGATAATCACTATCATTTATTAAAATAATCGGCCATATTTAGTCAAGCTATGGAGTAGCTCTAATTTCGCCATGAAATCTAAAGTTAACAAAACAATTCATGATGCATAGATACTCAACTCAACCAATATTAATACCATCAGGGGCAATTATGAATGACCCGAAAAACCCTAAAATCTTGAACATAGAGAATATTGCCCATTCACGTTTATTCCATATTCAATCAGTAGATCTCGAATTCAGTAACGGTGTAAAACGCGTTTATGAACGGATGCGTCCGGCCAATCGGGAAGCCGTTCTGATAATCCCAGTCCTTGGAGACGAATTGTTACTTATTCGTGAGTATGCAGTAGGTATTGAACAATACGAATTAGGTTTTCCTAAAGGTGCTATCGACCCTGGTGAAAGTATCTTTGAAGCAGCTAACCGTGAATTAAAAGAAGAAGTCGGTTTTGGTGCGCAAAGAATGGAACAATTAGCCAAACTCACCATGGCCCCCTCCTATTTTTCTAATAAAATGAACATTGTTATTGCTGAGAATCTCTACCCAGAAAATCTGGAAGGAGATGAACCTGAACCATTGCCACAAATACGCTGGCCAATAGCAGATATGATGTCATTACTGGATCACGCTGACTTCAACGAAGCACGAAATGTTAGTGCCCTGTTTCTGGCACAAAAATACTTACAGCGTCGCTGAAGCTAACAGTAACAGGCACAACAGATCTTTCCCAGTTGTGCCTGTCTTATTATCAGAACAATTCCTGGCTTTCACCATCTTCAATCAAGGTTGTGCCAACTTCCTGTATCGCACTTTCTGTAGGCTGAGTTCCGTCAATGAAGTATTCACTGCGAGTATCCCCGCCTCCACCAGCAAGTTTACCTGTCCTACGATCTATCACGACAGAAACAATGCCCTGCGGAGGCGCTATGTCTTTTTCAGGAACCCCCTCCAGCGCCACTTTCATAAAGTCATCCCAAATTGGCTGTGCGCTCTTCGCTCCCGCCTCACCACCACTGGCGGCAGTACGGCCAAGGCTTCTACGGTGGTCATCAAAACCAATCCAGACGGTTGTCACAATATCCGGCCCATAACCTGAGAACCAAGCATCTTTTGAACTGTTAGTTGTACCCGTTTTACCACCAATATCACGACGTTTCAGATCACGTGAGGCACGCCAACCCGTACCAGTCCAACCCGGTTCACCAAAAATATTGGTATTCAGAGCATCATGGATCAAAAACGCTAGAGGAGTACTGATAACATGAGGAGCATATTTTTGCTCATTTCCATTACCATCAATTACCGGCACTTTTTCCAATTCAGGTAACGGCAATATCTCCTGTTGGCTAACGTGAGATTGAGCGACATTTTCAATCGAGTTTTCAGAAAGTTCGATTGAACGTGCAGTATCACCATAAATCACTGGAATATCGCATTGTAGACATGCAATCTTAGGTTTGGTCTCAAACAGAATATTTCCATCCTCATTTTCAATCTTAGTAATGAAGTAGGGATCAATCAGATAGCCACCATTAGACATCACCGAATATCCACGTACCACCTGCATTGGTGTAAACGATGGGGACCCCAAAGCCAAAGATTCTGTACGAACAATATTTTTCCCTGGGAAGCCAAATCGTTGTAGGTAGTCCGCAGCATAATCAACCCCCATTGCCCGCATTGCCCGAACCATCACAACATTCTTCGATTGCCCTAACCCTTGACGCAAACGAATTGGCCCAACGTAAGTTGGTGGTGAGTTTTTCGGACGCCAATCGGTACCCGCTCCCGCATCCCAGCGGCTGATTGGCAGGTCATTGAGCAAAGAGGCCAGCGTCAGCCCTTTATCCATTGCTGCCGCATAAAGAAACGGTTTAATATTGGAACCAATCTGACGTAATGATTGAGTGACCCGGTTAAATTTACTCAAGTTGAAATCAAACCCACCCACCAGCGCCTTCACAGCGCCATCATTAGGATCAATAGAAACTAGAGCAACATTAACTTCCGGTATCTGTGCCAGCCACCAAATATCTTTTACTTTCCGTACCCAAACCTGTTCACCCGCCTGAACCACTTCACTCACATTACGAGGAACAGCACCCTGCGTACTATCAGATCTGAACTTTCTGGCCCAACGAACACCAGCCATTGGTAATTCTACATTACTGCCATCAGCTAACATCACTGTTGCCTGATCAGTACCTGCTCTGGTCACCACTGCTGGCATTAACGGGTCATAATTTGGCAGCGTCTTAAGCTTCTTGAGGATTTGCTCCTGAGCCCAAGCTGGTTCACCCACTTTCCATAAAACTTCCTGCGCCCCACGATAACCATGACGGACATCATAATCAATGACGTTATTACGAGCCGCCTCTACAGCGGCCAACTGAAGTTTACGGGTAATGGTAGTGTAAACTCTATAACCGTCGGTATAAGCATTCTCACCATAGCGCTCAATCATGTTCTGACGCACCATCTCAGATAAATATGGAGCAGAAAAAGCAATTTGAGGAGCATGGTAATTAGCCACCAGCTTTTCACTTCTGGCTTGATTATATTGCTGCTGAGTAATGTAACCCTGATCGAACATACGACCTAAAACCACATTCCGGCGATTAATTGCCCGGCCATAAGAATAAAGCGGGTTAAAAGTAGAAGGTGCCTTTGGCAAACCGGCAATCATGGCGATCTCGCTCAGAGTCAACTCATTGACATTCTTACCAAAATAAACCTGGGCCGCAGCTCCAACACCATAAGCCCGATAACCAAGATAAATTTTATTAAGATAGAGTTCGAGGATCTCATCTTTATTCAGTAACTGCTCAATCCTGATAGCGAGAAAAACTTCCTTGATTTTACGCGTCAACGTTTTCTCAGGACTGAGAAAGAAATTTCTCGCTAGTTGCTGAGTAATAGTACTTGCCCCCTGAGAAGCACGTCCTGAACTCAGCGCTACAGATGCAGCCCGGATAATTCCTACAGGGTCAACGCCGTGGTGTTCATAGAAACGACTGTCCTCCGTTGCAATGAATGCTTTCACCATAATCGGTGGAATTTCGGACAGTGTAAGAGGCATACGGCGCTTTTCACCATACTGAGCAATAAGCTCCCCATCCGCACTGAACACCTGCATTGGTGTCTGTAATCGAACATCTTTTAATGTCGCCACATCTGGTAGCTGAGGCTCGATATATTTGTACATACCAAAAATCGAGACCGTTCCCAGAAAAATGCAACACACAACAAGGATTAGAAAATACTTTACGAACTTCACCTGAAATTTCCCATGCCACGTTAGTTGGGTGGTTTATAAACAATCGGCGCGTAGTATAAAGGTTACACAGCACCTTGAATATGGTCTTTTATTAAAATTACTGATATGGAGATCACCAATATGTACTCACCAAAGTGGTATGTCGGATTGGACATCCAAAATGGCATCGTTCGTGCCGTCGCAGCCATAAAACGCCGTGATGGTTGGCAGCTTCGCCATTGCTGGCAATATCTTTTACCTGATGTGGTTATGCCAGAAGGTCGTTTACAACGACCAGAAATATTACGTGATATTTTAAATCAATGGCGGCAGAAATTACCTAAAAAAATCAGTTTCAGACTCGCCTTACCTGTACAGCAAACGTTGCAGCGGAATCTGATTTTACCTTCAGATATTAGTCTTAAAGAGCCGGAACAAGGTTGGTTTATCAATGCCAGTGCCGAAAAACAATTTCCCTTTAACACCCGTGAATTGACATTGGATTATCGTATTATTGAGCAAAATGCCTATATCAGCGCAGCTCGCCAGAAAGACCTAGACCTCTGGCTACAATGTCTTGCACAAGCAGGAATATGCCCAGATGCCATTGACATTGCTCCCTGCGCACTTCGCTATATGGCGCAATATTCTGGCGTGCCAATTGATAGCTGGTTATTACATAGGCAACAATCCGGTTGGTTATGGGTATCTCCGGCTAATGCACCTTTTGCCTATGATTTGGTATCAGCAAATACTGTTGTCTCTCCACAACAGGTTATTAGCCAATTACCGGCCTCATCCATTACTGAAAAAAATATTTATTACAGCAGCTTCCAGCAGGAAGCTCTACCTGAAGGAACCTGCTCTTGGGACATGCTGGCAGCATTCCGTCACTATCATCCCCCACTTCCAATTCAACTAATGGAGTATGTGATAGCCGGTGGTTTAGCACTCAGACCGGATGATAAATAATGTATCAAGTTAATTTTCTACCCTGGCGACAAACACGGCTGAAACATCGCTATCGCTGGTGGGTTGTTCTTCTCTTACTGCAATTGATGTTGTGGCTAATCGTATTTATTTGGATCTCTTTTAAACAACAGGAAACGATTAACCAGCATCAAAGGCAACTGCAACAACTCAACCAGCAGCAATTACATTTGCAACAACAGATAACTCAGACAGAAGAAGCGTTCAATCTTCACAACAAGCTGGCCTATAAATTAAAGCAACAACAAACACGGCTGAAACAGAATCAGCAGCATTTGAAATTATTTAATCAACTACCGGATTTGCTTCCGGGAGGGAGTTGGCTGACAGCTTTCGATGACCATGCAGGTCAATTGAAACTCGTTGCTAATAGTCTGGATTATTCCAGTATGACATCTCTACTGGATAATCTTGAAAACAACGAACAACTTTCTGAAATTCAACTAAAAAAAATGACCACAACCGAGCAACAAATCAAGCAATTTACTATTGACGCTAACTGGCAGGCGGAGATACCCAATGATAAAAAGTGATAATTTATGGTGGTTTGCCAAACCAGTCTGGTTACTCTTTATTTGGCAGCAAACTATCATTACCCCATTTCTAATTCTGTTTTATTTTTTCTTCTGGCAAGAGAGAATTGAACAGGAAATAAACCTGACACAGAAAATAGCAGCCCAGGAAATTAATACAAAATCAACTAATGACCGACTAAATCAGTTACCTTTATTGGAAAATATACAACAACACATAAACCAAATAGAACATGAACTTAGTAAGTCATCACAAAGTACCGTGAAAATTTCCGCAGTAAAACAACTGCAACAACCATTGATGAATTCTGGTGTGCAAGTTCTTGAATGGCAGCGTAAGAAAGAAGGAGAAAAAACACTCTGGCAAATAATGATTTATTTAAACTACGAACAAATGTTGGATTTTCTTAGTGCATTACAAGCGTTATATCCACCGCTGCTAATCAAACAGTTTTCTATTTCGCCGTCAGGTGAGTCTCTAAATGTCAAAATGACCTTGTCAGAAACCTCACATGAGGAACTTTATGACTAAGAAATTTATTCTATTTATGATTTTTCTGCCCGTTATTTGTGTTGCAGAGATAAGAAATCCTTTTGCTCCCCCCATAACAGAGGCAGAAGAACAACCCATTGAGCTAATTACTCAGTCAGTCTATGAGACTGAAATTCAGTACCTTGCAACAGCATTACAATATGCAGATGCAGAAAGAATTGCCCTTAATCTCAGACAAAATATACCGGCACTCATGACAAAAGAGGGTAAAGCCGATTTTGATCCTGAAACTAACAGCCTAATTTTACAAGATACTCCCATCGCAATCGCGCAGATAAAAAGTTGGCTGAAAGAAATAGATACTCCACAGCAGCAAGTGCAGATTACTGCACATATCGTGACCAGTAGCAGAGAAGCACTGCATGAACTGGGAATTTATTGGGGAATGCCGATAGGAGAACAGCTTAATACATCAACAGGTATAAATCGCCTCAATATCAACCAAACAGCCAACGACAATATGCATCGATTTTCGCTCAATATTGCCCGTATTCACACCAGCTTACTGGAACTAGAACTCAGCGCCCTGGAACAAGAAAATCAACTGGATATCATCGCTAGCCCAAGACTGACAGCCTCACATCAACAGTTAGCCAGCATTAAGCAAGGCTCGGATATCCCCTATGTCAGTCAGGAAAAAGATAAAAGTACCGTGCAATTTAAAGAAGCTGTACTGGGAATGGAAGTCACCCCTCATATACTCAGAAAAGACAAAATCAGACTCTCTCTAAAAATTAGTCAAAATATGCCAGGAATCTCAATAAGTCAGGGAGGAGGTGAAAACCTGACCATCGACAAACAGGAAATAATGACTCAAGTCACTGTAAAAAATGGTGAAACACTTATTCTCGGTGGGATTTTCCAACAAAAAAAAGGTGAGAAAACTCAGAAAGTCCCCTATCTATCAGACATTCCTCTGCTCGGTTCACTATTTGATCAGAAAGGTCATAAACACAGCCGTCGAGAGCTGATAATATTTATCACACCTCAACTGATGGATATTTAACCACAAAAAATAATAAAACAGTTATATCAATGAATTGAAAATAAAAAAACGACTATTCAGTATGATCATGCGCAGATTTTTTCAGCTAACCCTGTTTATAGATTTGACGCTGAGTCCGATTTAGCATACAAGGGTTAGCTAATTGAGCGGTCGGGTTAACATCACAATAATAAGCCAATAAAACTAGAGCTTCTGCTACAGGAAGCTCATCATTGATTTATATAGTTGCAAAACTGGCTGGTGAACTGAGATAATTTCATCATCTGATCTCACATTACCGCTCATGAGGTTTCAGTTTAGGTCCCGCTGCTGATTTGATTAGCGGGGCGGGTTATCATTAACGAATAGTCTTAGTAATACCAAAAACATGGCAGAGAAACGTAATATCTTTCTGGTTGGGCCTATGGGTGCCGGCAAAAGCACTATTGGTCGTCAGTTAGCTCAGCAACTCAATATGGAGTTTTACGACTCCGATCAAGAAATTGAGCGACGTACCGGAGCTGACGTGGGCTGGGTATTCGATGTGGAAGGCGAAGAAGGCTTCCGCGAACGCGAAGAAAAAGTGATTAACGAACTCACTGAAAAACAAGGCATTGTACTGGCGACTGGTGGAGGCTCTGTAAAATCCAGAGAAACCCGAAATCGTCTGTCTGCCCGTGGTGTCGTAGTCTACCTGGAAACCACCATTGAAAAACAGCTAGCACGCACCCAGCGCGATAAAAAACGTCCTTTACTTCAAGTTGATGCACCAGCACGTGAAGTTTTAGAAAATTTAGCGGACGAACGTAATCCTCTGTATGAGGAAATTGCTGATGTCACTATCCGTACCGATGAGCAAAGCGCGAAAGTTGTTGCTAACCAAATCATCGAGTTACTGGAAAAAAACTGATTTAGGCAAGTCTGTACAGCGATAAATAATTAAGGCTAAAGCTGCTATGGAAAAGATAATTGTTACTTTAGGGGAGCGTAGCTACCCGATTACCATTGCACAAGGATTGTTCGATGATCCTTCTGCTTTTGCACCACTAGAAGCAGACCAGCAAGTTATGCTGGTGACGAATCAAACGCTGGCTCCACTGTATTTGGCAAAAGTAAAAGCCACTTTGCAACAAGCCGGGGTTCGGGTAGATGAAATTATTCTGCCTGATGGTGAACAGTACAAATCTCTTTCCATATTAGACGATGTATTCTCTGCTCTGCTGGAAAATAACCACGGTCGAGATACAACACTTATCGCTCTCGGCGGCGGCGTAATCGGTGATTTGACCGGTTTTGCCGCTGCCTGTTATCAACGTGGTGTCCGTTTTATTCAGGTCCCTACCACTCTTCTCGCTCAGGTTGATTCTTCTGTTGGAGGAAAAACCGCAGTAAATCATCCTCTCGGCAAAAATATGATAGGCGCGTTCTATCAGCCCGTTTCTGTGATGGTCGATCTCAATTGCCTGCAAACGCTTCCAGCCCGCGAACTCTCTTCTGGTCTGGCTGAGGTCATTAAGTACGGCATCATTCTCGACAGTGAGTTTTTCAGCTGGCTTGAAGATAATATGGATAAACTGCTGGCTCTCGACAACAAAGCAATGGCTTACTGCATCCGTCGCTGCTGCGAATTAAAAGCAGAAGTTGTCGCCGCAGATGAAAAAGAATTAAGCGGCCTGCGTGCCCTGCTGAATCTTGGTCATACATTTGGTCACGCAATTGAAACAGAAATGGGATATGGCATCTGGCTACATGGAGAAGCTGTTGCTGCGGGAATGGTTATGGCGGCAAAAACAGCCCAGCTCGCAGGGAATTTCTCTGAGCAAGACACTCAACGCATTATCCGATTGCTGAGAAGGGCAAATCTACCTGTACACGGGCCACAAAATATGCCGCCGGAAACCTATCTTCCACATATGATGAGAGATAAAAAAGTTATAGCAGGGAAATTACGTCTGATTCTTCCAACTGCAATTGGCAAAGCTGGTCTATGCTCAGATATTAGACATGATTGTGTTCTTGAAGCTATTCATCAGTGTTTACCATCCGAGAATGTGTAATTATCAATAAATTAAATGTTTTTTTGCATACATCTGGTTGTTGTGTCATAAAGTAGCTACTTTAATGACGAATTTTTATTCTAGTTAGATCAACCTACCGGACCGATTTTAATTGCAATTGGCAGTATTAGCTCTGTTTGGAGGGCATATGGACGAATTCAAATCAAAAAACGAGCAAAGGGCAGATAGTGAGTTTAAACCAGATACCTCAGATCGCCGCCCTTCACGATCACGTCAGCAATTAAACAAACCCAAGTTTGCAATCTCGCGCCAGCAAATGATGCTCGGTATTGGGATTTTAGTACTGCTACTACTGATTATAGCTATCAGCTCTGCTTTAAAAGCGCCAACTGAACATGAAAAACAGCAATCACCAAATGTTGCAGAGAAAAATATTGATTTATCGGGTTCACCATCCAAGGATGATAACCATCAATCCGTAACATCAGAGAATACCACCTCAGATACAATTAACAGGTCACAGGAAATTAATATTCCTCCTGTCAGTGGTACTCCAACACAACCTCAACAGCACCAAGTTAACAATGGCGAAAGTCAACGAATTGAATTATCAGGAAAGATTCCTGATGCTTTGATTCAGCAACAAAGTAATATAAACCATGCGGTGCAGAATCTGAATCAAACCCAACAACCGCAAACAGTAACACCGCCACCTGAGGTACAACAGAAACCGGAAAATATCCGTCCACTGAAACCAGAGGAATCGGCTAAATCAAAACCATCAACAAGTCACACTAACAGTAAAAATAATGTGACCAACACTGGCAATAATCTGCTGAAAACCCCGGTAAGCCACTACACTTTGCAATTAAGTAGTGCCAGCCGTTCAGATACCCTGACCGCTTTTGCTAAAAAGCATAACCTCATCCACTACAAAGTTTACGAAACTAAACGTAATGGAAAAACCTGGTTTGTCTTGATTCACGGTGATTACAATTCCGTTTCTGAAGCGAAGCAGGCTGTTTCATCTCTACCGGCTGAAATTCAGGCAAAGAAACCTTGGGTCAGAACGATGCAGCAAGTGCAACAAGACCTGAGAAAATAAAACAATATTTATTAGGCGCTGATATGCTGTCCTAAACAGAGTACAATCTGCGGCTCTGGAATGATTGAGTAATTAATTGACAGCATGAAAAAAAAACGCGCTTTCTTAAAATGGGCCGGTGGAAAATACCCGTTGGTAGATGACATCAGACGTCATCTGCCAGCCGGTAGTTGTCTGATAGAACCATTTGTTGGCGCAGGTTCTGTCTTTCTGAACACAGACTACGATTCTTACATCCTCGCTGATATCAACAGTGACCTGATTAATCTGTACAACACAGTAAAATTAAGGGCTAATGAGTTTATCGTTCATACGCGCCCTCTGTTTACCCAAGAATACAACACAGCCGAACATTTTTATCAGTTACGGGAACAATTTAACCAAAGCACTGACCCGTTTCACCGCAGCGTGTTATTCCTTTATCTCAATCGCCATTGTTACAACGGCCTCTGCCGTTATAATTCTCATGGTAAGTTTAACGTACCATTTGGTCGTTATAAAAAACCCTACTTTCCTGAAGATGAATTATATTGGTTTGCTGAAAAAGCCCAAAATGCGACTTTTATCTGTGAGCACTATCAATACACCTTGAATAAAGCACGGAAAGGTTCAGTTATCTATTGCGACCCTCCTTATGCTCCTTTATCAGCAACCGCAAACTTTACGGCGTATCACACCAACAGCTTTAACATTACTGATCAGGAAAATCTGGCGCATATTGCATTTAAGTTATCATCAGAACGTGCGATTCCTGTTTTGATATCCAACCACGATACGCCAATGACCCGAGAATGGTACTACCAGGCTTCACTTCATATTGTCAAAGCACGTCGTACTATCAGCAGGAATATTCTTGCTCGCAGTAAAGTAGACGAACTTTTAGCATTATATCGCTGACTGTTATCCACCCCCTTTTTGCCTTGCAATTAAGGGATGATAGAAACGATTTGGAGAAGATAATGAAAGATTTTCTAATTGCCCCATCCATTTTATCTGCGGATTTTGCGCGGTTGGGTGAAGATACCGCTAAGGTACTGGCAGCAGGTGCTGACGTCGTTCACTTTGATGTCATGGATAATCATTATGTTCCTAACCTGACTATCGGGCCTATGGTCTGCCAGGCTCTACGAAATTATGGCATTACTGCACCAATTGATGTTCATCTGATGGTAAAACCGGTTGATCGCATTATCCCTGATTTCGCCAAGGCAGGAGCCACTTACATTACCTTCCACCCAGAAACTAGTGAGCATATTGACCGTAGTCTACAACTTATCAAAGAACATGGCTGTAAAGCAGGTCTGGTATTCAATCCTGCAACTCCATTAAGTTATCTTGATTATATCCTGGATAAACTAGATATTATTCTGTTGATGTCGGTAAATCCTGGTTTTGGTGGCCAATCTTTCATTCCTGGAACACTGGATAAGCTACGTCAGGTTCGTAAAATCATCGATAAAAGCGGTTATGACATTCGTCTTGAAGTAGACGGTGGTATTAAGGCTAGCAATATTGCAGCGGCAGCAACCGCTGGTGCAGATATGTTCGTTGCTGGCTCAGCCATCTTCAGTCAGCCAGATTACAAAACAGTAATTGATAATATGCGTAGTGAATTGTCAAAGGTATCTCATGGCAAATAAGGTATTAAAAGGTATCCGTGCTATCGCCTTTGATCTAGATGGTACATTAGTAGACAGCGCCGGTGGTCTAGCCGATGCACTGGATCAGGCACTGTTAGCTAAAGGTTTTCCCACAGCGGGAAAAGAGCGAGTTGCTGTTTGGATCGGTAACGGTGCAGACATTATGGTCGAACGTGCACTGACATGGGCTAAAGTCAACTTGACTGCACAATTGCATAAAGAAACCCGTGAGCTGTTTGACCATTTCTATGAAACAACCGTAACAACAGGTAGTCAGTTGTTCCCGGCAGTCAAAACCACATTAAAAGAATTGGCAAAACACAACCTGCCAATGGGTATCATCACCAATAAACCCACCGCTTTTATTGCCCCTCTGCTGGCCTCTTTAGGCATCAGTGAATATTTTTCATTGGTACTAGGTGGTGACGATGTTAAAGAGAAAAAGCCACACCCAGCACCTATTTATCTAACAATGGGCACATTCGGACTACGTAAGGAAGAATTGCTCTTTGTCGGTGATTCTCGTAATGATATTTTAGCGGCGCAAGCGGCAGGTTGCCCTTGTGTTGGTTTAACCTATGGATATAACTACGGTGAATCTATTGAATTAAGCAATCCAGACTACCTATTAACGAATTTCTCGGATCTGCTATCCACAATTGGACTCCCATCTTTGAAACTTCAGGAAGCATAATAAAATGAGTGAACCCACTGTATCTGAAAAACCAAACTCCCAAAAACCTATTGTATTCAGCGGCGCACAACCTTCCGGTGAATTAACCATCGGTAACTATATGGGGGCGTTACGTCAGTGGGTTAAAATGCAGGATGATTATGACTGCATCTATTGCATCGTCGACCAACATGCAATCACTGTCCGCCAAGACCCAAAAGAATTGAGAAAACGCACTCTGGATACATTGGCACTCTACCTGGCTTGTGGTATTGATCCGAAGAAAAGCACCATTTTTGTTCAGTCCCATGTACCACAACATGCTCAATTAAGCTGGGTTCTGAACTGCTATACCTATTTCGGTGAACTCAGCCGTATGACTCAGTTCAAAGACAAATCAGCTCGTCATGCCGAAAACATTAACGCAGGTCTGTTTGATTATCCAGTACTGATGGCTGCGGATATTTTGGTATATCAAACAAACCAAGTTCCGGTAGGTATTGATCAGAAACAGCACCTTGAACTGAGTCGTGATATCGCTCAGCGATTTAACGCTATCTATGGCGATATATTCACTGTACCAGAGCCATTTATCCCAACAGGTGGCGCTCGTGTTATGGCTCTGCAAGACCCAGAAAAGAAAATGTCCAAGTCAGACGATAACCGCAATAATGTTATCGCCCTGTTGGAAGATCCAAAATCAGCTGCTAAAAAGATCAAGCGTGCAGTTACAGATTCGGAAGAACCCCCTCGCGTTCGTTACAATCTGGAACAAAAACCAGGTGTTTCTAACTTATTGGATATCTTAGCAGGCGTTACTGGTAAAACCATTCCTGAACTGGAAGCTGAATTTGAAGGCCAAATGTATGGTCATTTAAAAAGTGCTGTAGCTGATGCAGTTTCCGGTATGTTGACTGAATTACAGGAGCGTTTCTATCATTTCCGCAATGATGAGGCTCTACTGAATAAAATCATGGCAGAAGGTGCAGCCAAGGCAAAAGCCCGTGCCCAAATTACACTAGATAAAGTGTATGAAGCTATTGGCTTTATAGCCCACCCTTGATAGAGATAAATGTGCACGTTTACCACGTGCACATTTCAAGCTGCCGATAAACCCATTTAAAAACAAGATGTATCTTCTTAGAGGTTCCACGCTCAAACCGCCGAAAATTCCGTCTGGCCTGTAATTGGAATTCCAGATCAGAGCACTCAAAATCTTTGTTCTCTCCTGTTGTTTGTTAAAAACGCCCTGAGAGGCATCAGGACGTTTTTACAGCGGGTGTTAGGATTAATGTGAATCCCGGTGAAGACAACTCCTGGCATTCACCTGTTTTAAAAACTGACTCTGAATCCCGCTGTTGCATAGATCGGAGTTTCTACCTTGTTACCTTTCTGATAGTTAACTTCAGTATAAACCAATGCGTTACCTCCCACGTCTGCAGTTACACCGAGACCATACTTACCGACGTTGCCAGAATAGTTACTGTCGAATGAAACGTTGTTGATTTCTATCTCATTATTCTTGATAAACTCACGGGATACTGCGGTTTTCGCGTAAGGTCTGACGCTGTGTTCCGCAATACTGAATTCACTTTCCAGCAACGTACCAACCTCACCCCGTAAACTGTTGGCCGCATGGACATTTGCTTCCATGCCATTATCCAGTGAGTAGTCAGCCTTTCCTGTACGGGAATAAGCTACTTTGCCGTAAGGTGTCAGACTGAACGCATCCGTTAACTTGATGGAATATCCTGCCTCCGTTGATGCGGTGATCGTATTCTGGCTATAATTTCCTTTGACGCTGTTACCGCTGTTCATGTTTGTACGTACCTCATTGCTGAGGTGGTTCGCTTTCAACAGAGTGTCCATGTATAAACCAGAATTATCGAACCATGTGGTGTAAACCCCACCACCATAACTTCGGATATTTCCATTATTTGTATTGTCTGATTTGATGTTGCTCTTGCTGTAAGATGTAAAAACGCCAAGCAATAAAGTTCCGTTACTAAATTCTGTTTTTTTATCTGCACCGAGCTGCATACCGTTTAAATTTGAATGGAACGCGCTGTAACGTTTGTCGTTCAGGCGAGAATTATCACTCAGATAACGAGTCCATACTCCTATACTTCCATCATTGCGGCGCAAATCGCCCATTCTTTGGCGCAGGGTGCTGGTTTCCGTTTCGAGGATATACCATGGAGCCGTTGCCATGTTAATGACTGCACGTGCGCTGTTACTCAGTACAGGATGTGGAACAACAGATGGTGTTAAAGGTGCGCTATTGTTTCCTAGTGGTGTATCTGTATTTGTATCAGATGGCGTATTCGTCTCCTGTGGTGCCAATTCCCCTAGTTTTCCGCCCACCAGGTACCATTCAGTATGTCCGTTCTCTGTTTTGTTATGCAGTTTGTATTGCCAGACACCTGCTTCGACAATCCCGCCATTATTCAGTAAATTAAAGTGCGCATCACCGCTGTTGATATAGACCAACTGGACGTTTTTTGGATTAACGACTTCCCGACCGCTATCATTTACCTGTAAACCAAACTTACCGGAAGCACGTTCTGATACATATATTTTGTCGCTAAGGCCATCAGCCAGACTGGTAGTCAGATAAAAATTACCTTCGCCGGAGAGATTTTTTAACTCGAGACGGTTAAACTGCACACCGGAAGCATATGCTTCCATTTTTAATTTACTACCAAGTTGCATTGTCAGATTATCAATGCGAGTCACCAGTACAGGGCCAGGTTTTTCAGGTAGTGGAGCATCCCCATCTTCACCGTCGCCCGTCCATGCTGAGGCAATATCCGCAACTCCAGCAAGTGTCAGGTTTTCGATATAGACATTTCCTGCGGGAACCGGGGAGTTAACGGAAACGTTGGTAAAATACATGTCATTATTATCAATGGATAATTCAGCATCTTTACCAATAAATAACTGCCCGAATGAGACTGAACCCGCACCCATATCGATTCTTCCGCGACCATTGACAGTCGTGTTCTGGATAACGGGATTACCCAGAGTATTGTTATAGCCAAATTGGCTCATCTGAATATGAGAGTTGTCTTCAACCACCGTATCGGTGGCCTGACTATCCCCTTGTATTCTGAAGATAGTATCGCCTGTAATCTTAATCCGTTGTGTTTTTGTTTGCTTATCTAAGGTGAGATCGGCGTCATTATAAGTAGTATTAGGTTTGATTTGTTCATTATCTAACCTATCCCAACTCCATGCGGTATTAGACAAGCCGATAAGAAATGAAGCGATTCCGATTGATATTGCGCTTTTCTTATAATTATTAACTTTCATAAAGTTACATCCCTATAGAATCTAAAGAGTTATTACCAAATCTGGTGTATGAAACTTTCAGATAATGCTCTGATGTTTCATTCACCCCTGTTCACCGTCATCAAATGGCACATTGTTGTGCCGCTGAGGTCAGCAAATAAGTCTTCATCAAAGCTTAATCCCGGCGATCAGCCTATCGATATCGATAGGCATATTTCCGCTTTGTAGTAAACTGATTAAATAATCGGCCCCGAAAAATACGGGGAGGGAAAACACCGAATGAATTATTTAAGAGAATACGAACATGTTTACTTCCCGATTAACGATTTTACACCTGTTATGTGAATATACCCCTGATAAAAAAATCATTAATCACTTATTTTTATCTTTATTGATTAAAGCTTTTACCCTGTTTTTTCATGACAAGCCTCCCCTCTTGCTTCTAAATACCATGAAAAACGATAGTCCACATGATCTAACCTGAGCAAGTCAGGCTCTGTGAAATAAATAAAAAGCGCTAAATCACAAAGTTAAACCATTTGGTAGTAACAAAATTCGATGAAAAGGTATTTAAAACTGCCAGTACAAATTTTTTTATTGATGAAAATCTGGTGGTAACAGTCGAGATGCCAAAAGTCAGCAATCAATGTGCACGTTTACCACGTGCACATTTTATTATTTCCCAAACAACCTGCGATTAAAATCTTCAATCTTTCCAAACCTTACCCTTTTTTGCATAGTAAAGCTCCAACTGGCAGAAAGCGCGGCTGCGCTCATTAAACGCCGATACTGCTCTTCATCAAATGGCATATTAAAAGCAATAGCTATCGCTTCTTTAACTGAAACATCGCTATTACGAGAAACAAGAACAAGAGGCTCATCCGGGCTGATATTTCCCGAAGCAATGACTCTATAAAGCCAGCCACAACGGCCACTCTCCTGCATAATGACAGAAAAATTGCTGATACCGGAATGAGAATTGAGTTTATAACAAGGTGAACGAGGCTGAGTTACCTGAATCATTGCCTCTCCCCAACTGAAAATATCACCTATACAAACATTTTCTTCAGTCAGCCCAATTGTAGAAATATTTTCACCAAATTCCGGCGCAATAAAAAAATCTTCCTGCTCTGGAAATTGACGTTTCCAGAAATCATAGTGTTCTCGAGGATAATGACAAAGCGCCCGATCAGTGCCTCCGTGGAAACGAGTTTCAGCCTGTTCATCACCTTCTAATCCGAGACAAGTCAGATGCAAGCGGCCATCAACCATCCGTTTGTTAATTGCACTGGCAGACAGTTTTTCTGATATTTCAATTTTGCCTGTATATACCTGCGGATAATGCATAATTCACTTTCCTTAAATTGAAATCAGCCCGGCATCATCATAAACCAATACCTTAGCCAATAAAAATGCCGGCAGTAATATCAGCCGGCATAGCAGAAAAGAGAAAATGGGTTAGAAAGTTATTTCACTTTTGCCTGATAGCGGTCTGCTGCTTCATCCCAGTTAACAACATGCCAGAACGCTTTGATGTAGTCAGGACGACGGTTTTGATACTGCAAGTAATAAGCATGTTCCCAAACATCCAGACCAATAATCGGATAGCCAGATGCACCAGAAATAGCTTCACCCATTAATGGGCTGTCTTGATTAGCAGTAGAAACAACCGCCAGTTTACCATCATCTTTCAGTACCAGCCACGCCCAACCAGAACCAAAACGGGTAGCTGCCGCCTGCTCAAATTTTTCTTTAAAAACATCAACACTACCGAAATCACGTTCAATAGCTTCTTTCAATGGGCCTTTCAGCGTTGTTTCTAATTTCAGTCCCTTCCAAAACAGACTGTGGTTAGAATGACCACCAGCATTGTTACGTACAAAAGTACGTTTATCCGCTGGTATCTTATCTAATTGCTGGATCAAATCATCAATATCAAGCTTTGCTAGCTCAGGGAAAGCCTCCAGAGCACTATTGGTATTATTAACGTAAGTCTGATGATGCTTGGTATGATGAATTTCCATCGTCTGCTTATCAAAATGAGGTTCCAGAGCGTCATAAGAATAAGGAAGAGAAGGTAATGAATAGCTCATATCATGTACTCCAGTCATATAAGAATGATTCCAAGTCCACATCTCTGTGAACAACATGATCATTATAGTTAATTAAATATTATTGGAAATGATTATCAAAACCATAGTCTCACTATGGTTTTATCATGCAACTGTGTTTCAGTGACTTATCAGCCAATTTATCTATATTTAACATTATTATTGGATTAGGATTTTAAATTACTATTTTTGCTTAGCGATTAAACCTAAATAAACCTGCCACACTAAATGACAATATTGTGAAAAATATTCTTTTTATTGCGTGATCTTCCGCGCAAAAAAAAAACAAAAATTCTCTTTACACTTTAGTTAACTTTGTTTTGACATAATATTAACATTCGCAAGGAGAATATAATATGACCCAAATAATGAAATATCCCATTCCTGCTACCATTGCAGAACATACCCTGATGAATAAACAACAATATCAGCAAAACTACCAATTATCACTGCAAGATCCCGAAAGGTTCTGGGGTGAAAACGGTAAAATCGTTGACTGGATTAAACCCTACACCAAAGTAAAGAATACCTCTTTTGATCCCGGACATATCAATATCCGCTGGTTTGAAGATGGAACACTAAATCTAAGCGCAAACTGTCTCGATCGTCATTTAAAAGAGCGTGGAGATCAAACCGCTATTATTTGGGAAGGCGATGATCCAACAGAATCCAAAACTGTAACCTATCGTGAACTACATCATGATGTATGCCAGTTTTCTAATGCATTGAAAAATATAGGTATTAAAAAAGGCGATGTTGTTGCTATTTATATGCCGATGGTGCCAGAAGCTGCCGTTGCTATGTTGGCATGTGCCCGTATTGGTGCTATCCACTCTGTTATTTTCGCAGGTTTTTCTCCTGATGCAGTATCTGGACGTATTATTGATTCAAATACCAAACTGGTCATTACCGCCGATGAGGGTTTGAGAGCAGGACGTGCCATTCCTCTAAAAAAGAATGTTGATGATGCATTAAGTAACACAGCTGTTGTCAATGTATCCAATGTGATTGTTTTCAAACGCACGGGAAATATTGGTAACTGGCATTCTGGTCGAGACCTTTGGTGGCACGAATTAACAGCAGGCGTTAGTGCTGACTGTCCAGTTGAAGAAATGAATGCAGAAGACCCTCTATTTATTCTCTATACCTCCGGCTCTACAGGTAAACCTAAAGGCGTGTTGCACACGACCGGGGGCTACCTTGTATATGCATCCCTAACATTTAAATATGTATTTGACTATCATCCGGGTGAAATCTATTGGTGCACAGCAGATGTCGGTTGGGTTACTGGGCATAGTTATCTTCTCTATGGGCCACTTTCCTGTGGTGCTATTACTCTGATGTTTGAAGGTGTACCAAACTATCCTTCAGCTAACCGTTTAAGTCAGGTTATTGACAAACATCAGGTTAATATCCTGTATACAGCGCCAACAGCGATTCGTGCCCTGATGGCAGAGGGAGATAAAGCCATTGAAGGAACGAAACGTACTTCCCTACGTATTATGGGATCAGTTGGTGAACCTATTAACCCAGAAGCATGGGAATGGTATTACCAGAAAATTGGTAATAAAAAATGCCCGATTGTTGATACCTGGTGGCAGACAGAAACCGGTGGCTTCATGATAACGCCACTACCAGGAGCAACCGAACTAAAAGCAGGTTCCGCAACTTTACCTTTTTTCGGTGTTCAACCAGCACTGGTTGACAATCTTGGTGAGCCATTAGAAGGTGCTTGTGAAGGAAATCTGGTTATTACTGATTCCTGGCCAGGACAAGCACGTTCACTGTTCGGCGATCATGATCGTTTCGAACAAACCTATTTTTCCACCTTTAAGGGCATGTACTTTAGTGGTGATGGCGCACGCCGTGATGAAGATGGCTATTATTGGATCACTGGCCGTGTTGATGATGTGTTGAATATCTCTGGTCATCGTCTAGGTACTGCTGAAATTGAATCTGCTTTAGTTTCTCATCCCAAAATTGCAGAAGCCGCTGTCGTAGGTGTCCCACATAACATCAAAGGGCAAGCAATTTATGCCTACGTCACGTTAATTCACGGCGAGGAACCTTCTCCAGAATTATATACCGAAGTCCGTAATTGGGTACGTAAAGAAATCGGCCCAATCGCTACACCAGATATCCTGCACTGGACAGATTCCTTACCAAAAACTCGTTCAGGAAAAATTATGCGCCGCATCCTGCGCAAAATTGCCTCCGGCGATATTAGTAACTTGGGAGATACTTCAACACTGGCAGATCCAGGAGTAGTAGAAAAACTATTGGAAGAAAAACAAACAATGAGTATTTCGTGACAGACAATGCCGCCACAAGGCGGCAGTAATCAATTAATATAATAAATATAAGAGGATATACTCTAATGAATGACGCCATTTACCAAGGGATTGAAAATAACCCTCGTTTCAAAGAATTAGTTAAAAAACGAGGCCGTTTTGCATGGTTGCTATCAATAATTACATTGGTTCTGTATGTCAGCTTTATTTTCATCATTGCATTTGCACCCGAATGGCTAGGTACTCCCCTTTACACAGGCTCCCATATTACCCGTGGGATACCAGTTGGCATTGGCTTAATTGTTATTTCATTCATCTTAACCGGCCTATATGTAATCAGAGCTAATAGTGAGTTTGATTCCCTTACCTCACAAATTCTCAGTGAGGTAAAAAAATGAAAAAATTTTTGCTGATAGTCATACTACTATTTTCTAATCTCACTTGGGCCAACGCAATCTCTGGGAACGTAGAAAGGCAACCGGTCAACATTCAAGCCATTATTATGTTCATCCTGTTCGTTGGCTTCACACTCTATATCACTTACTGGGCTTCAAAAAGAACACGCTCCCGCACCGATTATTACACCGCAGGCGGACGTATTACTGGATTCCAAAACGGAATGGCAATTGCAGGTGATTTTATGTCCGCAGCATCATTCCTTGGAATTTCCGCCCTAGTCTATACATCTGGTTACGATGGACTGATTTACTCTATAGGCTTCCTGATTGGCTGGCCCATTATTCTGTTTCTGATTGCCGAGCGATTAAGAAACCTTGGACGTTATACTTTTGCAGATGTTGCTTCTTACCGGTTACAGCAACGTCCAATCCGTACATTATCTGCAATTGGCTCACTGGTTGTTGTTGCTCTTTATCTTATCGCTCAAATGGTTGGAGCAGGTAAGCTTATCGAATTACTTTTTGGTCTGGATTACCACATTGCAGTCGTATTGGTTGGCATCCTAATGGTGTTTTATGTTCTGTTTGGCGGAATGTTGGCTACTACTTGGGTGCAAATTATCAAAGCCATTCTATTGCTGGCTGGCGCCACCTTTATGGCTCTTATGGTCATGAAAGCAGTCAACTTCAATTTCAACACACTGTTCAAAGAAGCTGTTGCCGTTCATTCAAAGGGAGAAGCTATCATGAGTCCTGGAGGATTAGTTTCTGATCCGATCTCTGCACTCTCTCTGGGCCTTGCGTTGATGTTTGGTACTGCTGGCTTACCTCATATTATTATGCGCTTCTTTACCGTAAATGATGCCAAAGAAGCACGGAAAAGTGTTTTTTATGCTACTGGTTTCATAGGCTATTTTTACATTCTGACTTTTATCATCGGCTTCGGCGCTATTTTACTCGTTAGCCCAAACCTTTCATTCAAAGATGCCACAGGTGCTCTTATCGGTGGTACTAACATGGCGGCAGTTCACCTTGCTAGTGCAGTTGGAGGTAATTTATTCCTTGGCTTTATCTCCGCAGTAGCTTTTGCCACTATTCTAGCCGTTGTAGCTGGTCTGACACTGGCTGGTGCATCAGCTGTATCACATGACTTGTACGCAAATGTCATTAAACACGGTAAAGTCAATGAACGAGATGAATTAAATGTATCAAAAATTACTGTTGTGATACTTGGGTTTGTCGCAATCGGATTAGGTATTTTATTTGAGAATCAGAACATCGCCTTCATGGTTGGATTGGCATTTTCTATTGCTGCAAGCTGTAATTTTCCAATCATTCTGTTGTCTATGTACTGGCGTAAACTTACAACCCGAGGTGCATTAACCGGAGGGTGGCTTGGGTTAATCACAGCTGTGGTTCTGATGATTCTCGGTCCAACAATTTGGGTTAGCATTCTCGGCCATGAAAAACCAATTTATCCTTACGAGTATCCAGCACTATTCTCAATGATTGTCGCTTTCACTGGTTCATGGCTATTTTCCATTACCGATAATTCACTACAAGGTATACAAGAAAGAGAACAATTTAGAAATCAGTTTATTCGATCACAAACAGGGCTTGGTATCGCTCAAGGAAAAACACACTAATACGATTTTATACCCAACCTCTCCTTCGGGAGAGGTTGTTTTATTAAGAAGCATTCCAAATTCAGAGCTATTTCACAAATTAAGCTCTTGTTTTATTCTTAGGTTAATGATTAACTTTTTATTTCAATTCGCTACCTAACATTATTAACCAATATGCGAAATAAATGGTCTATTCTTATTGTCTTCGTCCTCGCTATATTGCCAATAATTTTCATTGGCAATATGACTAATGAGTATAAGTTAAAAATAGTATTATTGGGTTTCTTGCTAGCAGGTACTAACGCTTTTTTCTATCATTTAAAATATTTTAAACCTTTAGTTGTACTTACCTCTTTATTATGGTCGATCAATACATCCACATCATTTTTTTTCTCCAACGAACACCAGATAAGTTTTTCCTCAACTATTGCAAATACTTTTATCAATACGAATAGCAATGAAGCTGTAGGTATGTTGTCTTACAATAAATACTATGTATTCTTCTTTATTTTCATGCTGTTAATATATTTCTTATCTATTCGATGGCTCTCAAAAAATATAGATAACCGATTACTTAAATCCAGTGTATGGGCTTTGTTCTTTGCCTGCCTATTAGTACCTATTGATTATTATATTTCAGGAAAAAAACATTCCGGGAAAATTATTTTGTCAGAACACTTTTTAATGGGAACACCATTCTATAACTCATCAGCAATGGTAAGGGCAATATACGAAAATCAACAAATCAGGAAAATCGGATCTGTTAGAGTAAATTTCAATTATATACAAGAAGACAAGGATATTGATCTTTATATATTACTGATAGGAGAATCAGCAAGAAGAGACCATATGTCCCTGTACGGTTATGATAAAACTACAACACCAACGTTGGACATGATGCGAGAAAATATGCTGATATTTAATCAAGCTATTTCTCCAGCACCAGTGACTATATTATCCGTACCTATTTCACTTTCTAACATCACCTTATATCAGCTTAGAAATAAAACGCACTATGCCGACAATATTATATCATTAGCTAAAGATGCCAGATTTAAAACAATCTGGATAAGTAACCAAGGGAAAGCCGGGAAAAGTAACAGTCTGATCACAGCTATTTCTAATATGTCTGATAATCAAAAATGGAATAAATATATTGGATATGATGAAGAGTTACTACCCTATTTAGATGACACACTAGAACAGAAAGGTAAAAAACTTATCATCATGCATATCTACGGCAGTCATGAACCATCCTGTAACCGATTTCCAGACAATAAACTAATTTCCTTCTCCTCAAATGAGGATGACAACTGCTATGATAGCTCAATAGCTTATACAGATCAGTTAATAAGAAAAATAATTAACAAAATCAAAGGAAATAAAGCATCTATTCTCTATTTTTCAGATCATGGATTACAACGTTTAGATAAAGATGGCAATATTCGTTATCATCATGGTGTCAGTAATCCACGAAAAGATGCTTATAATATCCCTCTATTTATCTGGTATAACAATAATGTTAATCCACAATATCGCCACACCGGCGTGATAAACACCCACTTCTCAACTTCAGATAATTATTACCTTATTAGTGACTGGCTAGGTATTCACCATAAATCTCCAGAACACTGCCGCTCTCCATTAAGCAACTGTTTTAAACCGTCAAAAGAATTAATGGTAATAGATGGCAATAAAAACCTGATGCAATACAGCAATCTCCCCGACGAAAAAGATATCAAAGCTTCAGGTAAGTGATTTCTAGATGCTCAGATCTATTGCCTCTAGCATCAACTTAAAAGAATAATTCGTAGACATAAGATAAGGATATAACTAATCCGTAATTTTTAAAACTCTTAATGCAATAGTAAGCCATAATAACGGGCTAGCTTTAGCATTCGCCATTGTCTATCAGCCTGAAGAAACCGGGTTTCAGTTATTTTTCGGGCCGGCTATGACTATAACCGGTTTTAATGATTCACAGGCAGATAAGCTGCCGGACTCTTAAAAAGCCGCCATCGGATGAAAACCCAAAACCGCTAAGCGAGTTTCCACATCCACATCAGCCGGTTACCTAGCGCATACAGACTTTACCCACTGGGAGCCGTCCCATGAGCGATTGTGCAGGCAATTATCCGAATGTTTGACTGCATGAATGCCTTCAAACCGGCTCAACCGCGCAGGATACCCCAGGCGAGCCGACATGTCATCGCGTCTCTGACCCCCAAACGCAAACACCCCCAGCTTACGCTGAGGGGGTTCACCGGATTTAAAGCCTGGCAGTGTCCTACTCTCGCATGGGGAGACCCCACACTACCATCGGCGCTACGGCGTTTCACTGCTGAGTTCGGCATGGGGTCAGGTGGGACCACCGCGCTATCGCCGCCAGGCATA
>NZ_RCWA01000031.1:32483-56414 GCF_018448905.1 Photorhabdus heterorhabditis | reverse complement strand
TTTTTGAAAGGTAATCGACGTATTGCAACACGCTATGAAAAAACAGCACGAAACTATCTGTCGATGGTGAAATTAGGCTGTATTCGACTCTTTTGCCGGAGATTATATAATTAAGGGACACTACCTAGATTTGAATTCGATAATGCCTTTATCATCTGGGGAAGCGGAAATTGTAAACTCAGACCAATATAGGAAAACTGACACACCACCTTTTGGTGAGGTAGCGAGAACACTTTGTACGAAATTGGATTGAGTTTGCCTTTTACCTGCATAGGATAATGCAGCGATAGCCAGTTGTCTCAGTGGGATTTTCATCTGCTCTTTCTCTTGATAAGATAATCCTAAGAAGTTTTCCAGGAAAGAGTTGATCAAAACATCTGCATTATGGCTTTTTTGAATAACATTTTGTACGCTTGTTGACAGTAAAGAAAGGAACGGAACGCCAGATAATTCTGATGTAAATGAGAGGAAATTATTTTTATTACCTTGGCCTTGAGGATCTAAAGGATTATAGCCTGAAACTGAACGGGCCATATTAATAACGGTTTGTAAGCCTTCGGTAATGCTTAACGGATATTTAAGTGATGAGGAAGAGTCTTGGTTAAGCCGCGCATAATTTCCTGTAGCTGCGCCATTAGCCGGACTCTGTATATCAGAATAATCTCCAACATCGGGGAAATTCATAAAAATATTGTCTGAGCGTTTCCAATCTTTAAGAAATCTGGTTCCTCCTTTCTCAATATGTTCTATCCACTCTTGAGCTTTTTTAACTGCATAATCAGGATTATTTAAGATATTTTCCATGAGTTTTATCCTTAATAGATTTATTAAACTCGATATTAAATGTTATGGTATTGTTGTAAATAGGGAGTAGGGTAGGTCCCTATTTTTAACAATTCGATTACTTGGTGGTTATACCCGTCATCTTTCAAGTTGCTGCTTTGTTGGCTGCGTTCACTTACCCCAGTCACATAGTTATCTATGCTCCTGGGGATGCGTTCACTTGCCGCCGCACTGCAACTTGAAATCTATTGGGTATATGTATCCAATATTATTGGATTTATTTTTTGTTTTTGTCATTACCTCCTAAAAAATATTCTTATTGTTAAACTTGTATTAATAGAATTCAAATTACTAATAAATGAAATTTTATGTAGATCAATTATATTCATAAGTGAGATTTTTTCACTATTAAATATTGAGTATGGATAGATTGTAATTTAACTTATTCTTCACATGTAAATGGTTATCCATGTAACGTTTTCATATTGATATAAAAATACTGTTTATGAAATTTATTTATATTAAATTTATATTTTGTATGATTTGTTACTTTTATATTTAACCAATATATTGGTAATAATATCGTTGATATAGATCAATTAATCTGTTTATAGTAATATTTTATTTCATGTTTTTACCTTAGTTGTCATATAGTTAATCAAGCATTCTATTGTTGTTTTATTTTCTTTATCAAACATTGGTTTTACAATTTCCCATGATGCTTGGCTGAGATTATATTCTGCTTGCGAAAGCGTATAATCGGATGTGAATTTAATAGTCCCTTTGTTATTGACTTTCTTTATTGTTAGTACAGAGGAATACAATAAGAGTGATACGCTATTTGATGATTTTTTGAGCGCACATTGTACAAAATTAGATTGTTTTTCATTTTCATCAGCATAGGACAGAGCGGCACGAATCAGCTCTTTTAGATAGAGTTTGATTGTAATTTTATCTTCGGGAGATAACCCTCGAAAGGTGTCAACAAAAGAATCAATCAGGACATCAGTATCATGACTTTGTTGAGTAATAATACTTGTGTTTGACCACAGTAAAGAGAGAAATGGAATTTTTGCTATTTCATCTGTAAACGCGACAAATTTTTCAGCATTGCCATTACCTTCTGGGTCTAAAGGGTCATAACCAGAAGCCACTCGACATAAGTTAATAAGAGTTTGCAGACCTTCAGTGATGCTGACGGGGTATTTACATGATGTGGCAGATTTTTTGGCAAATACGGCATATTCATCTGTTACTGCTATATTGGCTGGACTCTGCACATCGGAAAGATTCTCAGTGTCCAAAAAATGAATAAAAACATTATCTGAATGTTCCCATTCCTTAAGATCTCTTCCTCCTCTGCATGTAATATATTCTATCCATTCTTGTGCCTTTTCAAGTTCATGGTTAGAGTTGGTTAATATATCTTTCATAATTATTTTCCTCATGTATTTATACCCTTCATCTTTCAAGTTGCTGCTTTGTTGGCTGCACTCACTCACCCCGGTCACATAGTTATCTATGCTCCCGGGGATTCGCTCCCTTGCCGCCGCGCTGCAATTTGAAATCTATTGGGTATATTAGATAAACTATTAAATTTTTACCCAATATGAATTAAGGAACTATAATTTATTTTTTATCAAAAATATACGGCTCTATTTTATGGGTTAAATATATTTTTCTGAAAGCCAAGGATGCGTTGAACAATGGGTAAAAATTATATATCTAATCTTTTAATAATAGTGTAAAAATGTAGTGTGTAAAGTTTATTGTTGTAAAATTTGTTTTTTGTTATTATTTATTGAATAATTCTATATTATATTATTCAGAAATGCATTAATTATCTTATAATAATTAATTTATTATCAATTAATTGTTGATTTATTTCTGAATTGTATTTATTTAAAATAAATAATGACAAATTAAAATAATCGGTAGATTCACATAATAAGTGTAACATCGTTAATCGGGAAGTAAACATGTTCGTATTCCCTTAAATAATTCATTCGATGTTTTCCCACCCCGTGTTTTTCGGGGACGATGATTTAATTGATTTACTACAAAATTTATTTCCTGACCAGAGACTTCATTAAAATCAGTTCCTTTTGGAAAGAATTGTCTGATTAATCCATTGATATTCTCATTTATCCCTCTTTCCCAAGGAGAGTAAGGGTGAGCAAAGTCAATCTGGATTTCTAATTTTTTACTCATGATTTCATGATCTGCGAACTCCAAACCGTTATCGAATGTGATGGTCTTAATCCTTTGTTTTAACGGATTTTAAATAATCAACCACTTATTCAGGACTTAAGTCTTTCCAAATTAACCGTTTTATCCATTTTTCGACTTCCGGCGTTATTTTCACGGCTTTCTTAGCAAAATGACGACGAGCCAATCCCTTCAAATGAGCCTGTTCAGGACAGTATGTCTGAGCTTCCTGATTTCTTTTCAATTCTCTGCTGATGGCCGACGGACTTCGCTTAAGTGACTCAGCAATCATATGATGAAAACTATGCTATCAGAACTTGACCATCAAGACGGTAGCTTATTAGTCGAATCCGCCATACATTAATAAAGCGAGTTTTTATTGGATGGTAAAAGTTTGTATAGCGGGTAAATATAATAATGAAATCTTAAAGACTGGTATTAATCGGTAGGAAATTAGTGATAAATAGGAAATTATTTCAATTTTCCCAGTGAGTTGTAGAGCCTTCTGTAACAACAGAAGGCTATGGGTTAAATTTGAATGAGTTCAAAAGTGATAGATTTCAGGCAACAGACATTAAGCTGTGATTTTTATTTTAAAATATTGTTTTATTTGGTTTTAAAATATTTATCCTGTTTTTGTACTCACATCTGTACTCAACTTTAACTAATTATGACGCCTGAGATTAGCTGCCAGAACGCCTATTTATTTGCCTTTTTCTATCAATAATATATATTTTATAGATTGCATTGATGAACTAATTTTTTGTTTTCTTAGTGTGAATCCATCGTTCATAGTATACGCGAATAAAAATTATACCATGCATGAATGCTGAGGCTAAACGATTTACACAGTAGAAGAAAGGTCTGGTTATAGGATGATTGATATCATTCGTTATCCAAAGGAGTCAACAATTGAGTAAGGCAGGTATTCAATCCAATAGAGGAGATGGATATCAAACGTTGGTAGCGTTTGACTGGGCTTTGACCGTGCTTTCTGATCCTGGCTATCAATGGCTAGAAACAGATTCAGTGAAATGGCAGGTAGATGACGTTGTAATAGGGAAGACGGATGGCACAAAAATTTGTTGTCAGTGTAAAAAAAATCAAACAGGATTTCGGGCCTGGTCAATGGGCGATCTTGCAGATGAGTTAGATAAGGCAGCTAAAACGCTTATACAAGATCCCACAACGACGGTCAGATTTTACTCCCGTACTCCTTTTGGTGAGTTGGCTGCTTTGCAGGAGTTTAGCGTCAATTTTCCAGATGAAAGTGTCTATTCTGCTGCTTTAGAGGAAGCTAAAGCACATAAGGCGACGGATAGAAAACTCAATGAATTGATTGCAAAGACAACATCTAATTTTAGTAGTTATGAGTTTTTATCCCGAACGAAATTTGTAACTAGCGATATTCATGAGCGAATGAAAGAAAATTTGGATGAGAGATTAAAATATTTAGTTAGTAATTCTACAGCAGCTTTTAATTCACTTTGGACTTGCCTTGATTATCAGGGAATGAGAATTGTCGACAAACAGGATCATAAATTATCTTGCTGCTCCCGTTTGACCAAAACTGATCTTAAAAATCTTCTTTCTCGTTTTGGCTGCATTATTTCTCCACCTGTAGATATTCAAACTATTTTAAATTCGTTCAGAAAAACATCTTCAATTGGTCGTGCATGGCAAAGAGATATTGGTGGTCAACGTATTGATATACTTTTAGTTAGCGAACTGATTGAGGCCATTGAGGATAGGAACCATTCTATATTGGTGACGGGGGGGCCGGGTTCTGGAAAAACTTGCATTATGCTTGAACTGCAAGAAAAGTTAGAACAATTAGCACAATCCAATAATGAGCTGTTACCGTTATTTATTCAATCCCGAGAGTTTGCAGACTTAGAAAATGCACAGGAGAGACAATCTTTAGGGTTGAATGAGCAATGGATTGAAAAGATTGCGCGTGTAGCTGATAGTTATCATGTAATAGTCGTAATCGATTCGCTTGACGTACTTGCTATAGCTCGTGAACATATTGTGCTAACGTATTTTTTAGCTCAAATAGATCAGCTTTTATTAATTCCAAATGTCACTGTTGTTACGGCCTGTAGAGAGTTTGACAGGAGCTACGACAGACGTATATCTCAACGTTCATGGGATAAGGAGTTTAAGTGCCAGCCGCTTGATTGGGAATGTGAAATCATACCTTTGCTTGAGAAGCTCTCAATTGACTCATCAATCATTGATAACACTACTCGTCATTTAATTAGTAATCCACGCGAATTAGCTTTATTTATAGAACTTGCTCAAAGAAATGGTAGTTTTAACATAGTTACTAGTCAGGCACTAGCTCAACGTTATATTGACACAATCATGCTGTCGAATCCATTGTTAGGCGATGAAGGAAAAAAAGCGCTTGAAAATATGGCTGCTGAAATGTTGAAGCTGCGTAGCCTATCAGTACCAATCCAACGATTTTCCGCTTCCGAAGCCATTCGTAGAGTGCTACTTAGTCATAATGTGTTGCACAAAACTGAAGATGCCAAATTGACATTTGGGCATCAAACGTTACTCGATGTGTTAGTTATTAGTAGGGCGATTCGTCGAGGATTAACCTTAAATAATTTTATAAATGATCTTCCACCAGTTCCCTTTGTCCGCCCATCTATTCGCAGCTTTATTGCACAGCTTGTTAATGAAGAAAGAAAAGAATTTAGAAAACAGTTACGCACAGTACTTACCGGAAGCCATGCTTTTCATATACGTCGTCTGGTCGCTGAGTGTTTAGCCGAACAGCTGCCACAGGATGATGACTGGCCGATGCTACGTGATTTACGTAATACACATAGTGATGTTTTTCAGGTTATTTATATCAATGCTACGCAAGTTGAATGGCATTACTTTTGGCTGAAAAATCTTCTCCCAATATTAAAAGATATGCGTGATGCTGATGGCATAGGGATACATACTTATCGTATTGCTCAGTGGTTAAATGCAGATCCATCTAGTGTTTTTGAATTTTGGATGGAGGCACTAAGAACTGATTGGCTAGATAGATCGCAACTAGTAAGTAAGATTGCTGTTTCTATAACAAATATAAAGGAAGAATACGCATATTTGATGTCTCCTTTGCTTTTGGAGTTATTCAATTTTCCGCCACAGGAATACAACTTCTTAGGACGAGCATTGGCATGTTGTGTTACAGCTGGTGGACTGGATGATATGGTGATCTGGAGTTACATCACTGCTGATGTTAAAGATGCTGACATACTTACCTATCATTTTGGAAATAAGCTTAGATGCCGACCACACGAATTTGGCGATAAGGATAACAAATTTCTTTCAGATAGAATGATTAATTCTACGGTCTTATTAGAGTTGGCTATATCTACATTTGAACAGTGGAGTCGAGTGAGATGTTCTAGGTATGAAGAAAAAAACGTTTATCAGCATGGATTTTTAAGTGAAACCTCTTATTTAGATGATCGCAGAATGAGAGATTTTGAACACAAAGATAGTCAACACGTCATGATGGATGCTGTAGAAGTAGCTGTTATTCATAATGCTAATGTCAATTCTAAATGGTGGCAGGAAAATCGTGAACGTTTATGTTTTAACTCTGAGGGCTCATTGCGTTATTTTGCATTGTTAGCATGTATTAATTCGCCATTAACTAATCTTGATATAGCTACTCGTCTGTTATCAGAAAAAGATTTATTAAAATCTGAACTTTCATATGAATTGGGCTCTCTGATTCAGAAAGTTTTTATTCATTTGAGGCCAGATTTTCAAGATGCTATACAAACTGCAATACTTGCACTTTATCAAGAAGATACTCATCTTTCTGATTACAGAGAGTATATGCTAAAAAAACAAGCTGGGTTTCTTATTTGTATACCTTGTTTTTTACGTTCTCCTGCTAGTAATAATATTTTAAATGAATGTAATCAGCTTATTTGGCCTTTAGAACATCGATGTGAAATTAATAGTTGGGGTGGATTTGTTAGAGCCCCATTTTCATTTGAAATTTTTAATGAAATCAGTGATAAAGGGGTGATTAACCTCCTTCGTCATTATAATGGCTATGGCCGAGATTTGTTTAGTGATATGTTAGTTGGTGGAGAAGAGCAAGTAGCTCAGCAATTGAGCGAGGCATCTTCAAGAGATCCATTACGATTTTTGAAAATTTTATCTTATTACTGGCAAGAAATAAATATACAGTTCCGAAATTATATTATGGCTGGTATTGCTCGTTATTTGAATTATAGTTATGGGAACTATAATTCAAATAACGAGTGGAGACCAGTTAATGAACCAAATATTGATATATTGGTTAGCAATATTTTAGATGAATTAGAACGGCATTCTATATATTGGCGGAAAAATCGCTCAGTTTCTGAGGTGTTATTGGGGGGGGGCCATATAGTAAAAAATATCAATAGTGTAGAGAGAATAACTTTTCTAGCTATCCCATATTTATCACTTGAGGAAGAAGACCCTATTTCAGAAGATAGTGTCACTTTTATTGATATAGGTATTAATATGATTCGAGGGCATATAGCTGATGCTCTTATGGTTATGGCAATAAAACTTCACGAAGAAAAGCTCTCTTGGCCTGATTTACTGGTACCAACATTACATCAATTCGCTACTGACGATCATCCTGCGGTTAGAGCTGTAGTATTACGCCGACTACCCCATTTACAGAATATCTTACCTGAAATTGGTTGGGAATTGTTTGAGCTAATAATGCAAAAAGGCAGTGAAGGTCTTTGGGATGTGGCGGAGCCTTGTCTTTATTATACCTACTACCATCAATTTGAAAGGGTTTCTCCATGGCTTCATAGGATAGTATCTGAAGGTGTTGGGGATGGGCTACAGGCATGGGGAAGAATTTCAGCTTTATCAGTACTGTCAGAAAAAATAGGAAGTAGTGCATTTATCGGACAATTGAAAGATTTAAATGATAGTGATGCTTGGAAAGGGGCTGTGGATGTTTGGTCATATCCTGAGAATTTTCAGCAGAATCAAGATTTATGTCTTGCTGGTTTGTCCGCTGCTTTAAGTGATAATAATCAGCACGCATTAGTATTAATAACTTCAGTAGGTAATATCTTTAGGGAAAAAGAGCCGGTTATTATTTTACCAATTCAAATGTTAGAGCGTTATTTTGCATTGCTAACTACGAATTCTGATACATCTAGAGCTGATGTATTTGATTTCGGTGCATGGCTAAATACAGTTTCTTGTAGAGATCCTTTGTATGCATTGGAGGCTACGGAAATTTATCTTGAATTTGCTCGTATGGCGAAGGCTTATTTTCATGATTACAATGATAATCTGAAGCAGCTACTTACTCGACTTTTTGCACAGGCGGAAGAACAGGAAGAGTCTGATGCTGGGGAAATGTTGCAGCGAGTGGTTGCATTACAAGATACCATGCTGGCATTGGGTGTTAATGGGGTCAATGAGTGGTTAAAGGCTGCTGAGCGAGCATAAATCTTTAAATAGAGTGGCTCTTATGCATAAATACTATTCCATTATGTTGATAGACTAGGGGCTTATAATGGAATCTTTTTCTACGCTTAGAACTAATAATGAAAGTGAATCTTCAGCTTTTCATGAGATGTCATTTTCTAATACAGTGAGTGATGCATTAGAAATTTATCAAAATAATTTTAGTGTGTTACAAGATTGGATGTTTTTATTTTCAGACTATCGTGAGACTGGACCATTTCAACTTATAAGGAAAGATATTGGAGGGGTGGGGATCTTATCTACAGTACTTGATGGAAATTCGTTGTATGTTATAGATAAGAAAGCTATTTCTAGCCAATAGTTAGTTAAATATAACGTTAGAGTTGGAATATATTTTGATTCAAATGCTGCTAGTTATATTCGATCTATTGCATACAATAATGAATGTTCGGCGAAGGTGTTTGAGAATACCAATTTCATTCATATTGCAAATATTGATTATAAGAATATAAATCCTTATCTTTATTTGTGGGAGAGCCAGCGGCATTATTTTAATGATGATAAGACATTTAAGAGAGATGTTGAAACGGTTGCTGCAATGTATGCTTTAGGTTCGATTGATGGAAAGTTAAACGCAGAATGGGGAAGGTTATATAGGAAATATTATAAAGAGCAATATGAGCATCATGCCGAGAATGTCATGAAATCATTTATCATTCAATTGAATTAAGGTCTTAGGGATGGTATAAAATGCCAAATTGATATTATTGAAGCTGTTTTATTAAGGGCTAAGTTGATTGATATTTTCTCAAATAAATCCCCTGAAAATAAGTTGTAAATGGCGGATTCGACTAATAAGCTACCGTCTTTCACGCGTTTCAGATAAGCTAGGATTAGGAGCGTAAACTTTTACTTTCTGCTCAATATATTCGCGAGCTATTGAGTTAAAAGCATGGCCCTGATTTTATCACCATTGACATATCAACAACTCAATAGTTTACTATTATCAATATAGTTATATTAAGAACCTATCCCAAAAGGAATTGTCATATTCTATAATAAATAATTTCTAAAGGTATAGAGAGTATGACAAACAACAAATGGCGGCTCAGTGATGAACTTTGGGAAAAAATGAGGCCACTTATCTCCAAACATAAAACTCAGCATCCGCTAGGTACACATCACAAACGTGTTGATAACCGCGCCGCTATGGATGCCATCTTCTTTGTGCTCAGAACGGGCTGCCCATGGAACGCACTGAATGCAACAGGAATATGTTCGTCAAGTTCTGCTCACCGTCGTTTTCAAGAATGGCGTGACGCAGGAGTTTTTGAACGCTTCTGGCAGAACGGTTTACTGGTGCGAGCATCTTGTGATCATCGACGGGTCGTGGTTATCACTGATGGCTGCATGACCAAATCCCCGTTAGCGGGGACAAAAAAACAGGTCGTAACCCCACAGACAGAGGAAACCAAGGCGTAAAACGCAGCCTTATGACAGATGCTAATGGGCTTCCTCTTTCACTCGTTGTTGCCGGCGCAAACACTCACGATATCAAACTCGTTGCAGAGACGCTTGATGCGCTTCAGACAGGCAAGCCTGGTACAAAAGTCAGGCTGTGTCTGGATAAGGGATATGATGCTGAATGGCTGAAAAGCTATCTATAAAGTCGGCGTTACGAGCCACACATCCAGTCTCGTAAGGAAGAATCAAAAGCGCAAAGATGGGTTGCCGAGAGGACTCATAGCTGGATGAATCGCTTTTGTCGGATATTGACCCGATGGGAAAAGAAGGTCGAAAACTATGAAGCTATGTTACATTTTGCATACGGGATTATCGTTTGGAATAAAACCCTATTGGGATAAGCTCTAAGATTCCAAAATAGCGCTACATCTTATACTCATAATTATATGTATAACAATGGGTTGACAGAGGCCATGTATAGCAGAATTATGAAACGTTATTTAGATCTTCTTCAAGTTCTTTTACAGAAGAAGAAATTTTATATTTAAATTTCTTTTCGATATTGTTATTATTAAGCTTACCTGCTTCTTCTTTCCCTATCCATAGTGCTACAATGTCTCTTTTTTTATTAATATCTAAGTTGTCAAAATTTGGAATGTACTTATGAGAAGTTTTATCTCCACGTTGAAGTTCATAGAAAGTTTTAATCAAAGATTTTGGGAGTATAATTCCATTAAGTCCAAATCGGGTAAGAAGCTTGTTTACCGTATGATTAACGGATCTTAGCTGTACAGTACTCGATATTTGAGAAAAATAAGCAACCCACCCGAGTTTTCTTTTTTCGAAAATACAACCCGTAATCCTGAGATTTAATTTCCATTGACAATAAGCGATTGCACGATCTTTATTTTTTTTGTTTTTTTCCTTAGAAATGGTATATCTATAGGCAGTAAAGATTTTTGCAAGTGATGATTCAAATCGGAGAATGCTTTCTCTTCTAATAAGTACTTTTCCTGACTCTATTTGATAACCAAGAAAATTGAAGGATTCACTCAAAGCAGAAACTTTTGTTTTTGACTCGGGTTCATCAAGTGGATGGGGAGTAAGTCCAATGTTTGTTAAGCTGCTAATTATATGTTCTGCAGTTTGTTTAGCACGATTAATTGGAGTTAATACTAAAATATCATCAACATATCGTTTGTACCAAATGTCAGGAATTGAATTCATTTCTAGATCTAGATTACTCAGAGCAACTTCAGCAAGAACATTTGAGATTGAAAGTCCTTGAGGTACTCCAGCAGTATTAATCTTGGCTGTTTTACTTCTCTTAACTTCATTGGTTGTAGGAGTGGTAATTGCTGATTTTATTAATGCCAAAAACTCGGGCTTCCGAATCTTCTTTTTTAAAGACTTTTCTATTAGATTATGTGGGATAGAGGGGTAGAAATTTTTAAGATCGACTTTTGCATATTCATAAAAGATTCCTTTTCTAAGAGAATCTTGCAGTGATTCAATTACGGTTTGGGGTATTGTAAGTTTTGAATTTGGGAATGTGGCAGTAAGACTATCACATAAGGCTCGAAGTGTAATTCTATCTCTAATAGTTGGGATAGAAATCTGTCGAGGAAAAGATTGAGGACCTTTAGAGATTAGTTTTTCTTTATAAGCTGTAAACTTATAATTTCCACTGAGAACTTTTCTCAATATAATTGAGATTTCTTCTTCTAGAATATTTTCCAAACTATTAGGACGAATGCGATCAATACCTATGGCATCAGACTCCTTTATTTTTTCAAAATAAATATTTCTCAAGTTCTTAGCACTAAAGTTTCGCTTAAAATGGCGTGAAGCACTCATAGTAATACTAGTCCTAAAAATGGTAATAAATAGAGTATAAGAATGGCAACTTTACGAGTAACCATTCGAAGATATACTTGAAAAATTTCATTTTCATGAGGTTTCCTTGATGATAAATATTGTCGATTAAAAACTCTAAACGTTTTATCATCAATCTCCTTATGATTCTCTATATCACTAAGTAAATCATTGTATCTTGCAATTTGATCTTGTGTGGGATCTTGGTTTGTAGGAATCGCGTTATAAAGATTTTGAAGAGTAAGATAATTTTTTTGCATATTTAATGCGCGCCCCCGGAAATCCCGGTTTGATACTGTTAAAGACAAAACTAATAACGCGATAGAAAGAATAGCGCTAATAATATCAGTATTATTCCCGAGTATTTTAGGGAAACGAATGGCAACTACTGAAAGACCAACCCCTAAAATCGCATACCAAATTAACAGAAACTGTGAATGTACATCCCACCTTTCAAGCCGGTGATAAGCTTGAATTCGAGCTTTATAGGTAAACCAGATCTTATCCTTCACGTTAGCTCCCACTTAAAGAATTTTAATATAGATAGAGACAGGGAATATTGAGAAACATTGAACATCCCGGAGGATCAGTGAGCCGAAACTCAACAGCATAAGCTGTTCTTTATTAGAGCCGCCCTTACATAAAGTAAGAGGAAATACCTGTCTCTAATGGTGATTATATGGTTACCTAAGGCAATAAATCAATCAGTTACAACAGTTATTGTTAGAAATTTAGCCCTGTAACACTTAGAAATAATCTTCATTATATCAATAAGGTCCACATCTATATGTCATTATTAAATATGAAATGTTTCCTGTATCCACTCATCCAATTTTTCTGCTTAGTTCTTCATCTGTAGCCACTCTTTCTCGATAACTTCAAAGGTATTTGCTGCTTTGTTGGTTTTGTGAATCTTATCTAACTGGCGCGCCTGAGCTGGGTTGATGCCTTCATTGACTAGCTTGCGAGCCTGCTTACATTTCTCACGAGCTTCCACCAGACGTCGTTTTCACCGACGAAGTTTGAAAAAAAATGGATGAAGCAGAAAGAAGTAATGCTCTGCGGAAATGGTACTTGTGCCAACAATGGTGTCCGAAATTTAGACAGAGGGGAAACTTCTTATGGCGTCGTTTCGGTTTGTTTTGTAGTCATCTAATTAACTTAAAAACGGTAAAAAATCAAAGTAATACGATTTGTTGATATAATACCCCCATCCTGTTTCTGGTTGTAGCCAGACCTGAATTTATCCCTCCTGATGGTTCTGTAAGGCGAGTGCATGTTAACTGGCAACTATGTAATTAACCTTATATTTTGATTATCACTTTTGCAGAGTGATAATCCCCTGACTAATCATCAGGGATGCTGGTGTGAGTTTGTTATCATTAACCTGAATATTAGAGCTGTCATTCAATAAAGTTCGTAGTTCAGAGTAAACCATAACAGCATAGTTTCTTTATCGCCTTTAAGATTGAATGGTATCTTGTGCCTTGAGCATCTATTTTATAAGCCTAATCGTAGCGATATCTCTTATGTCTCTGATAAAAAAGATAAACTGATGTCTGATAACATCGTGGTTGGCATTGATATTGCCAAACACAAATTTGATGTCGCGGTTTGGTCAGGAAAAAATCATTACAAAACCAAGCATTTTTCGAATGCTCTTAGAGGACTCGACGTATTCATTAATTGGTTTAAACCCGACTCAAATTATCACTTTTGCATGGAAGCCACGGGAAATTATGGTCATCCGCTCGCGTTCTACCTTTCGGATAAAGGATTTATTATCAGTGTCGTGAATCCGGTGCAAATCCATGCATTTGGGAAAGCGGAATGACTTCGTAATAAAACGGATAAAATTGATGCTAAGCTAATAGCACGTTATTGTGCCAGCCTGCACCTCTCTGTGAACGCCAGTTACTGGCTTTAGTCCGCCATCTCAATAAGCTGAATGAAATGTTTTTGACAGAAGAGAATCGTCTCTCTGTGGCGGATGAAATTGTTTGTGATTCTCATATAAAGATAATCGCCCTGCTAAAACAGGAGATCAACGACACAGAACAGAAAATAAAAAAGCACATTGATGATTCCCCCATGCTAAAGAAAAATAAGGCATTGTTGGAAAGCATTCCTGGTATTGGTGAGCGTTTAAGTGCAACATTATTAGCTTATATTGGTGATGGTTCACGATTTCATCACAGTGGGCAGGTTGTGGCTTATGCAGGACTCAATCCCAAATTACATGAGTCAGGGCAGCTAAAAAGGCGGATTCATCTCTCGAAGCAGGGAAGTGCTGAGTTGCGAAAAGCCCTTTATATGCCAGCCTTGGCAGCAATTAATCGCAATCCAGCAGTGAAAAAACAATGGGAGCAGCTCACAGCACGCCATAAAGGAGGGAAGGTCGGTGTTTGTGCCGTTATGCGTAAACTCTTACGGTTAGCTTATGGTGTGATGAAATCGGGCACATTATTTAATGCAGAAATACCGCTTGCAGTTTAATGACTGAGACGGTATCTGAACTTTTCTTAAGAAGGGAATTAAGTGTCTGAGACGCGAACAAAGTCTTTGCTCAAGAAAACAAAATTGTGGAGATCTTCAGGTGTGAGAACTCTAACCTTGGTACACAACTACTGCTGAAGACCACGGTTTTAACTTCTGATATTGGAACAACTGCAAAAGGGCACCGGGATAGAGTATTTTACTTCTCTGATATGTGTCCATTCTTATCAATCCCCTGTTTACTGGAGCAGGGCATGGATATTAATACTGTACTCCAGCTGGAGGGCCACAGTGATATATTTACCACAACACGTTATGGCTATTGCGGGAGAGCATGGAAATCAGTGCCAGCAAAGTGGTGAGGATTAAGAACAGTTTGAAGCGACTTCTGGTTCCATTGAACTTTTCCCAGCTTTACACGGGTGTTTTTACCATAGGATTTCTAAGAACGGATTTTTGTCCACTATAGCGGCTTGTGATTTTCGCTTCAGGAACGCTACTAAATCGTCTTGGCGTTGAAGGAGTATTACGATTTCTTGTAAGGACGATAGAAAAATCGTTTTCATTGTCAGGGCAGCCTTGCATTCGGCGATAACCGGCGCTGTATAGCCGTTTGTAGCGATAAAAATTCCGTTTGCACTAGCTCGTAGGAACAAGCGGCTAAGATGTTGGGAAAATTCTCCCATTCCCACGGGGGCACTTAGCCACTTCATTTCCACTAGGTGAATAATACCGTCTAGTTCTATAACTCCGTCGATCTGTTCCAATACTACTGATGTATCGGGGTCTTTTCGCCGGAAATCTTCGTGAACGTGAATACCATACGCTTGGAACAAATCGTTTAAGACTGCCTCTAACCGTTTGCCTCGTTCTTGTGGTTTATCATCTATTGTGAACAACTCTGACAACCGCCGGCTTATGTCTTCAAGCTTTGCCCGCTTTTCGGCGGCTTTGGTTCGTTCGGCCCTTTGTTGGGCTACTACTTGTTCCCGTTCGGCGTAGCGTTCTTGCTTCATCCGAGTAAATGAGTCTTTTTTGTTTACAACGTCGCGGATGCTTGCGACCAAACCTTTAGCTTTGTATTGGTCGTCGGGCCAACATATTTCAAAGCTTTCGAACTCTGTTACCCGCTTTAGTATTTCTCGACGAGTCCTTAGCCCGCTATCGCTGCGTTTATTCACCTTCGTAAGAACATTGCGGACGATTTCGAACTTATTGATAGAGTCGGGATTATTTCTAACTATTGCGGAAACTTCGGCGAGGTCGGTGGGTTCGACTCCAGCACCTTGAAGAAAAAGTAGAACATTCTTTTTACTACGACAGAGTAGCGGGATAGTATTTACAAGCAGATCAAAGATTTCGGGAGGGTAATGGAATGAATCCGCCATTTTGTTATTCTTCCTTAGACTTTGCGTCTCTAAAGTTTCGTTAAATAACCAGCTATAGGGGCTAAATTCGTCGAATCAAAACCCTGTTAAGCAAAAAACTAATGTAACATCATTATGCAGAATAAAACCAAATTTGTTATTAATTGTCAGCTTTAATCCCCCTTAGCCCCTAGGAGGTAGTTTAAAATTGAAAACAAAAATCCACGCAACTGAGTGGATTTTATGAAGTTATTTCGTCTCTATGAAATATCCTGAGATGCTCTGAGACAATAGAAACGATTTAGACATTAAACAAGAAGTTCATTACATCACCATCTTTAACGATGTAATCTTTACCTTCTGAACGCATTTTGCCGGCCTCTTTTGCGCCTTGTTCGCCTTTGTAAGTGATGAAATCGTCAAAAGCAATGGTTTGTGCGCGGATAAAACCTTTTTCGAAATCAGTATGGATCTTACCGGCTGCTTGTGGTGCGGTTGCGCCAACAGGAATTGTCCATGCCCGGACTTCTTTCACGCCAGCAGTGAAGTAAGTTTGCAAATTCAGTAACTGATAGCCCGCGCGGATAACGCGATTTAAACCGGGTTCTTCCAGACCAAGCTCCGCCATAAACTCTTCGCGTTCATCATCTTCCAGCTCTGCGATATCGGCCTCTACCGCAGCACAAACCGGTACCACCACGGAACCCTCTTGTGCCGCGATTGCACGAACAGCGTCCAGATATGGGTTGTTTTCGAAACCATCTTCGTTGACGTTAGCAATGTACATAGTGGGTTTTAAGGTCAGGAAGCTCAGGTAACGAATAGCCGCTTTTTCTTCAGTACTGAGATCCAATGCCCGCAACATACCGGCTTGTTCCAGATGAGGCAGACATTTTTCCAGCACTTCTAATTCTGTTTTGGCATCTTTATCGCCACCCTTAGCTTTTTTCTGGACGCGGTGAATAGCTCGTTCACAGGTGTCCAGATCGGAAAGGGCTAATTCGGTATTGATAATCTCAATATCAGCAGCAGGGTCAACCTGACCGGAAACGTGAATGATATTGTCGTTGACAAAGCAGCGTACAACATGGCCGATAGCTTCTGTTTCACGAATGTTGGTTAGAAACTGGTTGCCCAGACCTTCACCTTTTGATGCACCTTTCACCAAACCTGCAATATCCACAAATTCCATTGTGGTCGGTAAGATTCGCTGAGGTTTTACAATTTCAGCCAGTTGCTCAAGCCGTGGATCTGGCATAGGTACTACACCGGTATTTGGCTCGATGGTGCAGAACGGGAAGTTTGCTGCTTCGATACCTGCTTTGGTCAGAGCATTGAATAATGTTGATTTCCCGACGTTAGGCAGGCCAACGATACCGCATTTGAATCCCATAAATTTTCACCTTAAATTGCTTATAAATCAAAAGGCTGTGTTAGCCTTTTTGATGAATCAGAAAAAAATTGGCGCCATTATACACGGAATGGCGAGCTATCACGATCTCGCAAACAGGATTTATCTGTTCTGTGCATTAGGCACTGGCTTTGAAGCCATGTAACCGATTGATTGCCTTATCCATATCTTGTTTTATCAGGATGTCAGTACAGAGCAGTGCTTCATCAATTGCATCATCAATCAGCTTTTGTTCGCTGGTTGGGGGTTTTCCCAGTACAAAGCCAACAACTTTATTTTTATCGCCAGGATGACCAATACCAATTCGTAAGCGATAAAAGTTAGGATTATTGCCAAATTTGTTTTGAATATCTTTCAGGCCATTATGGCCGCCATGACTTCCGCCCAGCTTCATTTTTGCCACTCCGGGCGGTAAATCAAGCTCATCATGTGCCACTAGAATTTCATCCGGCTGGATACGGTAAAAAGAGGCAAGGGCCGCGACAGATTTACCACTGAGGTTCATAAATGTCGTAGGGACCAGCAGACGAATGTCATGACCACACATATTGATCCGGGCGGTGTAACCGAAAAATTTACTCTCTTCTTTCATAGACTGGTTGTGGCTTTGTGCTAGCAGGTCAACATACCAAGCTCCGGCGTTGTGTCTGGTTTGAGCATATTCAGCACCGGGATTAGCCAGACCGACGATTAATTTTATGTTACTCACTATTGCTCTTCACTTTTGGCAGTAAAACAAAAAGAAGGCTAGTTTACCTGCCGGGTGCGACGAGTACAAAGTTCAGTTTGACCGCTTTTTCCTTTAAGTGATTACTGATGGTTATTGATCGATAAATTATTTTCATTATGTAAAATTGTAAGAAATAATTTAATAAACTTCGAGATTATAATAACCAGTGAGGAAATGGATAGAAAAGCGTTATTTCCATATGTTGAATGAAAATATTTTTGATATATATCTGGTTTAGAGGTGTTTGGTTTTTATTGCTATCAATTATAAAAAATAATGGGTGATTTAAGTTATAACAATGCTCCATTATTCTCTTTCTAAACTAGAATTAAAATAAGTTATAGGGAATTATTTTTATAATAACTTAATGTGTTAATTATGAAGCGATATTGTTTAACTTGAGGAGAGTATATGAAACCGACGAATGATTTTAAAGCTTTTTCTATTAGTAATAATGCTAATATAGTGAGTCAAGAGAGGTATGAAATAGATCAAAGTTTGAAAACAGGGTTTCCTCCAAATAATATTACTGTTCACCTGCTCAATAAGGCATTACGTCAATCGTCAACAATAACATCTGTTGTGGCTAATTTTATCGCGACATATTCTGGTGATGATATTCTGGATAATGGGGATATCGCTAAACTTGTTGTTCAATTAAATAGAGCATTGGAACAAAAAATCGCAGTAGAAGTACCAGGAGCTTCATTAACACAAAAAGGTGTTATTCAACTCACAGATAAAATGGGTAATAGTAATACCCTCGCGGTTACTCAGAAGCTTGTTTCCGATGTAAATGATAACGCTAATAACCGATTGGCAAAAGATCAAAACGGCGCAGATATTCCTGATAAAAACGTGTTTGTGAAAAATCTCGGCTTATTGGAAACAGTGGAATTGGCAAAAAATGCGGTGTCAGCTAATGGTGGGAATTATCCAGGATATTTTAGATTTAAACAGGTTGAAACACTTCCCACTGAACGTAATGCGACGATGTTAGTTTCTGCGCAGGGCGCCAAACCAACAAGTGAAATAGTTTCGTATACGCTTTACAATTGGTATGATAATTATATTAAAACAGGTATTGTACGTGGCAGTAGCGTAGATACTTACGGATATACGATAGATATTAATGGCAGACGGGTTTTCTCTGTTTCTCCTGAGGGTTTGATTGAGGCCGCGTCAGCGAATATAAATGGGAGCGCTAGGTTTAAACAAGTCGAGACAATTCCAAACGAACGTAATGCGGTTGTGTTAGCTTCTGAGTCTGGTGGAAGACCGGCAGGTACAATGGTCTCGTATACGCTTTACAATTGGTATGACAATTATGCTAAAGCCGGTATTGTGCGTGGTGGTAGTGTAGATACCTATGGATATTCTATAGATATTAATGGCAGACGGGTTTTCTCTGTTTCTCCTGCGGGTCTGATTGAAGCCGCGTCAGCGAATATAAAGGGGAACGCGGGTGTTTTTAATGTAATACATGATACTGGTAAACATGCATATTTTCAGTTTATTGAGGGAGCAAAAAGAACGGCTTATGTTGGATTTCCAAGTGACGGGTCAGCGGATTTTGATATTTGCAATGAAAAAAAATCTAGCAAATTGACAATTGGTGGAGAGTTGGCAGCATATATTAATAACAATCGGGTTTTTTCTGTTTCTCCAGTTGGGCAGATTGATGCTGCATCGGCAAATTTAAAAGGGGCTGGGGGTGTTTTTAACACTGTATATGACACGGGTAAACATGCGTATTTCCAATTTGTTGAGGGGGGAAAAAGAACCGCCTATGTTGGATTTCCAGGTGATGGGTCAGCGGATTTTGATATTTGCAATGAAAAAGAATATGGCAGGCTGACAGTTGGCGATAAATTAAAATATAACGGTAATCCTATTGCAATTTTTAATGATAACTTCATCGCTGACACTAATGGCAATTTCAAAGTATCTAGCCCCATAGCGAGTATTCATCCAGACGGAACTTACGAGTTAACTCGTGAAGCAGAAGGGGTGAAAGTCGAGCGGATAGAGACAGGAAAATATCGCATCAGCGGCTGTAATGGTTTTGCAAAAGATGGGGCATGGGGAATTCACGGTGGTACTATTGTCCCGGCAGACAGCAACGGATTAAATCTAATTTGGGTTTGTGAATCGGTAGACTTATCTAGCGGCGATATAACCATCGAATGCTATCATCGTCAAAATAAAGATGCACCGATATTTGCTCAAAATAAGCGGATTAAGCGTGTTAATGATGACGGGGGAGTAATTTATTACCAGGATGGTGAGCTATGCGACATTCCTGATGGACGTGTGATTAATGTTCGAGTACAACTGCCTGAAAAATAATAATAATTGAGTGCGAACTCATAATTACAATAAGTGGAAAACCCGTTGAAATATTTGTACAACGGGTTTTTTTCTTATATTTTGATGAAAAAATGGTGTAAAAAATTAATACTGTTCTGGAAAATAAAATAGTTTGTGGTGATTTTTGCTAAGTGATTACTAATGGTTATCGGCTGATAATTTATTTTCATTATACAAAATTATAGAAATTAATTTAATGTATTCAGTAGCTATAAATGAATATATACCCAATAGATTTCAAGATGGATCGCGACGGCAAGGGAGCGAATCCCCGGGAGCATAGAGAACTAGGTGACCGGGGTGAGTGAGTGCAGCCAACAAAGAGGCAACTTGAAAGATAACGGGTATAACGGCAATAATTTTATGGTATTACTGATGATGAATATCTATCGTACTTTTCGTAATTTAATAAGTTATAAGGTAAGTAAGAGTGTGCTAATAGTCTGTTTTTTATTTACAGCGCTTATGCCACCAACACTAAATAGCAATCCTGCTTTATCTGAACCAGAAAAGCCTTTGGTTGGTGTTGCAAATTGCCAAGGTCCTCCCAAAGCAGTTATGAAACATGATATTGATAGAAAAAAACAGACAACCGGGCAGGTTAACAAGAAATTACACGAAAACATTACTCATAAAGAGAAAAAGCGATCAGATCGGAGTCGGTGTGGTAATTTTTTATCACAGGAAAGTGCAATAGAAAGAAATAATATCAATGAAAAACCAAAAATACCTCAACTATATGAAAGTAGTCATAAAGATGAGAGCCATAAAGATGATAGTCAAAATACTCCTCCTTTAATCCTGTCTCGTGGTACTGAATTCCTTGGGTTATTAAATAAAGACCCGAAAAAATTAGCGCAAGATTATATTGTCAATAAAGTAAATAGTCAGATAACAAATAACACTCAGAAATGGCTATCTCAGTTTGGTACCGCTAAAATTAATTTAAATGTTGATCATCATGGGCACCTGGATGAAAGTTCTGTAGACTTACTCGTTCCTTTTTATGATGATAAAGATCACTGGCTTGTTTATACTCAATATGGATATCGTCATAAAGATAGCCGTGATACTGTGAATTTAGGCATTGGAACTCGTTTATTCATAAATGACTGGATGTATGGAGCGAATACTTTTTACGATAATGACTTAACTGGTAATAACAGCCGATTTAGTCTGGGTGGTGAACTGTGGACGAACCACCTAAAAATGTCCACTAATGCATATTTCCGTCTGAGTGATTGGCATAACTCTCGTGATTTAACCAATTATTATGAACGCCCTGCCAATGGTTATGATCTTATTGCCGACATGTATTTACCTTCAATGCCATCACTTGGTGCTAAAATAAAATATGAACAATACTTTGGTGATAATGTTGCGCTATTCGGGACGAACAATAGACAAAAAGATCCCTATGCGGCAACTTTTGGGATAAATTATACGCCAATTCCACTGATCACAGCAGGAGTTGATTATAAATTAGGGAAAGAGGGAAAAAGTGATGGTATATTTTCATTCAATGTGAATTACCGGTTTGGTGTTCCGTTATCAGAACAACTTTCGCCAGAAAATGTTTCTTCACTACGAAGCTTAGCAGGAAGTCGTTACGATTTAGTTGAAAGAAATAATAATATTATTTTGAATTATTTGAAAAAGCAGAAGCGTTTTAGATTAGTGGTGCCTGTATTAGAAATTAGGGGTTACGGTGGTGAAGTTAAACCAATAAAAATTCAATCTGATACTTCGTTAAAAAATGTGATTTGGGATACACCTGAATTATTCCAGAAGAATGGCGGAATTATAAATATAGAAAATACCAATGGTTATACGATTCAATTACCGGAATATCAACCTGATGGAAAAAATGACTATACCATAACAGGCACAAGTAAAGATGATCAGCAGGGAATACAGATAGAAGCCCATGTGTTACAGCGTAATATTTCTTTGAGTATTAATACAACCGATCCTTTAATTGCTGATGGAAATGCGAAATATGTTTATACAGCGACTCTGCTTGGAGCTGATAAAAAGACGCCGATAGAAAATGCTAAATTGGTTTGGGATACAGATAAAAAAGATCCTGGATTGAAATTAAAACCTGATTCAGAAGCAACAGATAAAAATGGACAGCAGACCGCAACATTAACAAGTACAACACCATTATCCGATATACAAGTCAGCGTCAGTATTAATGGCGAACGTGTTACTACGGATAAAAAAGTCAGCTTTACTGAGTCCAGCAGCAACTATCGAGTCACCAGTGTGACGGTGGACAAAGATGGTGGACTCTATAACAACGGCACGGACAGTTATACCTTCACGGCGACGGTGGTGGATGCACATGGCAAGCCAGTGGCGGATAAACCGATCGAGATTGACTGGCAGACAGATAAAGCGGTACCCGGATTAAAACTGACGACACAAAGCCATTCGGTGAGTAACGCACAGGGGCAGGTGACCGCGACCTTAACCAGCACGGCGGCGGTGACGGATGTGCAGGTGTCGGCGAAAACCGCCAGCCAGCCAGCGGCGGTGAATGCGGATAAGAAAGTCAGCTTTGAGGAACTGAGTAGCAGTTATCGAGTCACCGGCGTGACGGTGGACAAAGGGGACCCGCTCTACAATAACGGTACCGACAGTTATACCTTCACGGCGACGGTGGAGGATGCGTATGGCAATCTGGTGGTGGATAAACCGATCGAGATTGACTGGCAGACAGATAAAGCGGTGCCCGGGTTAAAACTGACGCAACAAAGCCATTCGGTGAGTAACGCACAGGGGCAGGTGACCGCGACTTTAACCAGCACGGCAGCGGTGACGGATGTGCAGGTGTCGGCGAAAACCGCCAGCCAGCCAGCGGCGGTGAATGCGGATAAGAAAGTCAGCTTTGAGGAGCTGAGCAGCAGTTATCGAGTCACCGGTGTGACGGTGGACAAAGGGGACCCGCTCTACAATAACGGTACTGACACTTATACCTTCACGGCAACGGTGGCGGATGCGTATGGCAAGCCGGTAGTGGATAAACCGATCGAGATTGACTGGCAGACAGATAAAACGGTGGTCGGGTTAAAACTGACAAAACAAAGCAATTCGGTGAGTAACGCGCAGGGACAGGTGACCGCGACCTTAACCAGTACGGCGGCGGTGACGGATGTGCAGGTGTCGGCGAAAACCGCCAGCCAGCCAGCGGCGGTGAATGCGGATAAGAAAGTCAGCTTTACGGAACTGAGCCACAGTTATCGAGTCACCGACGTGACGGTGGATGTGGATAAAGACGGGAAGCGCTACAACAACGGCACGGACAGTTATACCTTCACAGCGACGGTGAAAGATGGGCATGGCAATCTGGTGGTGGATAAACCGATCGAGATTGACTGGCAGACAGATAAAGCGGTGGTCGGGTTAAAACTGACAAAACAGGACAGCCCGGTGAGTAACGCGCAGGGGCAGGTGACCGCGACCTTAACCAGCACGGCGGCGGTGAAGGATGTGCAGGTGTTGGCGAAAACCGCCAGCCAGCCAGCGGCGGTGAATGCGGATAAGAAAGTCAGCTTTGAGGAGCTGAGCAGCAGTTATCGAGTCACTGGTGTGACGGTGAATGTGGATAAAGACGGGAAGCGCTACAACAACGGCACGGACAGTTATACCTTCACGGCGACGGTGAAAGATGGGCATGGCAATCTGGTGGTGGATCAACCGATCGAGATTGACTGGCAGACAGACCCAGCGGAGGCCGGGTTAAAACTGAC
>NZ_RCWA01000031.1:0-32477 GCF_018448905.1 Photorhabdus heterorhabditis | reverse complement strand
CGCTACAACAACGGCACGGACAGTTATACCTTCACGGCGACGGTGAAAGATGGGCATGGCAATCTGGTGGTGGATAAACCGATCGAGATTGACTGGCAGACAGACTCAACGGTGGCCGGGTTAAAACTGACGAAACAGAGCAATTCGGTGAGTAATGCGCAGGGGCAGGTCACCGCGACCTTAACCAGCACGGCGGCGGTGACGGATGTACAGGTATCGGCGAAAACGGCCAGCCAGCAAACGGCGGCGGTGAATGCGGATAGGAAAGTCAGCTTTGAGGCGCTGAGCGGCAGTTATCGAGTCACCGACGTGACGGTGGATGTGGATAAAGACGGGAAGCGCTACAACAACGGCACGGACAGTTATATCTTCACGGCGACGGTGAAAGATGGGCATGGCAATCTGGTGGTGGATAAACCGATCGAGATTGACTGGCAGACAGACCCAGCGGAGGCCGGGTTAAAACTGACTCAACAAAGCCATTCGGTGAGTAACGCGCAGGGACAGGTGACCGCGACCTTAACCAGCACGGCGGTGGTATCGGATGTACAGGTGTCGGCGAAAACGGCCAGCCAGCAAACGGCGGCGGTGAAAGCGGATAGGAAAGTCAGTTTTGAGGCGCTGAGCGACAGCTATTATGTCGCCAGCGTGACGGTGGATGTGGATAAAGACGGGAAGCACTATAACAACGGTATCGACAGTTATACCTTCACGGCGACGGTGAAAGATGGGCATGGCAATCTGGTGGTGGGTCAGTCGATCGATATTGACTGGCAGACAGACCCAGCGGTTGACGGATTAAAACTGACGAAACAGGGCAATTCGGTGAGTAACGCGCAGGGGCAGGTTACCGCAACCTTAACCAGCACGGCGGCGGTGACGGATGTGCAGGTGTCGGCGAAAACGGCCAGCCAGCAAACGGCGGCGGTGAATGCGGATAGAAAAGTCAGCTTTACAGAGCTGAGCAGCAGCTATTATGTCGCCAGCGTGGCGGTGGATGTGGATAAAGACGGGAAGCGCTACAACAACGGTATCGACAGTTATACCTTCACGGCGACGGTGAAAGATGGGCATGGCAATCTGGTGGTGGATAAACCGATCGAGATTGACTGGCAGACAGACCCAAAAGTTGACGGGTTAAAACTGACAAAACAGGGCAATTTGGTGAGTAACGCGCAGGGGCAGGTCACCGCGACCTTAACCAGCACGGCGGTGGTATCTGATGTGCAGGTATCGGCGAAAACGGCGGGTAACTCGTCGTGGGTCGAGACTGATCGAAAGGTCAGCTTTGAGGAGTTGAGCAGCAGCTATTATGTCGCCGACGTGATGGTGGATGTGGATAAAGACGGGAAGCGCTACAACAACGGCACGGACAGTTATACCTTCACGGCGACGGTGAAAGATGGGCATGGCAATCTGGTGGTGGGTCAACCGATCAATATTGACTGGCAGACAGACCCAAAAGTTGACGGGTTAAAACTGACGAAACAGAGCAATTCGGTGAGTAACGCGCAGGGTCAACTAACGGTGACCTTAAGCAGTACAGTGGTAGCGATTGATGTACAAGTGTCTGCAAAAACGGCTAACCAGCAGACGCCAATGAATGCGGATAAAAAAGTCAGTTTTATCAGCCCTGATGAGCTTGCTTCTCTTACTGTTAGTCCAGATCACGTAACAGAAGGAGAAGGCGCGGAACATACTTACACCTTCACTGCCACAGTAAAAGATTTTTCCGGGCAGGCTAAAAGTGGTGTTGCGGTGGCTTGGAGTGCAACAAATAGTGAGGGGGTTACCATTATTGATAAAAACTTGGTTACTCAGGTAGTGGGTGATGGTAAAACAGATGCTGATGGGAAAGCGCAATATCAGGTATATAGTAAAAGTGGCGGGTTTGTTGCTGTTATGGTAACGGCTAAAGTGAATGATTCATCTGTTGGTTCTAAGAATAAAACAGTGGAAATTAAGGCTAATGAGCAGGATGTTGCTAACTTCTTTATAGTGGATTATCACCCTAAAGATGGAAAAGGACCCGGGCGTTCGGTTCCAAAAGAAAGAATGAATTTTGCTTGGCCAAAAATGAGGTTTGAACCCGAGTATTTGCCTGGAGAATCAACTATAGCTGATTATACTGGAGTATATGACTCAAGTAATAGGAACGTAGTTGATGTGGATAGACATTATTTTCAAGTTAAAAAAGCAGGAACGGTTACATTAACTGCGACATTTACACACCCAGAATCGGGTCGGTATTTAAAATATGTTATTCCCGATGTGAAAATTAACCACTTTGTAATTATTGATAGTTCTAGCTCGACAGGGCCGGGGATTGGTTACGCTTACTCGGAGGGTCGTATTGACAAGAGTAAACCTTTACCTCGTTGTACAAGAGGAAATAGGATAAAGGAGAGTGATCTTGGTAGCTCAATTGATTATCTGGTTAATGATTTGAATTTAAATCTTCTGAAAAAAGGTTTGTTAGGTAATCCAACTACAGGGCTAGTTAATAACAAAATAACAATGGGAGGGTTGTATGTAGCAGGACAAGAGGAAATTCAGGCTCATTTGCTGGATAATAACGATCTAAATGCAGTGGCTTATATAGTTTTATGTGAAGAGTAGGAAGGAAATAATAGGTAGTGAGCATTATTGTTGAAGCGCACTATTTTGATAGAAAATTAGGTGTTTGTTACTGATTGGTGTTTAATTCTAATATGAAGTTTAATATGTTAGCACTTACAGCAGATATAATTTCAGGAATGACGATTTTAGAAGAGTGTTCAGTTGTCATTACTGCTACTTATAGTGAAAATGTAGCCATGTTATCTTCTCGTTATTTGAATCGATCCAGTCCCTAATGAACGATCACAGAGGTTTCTCGTACATTAGCTGTAGCTGGAATTTTTACTCATCAAGATTATTTAGAACTTGAACAGTGAGGGAAAATCAATTATTTGATTATTCAAGGAAGGGACTTGGATGCTTATGTTGTAGGGCTGGAAGTTGAAATCAATGTAGATGATGTTATTGATGTAAGTGTTTACGCTGATGGTATTATGGGAGAGGAGTTAGATTTAAGTATTTATTACTATTGATCCTCATACATGAATCTAAGGAAGATACGGAGGTTATAATAAGTGTTATTCAGCTTGGTCAGTCGCTTTTTTCATATATGGACTCATATGCTGATAGTTTCCGACTTAGTTTTTTGAATGTGAGGAGGAAGCACCGTATCCTATTTTACGATATCTTTTGGATAAAGAATATATTGCTATTACAGTAATGGCTAAAGTGAATAATTTATTTGTGTGACAAACAGGAAGGAGGTAATAGAGAGTAAGCATCGTTGTATAAACGCATTATTTTGATAGAAAATTAAGTGTTTGTTACTGATTGGTGTTTAACTTTAATATGAGGTTTAATATGTCGACACTTACCGCAGATATAGTTTCAGGAATAACGGTTTTAGAAGCGTGCCCAGTTGTTATCACAGTGACTTATTCAGGTGATGATACTCATAAAGTAACGGAAACGACTGGCATAGTGCACAGTACCCCCAAAAATACCTATTTTGATAAAATTCCTCGTATTCCAAGAGATGTTGAGAAAAATACCTGCACTGCGAAATTTGTTGTTACTGCTGCTTCTGGCGCTGGTGATTTTACCATAGAATTTTCAGTGGATAAGGCTACGGACCCCGATGCTAAATTAGAAATTGCATTTCATTCTATTGATAAAAATGGTTTTTCACATGCAGCATTTGAACCTATCATTATTGGTGATTCGCTGATAAAAGATTTATCTCCGGCAGCAGATAATGAGGAGCCTTCTGATTTTAATAGTAACCTCCTCGTTAATCTATATGCTCTGAGTAAAACAAATGATCCATTACCCTATTTTCAAATTCCCCTGGTAACGGATAAATTAGTACGTATTTTTAGGTATGATAGGGAAAAAATTACGGAAGAAATATTTCCTTTTATTCAAGAACTGAATAATAATAAATACTATATTAATACAGATGATAAAGGTTTTGTTGCCTTAAAGATTTTTCCCAGTCAGGAGGAAGAGGGGAACTATGCAGTTAATATGTTCACTGAATTGCAGGGTTTTTCAAGGAAATCTTCATCAAATATTCTGTTTATTACAGAAGACATTGCTCCAGCGCTGGTGATGCCAGATATAGAAGAGCTGGACGGTGATAGATTAACGCCATCAACAGGATATAGCAATACAGGTTTTCATGTGAGTATCCCGTTCTATGAAGGTGTTAAACCAAGAGATAGAATTTTCTTAATGATCAGAGAAGATAATGATGAAACGCCAAGTGCGTCCACTGTCATTACTGATCTGAGTCAGTTGGATATCCCATCTATTTTAGTTCCATATGCCAGTATTCCAAATATTGGCAATAATGGGTTATACTATTACGTAGCTGATGTAATAGGAAACATAACTATGTCATCTGCCCTCTATTTTAATTTAACGAGATCAACACCAAATATACCACCAGAGATTAAGCGTATATTAGCGAGACCTAGAATCTTTAATCATAAACGACAGAAGGAATTTAGTTGGCCAGGTAAGATTAGTTTTAAGTATATTTTAGGTGGAGGGTTGGATGCCCATATTGCTGTGGGTAAAAACAGTGGAATAGAGGTAAATAATGTCATTAATGTACGTATTTACGTTAATGGTATTATCAATGATAATCCATCTTCGAAAATTTATTCTATTGATCCTCATACGGTAACTGCCGACGAAGTGGCGGCAGGAGAGACTATTATTCCACTTGGTCAGGCGTTTTTTACTAATATAGATTCATATGATGATGGTACGCCAGGCTTGGTTTATATCACTTACAGCGTAGGCAAAAACGAATCTAAGATTTGGTTTGGACATATTGATACTGTTCCACCTAGGTAATAAATTTAACTGATTGAGCTTTTATCTGTTTGTTGGAAAATGCTCACGCATTTTCCACTTTTCTGAACATATTTCTTATTGATGAACTGGCGATTCTTCATTACCAAGCTATAATATTTTATTAAGCGTTGTCATTTTACTTTCAACCAATGAATCACGGAGTTAATGGTGGCAGTATGAATAATGGTCAATATGGCGAAAAGTGATGTAACAATTATCGTAGTTTTAGCCCCAGATATATTGTGACCATATAGGATATATTTGGATATAAAGCTTATGTTATGAATAGTGGGTTTATTGCTATTACATTAATAGCTAAAGTAAATATTTGTTTGTGTGACAAACAGGAAGGAGATAATAGGGTAATAAATAGTAAGCATCGTTGTGTAAACGCATTATTTTGACAGAAAATTAAGTGTTTGTTACTTATATACCCTATGGATTTTAAGATGCATCGCGGCGGCAAGGGAGTGAATCCCCGGGAGCATAGCAAACTATGTGACCGGGGTGAGCGAGAGCAGCTAACAAAGAAGCAACTTGAAAGATAACGGGTATAGGCGTTTAACTTTAATATGAGGTTTCATATGTCGACACTTACAACAGATATCGTTTCAGGAATAACGGTTTTAGAAGCGTGCCCAGTTGTTATCACTGTGACTTATTCAGGTGATGATACACATAAAGTAACGGAAACGACTGACATAATGTACAGTCACCCAGAAAATACCCGTTTTGATAAGACCCCTCGTATTTCAAGAGATGTCGAGAATAATACCTGTACTGCAAAATTTGTTGTTACTGCTGGTTCTGACGTTGGTGATTTCACCATAGTATTTTCAATGGATAAGGCTACGGACCCTGATGCTGAATTGGAGATTGCATTTCATTCTATTGATAAAAATGGTTTTTCACATGCAGCGTTTGAACCTATCATTATTGGTGATTCGTTGGTAAAAGATTTATCTCCGGCAGCTGATGATGAACGACCTTCTGAATTGAATGGTAGCCTGCTTATTAATATCTATGCGTTGAGTAAAACAAATGAGCCGTTACCCTATTTTCAAATCCCTCTGGTAATTGATAATTTAGTGCGGGTTTTTGGGTATGATGGAGAAAATATTACGGAAGAAATATTGCCTCTTGCTCTACATTACAATAATAATAAATACTATATTAATACAGATGATAAAGGTTTTGTTGCTTTAAGGGTTTTCCCTCGTAAGGAGAAGAGTGGTAATTATACCGTTGATATGTTCATAGAATTGCCGGGTTTTTTAAAGAACGCTTCATCAAATATTCTGTTTATTATAGAAGACACTGCTCCAGCGCTTCCTGCGCCAGATATTGAAGAGCTGGATGGAAATAATAGATTAACTCCATCAGTAGGAAATAGTAGCACGGGGTTTCATGTGAGTATCCCATTTTATAAAGGTGCTAAACCGAGAGATAGGATTTTTTTAGTAATTAGAGAAGATAATGACGAAACGCTAAGTGCGTCTGCTGTAATTACTGATCTGAATCAGCTGGATAATCCATTTATTTTAGTTCCATATGCCAGCGTTCCAAATATTGGCGACAATGAATTATGTTATTATGTGGCTGATGTAGTGGGAAATATAGCTATGTCTTCTGCCCTCTATTTTAATTTAACAGGGTCAGTACCGAATGAACCACCAGAAGTTAAGCGGACATTAGCAGTACCCAGAATCTTTGCTCATAAACAGCAGTTGGAATTTAAACAGTCAGGTAGGATCAATCTTGAAAATATTTTAGGAGGAGGGTTGAATGCCCATATTGCTGTGGGTCAAAACAATGGAATAGATGTGGATAGTGTTATTAATGTACGTATTTACGTTAATGGTATTGTAAATGATAACCCGTCCTCACGACTTTATTCTCTTGATCCTCATACGGTAACTGCCGATGAAGTGGCTGCTGGGGAGGCTATTATTCCGCTTGGTCAGGCGCCTTTTACTCGTGTAGATTCATATCGTGATGGTACGCCAGGCTCGGTTTATATCACTTATAGCGTAGACAAAAAAGAGTCTAAGATTTGGTTTGGACATATTAATACTGTTCCATCTGGGCAATAAATTTAACTGATTGAGCTTTTACCTGTTTATGGAAAATGCGTAGGCGTTTTCCATTTTTCCGGACATGTTGCTTGTTTTGTGAACTAAATATTTCTTTATTGCCGAGCTATATTATTTGGTGTTTAACTTTAATATGAGGTTTAATATGTCGATACTTACAGCAGATATTGTTTCAGGAATAACGGTTTTAGAAGAGTGCCCAGTTGTTATTACTGTGACTTATTCAGGTGATGAGATTCATAAAGTAACAGAAACGACTGATATAGTGTACAGTGACCAGCAAGATGTCAGTTTTGATGAAATCTCTCGTATTGCAAGGGATGTCAAGAATAATATCTGCACTGCAAAGTTTGTTGTTACTGCTCATTCTGGTGCCGGTGATTTTACCATAATATTTTCAATGGATAAGACTACGGACCTTGATGCTAAATTAGAGATAGCATTTCATCCTATTGATAAAAATGGTTTTTCACATGCAGCGTTTGAACCTATGATTATTGGCGATTCGTTGGTAAAAGACTTATCTCCGGTAGCGGATGATGAGCAACCTTCTGAGTTTAACGGCAGCCTCGTTGTTAATATCTATGCGCTGAATAAAACAGATGATCCGTTGCCTTATTTTCAAATTCCCTTGGTAACTGATAGGATGGTACGTATTTTTGGTTATGAGGGAAGGAAACTTACGGAAGAAATATTTCCTTTTATTCAAGAACTCAGTAATAGTAAATACTATATTAATACGGATAGTAAAGGTTTTGCTGCCTTAAGAGTTTTTCCTAGTAAGGGAGAGGGAGGTAACTATACAGTTAATATGTTTACAGAGTTGCAGGGTTTTTCAAGGAAATCTTCGTCAAATATTCTGTTTATTACAGAGGATATTGCTCCAACGCTGGCAACGCCAGATATTAAAGAGTTAGATGGCGATAGATTAATACCATCAGTAGAAAATAGTAGCACGGGTTTTCATGTGAGTATCCCATTTTATGAAGGTGCTAAACCGAAAGATAGAATCTTCTTAATGATCAGGGACGATAATGATGAAATACAAAGTACATCTACTGTCATTACTGATCTGAATCAGTTAGATATACCATTTATTTCAGCTCCATATGCCAGTATTCCAAATATTGGCGATAATGAATTATACTATTATGTGGCTGATACAATGGGAAACGTAGCTATATCATCTTCCCTCTATTTTTATTTAACGAGGTCAGTACCAAATCAACCACCAGAGATTAGGCGTACATTAGCGGCACCTAGAATTTTCACTCATAAAGATCAGAGTGAACTTAAACAGCGAGGTAAGATCAATCGTGCAAAAATTTTAGGTGGAGGGCTAGATGCGCATATTGCTGTGGGTAAAAACAATGGAATAGATGTGGATAGTGTTATTAATGTACGCATTTACGTTAATGGTGTTGTCAATCATAGTCCATCTTCAAAAATTTATTCTCTTGAACCTCATACGGTAACTGCCGATGAAGTGGCGGCAGGAGAGGCTATTATTCTATTAGGTCAGGCACCTTTTACAGGTGTAGACTCATATCGTGATGGACCGGGATTAGTTTATGTCACTTATAGCGTAAATATAAAGAGTTCCAAGATTTGGTTTGGACGTATTGACACGGTTCCACCTGGACAATAAATTTAACTGATTGAGCTTTTATTTGTTTATGGGAAATGTGTGAGCGTTTTCCATTCTTCTAGCCATATTCTTTGTTTGTGAACTGGCGATTTATTTATTGCGTAACTACAATATTTTCTTAAACGTTATTATTTTATTTTCAATTAATAAATCATGGAGTTAATGGTGACAATATGAATAACGGCATCTCAAGTGTGATTATCACAGAAAACGCGGCGATAAGTGATTTAACCGGTTACCCTAATCTTAATCCCAAAAATATTGTGACTCTATATGGTCTACCTGGATATAAATTCTATGCTACGACATCTATCGGTGCTTCTATTGTAGATGATAATATTGATGTGGATCAGATCACATTGACGTTAGATGAGACTGGAGCAGGACATTTTTATGTTCGTTCTCCGTTTGAACATAAAAATATTGAAAATAGCGAAGAGTTTTCGGCTTTTGTGATGATTTCCCCACAAGAGGATATGAATAAGGTAATATCTTTCCCGCTTATTTTTGGTAATTATCGTCAGTCTGATGAAGCTATAGTATTTACCGCCTATAATTATACCACAGGTGCTCCGGCAGATGGGAGGACGCCTTGCTCGATATATCTTTTTATTGATCGCGAAAATAATGATGATATTAATCAAATCCGTATAAGAGTGAATAATAATGCAGTCATTGAGGGTTATAATAAAGACTGGGCAGATATTCCATTAAAGGAGGATGGCAGTGCGACAGTGAATGTGACTAGCAATACAGTAGGTAAAGTTAATGTTTGGCTAACAGCACCTGATTCAGATTCAGGGGATACAGTCAATTTTGTTTTATCGTTTAGACCGATTCCAATGGGAGGTGAAATATGATTACCAATCACGACAATACACTTATTCCTTTATCGTCGCCAAAATTGCCGCAAGCAGATAATGATGGCTTGATTGATGTTTCTGTTCAACAGAACCAAGATTTAATTATCAAAGTACCTTATTATGAGGATATAGAAACCTGGGATGTGATCGTGGTCAGTGTTGGGGGAATTTTTTCTCGCCCCTATTATGTTCAGAATATTAATCTTGATTTTTTTACTGTAATTATGCCGTTCTCTGAAATACCAGATGGTTGCTATAATGTGACTTATACATCAGCGGATGATTTCGAGAATGAAAATTTCTCTAAGCCGGCTGTTATTAAAATTATTAATTCGCCATCGATAAAATTATTACCATCAGTTTATCCAGATGCAACATCTGGCGTTATTCACTATTCATCTCTTGTACAACATCATGGGTTAAATGTGCATATCAGTTATAGGCAGATGCAGAAAGGCGATAGCGTTATATTCCACTGGCAAGGACATAATTTTAACTATGATCCGATTGTGAGGGCTGCTTGGGATGCACAACCAATAACAGTCAGTGATGAGGATGTTAAGCAGGGTTATGTTTCTTTAGTGGTGCCGGTGGAAAATGTACTTTGTTTGGGTCAAGAGGGAGTGGGAACCGGGTATTATGAGGTTGGTAATGCTATTTCTGCTCCAGGTTCAGTGATATTGTCACTAATGGATATGTCATCTGTCATAATATCAATTAGTGAAGGTGCGCCGATAGTATCTAATGAATATCCCAGAATAAAATCGAAAAATTTGGTGGCGGTTTATGGGCCACCAGGAAAAAGGTTATCGGCTAGTGTTGAGTCGGGCAATATTATTGAAGGGGATGGTACAAAATATCAGTTTGCTCCCAATAGTTTCGGGCTGGCTTATTTCCATTTGCAATCTGAGACAACGGGTAGTTTTCGCTGTACTGTTTCTGCGGAGGATGGGGCTATAACACCAGGTGTAGGTCAGGCAATATTTAGTGAGTGGAGGGATGGAGTAGATATTATCAAAGCTTATGCATTTACCTCTGAAGTACCTGCTGATGGCGTGAGTGTTTGTAGTGGTTATGTGATTGTGGACCGTACTATCTATTCTGGCAACAGATTACTTGTTCGTACTGATGGCTCCTCGATAATTTCAGGTTTTGGTGATAACGAGAGAGAGTTGCAGGTTGCAATTAGTCAGGATGGTTGTACAACTTTCCATATAACTAATACTAAAGCAGAAAAAAATAATGTGATAATAAGTTTACCCGATACTGATAAGTCGATTCAATTTTCTATTAATTTTAAATATTTTCCTTCTATTTAGTGTAAGGAATATTGTTATTATCAAGTTGAAATCATTTTATTTTTAATTTTAAATCGATGATAACATATATACATAATAGTGATAAATTAGGAGAATGAAATGAATGATGAACAAGCACCAAAAGATGCTAAAACATTAAGTTGGGTATCAAGTAAAAAAATAGAAATTGCGGATAAGCCTATATATGTTGGTATAAACGTAATTCAAGATGGTTATTTATTGCATGGGATGAATATAATTTTAACATTAGATAATGAATCTATGGTATTTAAAGAAAATAATGAGCGTAAAATTACAAAAAATACAGGAGTAATGGGTGAAGCATCAGTTGAAATTATCTCTGTTGGTTCAACTCCGTGTCAAGGAAATGTAGATGCCTGTTTGGACGGTGATACTCAAATAAAAGCCTCTCCTCTCCAGATAGAGTTTACTGCTGTCCCTCAATGTGTGACAGGTATTAATCTTGACCGAGAAAAAAATAATGTATGGGCTAATAGTACCGATGAGAATATCGTAGTTGCAACTGTGTATGATCAGTTTGGTAAAGGAATTAAAGGCCAAGAAATAACCTTTGAGGCAGATATTGGGGGAAAGGTATTTCCATCGTCGGGTATAACAGATAAAGATGGTAAAATAACGGTTTCAATACAATCTGATAGCGATGGCAGGTTGATACTAATAGCACAAGTGGGAAATATTATAAAGGGTATAGCTGTGGATTTCACATATAATCCATATCAGTTAAAGATCACAAAATCTCCGTCTGAGTTGTATTCATTTTCGAGCGGTATTATAACTGGATATTTATATAAGAATGGTATAGGTGAACCTAATGTAACCATGGCAGTATCTACGGGATCTTATCTGTCAGTGAGTGATGAAGACAAAAATATGACTACCGATAAAAATGGATATTTTAGCTTTAGTGTTTATTCTACTTATGCTCAAGAGTGTTCGCCTCATCATCATATTCCTATGAGTAAATTTTCATCTGTTGGTATAAGTTGTATAGATGGACTGATGTATTATCAAACGTGGATAACGTTAACCCCAGGGCTATGTTAGTCACTAGTAGGCTCTGGATATTTGGGGGGGATGCTGATTGTATGATTACTTATTGAAAAATTGGAGAAATCCCCCTATTTTTAGCCGTTATCATACAGTTTGAAAATAAGACGATTTTTATTATCTCGATAAGAAGCACTGATTGAAGATATATATACCCAATAGATTTCAAATTGCAGCGCGGCGGCAAGTGAACGCATCCCCAGGAGCATAGATAACGATGTGACTGGGGTAAGTGAATGCAGCCAACAAAGAGGTAACTTGAAAGATGACGGATATATAACTTGGATGGAATTTCACAACTATCATTGTTATACATCAATATTTAGTTAAAAACCTGAGTGTCACTTTGAGTGAAGTTCAGGTTACTCAATTCATTATTTTTTCATGTTATTTCTTATAATGATTAGGGGGTGGCTATTAAATCTCCTTTAGTTGTGATCGTACCCGCAATGACCTTTTACCAAATAGGGCTATACTATCTATACCCAATGGATTTCAAGATGGATCGCAATGACTTGAAAGATAACGGGTAATAGCCATAGATAGTCACTGCCTCAATTACGCCTATTGGCATAGGCTTTTAGTAAGCATTAACTTTGGAGTTTTTGGTTCTTAGTGTTCACGGAGAGTGTGTATTTACGAAGAGTGTTGGAGGTAACATATGAAACGTCAAAGTGCCTTCATAGTGGGTAATGTATTAATGGGCATCGGTATGTTCACTATAGTGAGTAGTCTGGTTTATACATTACTGCCCCACATTTTCAGCCTTGGCTGGCCTGAGTTTTTATCTGAAGCCGCGCTATTGGGGGTCTTTATTGGTGCTCTTGTTTGGCTGGCTGGTGCCGGTGTTGGCGGTCGGGAAGGTGTAGCAGATCGTTACTGGTGGCTAAGAAACTATGATGAGCGTTATCGTCGTGGTAGTCATCGGTATCCATAACAAAAATAGAGTTAGTTATATACCCTATGGATTTCAAGACGCATCTCGACGGCAAGGGAGTGAATCCCCGGGAGCATAGATAACTAGGTGACTGGGGTGAGCGAGTGCAGCCAACAAAGAGGCAACTTGAAAGATGACGGGTATAGTTTGTGCTAATGGAGAAGTATTACTATTCCAGAGTCAGCAGAAAACCCGTTGAAGCTCTTGTACAACGGGTTTTTTCTTAAATAGCGATATATGAGTGCAACTTATTTATTAGTGCTCAAACATCGCAGAAATTGACTCTTCATTGCTGATACGGCGGATCGCTTCAGCTAACATACCTGACAACGTCAGAGTACGAACCTTATTCAACGCCTTGATTTCAGCAGACAGTGGAATGGTGTCACAGACAACCACTTCATCAATCACCGAGTTTTTAATGTTGTCCACCGCGTTGCCGGAGAAAATTGGGTGAGTTGCGTAAGCAAATACACGTTTGGCTCCACGCTCTTTCAGTGCTTCGGCTGCTTTACATAAGGTACCGCCGGTATCGATCATGTCATCGACCAGTACGCAGTCGCGGCCAGCGACATCACCAATAATGTGCATCACCTGAGAAACGTTAGCGCGTGGGCGGCGTTTATCAATGATAGCCATATCCGTATCGTTCAGTAGCTTAGCGATAGCGCGCGCGCGGACAACCCCGCCAATATCCGGGGAAACAACGATAGGGTTTTCCAGCTCTTTTTGTAACATATCTTCCAGCAGAATTGGGCTGCCAAATACGTTATCAACCGGAACATCAAAGAAACCTTGAATCTGTTCAGCATGCAGATCAACTGTTAGCACACGGTCTACGCCGACACTGGACAGGAAGTCTGCAACCACTTTGGCGGTAATCGGCACACGCGCTGAACGGACACGGCGGTCCTGACGGGCATAACCGAAGTAAGGGATTACTGCGGTAATACGTCCTGCGGAAGCGCGACGCAGTGCATCAACCATAACGACTAATTCCATTAGGTTGTCGTTAGTCGGTGCACAAGTGGACTGGATGATGAAAATATCACCACCGCGCACATTTTCGTTAATTTGCACACTGACTTCACCGTCGCTGAAACGGCCGACGGCAGCATCTCCAAGGTTAGTGTACAGGCGGTTGGCAACACGTTGTGCTAGTTCCGGGATAGCGTTACCAGCAAAAAGCTTCATATCGGGCACGAGAAAAACCTCAGGCTTGCGTCCAGAGAGATATTGTTGACCAATACTAAATAACAATATTTATTCATTGGTTCAATAACACGGGTATCCCAGAGCGAAAATTGTGCAAAGGTGAATTGTTTACGCCACGCGCAACAAAACCATGCAACCACTCAGGGGCTTTATTTAACACCTTACGGGCCGATGCTTCTGATTCGAACTCACCGAATATACATGCACCGGTTCCGGTCAGGCGCGACGGCGCGTATTCTAGCAGCCATGAAAGAAGCTGTTCAACCTCACGAAAACGTTTTCTTACAAGAGGTTCACAATCATTTGCGTACGGAGCCTTTAATAATGCGGCCAGAGAGCGAATTGGTGTATCACGTTTTAATTCTGGATCTGTGAAGATGCGCAGGGTTGAGATTTCAATACCAGGGTGAGCAACCAGATACCATTTTTCTTCTGGTTCTGCTATTTGCAGGATTTCACCAATACCTTCTGCAAACGCCGCGTGACCTTTGATAAAGACGGGGACGTCAGCACCAAGACTCACGCCAAGGGTTGCCAGTGTTTCGTCTGTGAAGCCCGTTTGCCAGTGATAATTCAGTGCGATAAGCACAGTAGCGGCATTCGATGAGCCGCCACCTAATCCACCGCCCATTGGCAGACGTTTGCTGATACTGATGTCAGCGCCTTGATGAGCAATGCCAGTGCCATGTTGGTGGCTGTAGGATTGCAATAGACGTGCGGCGCGGATGATCAGGTTGTTATCGTGTTCCACACCCTCTATTGGTGTCAGTAACCGAATTTCATTATCTTGGCGTGGGGTAATTGTAATTTCGTCGCCATAATCAAGAAACTGAAATAGCGTTTGTAATCGGTGGTAGCCATTGGCGTGACGACCGGTGATGTAGAGAAATAGGTTAAGTTTTGCCGGTGAAGGCCAGGTTAATGTCATTATTTTGTGGTCCAGTTATCCATTTTTAGTTTAATGCGGCGATCGCCTTGGGTCAGCTCAAGACGGTTAGGAAGGGCGGGGATCGTTGAGGTATCGTAGGATTGATAATTAACTAACCATGTTTCGCCATTGTGTCGATAACTGACGGTTTTCAATAAATAGCCAGAATCAAGTTTAAAGTCTTTTGCTTCACCGGGCAGACCGGTTATCCAATGGCGCAGATTATCCAGTGGAATATGCATATCGGTGAGTTGATAAATTATCTCTTCAGGATTATCACTGAAATATTTTTTGCCTTGGTTATCTGTTAACTGAGTCATACCGGGTTGAACGATTAGTTCTAATTCAGTACTGCCCAGGGGATTAGTCAGCAATAAACGGTAGCGTTCTGGGTTATATTGATGCCAGAAAAAACGCGCATAAACTTTTTTCTCATTGGTCAGATAAGCAAAAGATCCACGGGTTTGATATTGATTCAATTGCTGTAATTGTTGTGCGCGTGCTTGCCACTGAGGAGAATCAGCGGACCCGGTTCCTACCGGCTGTGTTGTTAATGTACAAGCGGTGAGTAGCACACAAGAGAGTGGCAGTAGGCGGAGTGGTAGTAGGCAGAAGAGTGATAATTTTTTCATTGGCTTCATCGATAATCTCTGTTTAACAGCATGAAAATTTTTACATTACTTAATAATGAAGAATAAAGTATTAATCCAGTTAAATTTCGAAAAAATATTCTGAATAATGATATCAGACGTTGCTGATTGTCTTTTATTGGTCTGGCGTATCAAGTAGAATGCACAGCTTAAGAAGAGTCCTTATTAAGGGTGATGATTTCATCAAATAAAACGTTTTTGCTTTTACGATGAATTGTTTCTCAGCTGATAACTCAATGCAGTTCATATGACTTTGTTAGCACTTGGTATCAACCACAAGACTGCACCTGTATCCCTACGTGAACGGGTGACTTTTTCCCCTGATGCTATTGGGGAGGCACTTGATAACCTTCTCCAGCAACCACTGGTGAGGGGGGGAGTTGTGCTGTCAACCTGCAACCGTACAGAACTTTACCTCAGTGTAGAGCAACAGGATAATCTGTATGAACAGTTAATTAACTGGTTATGTGAATACCATCAGCTTAATCCCAGAGATTTGAGATCCAGTGTTTACTGGCATCACGATAATGAAGCCGTTAGCCACTTGATGAGAGTGGCGAGTGGGCTGGATTCATTGGTACTTGGGGAACCTCAGATTCTTGGGCAAGTGAAGAAAGCATTTGCGGAGTCGCAGCACAGCCAATCCTTATCAAGTGAGTTGGAGCGATTGTTTCAGAAATCATTTTCTGTTGCCAAGCGCGTCAGAACGGAAACTGAGATTGGCTCAAATGCGGTTTCAGTTGCTTTTGCGGCTTGTACATTGGCTCGGCAGATTTTTGAATCACTGTCTGAGCTGAATATTTTGCTGGTAGGTGCGGGTGAAACCATTGAGCTGGCAGCCCGCCACCTGAAAGAGCATCGGGTGCATCATATGATGATCGCTAACAGGACGAAAGAGAAGGCGCAGATATTGGCTAATGAAGTTCAGGCTGAAGTGATTACCTTGCCTGAAATTGATATACGTTTAGCTGAAGCTGATATTGTTATCAGTTCAACCGCTAGCCCTTTGCCCATCATTGGGAAAGGCATGGTTGAACGTGCATTAAAGTTACGCCGTAATCAACCGATGTTGCTGATTGACATTGCAGTTCCCCGTGATATAGAGCCTGATGTGGAAAAACTGAATAATGTCTATCTCTACAGTGTTGACGACTTACAAGCAATTATTCAGCAGAATCTTGCACAACGTAAAGCAGCGGCTATCCAGGCTGAATATATTGTTCAGCAAGAAAGCGGTTATTTTATGGACTGGTTGCGTTCACAAGGAGCGGTAAACTCAATCCGTGAATATCGTAATCAGGCAGAGCGGGTGCGGGCTGAAATGACCGCTAAGGCGTTGTCTGCTATCAACCAGGGGGCTGATATCGAGCAGGTAATAAATCAGTTGACCCATCAATTGACGAACCGCTTGATGCATGCCCCTACCAAATCACTCCAACAGGCTGCCAGTAATGGTGACTTGGAGCGTCTTAATTTATTACGTGACAGCCTTGGGCTGGAACAGAATTAACCATATCTCTGAATAGGGTCTGAAACCACGAATGAAGCCTTCTATTGTTGCTAAATTGGAAGCATTACAAGAACGTCACGAAGAAGTTTTGGCTCATCTCGGTGATGCCAGTGTGATTGCTGATCAGGAACGTTTCCGTGCTTTGTCACGGGAATATGCTCAACTGACTGATGTGACTAATTGTTTTAAGACCTGGCGTACCGTTCAGGATGATCTTAAAGCGGCTGAAATAATGCTTGATGACCCTGAAATGCGGGAAATGGCACAGGAAGAGATCAAGGACGCCAGAGTACGTAATGAGGAGCTGGAGCAGCAGCTGCAATTGCTGCTGTTGCCGAAAGATCCTGATGATGAGCGTAACTGTTTTCTTGAAGTTCGTGCTGGAACCGGTGGTGATGAAGCGGCTATTTTCGCCGGGGATCTGTTTCGTATGTACAGTCGTTATGCGGAATCTCGCCGTTGGAAAATAGAAGTGATGAGCGCCAATGATGGTGAGCACGGTGGTTACAAAGAAATTATTGCAAAAGTTTCTGGTGAACAGGTTTATGGTCATCTGAAATTTGAATCTGGCGGCCATCGTGTTCAGCGTGTACCAGAAACCGAATCACAAGGGCGTATTCACACTTCTGCTTGTACCGTTGCAATTTTGCCGGAGATCCCGGAAGCAGAGTTGCCAGAAATCAGCCCAGGTGATTTGCGTATTGATACGTTCCGTTCATCTGGTGCGGGTGGGCAGCATGTAAACACTACGGATTCAGCAATCCGTATCACGCATATTCCAACTGGCATTGTGGTTGAATGTCAGGATGAACGTTCACAGCATAAAAACAAAGCGAAAGCAATGTCTGTATTGGCGGCACGTATTCGCGCCGCTGAAGTTCGTAAACGTCAAGAGGCAGAAGCTTCTGAGCGCCGTAATTTGCTGGGTTCCGGTGACCGTTCAGATCGCAACCGTACTTATAATTTCCCACAAGGACGGGTGACGGATCACCGCATTAACCTAACGTTGTATCGCCTTGATGAAGTGATGGAAGGAAAATTGGATATGCTTATTCAACCGATTGTTAATGAGTATCAGGCCGATCAATTATCAGCTTTGTCAGAGCAGGATTGATGGATTATCAGGGTTGGCTCAAACAAGCCACAATACAGTTATCAGCAAGTGACAGCCCTAAACGGGATGCAGAGATTTTGTTGGGGGTCGTCACTCGCCATTCCCGGACTTATATACTGGCATTCGGGGAAACTCAGATCTCTCCAGAGCAGTTTAGCCAGCTTGAAACTTTATTAGCTCGCCGGGCAAAAGGTGAACCCATTGCTTATATTACCGGCGAGCGCGAATTCTGGTCGTTGTCATTAAATGTTTCTCCTGCCACATTGATCCCGCGTCCTGATACTGAATGTCTGGTTGAAAAAGCGCTTGAACGGTTACCACTAACATCTTGTCACATTCTGGATTTGGGCACAGGAACGGGGGCGATTGCGTTAGCCATTGCCAGTGAGCGCCCTGATTGTCGGGTTACTGGTGTTGATATCAATCCTGATGCGGTTATGTTGGCACAGGGCAATGCTGAAAAACTGAAAATACAAAATGTGGATTTTCTGGAGAGCAGTTGGTTCTCTTCATTGAATAATCAACAATTTGGTATGATTGTGAGTAATCCACCTTACATAGATCAAGCAGATCCACATTTGTTTCAGGGGGACGTTCGGTTTGAGCCAGAGAGTGCATTAATTGCGGCAAAACAGGGCACCGCTGATCTGAATACGATTATTGATCTAGCGCGTAATTTTTTGTTACCTGATGGATGGTTGTTACTGGAGCATGGTTGGAAACAGGGAGACGTTGTAAGAAGCCTATTCTCTGAGAGTGGTTATCAGCAAGTGGCTACTTTTCAGGATTATGGCGGTAACGAACGAATAACACTTGGCCAATGGAAAAGTGATGAAAGCCATAGCTGATTATGAATTTAATAACGCATCTTTAAGTAGCGGTATCTTGTTAATATCGAGAGCCATTCGTTCTGACTTTCCTCAGCTTTCAGTGGAGATGCAGCTTCAGGCATTGATTGATGAAGCCAGGCAGGAAATATCTCCACAGATGACTATAGAAGAACAACTGGAAAAATTGCTGAAGCTTTTTTATCGAAGTTGGAAATTTGGCGGTGCCAGTGGTGTTTATTGCCTGTCAGATATGTTGTGGTTGGATAAAGTACTGCATTCTCGTCAAGGGTCTCCGGTGGTTTTAGGGATAATTCTTATCCATATTGCTCAGGCTTTAGGACTACCATGTATGCCGGTTGTTTTTCCAACACAATTGATTCTGCGTGTTGATTGCCCGGATAAACCTGTGAGGTTTATTAATCCAATCAATGGCGAAACTTTGAGTGAATACACGCTTGATGTGTGGCTTAAAGGTAATATCAGCCAGACTGCTAAATTAGCGGCGGATGATTTACAGGAAGCCGATAACATCAGCATTGTACGCAAAGTGCTGGATACAATAAAAGTCGCATTAATGGAAGAAGTGCAGATGGAATTGGCGTTGAAAGCCAGTGAAGTTGTTCTGATGTTTGATCCGGATGATCCATATGAAATACGTGATAGAGGGCTGATTTATGCCGAACTTGATTGTACTCATATTGCGGTTTCTGATTTGAATTATTTTGTGGAACACTGTCCAGAGGACCCTGTCGCAGAAATGATCAGAATGCAGATATATTCCATTGAGCAGCAATGTGTTGTGCTGCACTGATTTATCCCGTTAATTTATTTGCCCTTAACAGAAGGTATAAGTATGCAACAGAAAGTGGTTAATATTGGTGATATCAAGGTCGCTAACGATCTGCCGTTTGTTCTCTTTGGTGGTATGAATGTCCTAGAGTCACGGGATTTGGCCATGAGTATTTGTGAGCACTATGTAACAGTGACGCAAAAACTGGGCATTCCTTATGTTTTCAAAGCCTCCTTTGATAAAGCGAACCGATCATCAATTAACTCTTACCGTGGCCCCGGTCTGGAAGAGGGAATGAAGATTTTTCAGGAGCTAAAAAAACAATTCGGTGTGAAAATTATCACTGATGTGCATGAACCCGCACAAGCTCAGCCAGTGGCGGAAGTGGTTGATGTGATTCAACTTCCTGCATTCCTCGCGCGTCAAACTGATCTGGTTGAGGCAATGGCTCGTACTGGAGCGGTGATTAACGTTAAAAAACCACAGTTTATCAGCCCCACTCAGATGGGAAATATTGTCGAAAAATTCAAAGAAGGCGGCAATGATCAGGTGATCTTGTGTGACCGTGGTAGCAATTTTGGTTACGACAATCTGGTTGTGGATATGCTGGGATTCAATGTCATGGCTCAGGCAACCGGGGGGCATCCTGTAATTTTTGATGTGACCCATTCACTGCAATGTCGTGATCCGTTAGGTGCTGCATCAGGTGGCCGTCGTGCTCAGGTTGCTGAACTGGCACGTGCCGGAATGGCGGTTGGTATTGCTGGGCTGTTCCTTGAAGCTCATCCTGATCCAGCGAATGCCCGATGTGATGGCCCATCGGCATTACCGTTGGCGAAACTTGAGCCATTCCTGATTCAAATGAAAGCCATTGATGACGTGGTAAAAGGTTTCCCAGAACTGGATACCAGTAAATAAAGTCGTTTTCTGATGTAACGCATCAAATGATTAATAAGTTTGGCGCTGGATTACAGCGCCATTATTTTGAAAAAAGTTAAATGACTCTTTATCGCGGTTTTAGTTAACTGTTTTGCAATTGAAATGTAATTCTTCCATGGCTTGTGGCAATGTTGCATGGAAACTAAGGTGATTTTCAATGAGTTGAATTCTGGCTCTGACCAGAGTTTTTAACGGCTGGAATGGAATATCACAAACAGCGATATATTTATCTTTTCCCACTTCATCAATAAAGCGCTGGAAAGCATGCAACCCGCCCGCATCCAGTACAGGAACAGCATCCCACTGCATAAGGATCGTCTGATAACCTGCACTTTCTTCTTTTAATTCCGTGAAAATACGCTCAGCCGCAGCGAAGAATAGCGGGCCATTGATCCGAACAACCAATAGGTTTTTGTCTCTATCTGTCTGTGACAATTGGCTAATGCGGGTCATATTGGCGATTCGACGCATGAACAGCAGCGAAGCCAATACGATACCAATCGTAATTGCGATAACCATATCAAACAGCACCGTGAGCGACATACAAAGCACCAGAACAATAATGTCATCCCTTGGCGCGCGGCGAATTAGATCGATAACTTTATGTACTTCGCTCATATTCCAGGCAACTATCAGCAACAGGGCAGACATAGCGGCGAGCGGAAGATAAGAGAGCATGGGAGCTAATACTAATAAAGTCAGTAGAACCAGTAGAGAGTGAACAATAGCTGAAACGGGAGATGTTGCACCGGCTCTGATGTTGGCAGCTGAACGGGCAATTGCTGCGGTGGCGGTAATGCCACCGAAAAAGGGAACGACAATATTTCCCAATCCCTGACCAATCAATTCACTGTTTGAATGGTGCTTTTTGCCTGTCATACCATCCAAAACGACGGCACAGAGCAGCGATTCAATCGCGCCCAACATGGCCATTGAAAAGGCGGCGGGCAATAGGGCTGAAACTGTGGCCCAATTGATATCAATGTTATGGGAACCCGTATCAGGCAAATGCCACGGTAAAACAAATTGAGGCAGGATTGGCGGGATACCTTGGCCTTGTGTGCCATCATTCAGAATATAACTGAACTTAGAACCAATGGTAGCCACATCCTGACCAAATAAACTCATTATTCCCATCACGGCAGATCCTGCGATTAGAGCAGGAAGATGCCCTGGTAATTTTAGCCCTAGCTTAGGCCAATAAATGAGAACTGAAAGGGTAGTCAGGCCGATCAGCGTATCACTCAGATGTAGTGTTGGCAGCGCATGAAATAGAGCGGCAACCTTATTGATATAATTCTCTGGTACATGTTCCAGTTGCAGACCAAAAAAATCTTTGACTTGCATGGTTGCGATAGTGATAGCGATTCCAGAAGTAAAACCCAGTGTGACAGGTAGCGGGATATATTCTATCAGCTTACCAAAACGGGCTAATCCCATTACCAGCAGGATAATGCCCGACATCAACGTCGCAATCAGCAAGCCACTCAGGCCAAATTGTTGAGATACCGGGTAGAGAATGACGACGAAAGCGGCGGTAGGACCGGAGACGCTATAGCGAGAGCCGCCAGTGATTGCAATAACAATACCGGCGATAGCTGCGGTATAAAGCCCATATTGCGGGGCAACACCACTCCCGATAGCTAACGCCATAGCGAGTGGGATGGCGATAATACCGACAGTAATACCGGCAATAATATCTTTAATTAAACGGGTAAAAGAGTATGGTTCTTTCCAACAAGCCTCAATAACAGCACTAAACGGCCGTATGCCGTTCATTCTACGAGTTTTCATCTGTGCATAAGCCAAAAAAATAATAAAAAAAGCAATAAGGGAATCAAAACCCAAATTGCGGTAATAATGCTTTGAGTTCAAAACGATAGTGCTAACCGGGTTAATAGCTTAGCGACAGTAAAATAAAAAGCAAAAGGGAAAGGTAACAATTTGTATTAATTTTTGATTAAAAATTGCATTGATTGCTGACTTATTGGCAACTTAATACTACAGCTGTATTTCCTTTTTCAACAGAAGAGCACGATAGTTTTGCGGACTTGAGTGTTCATTATATGTTTTTATTTTGTTGTAAATAATGAGTTTTTGCCCGCATTTGAGGCGATAAAATCCGCAATTTTCAGAATGTTTCTATATGATTTCTAAGGAAAATCTGACGGATTATTCATCATCTATGTTAACGAATAAACGGTGAGAACATGATGATGATTTCAGTCAGAGCCACTCTCCAACGGGTTAGCCAATGGAGAAGCAAATAGATGGCAATCGGATATTTTTTGCTCGTTGGTGACAAGACCACTTGTGACGGCCAGATTATTACCGGTGACCAAACCATGACATTTAATGGTCGAGCAACCGTGCGTGAAGGGGATAAGGTGACCTGTGCCCCTGTCGTGCCCAGTTCATTAATTCGGAGATGGACAGTTATGAAAAACAGGAGCAGCCTAATCAGCTGACCACCGCGCCGGTTAATATGGAGACGTTAAATTGAAGATGAATTGGCTTAACCAAAAATGGAATAATTAATTGAATTTTTAGCGCGGAGTAATCTCTTTATCTTTTTTGGATAAAGTATGGAACGATATTGAATCGTTACCGATGCTGGAAGAAAAGGATTTCCGCGATTATATTCTGGTTTTTCCTGCTGGTTCAGGCATGAAACCGGTTTATGTGATATATATAACTTAACTTATAAGCCAGATAATAATTTCCATGAATATTATCACGTATAAAAAAATTGAGATTCTTTTAATTTGAAATATTTTTATTTGATTGAAACTTTTTATTAACAAATCTTGTTGATGTGAAAATTTTCGTTTGCTATTTTAACAGATATTGTCAAACGGGAGTTGTGTGTTGATGGTTCACTCAGTCACACTGACAGTCTTAAGCAGAAAGTTGTAGCGTGTTTGCAAGATAGTTAAACAGCAATTTAAGTTGAAATTGCCCTATTAAATGGATGGCAAGTATGACTAAAAAAATTTCATTCATTATTAACGGTCGAGTCGAAATATTTCCTGAAAGTGATGATTTAGTGCAATCCATTAATTTTGGTGATGATAATATTCATTTGCCAATCTTGAATGATTCTCAAGTAAAAAACATTATTGATTATAATGAAAATAATGAATTGCAGTTGCATAACATCATCAACTTTCTCTATACGGTAGGGCAAAGATGGAAAAATGAAGAATATACAAGACGCAGGACATATATTCGTGATCTAAAAAGATATATGGGGTATTCAGCAGAAATGGCTAAGCTAGAGGCCAACTGGATATCTATGATTTTGTGCTCTAAAGGTAGTCTTTATGATATTGTAAAAAATGAACTTGGTTCTCGCCATATTATGGATGAATGGCTACCTCAGGATGAAAGTTATGTTAGAGCTTTTCCGAAAGGAAAGTCCATACATCTGTTGACGGGTAATGTACCATTATCTGGTGTGCTGTCTATATTACGTGCAATTTTAACAAAGAATCAATGCATCATAAAAACTTCATCAACCGATCCTTTTACCGCTAATGCATTAGCATTAAGTTTTATCGATGTGGACCCTCATCATCCGGTAACGCGTTCTTTGTCAGTCATATATTGGCAACATCAAGGTGATATATCACTCGCAAAAGAAATTATGCAACATGCGGATGTTGTTGTCGCTTGGGGAGGAGAAGATGCGATTAATTGGGCGGTAAAGCATGTGCCACCCGATATTGATGTCATTAAGTTTGGTCCTAAGAAGAGTTTTTGCATTATTGATAACCCCGTTGACTTAATATCCGCCGCTACAGGGGCGGCTCATGATGTTTGTTTTTACGATCAGCAAGCTTGCTTTTCCAGCCAAAACATATACTACATGGGAAGTCACTATGAAGAGTTTAAGTTAACGTTGATAGAAAAACTGAACTTATATGCGCATATATTACCCAACACCAAAAAAGATTTTGATGAAAAGGCAGCCTATTCCTTAGTTCAAAAAGAATGTTTATTTGCTGGATTAAAAGTAGAGGTTGATGTTCATCAGCGCTGGATGGTTATTGAGTCAAATGCAGGTGTGGAACTTAATCAACCACTTGGCAGATGTGTGTACCTTCATCACGTCGATAATATTGAGCAAATATTGCCTTATGTGCGAAAAAATAAAACGCAAACCATATCTGTTTTTCCTTGGGAGGCCGCGCTTAAGTATCGAGATGCATTAGCATTAAAAGGTGCAGAAAGGATTGTAGAAGCAGGAATGAATAACATATTTCGAGTTGGTGGCGCCCATGACGGAATGAGACCGTTACAACGATTAGTGACATATATTTCTCATGAAAGACCATCCCACTATACTTCTAAGGATGTTGCGGTTGAAATAGAACAGACTCGATTCCTGGAAGAAGATAAGTTCCTGGTATTTGTCCCATAATAGGTAAAAAATATGGAAAATAAATCCAGATATAAAACCATCGACCATATTATTGGTGTTGAAGAAAATAAAGAAATTCATGTCTGGGAGACGCTGCCAAAAGAAAATAGTCCAAAGAGAAAGAATACCCTTATTATTGCATCGGGTTTTGCCCGCAGGATGGATCATTTTGCGGGGCTGGCAGAATATTTGTCGCAGAATGGATTTCATGTGATCCGTTATGATTCTCTTCACCACGTTGGATTAAGTTCAGGGACAATTGATGAATTTACCATGTCTATAGGAAAACAGAGTTTGTTAGCCGTAGTTGATTGGTTAAATACCCGAAACATAAATAACCTCGGTATGCTGGCTTCAAGCTTATCTGCGCGGATAGCTTATGCCAGTCTATCTGAAATCCATGTTTCGTTTTTAATCACTGCGGTCGGTGTGGTTAATTTAAGATATACTCTTGAAAGAGCTTTAGGATTTGATTATCTCAGCTTACCCATTGATGAATTGCCAGATAATTTAGATTTTGAAGGCCATAAATTGGGTGCTGAGGTTTTTGCGAGAGATTGCTTTGATTCTGGCTGGGAAGATTTAACTTCTACAATTAATAGCATGATGCATCTTGATGTACCGTTTATTGCTTTTACTGCAAATAATGACGATTGGGTAAAGCAAGATGAAGTGATTACATTACTATCAAGCATGGGTAGTCAGCAATGCAAGATATATTCTTTACTAGGAAGCTCACATGATTTGGGTGAGAACTTAGTGGTCCTGCGCAATTTTTATCAATCGGTTACGAAAGCCGCTATCGCAATGGATAATGGTCGTCTGGATATTGATGTCGATATTATTGAACCGTCATTCGAACATTTAACCATTGCGGCAGTCAATGAACGTCGAATGAAAATTGAAATTGAAAATCAAGCAATTGCGCTGTCTTAAAACCTATTGAGATAGATGGTTAATTCTATCACTCAAATAGAAATATAAGGACTCTCTATGAAATTTGGAAACTTTTTGCTTACATACCAACCCCCCCAATTTTCTCAAACAGAGGTAATGAAACGGTTGGTTAAATTAGGCCGCGTTTCTGAGGAATGCGGTTTTGATACCGTATGGTTACTTGAGCATCATTTCACGGAGTTTGGTTTGCTTGGTAACCCTTATGTGGCTGCTGCTTATTTACTTGGTGCAACCAAGAAATTGAATGTAGGGACTGCGGCTATTGTTCTCCCCACCGCTCATCCAGCACGCCAACTTGAAGATGTGAATCTGCTGGATCAAATGTCAAAAGGACGATTTCGGTTTGGTATTTGTCGGGGGCTTTACAATAAAGATTTTCGCGTATTTGGTACAGATATGAATAACAGTCGCGCCTTAATGGAGTGCTGGTATCGGTTGATACGAAATGGAATGACAGAGGGATATATGGAAGCCGACAACGAACATATCAAGTTCCATAAGGTAAAAGTGCTGCCGACGACATATAGTCAAGGTGGTGCACCTATTTATGTCGTTGCTGAATCTGCTTCTACGACTGAATGGGCCGCTCAACATGGTTTACCGATGATTTTAAGTTGGATTATAAATACTAACGAAAAGAAAGCACAAATTGAGCTTTATAACGAGGTAGCTCAAGAATATGGGCACGATATTCATAATATCGACCATTGCTTATCATATATAACATCTATAGATCATGATTCAATGAAAGCGAAAGAAATTTGCCGGAATTTTCTGGGACATTGGTATGACTCCTATGTTAATGCCACGACCATTTTTGATGATTCAGACAAAACAAAGGGTTATGATTTTAATAAAGGACAATGGCGCGATTTTGTCTTAAAAGGACATAAAAATACTAATCGTCGCGTTGATTACAGCTACGAAATCAATCCTGTGGGAACTCCGCAGGAATGTATTGATATAATTCAAACAGACATTGATGCCACAGGAATATCAAATATTTGTTGTGGGTTTGAAGCTAATGGAACAGTGGATGAAATTATTGCTTCCATGAAGCTCTTCCAGTCTGGTGTGATGCCGTTTCTTAAAGAAAAACAACGTTCGCTATTATATTAGCTAAGGAAAATAAAATGAAATTTGGATTGTTCTTCCTTAACTTGATCAATTCAACAACTGTTCAAGAGCAAAGTATAGCTCGCATGCAGGAAATAACAGAATATGTCGATAAATTGAATTTTAAACAGATTTTGGTGTGTGAAAATCATTTTTCAGATAATGGCGTTGTCGGCGCTCCTCTGACTGTTTCTGGTTTTTTACTTGGCCTGACAGAAAAGATTAAAATTGGTTCATTGAACCATATCATTACAACTCATCATCCTGTCCGCATAGCGGAGGAAGCGTGCTTATTGGATCAGTTAAGCGAAGGAAGATTTATTTTAGGATTTAGTGATTGTGAAAAAAAGGATGAAATGCATTTTTTTAATCGCCCTGAACAATATCAGCAGCAATTATTTGAAGAGTGCTATGAAATTATTAACGATGCGTTAACAACAGGTTATTGTAATCCAGATAACGATTTTTATAATTTCCCCAAAATATCTGTAAACCCCCATGCTTATACGCAAGGCGGACCTCGGAAATATGTAACAGCAACAAGTCATCATGTTGTTGAGTGGGCTGCGAAAAAAGGCATTCCTCTAATCTTTAAGTGGGATGATTCCAATGATGTTAAACATGAATATGCGGAAAGATATCAAGCTATAGCAGATAAATATGGTATTGACCTGTCAGAAATAGACCATCAGTTAATGATATTGGTTAACTATAACGAAGATAGTAAGAAAGCTAAAGAAGAAACGCGTGCATTTATTAGTGATTATGTTCTTGAAATGCACCCTAATGAAAATTTCGAAAAGAAACTTGAAGAAATAATTACAGAAAACGCTATCGGTAATTATATGGAGTGCATAGCTTCGGCTAAATTGGCAATTGAAAAATGTGGTGCAAAAGACATATTATTGTCCTTTGAATCAATGAATGACTTTACGCATCAAATAAACACAATTGATATTGTTAATGATAATATTAAGAAGTATCACATGTAATAAAAGGGTATGGCAGTAACTCTGCCATACTCTTTAATATTATACGCTATGGATTTCAAGATGCATCGAGACGGTAAGGGAGCGAATCCCCGGGAGCATATAGCAAATTCTGTGACCGGGGTGAGTGCAGCCAACAAAGAGGCAACTTGAAAGATAACGGGTATAGCTACCGAGGTAAAACAGGTATGACTTCATATGTTGATAAACAAGAAATCACAGCAAGCTCAGAAATTGATGATTTGATTTTTTCGAGTGATCCCTTAGCCTGGTCTTACGATAAACAGGAAAAGATCAGAAAAAAACTTGTGCTTGATGCGTTTCGTAATCACTATAAACATTGTCAGGAATACCGTCACTACTGTCAGGCACATAAAGTAGATGACAATATGACGGAAATTGATGACATACCTGTATTCCCAACATCAGTTTTTAAGTTTACTCGCTTATTAACTTCTAAGGAGAACGAAATTGAAAGTTGGTTTACTAGTAGTGGGACGAATGGTTTAAAAAGTCAGGTGCCACGTGACAGACTAAGTATTGAGAGACTTTTAGGCTCTGTGAGTTATGGCATGAAATATATTGGTAGTTGGTTTGATCATCAAATGGAATTGGTCAATCTGGGACCAGATAGATTTAATGCTCATAATATTTGGTTTAAATATGTTATGAGCCTGGTAGAATTGTTATATCCTACATCATTCACCGTAACAGAAGAGCGCATAGATTTTGTTCAGACATTAAATAGTCTTGAGCGAATACAACGTCAAGGGAAAGATATTTGTCTTATTGGTTCGCCGTACTTTATTTATTTGCTTTGCCGTTATATGAAAGATAAAAATATCTCATTCTCTGGAGATAAAAGTCTTTATATCATCACGGGGGGAGGCTGGAAAAATCACGAAAAAGAGTCTTTGAAACGTGACGACTTTAATCATCTTTTATTCGACACATTCAACCTCGATAATATTAGCCAGATCCGTGATACCTTTAATCAAGTTGAACTCAACACTTGTTTCTTTGAAGATGAGATGCAACGTAAACATGTTCCGCCGTGGGTATATGCGCGAGCACTTGATCCTGAAACATTGAAACCGGTACCGGATGGAATGCCGGGTTTGATGAGTTATATGGATGCGTCATCAACGAGTTACCCGGCATTTATTGTTACCGATGATATCGGGATAATTAGCAGAGAATATGATAAGTATCCTGGTGTACTGGTTGAAATTTTACGTCGCGTTAATACGAGGACACAAAAAGGTTGTGCTTTAAGCTTAACTGAAGCATTTGGTCGTTGACTCTTTTGCTTAATGACTTGTGCGATAAACTCACTAACGTTTTGTCAAACCCTGACGAGGGTTCTCGACCCTCCCTGCATCGGAGGTATATGCAATAAAAAAGCCCAGGTGGTGAACCTGAGCTTTCTTTCAAATTTGGCGGTGAGAGAGGGGTTCGAACCCTCGATACGTTTTCACGTATACACACTTTCCAGGCGTGCTCCTTCAGCCTCTCGGACACCTCACCATGTTTTTTCATTCCAGTAACTTTGTTTAACATCGTCGCTGCAACGGGGCGCTACTATAGGGAAAAGCGTTACAAGCGTCAACACTCTTCTGATATTTTTCTTTGGTTTTTTGATTGGTTAGCGAAATAAACGCCAATTCGATGAATTGATATCCATCTGATGACGCCGAAATAGTTAGATTCAAGTCTTTTAATAAGAAAAAAATGAATTCGTTAACTACTTAACATTCTCAAAATTTTCGTAATGACGATTAACAAAGGGACTTGCAACCTACTGTTAATCAGATAACCCTGTATGAAAAAAATAAGATGAGGATAAACAGTCATGGAGATTATCTTTTACCACCCTTTTTTTGATGCCAATCAGTGGATTCAAGGCATGCAACAACGACTGCCGAATATTAATATCCGTCAATGGAAACGCGGTGATAATCAGCACGCAGATTATGCAATGGTTTGGTTGCCACCCTATGAAATGCTGGCAAATCGCTCTGGGTTGAAGGGGATTTTTGCATTAGGTGCCGGTGTAGAAGCGATTTTAAAACAGGAACAGCAAAAACCAGGAACATTACCCGCCGGTGTGCCACTGATGCGGCTTGAAGATGCAGGCATGGGGCTGCAAATGAAGGAGTATGCAGTAGCAACGGTTTTACACTATTTGCGACGCATGGATGAGTATAAGTTGCAACAGGGGCTGCGTGTGTGGAAGCAATTTGAGCCACATGATCGCAAAGATTTTGTCGTAGGTGTACTAGGCGCGGGTGTTTTAGGAAGTGATGTCGCAGAAACATTGGCTGAATGGGGGCTTGCTGTCCGTTGTTGGAGCCGTACTCCAAAGCAGATTAATAAGGTAGAAAGTTTTCACGGTAAAGATCAATTGGGCGATTTTCTCTCAGGGAGTAAGGTGCTTATCAATCTGCTACCAGATACACCAAAAACCCGAGGTATTCTGAATTTATCGTTGTTCAGTCAGTTAAAACCAGGTTCTTATCTGATTAATATCGCGCGAGGTTCCCATTTGATAGAACATGATCTGTTGGTGGCAATCAATAAAGGCTATATTTCAGGGGCTTCATTGGATGTATTTGTTGAGGAACCTTTACCGGAAATGCATCCGTTTTGGACTCATCCTCGTATAACGGTTACTCCACATGTTGCTGCTATTACTATTCCTGATATTGCTATGAATACGATTAGTGAAAATATTCAGCGAATTGAAAAAGGTGAATTACCAACCGGTGTTGTGGATATGGAATTGGGATATTAATCACGTCTCTTTACAGTAGGGACGGTTATTAGGGACAATAGCGGCAAAATAGCTATTTTTTGGAAACTGAGATGAATGAATTTTCAATTGTTTGCCGTATCTTAGGCTCTTTATTTAATCGCCAGCCACAAGATGCCGTTCTGGAACCTCTTCTGACGATGATTGCAGAAGGTAAATTGAAGCAGTCTTGGCCATTGGAACAGGATGCGTTGCTGGATCGTTTGCAACAAGATTGTGATCTACCAGCAATGCAAGCTGATTATATCGCACTGTTTTGTGGAGATGATGCCAGTGTATCTGGTCGTCGTTCTGGCTATACCGGTGAGAGTGAAGATGGTGTTTGTCAATTTCTGATTGAACGGGGTATGCCATTGTCAGATGCGCCGTCCGATCAGTTTGGATCTCTGCTATTAGCCGCGTCATGGCTGGAAGATAAGGCAGCAGAGGATGAGGTTCAGGGGCAGATTGCGCTGTTTGATGAATATCTTCTGCCGTGGTGTGGGCAATTTTTAGGAAAAGTGGAAGCCCATGCGACAACGGGTTTTTATCGGACACTCGCAATCATTACCCGCGAAGCATTGCAGGCGTTAAGAGAAGAGTTAGACGCTTGATTTTGAAATGATAAAGAGGCAAATAATGTTCAATTATTTGCCTCTTTTATGAAAATTATTTATCGGTAAGTGTAATAACAAATTTGCCAGGTTTGATTTCTAACCCTTTTGCCAATTTTTTGGCGGCGGCTTCAGCTTTACTGTGATCGGGTTTCAATACATAAACCGGGTTAGTATCAAAGAAAGCGCTAAGTGATTTGTTCAAGTAAGGAACCAGTGCGTTAACCGGTTTTTCCATTTTTTCCGGTGTGATTTGGTAATCAATGACTTCTAACGCTTTCAGAAAAATAGCCCCTTTTTCTGGATCAAATACAGGTTGGGCTTTTAGTGTTAACTTCATATCGGCTTTTGCCGGGCCAAGCAGGGATGTAATATTGACTTCTGCGCGGCCAGTTAATGCTATTTTGTCTGGTTCTGCCCGGCCAATTTGGCTGGAAAGTTCTGTTAATTTTATATCTGCATTAGCAAGACCATGTAATTCAATCTTTTTCTGGTAATGAACATGTTTCACCAGATAGTCATTGATCAGCTCTTCGCTGATACTGATATCTTTGAATTGATCGCAACCACTGATTAACCCCGCTAGCAGCAATACTGCCCCCAAGAAAAATTTTCTCATATCGACTCCTTTATTTTAGCGAAAAACGCCGTAAACCCTTGCCCAGTGCGGGCGGGGATATAAGGCGAAAAGCCCGTGGGGCTTTCAAGAACACTCAGGCGTTGACTGACTCTGAACGTAGGCTCTGAGTGTTTCGAGCGT
>NZ_RCWA01000030.1 GCF_018448905.1 Photorhabdus heterorhabditis | reverse complement strand
GTCAGGCTGCGGTGATAAAACAGCCATCTTTCCACAGAGAATATTGATGATTTAATAGTGACATCATCAAACTATTCTAATGTGAAATTAATTGACCGTCAGAATGAATAGTGTGAAATGTGATCAGAGATCAGTTATTTACTGCTGTTAATGGTGAATTAGATATATTAAATTCCGAAAAATCACGATAAGACTGGAGATATTGTTTCCTTACGCCCGGCCTGACTCTTTCAGTTTTCGTGTGATGGTATTACGCCGATAGCCTGGCAATCGGGCCATAGCAAGCTCCCATGATGAAAATAAATATTATTTAAGTTTTAATAAAATCTGGTTTTTTTTAAAATTAATAGAATAAGTAACTTTTTATATTTAATGAAATACATAATTCAGATTGATACAAAAATATAAAATGTAATTATTTATTTACACTAAGTGTAACCATTGTTTGACAGAAATAAATTGATCCTTTAGCCTACCTTTCTATAACTATTTCAATCAATTCAGAAACATGAGGAAAGCGTGAAGAATCGCACTCTTGGCAGTATTTTCATCGTAGCGGGAACAACTATTGGAGCTGGAATGCTAGCTATGCCACTGGCGGCGGCGGGTGTTGGCTTTGGTACAACTTTCGTGATGTTAGTCGCTCTTTGGGTTTTAATGAGCTATACCGCTTTATTGCTGGTGGAAGTTTACCAGTACAACCCGGCAAATACCGGGTTGGGAACACTAGCAAAACGCTATCTGGGGCGCGGCGGTCAATGGCTTACCGGTTTCAGTATGCTATTCCTGATGTATGCTCTGACAACAGCTTATATCAGTGGTGCCGGAGAATTGCTATCAGGCAGCCTCTCTTCATGGCTGGATAAACCTGTTTCCGTATCATTTGGGATACTGACTTTCACTATTGTGGCCGGCGGCGTTGTTTCTATTGGTACGCAATCTGTTGATATGGTGAACCGCCTGTTGTTTACCGCAAAAATCATCTTCCTGATTATTATGCTGACAGTCATGATGCCCCATATAAAAAGTACTAACTTGCTCTCAATGCCTTTGGAGCGGGGCTTAGTATTATCTGCCATTCCTGTAGTATTCACCTCTTTTGGCTTTCACGGCAGTGTGCCAAGTATTGTGAGTTATATGGGGGGCAATACCCGTAAGTTACGCAAGATATTTGTCATCGGGAGTGCTATCCCACTGGCGGCTTATATCCTGTGGCAATTAACCACACTGGGAGCAATTTCTTCCCATACTTTTGTCGGAATTCTGTCAGAACAATCGGGGTTAAATGGACTATTACAAGCGGTGAGAGAAGTTGTCGCGACTCCTCGAGTAGAGCTTGCTGTCCATCTATTTGCCGACTTAGCTCTGGCAACCTCATTTCTTGGCGTCTCTTTAGGTTTGTTCGATTACATAGCAGATCTGTTCAAACTCCGCAAAAATGCGACAGGCCGCCTGCAAACAGGTGTAGTGACTTTTGTTCCACCGTTACTTTGCGCTTTATACTATCCAAACTTTGTTATGGCTCTGACTTTCGCGGCAGTAGCGCTGTCTATTCTCGCTCTGCTTTTGCCTTCAATGCTGGCATGGCGTAGCCGCCAAATTGAACAAAGAGCTTATCGGGTCAAAGGCGGAAAGCCCACTTTGGTTCTAGTGTTTCTTTGCGGGATTGCCGTTATTGCTATCCAGATTGGTATTGTTAGCGGATTACTGCCAGAAGTGGGTTAATCAGGCATGGAAATTGTCCACATCAGAAATAGTGTGGACAATTTCATAAAAGTGGATCAGAAATTCAAACCGACACCAACATAAAATCCATCAGCCAGTTTGTTATCCCGATCCCCCTCTTTCCCTCTCATATTCATCATTCGATAACCTGCATCCACTGTCAGCGGTTTAAATACTGTAAAACGCAAACCCCCATTTGCCTCAGTATAAGAATCAATACCGGAAGTTAAACCAGACGGAGCACCGTAAACTTCACCATACAGGGATAAAGACGGTGTAACAGCCCAGCTCAAACCGACGCCTCCAGCCAATGCCCCGCCATCTTTTCCATCTTTAGGTAATAAATAAAGCGCTTTACCGCCAACACTGGCGGTTAACGGACCAACAGGCAGGCTAAATGCGGTGCCAAAACTTCCCAAGTGCCCATTATGATCACTACGTACCCAGTTACCATTAAAAGATAATCCAGCACTATTATCACCAATTGCAGCTGAAGTATTGGTAAAATGACGACCAGCTTGAAGATTAATAGAAATCGCATTTGCTGATCCAGTAATTAATAACAAACTGGTCGTTCCCGCAATAAGATAAGCCTTCATGATATTTCCCCTTTATTTACTTAATCTTAAGTATTTTACTTAAACACAATTCAATCAATGGACAACAAAAACAAATGAATCATCTATACTTACTAAATATGTGTGGATTTGTTTATTGAGTTTATTTAATGCAATCATTACTCATATAAAATAATTTTTCTACTCAACAATAAAGAAAAAAATAATATCAGAATAAAATTTTAATCTGTTGACCAAAACATTTTCCTTATCAGCGATCCCGCTGTTTTTTTTCATGTAAAACAGGAGAAGTGTGATGAAAAAGAGAGGACTTACAACGGTTGCAGGAGCTCCCGTCGTTGACAACAATAACGTCATTACCGCAGGACAACGCGGCCCTATGATGTTGCAGGATGTTTGGTTTTTAGAAAAACTGGCCCATTTTGATCGTGAAGTTATTCCAGAGCGTCGTATGCACGCCAAAGGCTCTGGAGCTTATGGAACCTTTGTTGTCACTAACGATATCACCAAATATACCCGTGCTAAGATTTTCTCTGAAATAGGCAAAAAAACAGAAATGTTTGCCCGTTTTTCAACAGTAGCCGGTGAACGCGGAGCAGCCGACGCTGAACGTGATATTCGTGGTTTTGCACTCAAATTCTATACAGAAGAAGGTAACTGGGATTTAGTGGGTAACAATACGCCGGTATTTTATCTTCGTGATCCCCTGAAATTCCCAGATCTTAACCATGTTGTTAAACGTGATCCACATACCAACTTGCGTAATCCTGCCTATAAATGGGATTTTTTCTCTCACCAGCCTGAATCACTGCACCAACTAACCATTGATTTCAGTGACCGTGGTATGCCTAAATCTTTCCGTCATATGCACGGTTTTGGTAGCCATGCATTCAGCTTTATCAACTCAGATAATGAACGTTTCTGGGTGAAATTTCATTTCCGTTGCCAGCAAGGCATTAAGAACTTAATGGATGAAGAAGCGGAAGCGCTAGTCGGTAAAGATCGTGAAAGTTCTCAGCGCGACTTGTTTACAGCCATTGAACAAGGCGATTATCCGCGCTGGAAACTGAAAGTTCAGATAATGCCAGAAAAAGAAGCGGCTACAGTACCATACAACCCATTTGATCTGACAAAAGTCTGGCCTCACGGCGACTATCCAATGATCGAAGTCGGTTATTTCGAGCTGCACCGTAACCCTGAAAACTATTTCTCAGAAGTTGAACAAGCTGCGTTTAACCCAGCTAATGTCATACCCGGTATTAGTTTCTCCCCTGATAAGATGTTACAGGGTCGCCTGTTCTCTTATGGTGATGCTCAACGTTATCGTCTTGGCGTTAACCACCATCAAATTCCGGTCAATACTCCTCGTTGTCCGTTCCATAATTATCACCGTGATGGTGCAATGCGTGTCGACGGTAACAGCGGCAATACTGTGACTTATGAACCAAACAACGCTGGGTTGTTCCAGGAACAACCTGAATTCAAACATCCATCATTAGCTTTAGAAGGAGATGCTGACAACTGGAACCATCGTCAAGATGAAGATTATTTCAGCCAGCCTCGTAGACTGTTTATGTTAATAAACAGTAAAGAGCATCAACGTATGTTTGATCGTATCGCCAGTGAGCTATCGCAAGCACATGAAGATACTCAACGTCGTCAGGTTGAGCTATTTAGAAAAGTTCACCCAGAATACGGTGATGGTGTTGAAAAAGCCCTGAAAAAAATCAAAGGCTAATTTCTAGCAACGCTGTTCTTTAACAATCTCTGCCCATTATTACACGATAAATAATGGGCAGTAGCAGAGTTCAATTCCTATTTACATCATCAGCTTTTGCCACATCATAGATAACTCTGTGACCGGGGCAGGGCGGGATCTCACATTTTCTATATGGTTATTGTGGATAAAAACAACCCTCTACTAGCTCAATAAATGTTCATGCCAGATATCAAAACCTATCAATAAAATCGTATTGAATGTGAGAAATTATCAATATCTGCGAAATGTATAATTTTTACGCAAAGTAGAATCCCGCCCTGGTGACCGGGGTGAGTGAGTGCGGCCAACAAAGAGGCAACTTGAAAGATAACAGGTATAGATGGATATATGATTTTTTCATTACCCCAGATAGTGAGTCCAAAAGATGGCAGGATAATTTGTTATCATTTATGTTTAATATTGCACTCAGAGATGGATATCCATCTCACCACACAAAATACAAATCAAAATAGCTCAATATAAACCTGGCAAATCCAATACCCATTTTTTGATTTGCTGACGGGAAATTTTAATACCGCTATTTTTAAACTGATGAGGTAACAGATAGTAAGCCACTGGACGCTGAAAAGAAGCCAGTTTATCAATCAGCCATTCGGGCAATGAATCAATGACCTCAGATGAATTACTGTCGATAACAACAGCGGGACGATAACCAAATTCAAGATCGGGTACAGGAACAGCAAAACTTTGCTTTACTTGTGGATAGGTATTAATCACCCGTTCAATCTCTTCCGGTTGAATACCTTCTCCACCGCTGAAAAATTGATTATCCATCCGGCCAAGTATTCGTAATTCACCATTTTGCCTCATTCCCCGATCTCGGGTATGAAACCAACCATCACTATCAGTCAATAGTTGTAATTTACCATCCAGCCAATATCCACTGGCAAGGCTATCAGAACGAATATGAATTTCCTCATTTATCAACCGAATTTCCTTACCCGGCAGTGGATTTCCCACACCAGAAAACTCATCTGCTCGTTTAACACATACCGTTGAAGCCAGTTCCGTCAAGCCATAACCACACCAACAACGAATGCCTCTCCGTTCTGCCCTTTGAGTCAATGCAACCGGGATCATAGCACCACCCAAAAGCACTTCTTTCAAATTTGGTAGCGGATTTTGTGACTGCTCCAGTAACCGCCAGAGCTGAGTCGGCACTAATGAAGCATGTGTACAATCTGCCAAAGCATGCTCCAGTGGATTAATATTTCTCAGTACCAAAGAAGCTCCTTTCATTAACCAGCGCCAAATAATCCCCTGACCAGATACATGAAACAACGGCAATGAAAGCAACCAACTATCTTGCTGTTGGAAATTCATCACAGAAAGTACATCCTGCGCACTAGCAAGATGGGCATAGATTGAATGAACAGCCGCTTTAGGCAATCCAGAAGAACCGGAAGTCAAAATCATACTGGCTGGGCGCATTGCATCCCATGCAGCAGCACTATCATCAGAATTCAGTGAGTTACTTTGCCAATTAAGAGGACTGGAATTTATAACGAGCAAATCATCACCACAGAAATCAGCAACAAAATCAATCTTCAAATGTGGCAGTAATTCAGACAGGAGTATTTCAGGCAATTGAGGATTCAGTGGCAACACCCGCGCACCACACTGTAGTGCTGCAAGATAACAAAACAGCATCTCTTCGCTATTTTTCCCCCGCAGCATGACTCCGCTTCCTTCAACGACCCCCTGTTGGCGAAAATTGGCCGCTATTGCATCCAAAGAAGTCACCAACTGATGCCAGTTTAGAGAGCGATTAGGCAATCTGATGGCAATATGTTCAGGATTAAGAGATGCCCAGTAGCGCCACGGCCACTGGGTAAATGGATTTAACTGCACCATGCGATTTCTAACTCGTCCAATCCTTTTACTGGAATCGTGCTACCCGGCCAACAACGCACTAACTGAAACTGAATCAATTCCAGCGTATCCAACCCAGGAATAGTCGCAGGCGTCAACCAATGAGCAATGCGGGCAAGCTGACTCAGGCCGAAACTGGTTTCAATACTGGAGCTGATCACCGCCTCTAATCCAGCATTGTGCGCAGCTGAAATCAACTGACGACAGCGGGCAAGACTGCCAACTAACGTGGGTTTGATAACAATAGCGGCAACCCCTTTCTGAGCCTCTACTTTAAAGCCTTCATCACGGACACTTTCATCCCATGCAATGGCGATCCCTGTATCACGGGCAAAAGCAAGCGATTCTTTCGCGGTTTGACAAGGTTCTTCCAAAAAGGCAATTCGGTGGCGGTAATCAGGATTCACATATTTAGCAAAGCCATCCGCTTTAACACGATTCCAACTACGGTTAGCATCCAGCCGCAAAGCTAAATCCGGTACTGCTTCCAACAGAACATTAACCACCATACCGTCACGTACTGCTTCATACAGCCCGACTTTTACCTTGGCGATTTTTTGCCCACTCATTTCACTGAGACGAACAATCAGTTCATCAGGATCACCATTACACAGTGGTGCTTTCCGGTAATCAGCTTCTTCCGGCAATTTACTCTGTAATTCAGCTATTGCGCAGCTAATTCCAAATGCCACAGAAGGTAATTCACTTTCGTCAGACTCAGCACCAAGACACCACTGTTTAAGCCATGTCGTAGCAGTTTCACCCGCCTGCTCAAGCGTTTCCTTGCTGAATTCGGGCAGAGGTGCAATTTCACCCCATCCCTGTTGACCATTTTCCTGCAAGTGAACCAGAAAGCCGTCACGGGTTTTAAGCCGCTGATATCGCAGGACAACGCCTGTTTCCATCGGCAAGCTGAATCGGTATAAAGTTGCGGTACGCATCATGGGTTACGTTTAAATTTGCTGAAATCAGGGTTGCGTTTCTCATTGAAGGCATTTCGTCCCTCTTGGCTTTCTTCTGTCATGTAGAAAAGCATCGTGGCGTTACCTGCCAGTTCCTGCAATCCAGATTGACCATCACAGTCAGCATTCAGAGCAGATTTCAAGCAACGCAGAGCCATTGGACTATTTTCCAACATTTCACGGCACCAGCGAACAGTCTCTTTTTCCAGATCCGCATAAGGTACAACCGTATTAACCAGCCCCATCTCTAACGCTTGTTTAGCATCATACTGACGACACAGGAACCAGATTTCGCGCGCTTTTTTCTGACCGACAATTCGCGCCATATAAGACGCCCCCCAACCGCCGTCAAAAGAGCCAACTTTAGGCCCGGTCTGACCAAAAATAGCGTTATCAGCGGCAATAGTCAGATCACACACCAAATGCAATACATGACCGCCACCAATAGCATAGCCAGCAACCATAGCAACAACCGGTTTTGAACAATTACGGATTTGGCGCTGAAAATCCAATACATTCAGGTGATGCATACCATTGGCATCCTTATAGCCTCCGTAGTCACCCCGGATTTTCTGATCACCACCAGCACAAAAGGCTTTTTCACCCATACCGGTTAGAATAATCACACCGATAGAACCATCATAACGGGCATCATCTAATGCCTGCATCATCTCTTTAACCGTCAACGGACGGAACGCATTACGTACTTGCGGGCGATTGATGGTGATTTTAGCAATGCCATCGGTGGATTTGTGATAAAGAATATCTTCAAACCCTTCGGAACAGTCCTGCCATTCAATTTGGGCGTAAAGTTCTTCTTCGCTCGGGTAAATCATACTCATAATTCCTTATAATCAAAGAGTGATAAAAAATGGTTTACTGCCGTAGCAAACGCTGTCGCGTTCGCTCTGTGGCCATTATGCCCAACATGCTGAATAGTTTGCAGGGGTAAGGCATAATGTTCTGCCAATTGCTGGAATTTCTTATCATTTTCGCCGCACAAGTACATGAAAGGTAATGTCAGTTGTTGCAGTACAGGAACCAACCAAGGTTGATGTCCAAGCGAAGTATTTTCCAGCATATCAGCCACACAATTGCCATTATTCTGGCGGCGTACTTTAATCAGTTGCTGGCGCTGTTCAGGTAATAGATCAGAAAATACTGTCTGCTGATACCAATCAGACAAAACTTGTTCAATCGGCTGGGAACGAAAACGTCTGGCCCAACCTCTATCGTGGTTGAGACGATCATTGCGCTCCCGCCGGGAAAGCAAACCCGGGTTTCCGCCTTCAACCAGCAACCCACATAGCCCCCGAATATCACCATAACAGGCATAATTCATAGCAATGCGTCCACCCAAGGAGTAACCAATCAACCAATATTGATCAATTTGCTGTTCTCTTAACGTTTCCGACAAAAGACGATTCATATCTGTGAAATCTTTTATCTGCACCTCTGCGGAATCGCCGTGACCGGGTAAATCTATTATCAATGAGGGATACTGAGCACACCGCTTCACTAATGGCAACCATTCATCACCACGGCCCAATAATCCATGCAACCAAACCAGCCACGGGCGATCATTGTGACTGTTGAACTTATGGCAAACCAGATTCACAGCATAACCACCTGTTTTAAAAGCTGTTGCAAACACTCAGCGCCTTCTCTATCTGGTACTTTCAGTTCAATCAATGTCGTTTCATTTTGTTGCCATGCTTGTTCAGTACACTGCTTCAAGTCAGTCCAGCTTTGTGGGCTAACATATTTCAGGCCAAACATAGCGGCAGCATGATCAAAATTGACGTATTGAGGCATGCAGTAAAAACGCTGTCTTTCCTCTTCCGGCGTCGGCAGTAAAGAGAAAATTTGTCCACCGTTATTATTAACGACGATTAATACTGTTGAAGAGGAAGGATGACGCAATAATGCCAGGCTATTCAAATCATAAAGGGCAGATAAATCACCAATAATAGCCAAAGTTGGTTTTGCCGTTGCTCGCTGTACGCCTGCCACAGTAGAAATCAATCCATCAATACCGCTTGCCCCTCGGTTACTGTAGACCGGATAGCCTGCTGGCAATTGTCCCAATGCATCTATCAGACGAACTATCAGACTGTTACCCACAAATAACTGCCCGTATTCAGGTAATAATTCATTCAATCGATAAGCCACAGCTGCTTCACTGAATTTCCCTGCCAGTGCTGCCCTGACGCAATTAACCGCTTTCTCTGACCAGATTATAAGCTCTTCTGCCCACGGTGTACGCGATTGTGCCGGGTGAACCAGTAACCAGTCAGCAATATTACAGGTTAATTTTCTGCCACGATGATTAGCGGGATCAAGCCGCCCCGGTATTGCATCAATAATCCAGAACTCCTCTGGCTGACATTTAGCTTGCCACTGTAACAAACGTTTTCCTGTCAGGCTGGAACCAAACTGCACTACCAATTGCGCCTGAGCTAAAATTTCCTGTGCATGAGGATTATTCAACCATAAATCGGCGCAAGGTAATGGCTGGCCGGTTTGTGAAAGCGCATTGCCAATCAACGGCCAGCCCAATGTCTTTGCCCATTTAGCCACCTTAACGCCCTCTTGAGCACTCATTCGACCCGCCAATACAATGCCCTGCTTCTGTTGCCAATAGTGCCAATCCTGAACTTCTGCCACAACATTCGCGACTGGTTGACTCAACCAAGGTTTGTTGCTTTTCCACCAATCGCCTAACTGTCGCAACCACTCATCATATGGAGGTTCTTCATTACCATATAATGGCTCGGCAAATGGGCAATTAATATGCAAAGCGCCATGTTGCAAATTCGCCATAGCATGATCTATAACAGAAACTAGCCAGCTCGCCGTTATATCAGCTGTTGGTCTTGGCAAAGAAATTGTTTGGCATGGATGAGAAGCAAAAATACCATTCTGACGGATAGCCTGATTCGCACCACAATCCATCAATTCTGGAGGCCGATCGGCAGTAAGGAAAACGATCCGTTCGCCCGTCAAACTGGCTTCAATTAATGCAGGATAGAGGTTTGCCACTGCGGTCCCAGAAGTCACGATAACAGCAACAGGCTCTTTACTTGCTTTGGACAATCCCAGTGCCAGATGTCCTAATCCGCGTTCGTCAAAATGAGTATGACAAATCAGTTTGTTATTTGACGCGGCGGCCATTGTTAAAGGTGTGGAACGTGAACCTGGCGCAATGCAAACATGACGTAATCCGTAGCGAGTAAGTGCTTCCAATAAAAGTTCCGCCCAGCGGCGGTTAAATGCGCTGTTTGACATATTTTACTCAGAAAATATTTATAAAAGCTGACTATCAGTATACTAACGACATGGATAATTATTTCTTTATCCTAGTTCAATGAATTGACAGTTAATCGGAAAACATTTTTGCTAACTTACTTACCTTTCAGTAACGATCCCAGGCATTCAGCCCCCAGATCTGTGGAAACTGACTTGCAGCCAGTAAGTACTGCAATCGGTTGTCAGAAGAAATGAAATCTGTTGGGTATATGCAATTTACAAAAAAACGGTTCTTTTATTTACTACGAAAAATTTACTAAATAAATACCGTTATTATCAACCAAGAAATAAACATTTATATTTTGAAAAAACATTTTCTATAAAAATATATTTTATTTGCACAATAGCCAAATGGAATTATAAAAACATACACCTTATTTGTTAATTTTAACCATTATATGAACAATTAAGGATTTAATTAAGATATTATATACCTGTTATCTTTCAAGTTGCCTCTTTGTTGGCTGCACTCACTCACCCCGGTCACAGAGTTCTCTATGACATAGTTATCTATGCTCCCGGGGATTCGCTCCCTTGCCGTCTCGATGCATCTTGAAATCTATTGGGCATAAATCAAAACCTTTATTCAATGACTTAAGGTAAATAGAACACAATTCCATCTATTTTTTAAACAAGCCATAAATAATAAATTAAAAAACACCTGACTTACTCTTTACAAGAATACCATATTAACTACCTTTTAAATTAAAAATACAGAGATCATGTAATCACCACGCCATATAAACACAACCAATTGTTTTAAATGAATTTTTTTAAAAAACACATTTAAATAATTTATATTTCCACATTCTAATGTCAATAAAAAAAGATATTTAATCCATATAAACAAGAAAGAAAAAATAATATTTTTACATTAAATTAATAAAATAATAATTTACGCTATTTAATTCCATATATCAGATATAAAAAAACCATGAATAATTTTATTTAAAATTAATAGTCATGTAAAAAAACATTTAATAAAACTCATGAATTAAACTATTTTTTCAACAATCAACCCCATAAACTTATGTATTTTTAATTAAGATTATTCAATAAAAAATACAACGTGAATTTAACAACATGAGTATTATGACTTCCGGTTGTGCCTTGATGTATTTAATAATTTTTCAATAAAGCAAGAACTATTAATGGAGAAATATATGTTATTAGCTCAACTTCCAGAGGAAAAGATACTGAACGAAACAGATATTCCCTTAGCTACCTTACAATTACTGACTGGTAAACAAGAAGGTGTTGCACGCCCCGGCGGAATATTTACCAAAGAAGACCTGATTAATATCAAACTATATGTTAAGAAAGGGCTATCACTACCTTTTAATATTGAGCAAGTGAAAAGTTATCTTGGCTACCAACAAGTCAATATCGCTGGATTAGAACCCGAGGATATTCATGCCTTATTTGAAGAAATCCGTACCCACTCACTTAGCTGGAGTGAAGTAGAAAAAGATGTTCTGCAACAGAGCATAGATCTAGAAGTTGTTGGTAAACAAATTACCGAAACCGGAGATAATATAATCAGTATTATCAATGAGATGCCAATTATTGAACGTATCAAGAAAAAATTGGGAAACATCTCAAATAGACAACTTGCCGAGATAACCTACACCCACGAAGACAAAGAAGTCTCATATGCTCTGGGAGAAATCCTCGACACCATGAAGAACGACATCGAGAAACAACGGCAGAAAACCGAAAAGGTCAAAAACGAAGTATCCGATTTTAAATTAAAACTTATCGGCGGCAGACTGACAAACGGCAGTATTGCTATGGGCTTACAACCACAGGTTGAAAGCAAAAGAAAGCTAATGAAAGACAATAAAATGTCGGTCAACATTGAAGATCTGGACGAAAAGATCATCGAGAAAAAAGCAGAAATCGACCAACTTAGGCAAGATTACAACAAATTTGTGGGTCTGGCTTTTTCCGGTATCGCCGGAGGGATTATAGGTCTTGCGATTACTGGCGGCATCTTTGGCTCCAAAGCAGAAGAAGTACGAAAGCGGAAAAACATGCTGATCGAAGAAGTGCGTAGCCTGGAAGAAAACATTAAAGGTAAACGCTCACTGCAAAAATCCATTACTAATTTATCCCTTGATTTTAGCGATATGGATACCCGTTTGTTGGATGCAGAAGTCGCACTAAATCATTTGGATTACATGTGGCAATCCATGCTGACCCAGCTCAATGCCTCTAAAGATAAATTCACCCAAATTAACGATGCACTAAACCTGACCTCTTTTATAACTAAATTCCAGCAAGTAATAAGCCCCTGGAAAGAGGTAGAAGGTTCCGCCAAACAATTAGTCAAGGTTTTCGATGAAGCGTTGAAAGAATACAAACATCGCTATAACTAATCGTTTCCCGTATTACACAGAATTATAGAAAAAAGGAGCACAAAAATGACAGAAATCATCACTTTCCCTCAGAAAACTATTACTTATCCAGAAATCAGCGTAAAAACTTTGAGCCAAGCGGTGAAAAACATCTGGCGTTTAGCACACCAGCAAAAATCAGGCATTGAAATCATCCAGGAAAAAATTCTGCGGATAGGCGTATATAGCCGTGATATCGATGAAGCCGCTCGCGATTCTATACCTCAACTACAAGCCGTCCTGAGACAACTTCCTCCTCAAGACTATTTCCAAACTCTCATCGAAATTGATACCGCTCTGGAAAACCCTGAGCTGGATGAGGAGACACGAAATACCCTGTTGGAGGCTCGTTCAGAGGAGATCAGCAGTCTGAACAAAGATATCAAGAACGTCATTTCCAACTTACATAAAGAAGCTAACATAATGGCTAGCAAAATTGCCGATGTTCGCAATGTCATCATTGTAGAGCGCCTGGAGGAGAGTCTGAAAGAAGAGCAGGAAAGAAAAGAGGAATTACAGGCCGATATCACCCAGAAAGAGCAAAATAAGGCCAAACTGCTCCCAAATCGCAACAAAATCATCGAAAGCCAAGATATTATTCGCCAATATAATCTAGCCGATATGTTTAAGGACTATATTCCCAATGCCAGTGAACTGGACAAACTGAACCTGGATAGCCCTAAAAAAGAGCTTATCAAACAGGCGATCAAACAGGGTGTCGAGATCGCTAAAAAAATCCTAGGCCATATTTCCACCGGGCTGAAATATATTGAGCTAGCTGATGCAAGAATCAAATTAGACGCACAAATCTCTCAATTAGGCAAAGATTGCGACGATTTAAAAACCCAATTAAAAGGCGTAGAGCAACGGATTGCTGGTATAGAAAATGCGCATCAAATTGACAAAGAACGCACTACCCTACTACTCCAGGCAACTAAACTAGAACAGATATGGACTACCTTTGCCAACCAATTACAGGAAACAACAGACAATAAAACCAGCCAACAAGATTTGCCCAAACTTATAAACAACCAACTAGCTTTCCTTGATGATTTGGCACTGCAATATCACACAATGATACTGCACTAAGCGCAATTCCCTGCCCTTGATATAACCCGCATAGGGTGTCGTTCAAGATATTGAACGTAAAACAACCCGGTAAGGACAACCTTACCGGGTTTTAATTATTCCAAATAATTCATCACAATCGATTGATTATTTAGAGAATAATTTTCGCTTGCTGTATTACATCAATCAGCGGTTGAGGCCAGATACCTAACGCTAATACCAGTAATGCAGAAATCAGAACAACCATCCCACCGGCAGTCAATGCCCAGTTCCTTGGAGCATCACGGTTAAGGGCTTTCGGTGCAGGCAGGTACAAACTAACCATCACCCGTAGATAGTAATAAAGCCCAATAGCACTACCTATCACCACAGCACCAGTCAACCACCACAGTTCAGCCTTCACACCCAATACAATCACGTAGAACTTACCAATAAAGCCAAACGTCATTGGGATACCCGCCAGTGACAACATCATCACCGTCATAACTGCCGACAGGATAGGTTTATGCCAGAACAGGCCACGGTATGAGTAGAGGGAATCTGCATCTGGCCCTTTATATGGGCTGGACATTAAACTAACGACACCAAATGCACCGATACTGCTAAACAGATAACCTGCCAGATAGATACCCACTGTTTCTTCTGACAGCTGATGATTCTGTACCGCCACCATAGCCACCAGCAGATAACCTAAATGAGCAATAGAAGAATAACCGAGCAGGCGTTTAATATTAGTCTGCGTCAGCGCCATCAAGTTACCGAACAGCATAGAAGCAATCGCAATGATAGCTAATACCGTACGCAATGCTTCACTGTCTGCCATTGGTGCTTCAACAAACAGACGTATCACTACGGCAAAAATCGCTATCTTACTAGCTGTTGCCAGAAAGGTAGAAACCGGTGCAGGTGCTCCTTGATAGACGTCTGGTGTCCAGAGATGGAATGGTACCAGAGACAATTTGAAGCCAAGGCCAACAATCAACATACCCAGACCGGCCAGTATCAATGGTTGATAGATGTAACTGTCGGACAAACGATGCCCCAGCGCAGAAAAAGAGAGATCGCCCGATTCCGCATACAGCAATGCCATACCAAACAGCATAAAAGAAGAGGCTGCCGCAGACAGCAACATGTACTTAATAGCGGCTTCCAGCGGGCGTCTCTGACGATATGCATAGCCAATCAAACCAAACAACGGCAAAGTTAATAACTCAATGCCGATAAACAATGATGCCAGATGGTTTGCACAGGCCAGTAGAATACCGCCTACTGTTGCAATCAGCACCAGCAAGTAGAACTCTTCTTTATTATCTGGATAATTTTCCAACCAAGAATAGGCGAAAGTAGACGTTGCCAGACTCGCAACCAGCACCATACCAATATAGAGCATAGCATAGCTATCGACATGAACCAACGGAGTGACATCCATTGCCTCCTGCTGTCCGACAAAATAGAGGGACAACAGCGCCAAGTTCAAACCTATCACGGTCAGAGTTGTATTAATAAAGTGATCGCGTCGCCACGCAATGGACAGCATCACAACGACTACCGTCAATCCGACGATCAACAGCGGTAACAGCGCGATCAGTTGTTGAGGAGTTATTGTCATGGCGAATTACGGCCTTGTAGTTGAAATTGAAGCTGAATACCAGGTCTGGACGTTATCCATCGCTGCCGCTGAAGTATCAAGGATAGGTTGTGGGTAGAAACCCATAATCACCAGTAATACCAACAGCACCATTACAATGGATATTTCTCGCATATCCATCCGTCTTAGTGGTTCATCTGATTTTGGCGTACCGTAATAAGCACGCTGCATCATATACAGCGCATAGACAGAAGCGAAAACCAGACCAAACACAGAAATCGTTATAATTAACGGAAATTCACTAAAACTACCAAACAGGATCATAAATTCACCGACGAAGTTACCGGTTCCCGGCATTCCCAGTGTCGCAACCGCAAAGGACAGCGATAACGCAGGCAAGAACTGCACACGTTTCCACAAGCCACCCATAAGATTCATATCACGGGTATGTAAGCGCTCATAAAGCTGACCACACAGAATAAACAGACCCGCAGCTGACAAACCATGAGCAATCATCTGAATAATTGCCCCCTGATAAGCAAGCTGGCTGCCAGAATAGATCGCGATTAACACAAACCCCATATGAGAGATACTGGTATAAGCAATCAAGCGCTTAATATCTGTCTGGCTAAATGCCATCCATGCACCATAGAAGATCCCAAGTATACCTAACCACATAGCGATAGGCGTAAACTCATGGGAAGCTTCCGGGAAGAGTGGCAAACCGAAACGCAACAAACCATAACCCGCTGTTTTCAGTAAGATACCTGCCAGGTCAACAGAACCCGCTGTTGGCGCCTGACTGTGCGCATCAGGTAACCACCCATGTAAAGGCACGACTGGCATTTTTACAGCAAAAGCAATGAAGAAGCCTAGCATCAGCAAGTATTGAACGGTATGTGACATCGGTGTATTCAGCAGTTTTTCATAGCTGAATGTCCATTCGCCCGTCGCGTTATAGTGGACCAGTACCAGTGCCATAATCGCAATTAGCATCACCAGACCACTCGCCTGGGTATAAATGAAAAACTTAGTCGCCGCAGTGATACGGGTCTTACCTCCTGAGCCTCTGTGGCCCCACAATGCAATCAGGAAGTACATCGGTACCAACATCATTTCCCAGAAAAAGAAAAACAGGAACATGTCGATAGCGAGGAACACCCCCATCACACCACCGAGTATCCACAGCAAGTTCAAGTGGAAGAAACCTTGATAAGGCTGATTCTCTGTCCAGGAACAGAGAATGGCCATCAGGCCCAGCAGTGCGGTCAATACCACCATCAGCAGAGATAAACCATCCAAAGCAAGGTGAATACTGATGCCAAAACGTGGAATCCACGGCATAAGAAATTCTGATTGCCATTGAGGTATTCCCTGCGGATTAGCCAAGGTATAGCCCCCCTGCAACCACAATTGCAGAGCGAGCACCAGAGTCAACCCCATCGAGATTAACGCTATCCAACGCGGTACACGGGTACCAAAGCGTTCAGCCTGCCAACTCAGCAGACCACCGATGAAGGGCATAAGAATTAGCCAAGGTAATAGCATGGCGCAATGTGTCCCTTAAATTAAACCAGTAGCAGCAGAGCTAAAACCAGCACTGCACCCAACCCCATAGAGGCAACGTACCAACGGACCTGTCCGTTTTCACTCAGGCTAAGACCTTTGTTACTCCAGCGTGATAACACTGCGGGAATATTCATTAGTGAATTTAGCGGATCGTTTCGCAATAAATGTGTAATGTTCTTGAACGGCTTAACAAATACCCAGTCATACAAAACATCAAAGCCCCAAGCATTAAACCACCATACAGACAGGAAACGGCCCGGAGAACTTTGTGCCACACTATTCACTAATCGACGTTTACCCAGATACAAGGCTACCGCCAGCAAAATACCGGCAACAGCAACCACACCGGAAATCACTTCCAACATCATTTTGCCTGTATCACTCGTTACATGGTCTTCCGGTAACACACCTGCCAATGGTGGTACAATCAGCGCACCCACGAAGGTGGAGAGCACCAGTAATACCAGTAATGGCAGATGATGGGTAATACCTTTAACAGGGTGAGCTTTGGTTTTCGCTTCACCGTGGAACACAATGAAAATCATTCGGAAGGTATACAGTGACGTCATAAATGCACCAGCCAAACCCGCCAACATCAGGTTGATATGACCATGTGACATTGCCCCCCACAGAATTTCATCTTTACTGTAGAAACCCGCCGTGACAATGGGTAGTGCTGATAACGCCGCGCCACCAACCAAAAAGCAGATATAAACCAACGGAATGGATTTACGTAACCCACCCATTTTGAAAATATTCTGTTCGTGGTGACACGCCAGGATAACGGAGCCAGATGCCAGGAACAGCAACGCTTTAAAGAATGCGTGAGTCATCAAGTGGAAGATTGCAGCATCCCATGCCTGAACACCCAACGCTAGGAACATGTATCCAATTTGGCTCATCGTTGAATAAGCCAACACACGTTTAATATCTGTCTGCACCAGCGCAGCAAAACCAGCTAACACCAGAGTGATGGCACCGATAGTACCAACCAGTTGTAAAATCTCCGGCGCCATCAGGAACAGACCATGGCTGCGAGCAATCAGGTAAACCCCTGCGGTTACCATGGTTGCGGCGTGAATCAGCGCAGAAACGGGGGTCGGGCCTGCCATTGCATCGGCCAACCAGGTTTGTAACGGCAACTGAGCTGATTTACCTACTGCACCACCCAATAACATCAGCGTTGCCCAAGTAATCACAGAAGAACCCGCTTCCAGATGTTGCGGAGCCAAAACCGCTAACTCACGGAAGTTCAGTGTTCCCAGATTGTCATACAGAATGAACATGCCGATAGCTAGGAATACATCACCCACACGAGTAACGACAAAGGCTTTCATTGCAGCAGCACCGTTTGCTGGGTTGGTATAGTAGAAGCCAATCAGTAAATAACTGCACAGCCCTACCCCTTCCCAACCGAGATACATCAGCATCAAGTTATCCGCCAAAACCAGTATCACCATGCTGGCGATAAACAGGTTGGTATAAGCAAAGAAGCGAGAATACCCTTCTTCACCGCGCATATACCATGAAGCATACATATGGATCAGGAAACCAACGCCGGTTACCACACTCAGCATGGTAAGAGACAAACCATCAAGAACCAATGTGAAAGGAATACTGAAATTCCCAACTTCCATCCAGTTCCACAGGTTCTGGCTGTAAACCAGATCACCCGCCACATTCTGGCTGTTGAAATCAATAGCAACCCACAGAGTCACCAATGCAGCCAAGCCAATAGAACTAACCCCAACGGTGGCTGATGTGTTTTCAGACCAGCGGCCACGGGAAAATGCCAACAGCAAAAATCCTAACAGTGGCAACAGAATTGTTAAATAGAGTAAGTTCATCCGCGCATCTCACTGACTATATCAATATTCAGATTCTGGCGACGACGATAGAGCTGTAATAACAGCGCCAAGCCGATACTCGCCTCTGCTGCCGCCAAACTAATAGCCAGAATGAACATCACCTGACCATCTGGCTGGCCCCAATAGCTGCCTACCACAACAAAAGCCAGCGCCGCAGCATTAATCATCACTTCAAGCCCAATTAACATAAATAACAGATTGCGGCGGATGATAAGCCCAGTCAGGCCCAGAACAAATAAAATTGCCGCCAAAATCAGGCCATGTTGAAGAGGTATCATGGTTGTTCCTCCGAATTTCGGTTGCTGAGCACTTCACCTTGTTTGTGTTCACGACCAATGTGATACGCCACCACCATACCCGCCAGTAACAGCAAAGAAGCCAGTTCAACGGCCAGTACATACGGACCAAATAAACTGATACCCACTTCTTTAGCGCTGATAACTTCACCCGTGATATTGTCAGCAATATTGCCATGAGAAACATTGATAATGGCGTACACAAGTACGACAAGCAGCGCCGCTGACAATATACCTGGACCAATCCAGGTACGCGGCTTCAGCCAGATACGTTCTTGTTCAACAACAGACTTGCCAAGGTTAAGCATCATCACCACGAAAACGAACAGCACCATAATGGCCCCGGCGTAGACGATGATTTCCAGCGCACCAGCAAAGTAAGCACCCAGCGAAAAAAACACCGCTGAAAGTGCTAGCAGAGAAACAATCAGATACAAAAGCGCATGTACCGGATTAGTGTGGGTAATCACCCTGATAGTTGCCAATATAGCAACCAGTCCAGCGGTATAAAACGTAAACTCCATGAATATCGCTCCTTACGGCAACAGACTTTTAACGTCGATGGGTTTCGCTTCGTTGTCGGCTTCACCTTTTGATTTGCCGTCAATTGCCATACCTGTCTTACGGTAAAAGTTATAATCAGGATATTTACCTGGACCTGAAATCGTCAGGTCATCTTTTTCATACACCAAATCCTGACGTTTAAACTCACCCATTTCGAAATCTGGTGTTAATTGGATCGCAGTAGTCGGACAAGCTTCTTCACACAGACCGCAAAAAATGCAGCGTGAGAAGTTAATGCGGAAAAACTCTGGATACCAACGACCATCTTTATGCTCAGCCTTTTGCAATGAGATACACCCCACCGGGCAAACTGCCGCACAAAGGTTACAAGCAACACAACGCTCTTCACCATCCGGATCACGCGTTAGCACAATACGGCCACGGTAACGGGGTGGCAGATAAACCGGTTCCTCTGGATACATTTGGGTTTCGCGCTTATGAAAGGCATGCAGGCCAATCATCCAAATACTGCGTACCTGGGTGGCGAAACCAACCACTAACTCTTTCAATGTCATGGTTCATTCCCCCCTTATTGAGCGTTGTACAAAATCACTGCCGCAGTCGCCAGCAGGTTAAGTAAGGTCAGCGGCAAACAGATTTTCCAGCCAAATGCCATTACCTGGTCGTAACGTGGGCGCGGTAAAGATGCACGTATCAGGATGAACATCACCATGAAGAATGCTGTTTTCAGCGCAAACCAGACAAACGGCGGCAGGAATGGACCATGCCAACCACCAAAAAACATTGTCACAATCAGGGCAGAAACCGTGACAATACCGATATATTCACCAACGAAGAACAGGCCAAACTTCATACCGGAGTATTCAATGTGGTAGCCATCAGCCAGCTCCTGCTCTGCTTCCGGCTGGTCAAATGGGTGACGGTGACACACCGCTACACCAGCAATAGCAAAAGTCAGGAAACCAAAGAACTGGGGAATGATATTCCACATGTGTTCCTGTGCATTGACGATATCTACCATATTGAAGGAATCTGCCTGAGCAACAACGCCCATAAAAGAGAGGCCGATAAACACTTCATAACTCAGGGTTTGTGCAGAAGCACGCATCGCCCCCAGTAACGAGTATTTGTTGTTACTTGACCATCCAGCAAACAGGACCGCATAGACAGCCAGACCTGCCATCATCATGAAGAACAAAATACCGATGTTCAGATCTGCGGCCATCCAAGTCGGGGTGACCGGTACAATGGCAAACGCTAGCAACAGAGAAACGAAACCAATCACTGGTGCTAAGGTAAAGATCAGTCTGTCAGCAAAACGGGGGACCCAGTCCTCTTTAAAGAACATTTTAATCATGTCAGCGACGATCTGTAATGATCCCCCCCAACCTACGCGGTTTGGTCCATAACGGTTCTGAAACAATCCCAGCAAGCGACGTTCACCAAAGCTCATTAAAGCCCCACAAACAACCACCACTAATAGGATCACCACTGCCTTCAGAATAGCAATCAGCACATCAATAACTTCGGGGGTTAGCCAATTCATCATACAACCTCCCGCAAATTATTCACTGAAACACCCGCCATGACTGGAGGAATGCCCGGCATTCCCATTGGTAAACCAATCTGCCCCTGAGCAAGATTGTCACTCAGACGGACTGCCAAACGCAGTTGCTGACCAAAACAATCAAACTCCAGAATAGAACCGATTTTCACACCCAGTTGATCCGCATCTTTACTATTGAGCATCACATAAGGCTCCGGCATACGTTCCTGAATCACATCAGAACGCTGGGTTAATTCCTCACTGCCAAACAGGTGGTGGTAAGGAGCCACTATCCATTGGTTATCCTGTACAGTAAATTCCGCCGGAATCTGATCAAAATAGTTCAGACCACCGTCAGTTGCTTCAATCAAGCGTATACCGGGATCGCCAAAGCGCAGATGCCCCCCCACTTCCGACTGGAATTTATTCCAAGCCTGCGGTGAGTTCCAGCCCGGTGCCCATGCAAACGGAATCTGTTGACGATATGCATCAGGGCTATTGTTACCTTCCATCGAGAAAGCAAACGGCGAGTCAATATCTTGTGGTTGACGTTGCTCATGTACACTAAGATTTGCCAGCATAGCGGTACGACCACTGTAACGGTGCGGTGAACGCGCTAACTTCTGACCACGAATACGGAATGTAGAATCTGGTGCCGCATCAACAATGCCTTTAAGTTGTGGCATCACTGCAACGCAGGCATCAATAACATGGTCAAGCTGAATCCAATCCAAATGACGTTCGGTATAAGTTGCATGCAGGGAGTGCAACCAACGCCAGCTCTCCAGCATCACCACTGATTTGTCATAGAAAGAGGGTTCGAAAACCTGGAAGTAACGCTGTGCTCGGCCTTCCTGATTCACCAATGTACCGTCACTTTCTGCAAAGCTGGAAGCCGGCAGAACCAAATGGGCTTTATCCATGATAGCAGTGCGCTGATGGTCAACTACAACCAAGCTTTTCAAATTGTTCAGAGCATTGTCTACCTGATCCTCTGCGGCATGCCGATAGAGATCATTTTCCATCACGATAGCCGTATCAGATTTACCACTGCTTATGCGTCGCAAAGCCGCATCCAATGGCTGAGCTTCCATCATTGCCAATCCAATGCTGTTCGCATAAATGGCAACAAACGATAACCCCACATCTGAACCTTTGTCTTTCAGTGCCCAAGCAACATTGGCCGCCGCCTGAATGATAGCGTCATTACCAACGTTACTACCGCTGATAATCAGGGGTTTCTTCGCGCCAATCAATGCCTGCGCAATCATATCCACTTTAGCTTTCAGTTCATCCGACAGATTTTCAACCGCCGGCGCAGTGTTATCCAATGCATGAGCGATTGCGAAACCAAAACGAGCTTGATCATCAACCGGTGCACGGTAATTCCACGCAGCAATATCATCCAGACGAGTATCATCTACGTTAGTCACAAACAGGGGATATTTAGCACGCTGACCAATATTCATCACAGCCGCAATCTGCCAGTCAGCGACTTTCTGGGCTGCCGCCATTTCACGGGCTTTGCCTTTCACCGCCTGACGAACCGCCAGTGCCATACGAGCACCCGTCTGAGTTAAGTCTTCACCCAAAATCAGCACCGCATCATAGCTTTCAATTTCACGCAGTGATGGCGTATAAACACCACCTTGCTGAAGAATTTCCAGCATCATATCAAGGCGGTGCTGTTCAGCAGCAGAGATTCCGCTATAGAAGTTTTCCGCCCCCACTAGCTCACGCAGTGCAAAATTACTTTCCAGGCTGGCACGAGGTGAGCCGATACCAATGGCATTTTTGGCCTGGCGCAAAATATCTGCCCCCCCCTGCATTGCCTGTTCAGCATTAAGTGCGATCCAGTGATCACCACGTAATTGCTGTGGCTGACGAGGCCGATCTTTACGGTTCACATAACCATAACCGAAACGACCGCGGTCACACATAAAATAGTGGTTTACCGTACCGTTATAACGGTTCTCGATACGGCGTAATTCACCATAACGCTCCCCCGGGCTGGTGTTACAACCGATGCTGCACTGCTGGCAGATGCTTGGCGCAAACTGCATATCCCATTTACGGTTATAACGCTCGGAATGGGTTTTATCCGTGAATACCCCGGTTGGGCAAATTTCTACCAAGTTACCGGAGAATTCACTTTCCAGAGTGCCGCTCTCAGGGCGACCAAAATAGACGTTATCGTGAGCACCATAGACACCAAAATCAGTGCCGTCAGCATAGTCTTTGTAATAGCGAACACAACGATAGCAGGCAATACAGCGGTTCATTTCATGAGAAATAAACGGCCCTAGTTCCTGATTGTTATGAGTACGCTTAGTGAAACGGTATTTACGGAATGTATGACCCGTCATCACAGTCATATCCTGCAAATGACAGTTGCCCCCTTCTTCACACACGGGACAATCGTGCGGATGGTTAGTCATCAACCACTCAACCACACTCTCACGGAACTGTTTAGCTTCTTCATCGTCAATAGAGATAAAGGTGCCATCCATTGCCGGAGTCATACAGGACATAATCAGACGACCGCGCGTATCATCCGCATTTTGATATTGCTTTACCGCACACTGGCGGCAAGCGCCAACGCTTCCCAGCGCCGGGTGCCAGCAAAAATAAGGAATATCTAGCCCTAAAGAGAGGCAAGCTTGTAACAGGTTATCAGCCCCGTCTACATCATATTTTTTGCCGTCTACATGTATCGTAGCCATAGTCAGCATGCTTCCAAGTGACCTGCTTTTCAGCAAGTGTTAATCAAAAATTCTGCTAATTTCGTGAAGAATCCATTACCAACGCTGCTTTAGCAGGTTTGACTGGATACCCGCAATCAGGTGGGTGTTTCCATAGTCTTTGGTCACAATTCCAGCTTCGAATTCATCACGGAAGTATTTGATGGCACTCTGTAATGGTTCCACAGCTCCCGGTGCGTGGGCACAGAATGTATTACCCGGCCCAAGGAAGCGACAGAGCTGCTCCAGCGTTTCAATATCCCCTGGCTGTCCTTCTCCACGCTCTATTGCGCGCAGAATTTTCACACTCCATGGCAATCCATCACGGCACGGTGTACACCAGCCACAGGATTCACGGGAAAAGAATTCCTCAAGGTTACGCGTCAGAGAAACCATGTTAATTTCATGGTCAACAGCCATTGCCAATGCAGTTCCCAGACGGCTGCCCGCTTTAGCGATATTTTCGAAATCCATTGGCAGATCCAGATGTTCGGCAGTCAGGAAATCTGTTCCTGCACCACCGGGTTGCCATGCTTTGAATTTCAGGCCGTCACGCATACCACCAGCATAATCTTCAAGAATTTCACGAGCAGTGACACCGAATGGCAGCTCCCACAATCCCGGATTTTTCACCCGACCAGAGAAACCCATCAGTTTGGTACCGGCATCTTTACTTTTGCCTTCACTCAAGCCGATATACCATTCTTTACCGTATTCTAAAATTGGGGGAACATTACACAAGGTTTCAACATTGTTGACACATGTTGGCTTACCCCATGCACCAGAAGTTGCTGGGAATGGAGGTTTTGAACGAGGGTTAGCCCGGCGGCCTTCCAGTGAATTAATCAGTGCAGTTTCTTCACCACAGATATAACGCCCTGCCCCAGTATGAACAAACAGCTCAAAATCAAAACCGCTGCCCATAATGTTTTTACCCAGCAAACCTGCTGCTTTGGCTTCTTCAATGGCTTTACGCAGATGCACAGCCGCTTCCACATATTCACCACGCAGGAAGATATAACCACGATAAGCCTTCAGGGCAAATGCACTGATCAGCATCCCCTCCACCAGCAAGTGAGGAAGTTGCTCCATTAGCAAGCGGTCTTTATAAGTACCCGGCTCCATTTCATCTGCGTTACACAACAGATAACGGATATTCATGCTTTCATCTTTTGGCATCAGGCTCCATTTAAGGCCAGTGGAGAAACCTGCACCGCCACGGCCTTTCAACCCGGCATCTTTTACCAGAGAAACCACTTCATTTGGAGCCATGCTTTTCAGTGCTTTTTCAGCACCGCGATAACCGTTCTTACTACGGTATTCATCCAACCATACTGGCTGTTTGTCATCACGTAAACGCCAGGTAAGAGGATGGGTCTCCGCAGTACGGATCATTTCTTTTATTCCTGAATATGCTGTCATGGATACTGCTCCAATAACTTTTCGATCTCTTCAGGTTTTACAGAACTGTGAGTATCGTCATCGATCATCATGGTCGGACCTTTATCACAGTTACCCAGACAACACGTTGGCAACAGCGTAAAACGCCCGTCTTGTGTAGTTTGCCCTGGACAGATATTCAAATGTCTTTCAATTGCAGCTTGAACATCCTGATAACCAGTAATATGGCAAACCACACTGTCACAATAACGGATAATATGACGGCCCACTGGCTGGCGATAAATCTGACTGTAGAACGTTGCCACACCTTCAACATCACTGGCTGGAATACCAAGAACATCAGCAATCGCATAAATGGCACCATCCGGCACCCAACCACGATGCTTCTGCACAATTTTCAGTGCTTCTATAGAAGCAGCGCGCGGATCTTCATAGTGGTGTTTTTCCTGCTCAATAGCATCGTGCTCTTCGGTACTCAGCACAAAATCTGCTTTTGCCTGAGACACTGTCACGTTAACCACATCAAGGCGCGCCTGTTGCTCATTCGCGTTAATTTCTCTTTGCATAGTTAGCGATCCACATCAGACATAACAAAATCGATACTGCCCAGATACACGATCAGGTCAGAGACCAAACCACCGCGGATTACCGAAGGAATCTGCTGCAAATGCGGATAACTCGGTGTACGGATACGAGTACGATAACTCATGGTACTGCCGTCACTGGTCAGATAGTAACTGTTGATACCCTTGGTTGCTTCAATCATCTGGAAAGACTCATTTGCTGGCATTACCGGCCCCCATGACACTTGTAAGAAGTGATTAATCATGGTTTCAATATGCTGCAAAGTACGTTCTTTTGGTGGTGGAGTCGTTAGTGGGTGATCTGCTTTGAATGGGCCTTCAGGCATATTGTCCAGACACTGCCTCAGAATACGTAGGCTCTGACGCACTTCCTCTACTTTCAACATCACACGGTCATAGCAATCACCGTTATTACCAATTGGCACTTCAAAATCAAAGTTTTCATAACCGGAGTATGGGCGCCATTTACGCACATCAAACGCAACCCCCGTTGCCCGTAAGCCTGCTCCAGTCGTACCCCAATCAAGAGCTTGTTTAGAATTATAGGCAGCAACGCCTATAGAACGGCCTTTCAGGATGCTGTTCTTCAGTGCCGCCTTCACATAGGAATCAAGACGTTTAGGTAGCCAGTCCAGCAAATCGCGCAACAATCTATCCCAACCCCGCGGCAAGTCATGAGCAACACCACCAATGCGGAACCATGCCGGATGCATACGGAAGCCTGTAATAGCTTCCACCAGATCATAAACTTTCTGTCGGTCAGTAAAGGCAAAGAACACTGGCGTCATCCCGCCAACATCCTGGATAAAAGTCGAGATATACAACAGGTGACTGTTAATACGGAATAGCTCCGATAACATGACACGAATGGTTTTCACCCGGTCCGGCACTTCAATACCAGCCAGTTTTTCCACCGCGAGTACATAAGGCATTTCATTGACGCAGCCACCAAGGTATTCAATGCGGTCGGTATAAGGGATATAGCTGTGCCAAGACTGACGCTCACCCATTTTTTCCGCACCGCGATGATGGTAACCAACATCAGGTACACAATCGACAATCTCTTCACCATCCAACTGAAGAATAATACGGAATGCACCATGAGAAGAAGGATGGTTAGGCCCAAGGTTAAGGAACATGAAATCCTCATTCTCAGTACCGCGTTTCATCCCCCATTCTTCTGGTTTGAAAGTCAATGCTTCCATTTCCAGATCTTCTTTCTGCCTGGTCAGCTCGAAAGGATTGAACTCTGTCGCACGAGCCGGATAATCCTTACGCAACGGATGCCCTTCCCAAGTTGGTGGCATCATAATGCGGCGTAAGTTCGGATGACCATTAAAGACAATCCCAAACATTTCCCATGTTTCGCGCTCATACCAATTGGCATTTGGGAATAGAGGCGTTGCAGTCGGGAGATTCAGGTCTTTCTCACTGAGCGCAACCTTCAACATGATGTCGCGATTACGCTCAATAGAAAGCAGGTGATAAAACACAGAAAAGTCTGCATCTGGCAGACCCTGGCGGTGAGTACGCTGACGTTCATCCATGCCATGCAAATCAAATAGCATGACATAAGGTTTAGGCAGCTTCTTCAGGTAAGTCATTACTTCCAGTAATTGTTCACGCTTCACCCAGACAACCGGTATACCGGTACGAGTTGGCTGAACAGTAAAGGCATCCGGGCCAAAATGGTTACGCAGTTCGCTCACTACCGGATCATCAAGATGGTCATGAGTTTGCCACGCAGGCCGGGCGCTTTCTTGCGCTATCTGATCTATCATCATTTTTCACCACAACGCTTTGATCAGTGTTTGTTTTGATCAGGATTAGTATCGCAACACATTGCTCTGGTCACATTCATTAGGCTGTTTTGTCTGTCATGTACCAATAACGCCTACTGCCTAAAAAGCAGATTTTTAAACTTCATCCGGTGTACGCAGATTTTTCACTGCAATACGTTCCCCGTGCTTACGTTCTCTTTCTGACTGCATATTGGCACGGTAAACCCCTTGATCTCCCACTACCCACGACAATGGACGGCGCTCTTTACCGATAGACTCCTGTAACAACAACAGAGCTTGCATATAAGCTTCAGGGCGGGGAGGACAACCAGGGATATAAACATCAACGGGGATGAATTTATCGACTCCTTGCACCACAGAGTAGATATCGTACATACCACCAGAGTTAGCACATGCTCCCATGGAGATAACCCACTTCGGTTCAAGCATCTGGTCATAAAGGCGCTGAATAACCGGAGCCATTTTGGTAAAGCAGGTTCCAGCTACCACCATAAAATCTGCCTGACGAGGCGATGCACGTAAAACTTCAGCCCCAAAACGGGCAACGTCATGAACAGCAGTGAATGATGTCGCCATTTCCACATAACAACAGGAAAGACCGAAGTTGTAGGGCCACAGGGAGTTTTTACGCCCCCAATTCACCAAATCATGCAGAGCATGCTCCAGTTTGCCCATGTAAACACTACGGTGGACATGTTGTTCTAGTGGATCAGCGACAATTTCCTGTTTTTGCAGGGGATAACGGTCATTCTCACCGTTCGGATCTATGCGGGTGAGCGTATAATCCATCTTTAATGCCTCGCTATTACTGCGGATGACTGTTATTAGTGTTAATTACAACACTTGGTTTATTTACCTGGCGACTTGATCGGGATGGCGTCCAATTCAGCGCACCGATACGTACCAGATAGAACAAGCCTGCCAGTAACACCAAAATGAAAATACTTGCTTCGATAAAGCCTAACCAGCCACTCTCTTTAATGGAGACTGACCATGCATATAAGAACAGAGCTTCAACATCGAAGATGACGAAAAACATGGCGACCAGATAGAACTTTGCCGACATGCGGAGACGAGCACTGCCGACAGAATCAATACCTGATTCATAAGGGATGTGTTTTGCCCGGGCTTTAGCTTTCCCGCCCAAGAAAAACGCCCCTAACAGCATCAAAGCACACAGACCGAAAGCACCTAAAAGAAATACCGCGAATGCCCAGTGATGGGCAAAGAGTTCAGTGGATGTTGACATACTCATTGCTTACTCATCAAAAGTGGTGTCAAAAATGTCTGCTCTTTTGTCTGGCAGTGTTGCACCACATCGATTCAAGGGAAGGGGTAACAACCAAATCTGAAACACTACTAATCAATGATTGATGGAGTGGATCTTCTTGGTTTTTACTCCTCTCAACAATATTTTGTCTGTTATGACAAAATTAATCTAACATTTATTTACAAACAGCAAACTTGATCTTAACGGATTGTGCTACCAAGCTGCTAAAACGTGTCAGTCAGTTGACACATAAACAGCAGCGGAAACTAGTTTAACCGATAACTCGCTTTTACTACATCATTATCTCAGGAAAAACCTGCCTTTCCACTGTCTCATAGGGAATATTTCTTTGATCAAGTACACAATTTAGCAGAAAAAATTTTGAATGCTGATGATAATTCATTCAAATCTGAAGAAATTATATTTTCTTATACATCGATAAGAGAAATGCTCTAATTAACTATAGAAATTCTTATTTTATCAATTAAACAAATTATTACCTTGTTAACAAAGTAACAATTTGTTAACCAAATCATAAGGAAATTAGGAAAAAAGCTACCGTATATTCAGCAATTAGCATAACGGTAAAATAAGGTGTGTTTAGTTGATAATTACTTATAAATATATTTGAGATGCTAATACCTCCTGATCATCCATAATGGAGGTATTAGCTAAGGGTGAATGTTTCAGATATTACTCATCGATATTATCGTCACCATCAGAAGGCTCTTCAGCAAGACTAGATATCGTGTATGGTGTTTTCTTATTCTCTATTGCACTAAAAACAGTCAGAACAGATTCATTTTGTTCATTACTATGTCTATATAGAGAGAACTGGGTTTCAGGCAAACGAGGAAGTCCTTCACTCTCACCTAGAATACGCAGATCAGCATTTTGCATTTCTAAAGGACGGGCAGTAATCCCCACTTCCGCATTGACTGCTGTGCGAACCGCAGACAAAGAAGCCGCTTCATAAGCAATCCGCCACGACACTCCCACTTCATCCAGCGTATCTAATGCTAACTGGCGAAATGGGTTAGTTTCATCCATCACAACCAGCGGAATAGGTTCGTTTGGCTGTAGCTGGAAATCTGGAGCGCAATGCCATAATACTGGGGTTGAGCGCAAAACAGTCCTTGGGTGGTGACTGATCTTCGCGGTGGTCAGTGCCAAATCGATCTCATGGTTATCCAACATACTTTCAATAAATTGAGTTCGTTTTATACGAACATCTATTGCCATACGCGGATAAACAGAAGCAATACGATTTAACAGAAAAGGGAGCAGTGTATCCACAGTGTCATCGGATGCCCCGATTCTCAACTCACCTTCTGCATCGCTATAGGTCAATGATGCGCTGGCATCATCATTAGCGCGCAGAATTTGTCTTGCATAACCAAGAAGTTGAAGACCATGTTCTGTAAGAAGCTTATTACGGCCATGGCGGGCAAACAACTCTCTACCTACCAACTGCTCCAAACGTTGCATTTGCTGACTTACAGCCGATTGCGTTCTGCATACTGCTGCTGCTGCTGCTGCAAAAGTATTTAAATCAGCAACAGCAACAAAAGTTCTTAGCAGATCGAGATCGAGATTCATTATCGGACGATTTGCATTTATCATTGTTTATTCATCACTTTTTTTTGATTTTAATTACTAACTAACCTGGTGTTTTTACGTAAGCACTATCAAATTAAATAACATCGATGATTAGACAGTACTCTACTCTATTAAATAGGGCAAAGATTTACTGCTGTTTTTTTACCTATTGAACCCATTGTGGGTTTTATTTTCTCCTCTTCTTAGCAAAAGTTACTCGGATTCCTAAATAGAACTGAGGACAATCCCTATTTACAACACCCTATATGTGATTTCTAGTTTGATTATTTTGTTTTCTGACTCACGTCAAAGAATAACATAAGTTATATCAGAAAAACTAAATATAAAGTAAAAATCTTCAATATTGTTAATGTTTAATAATCCTATTCAGATAAATTTACAACTAGTTTCCAGAAATGCTCAAAAATATTGTTCGAACTTTCTAAAATATATAGTACTGAATTGCCAATTCAAGCCAAATCTTATACATAAGAATAAATTATACAAACATAATGATTTTTATTGGCAAATTGAGCTATGCGCATTTTCTCCCCGTAATCGCCAGACACACTGCTTTAACGTTAAAAACATCTCATTTCCACACTAAAAAACAACAACATCAAAGAACATAAATCCAATAATACTTAAAAATAAAGAATTTAAATCCAACTTAATGAGCATAAAAAGACACTAAAACAACCACATCCTTACTAACACAATCATTTTAACCAAATATATCAACACACCTTCAAAACGTCAGGCGGGAAGAGTACATTAAATGTTACACACTATATGCTAACGAACCCCATTTTCTACCAAGATTTAAGGTAAAATTCTCAATGCTAACAGTTAAAAAATCCAGCAAACTCGATAATGTTTGTTATGACATCCGCGGACCTGTGCTCAAAGAAGCTAAACGCCTGGAAGAAGAAGGTAATAAAGTCCTCAAGTTAAATATTGGTAATCCAGCACCTTTTGGTTTTGAAGCACCAGATGAAATCTTGGTAGATGTTATCCGTAACTTACCAACAGCACAGGGTTATTCAGATTCAAAAGGCTTGTATTCTGCGCGTAAAGCCATCATGCAACATTATCAAGCCCGCAATATGCTGGATGTGAGTGTTGAAGATATTTATATTGGAAATGGTGTTTCTGAATTAATCGTTCAGGCAATGCAAGCATTACTGAATACCGGCGATGAAATGCTGGTTCCTGCTCCTGATTATCCTCTCTGGACCGCAGCCGTTTCACTTTCTAGCGGTAAAGCCGTACATTATATGTGCGATGAAAACTCAGATTGGTTTCCTGACCTGGATGACATCCGTAACAAAATTACTCCCCGTACACGTGGAATTGTGATTATTAACCCCAATAATCCAACGGGTGCTGTATATAGCAAAGCATTGCTATTGGAAATTGTTGAAATAGCGCGTCAGCATAATTTAATCATTTTTGCTGATGAGATTTACGACAAAATCTTATATGACGATGCCGAGCATCATTCAATTGCTGCACTCGCTCCAGATCTGTTAACGGTAACGTTTAACGGATTATCTAAAACATATCGCGTGGCAGGTTTTCGTCAAGGCTGGATGGTATTAAACGGTCCGAAAAAGCACGCTAAAAGTTATATTGAAGGCTTAGAAATGTTGGCATCAATGCGCTTATGTGCAAATGTGCCAATGCAGCACGCGATTCAAACCGCTTTAGGTGGTTATCAGAGTATCAGCGAATTCATTTTACCTGGTGGTCGTTTATATGAGCAGCGTAACCATGCATGGGAATTAATTAATCAAATCCCCGGCGTTTCCTGTGTGAAACCCAAAGGGGCTTTATATATGTTCCCAAAAATTGATGCTAAGCGTTTTAACGTTCACGATGATCAGAAAATGGTACTTGACCTCTTGTTACAGGAGAAGGTTTTGTTAGTGCAGGGAACCGCATTTAACTGGCCAGAACCTGATCACTTCCGCATAGTGACACTGCCAAGACTCGATGAATTGGAAATGGCGATTCAGAAATTCGCCAGATTTATTGGCAAATATCATCAGTAAAAAAATCAGAGCCGTTTGTTAAAACGTAAGTCCTACTGATAATGAGCATTATTCACGCCATATCCACACCATGAGTTTTATCAGTTGTAGAAGAAAACCCATTTCTTCTACAACCAACAAATTAGCTTGCTTAATTCTTCTTCACTGACAAAACATCACCTGCCAGATACAGATCCTTGATAGTAATTTCCAATACTTGCTTTACTGACATAAGATGATAGTTCTTTACAGAATAAAGCCAGTAAATTTTCATTTTTTACCGGTAACAAAGGTTAATTTTTTTTATTTTATAGGGGTCTTATAGTGATTATATAAGGATTTTTAAAGACAAAAAAGAATTAAACATTGCATTTGTTAAACTTGATAAAAAAGAGTACTTGAAGTAATAGTGACCTATTGTAAATTAGGTGAAATATTTGTATACAATTTGTATGCAAAATGGAATGGAAAAATAAATTTCTTTTAAAAAATATTTCCATTACGATTATAACGTTTCCGGTAATAGTAAATGTAAATTAACCAGTCATCTTGGGGATGTTATACTGCTGGTCTCCAGTTAACGAATATTGTTAATGTGTTAGCTAAGAGTATTTCCTGCTTAAAGTCAGGGATAAATTAACAAGCGACTTCAAAATTTACTTATACCCAATAGATTTCAAGATGGATCGCGACGGCCAGGGAGCGAATCCCCGGGAGCATAGATAACTATGTTATAAAGAACTATGTCATAGAGAACTCTGTGACCGGGGTAAGTGAGTGCAGCCAACAAAGAGGCAACTTGAAAGATAACAGGTATATCTCTGCCAACCACTCACAACAAAAACGATGTTCCATTGTAAGAGATGATTATGAGCCACTTTTTCGCCCACCTTTCCCGTTTGAAACTGATTAACCGTTGGCCGCTTATGCGCAATGTGCGTACAGAAAATGTCTCCGAGCATAGTCTACAGGTTGCTTTCGTCGCTCACGCTTTAGCTATCATCAAAAACCGCAAATTTAACGGCAATGTGAATGCTGAACGTATCGCGTTGCTGGCCATGTATCACGACGCCAGCGAAGTTATCACCGGGGATTTACCGACCCCAGTCAAATATCACAATCCACATATTGCTCGTGAGTACAAAAAGATAGAAAAAATCGCGCAAAAGAGATTGCTGGAAATGCTACCAACAGAGTTGCAAGAAGATTTCCGTTCAATACTGGATGACAGCCAGCATACAGAAGAAGAAATTTTTATTGTTAAACAAGCCGATTCCCTGTGTGCTTATCTCAAATGTCTGGAAGAACTTTCGGCAGGTAACAGTGAATTCAATCTGGCAAAAACCCGGCTTGAAAAAACCTTGGCTGATCGCCACAGCCAAGAGATGGATTATTTTATGCAAGTTTTTGTACCGGGGTTTAGCCTGTCACTCGACGAAATTAGCCTCGATATCCCACATTAAAATGGGAACAACCAAGGAATAACCAGCACACTTATCACCATCACCAACAGGGTAAATGGCACCCCCAGACGGACAAAATCAGAGAATTTGTAACCACCTGGGCCAAGAACCAAAGTATTAACGGGTGATGAAACTGGAGTCATAAATGCGGCAGAAGCTGCCACACCAATAATCATGGCAAATGGCATGGGTGATACAGCCATTTCACGCGCAGCCGCAATAGCTATCGGTGCCATTAATACCGCCGTTGCCGTATTAGAAATAAACAAACCAATAATGGCACAAAGCACGAACAGACATAACAACATCACCCTTGGCCCCATATCACCGGCAATATCCATTAGACCACGGACAATTAGATCAATCCCACCCGTTTTCTGTAACGCCAATGCAAATGGCATCATGCCGACAATCAGAATTATGCTAGGCCAGTGAATGGATCGGTAAGCACTTTCCATATCAATACAGCGGAATTTTCCCATCAACAGACAAGCTATCAATGCGGCAATCACATTGGGTACTTCATCAGTCAACATCATGGCAACCATCAGCACCAGACTAAAAAGTGCATGTGGAGCCTGTGATGTTGCCGGTGCCACCTCCTCAATCTCAACGGGCAGATTGAGTACAATAAAATCGCGCATTTTGGTTTTCAGGACGCTGATCAATTTCCAGTCACCAATAACCAGTAAAATATCCCCAAGTTGTAGTGGCTCATCCACCAGTTTGCCCAACAACGGCTCACCATCACGCCGGATGCCAACAACATTCAAACCATAACAGGTACGAAAACTCATCTCGCGTAGAGACTTACCCAGCAAATCTGACTCCGGGATCAGCGATACTTCAGCCATACCCACATTACGGGATTGCGCAGAAAAATACTCTCCACGCAGCACCATCGGCTCCAATAATTGCTCACTGCAAAACTCCCGCAAATCCACGTCACTGTCTGACATATCAATCAGCAATACATCTCGTTCTCTCAGTTCTGTATTCCAGTCGCGTTAACCATAACACGCCGGAAGCGCCGCCAACGCTCAATACCAACGACATTAGCCCCATAGCGGGCGCGCAGATTCAATTCATCCAGAGAGAAGCCAATCAACGGGGAATCTTGCCGGATTGCCAGACGACGAGCACGACCGGATAATTTATAATCGCGGATAAGATCACGGAAAGTACGGCGGTTCCATTTGTCACGCCCCTTATCCGGCTGATTGCTTCCCAGCCAATGACGAGCAATCAACATATAGCTAATGCCAGCAAACAGAATCAGAAAACCAATAGGGGTAATTGAGAAAAATTTGAAACCAGGCAGCCCTTCACGGATTAACTCACTGTTAACCACCATATTAGGCGGCGTCGCTACCAACGTCATCATTCCACTGATAAGCCCGGCAAAACTCAGAGGCATCATCAACCGCCCTGGAGAAATTTGCATTCTTGCCGCAACACTGAGCACAACGGGAATGAAAATCGCGACGACCCCTGTAGAACTCATGAAAGCACCAAGCCCCGCAACAGTCATCATCAATAAAACCAACATCTTGGTTTCGCTGTTTCCGGCAACTTTTACCAACCAGTCCCCCATTTGATAAGCGACACCCGTTCTCACCAACCCCTCACCAATAACAAACAAGGCCGCTATCAGTAAGACATTGGGATCACTGAAACCACTGGTTGCTTCACCCAGTGTCAGCGTTCCACTCATGACAAATGCAATAATCACCAATAACGCAACAATATCCATACGCAATTTATTGGTGGTAAAAAGAACGATAGCTATCAATAACAGGGTCAATACCCACAAGAGTTCACTATTCAAAATGGCCTCTATCAACGAAAAAGAAGATATGTCGAAAACTTCATCTTGATTAGTAGACTATTTTATTGGGGGAAAATCTCTAATTACGATCAACAACATGCCTGTTTTTTGCCATGAGCCGCTATTTTATCTGCAGATTTCTCAATCACCGATTTCAAACACCAATCGACCTGATCCAATCTCATGATATTTTCCAGCTAAATATCATCAAAAAACGACCGATCAAGTTGTTTAAATGCCCGTTTGAGAATTTCAGCAAGAGATTGATAAGTAGGCGTTTGCTGCACAGGTGCCATTGCAATACCTGCTTCGGCAAATTTATCACGGATTTCATGAAACCATTTCAGCAATGCCACAGGTAATGGTGTTGATGCCCGTTTCCCCAACCACCATAACCCCTGTATTGGCAAACTACATGCAAATAGTGCAGTCGCGATAGCGGGGCCAAGTTGACCACCCAAAGCGATTTGCCACGTCAGGGTAAAAATAGCCAATGGTGGCATAAACTGGATACCAAAACGGGTTGCCTTAATAACCCGGTTTTCAGGAAACATTGGCGCCAGTTGCTTCTCAATCGGCCAGGTCTTCATATATTTTTGACCCAGTTGCATCTTCTTTATCCATCCGCCACTGGCAGGAGGCATTGCGTTCATCATGACCTCGATCAATTTAAAACATAATTTTTAAAAAAAGGTTGTAAATGATAAAATATTTTTTGTAGGATTAAGTATATTTTGTCTTTACTGCTAGCTATCGGTATCCTACACCCACTTTTATGCTGAACACAGCGGTAAAGCGGCATTTTTTACCTTTTTCACTGCATTTAGGCTCATTTTGTTAACAAATCACCTTATATCTTAACATTAGGGCAGCAAAAAAAGGTTTTTTTGAAAATTTACACCTTATCATCATGCTCTTTACACTTAGCATGATGTTAATCATTTAATGTCATCACTATTATGCGCTACGCTGATGAGTAATTGACGTTTTATTAATCACATGTCTTATCTGTAAGACTCATTGACAAACACGATATAGGTATTTCCATGTCAAGTAAGCTGGTACTGGTCCTCAATTGCGGTAGCTCTTCTCTGAAATTTGCTATCATCGATCCTGCTAACGGTGAAGAATATCTTTCTGGTCTAGCTGAATGTTTTAACCTACCTGAAGCCCGTATTAAGTGGAAAATGGATGGTGCGAAACATGAAGCCGCTTTAGGTGCTGGTGCAGCCCACAGTGAAGCATTGAACTTTATTGTTAATACTATTCTGGCTGAAAAACCAGAACTTTCTGCCCAAATCGCCGCAATCGGTCATCGTATTGTTCATGGTGGTGAAAAATTCACCTCTTCGGTCACCATCAATGAAGAAGTTATTCAGGGGATTAAAGATGCGGTTCCATTCGCACCATTGCACAACCCTGCTCACCTGATTGGCATTGAAGAAGCGAAAAAAGGGTTCCCACACCTGACTGACAAAAACGTTGCCGTTTTCGATACCGCTTTCCATCAAACAATGCCAGAAGAAGCTTACCTGTATGCATTACCATACAATCTATATAAAGAACACGGTATTCGTCGCTATGGCGCCCACGGAACCAGCCACTTCTTCGTTTCCCGTGAAGCAGCAAAAACGCTGAACAAACCGGTTGAAGAACTGAATGTCATTGTTTGCCATTTGGGTAACGGTGGTTCCATCTCTGCTATCGTTAATGGTCAATGTGTTGACACTTCTATGGGACTAACGCCGCTGGAAGGTCTGGTAATGGGTACCCGCAGCGGTGATATCGACCCGGCTATCATTTTCCACCTGCATGACTCTCTGGGCATGAGCGTTGAACAAATCAACAAACTACTGACCAAAGAATCTGGCCTGCTAGGTCTGACTGAAGTCACCAGCGATTGCCGTTATATAGAAGATAACTACGAAACCAAAGCCGATGCCAAACGTGCTATGGATGTCTACTGCCATCGTCTGGCTAAATATGTTGGTGCATATTCCGCATTGATGGAAGGTCATCTGGATGCAATTATCTTTACCGGTGGTATCGGTGAAAACTCAGCGCTGGTCCGTGAATTGACACTGAAAAAGCTGGCTCTGTTAGGTTTTGAATATGATCACGAACGTAACCTGGCCGCCCGTTTCGGTAAATCCGGTGCTATCACCACCGACAACAGTCGTCTTGCTTTAGTGATCCCAACCAATGAAGAATTAGTGATCGCTCAAGATGCAGCGCGTCTGACTGCGTAATATTTTGCCAACCGCCAGCCCATGCTGGCGGTACTCTTTTGACCAACGAGCAACCGTAAAGAGGTTTCCGTGTCCCGTACAATTATGTTGATCCCTACCAGCACCAGCGTCGGCTTGACCAGTGTTAGTTTAGGTGTGATCCGCTCAATGGAGCAAAAAGGCGTCAGCCTGAGTGTTTTCAAACCCATAGCCCAAGCTCGTTGCGGTGGCTCACAAGACCAGACCACCACAATCATCCGCTCTCATTCCAGCATTAAAACCGCTGAACCGCTGGATATGGCCTATGTGGAATCCTTACTGACGACGAATCAGAAAGATGTACTGATGGAAAAGATCGTGGCCCTTTACCACGAAAACACCAAAGACGCAGAAGTTATCCTGATTGAAGGTCTGGTTCCAACTCGTAAACATCCGTTCGCTCAGTCTCTGAACTATGAAATCGCCAAAACCCTGAACGCTGAAATTGTGTTCGTACTGGCGCTGGGTAATGATTCCCAGGAACTGTTAAAAGAACGTGTTGAACTGGCTCGTGCTGAATTTGGTGGCAGCAAAAACCAGAACATCACCGGTGTTATTATTAACAAACTGAATGCGCCAGTTGACGATCAAGGCCGTACCCGACCTGACCTGTCAGAAATTTTCGATGAATCCTCTAAAGCAATAGTTGCTAACATCGATCCAAATACATTATTCAAAAATAGTCCGCTACCAATTCTCGGCTGCATTCCATGGAGTTTTGACCTGATTGCAACACGCGCAATTGATATGGCAAAACACCTGAACGCCCGTATTATCAATGAAGGTGCGATCAAAACCCGTCGGGTGAAATCCGTGACTTTCTGTGCACGTAGCATTCCACATATGTTGGAACATTTCCGTCCGGGTTCCCTGCTGGTCACTTCTGCTGATCGCCCAGATGTTCTGGTTTCAGCCTGTCTGGCTGCCATGAATGGTATTGAAATCGGTGCAATTCTGTTGACCGGAGGTTATGCCATCGATGAACCCATTAAACAATTGTGTGAACGCGCTTTCGGAACGGGCCTGCCAGTCTTTATGGTTGACACCAACACTTGGCAAACTTCCCTGAGCCTGCAAAGTTTCAGCCTTGAAGTGCCCGCAGATGACCATGAACGTATCGAAAAGCTGCAAAACTATGTTGCCCAACATATCAATAAAGAGTGGATCGATTCCCTGACAGCGAATTCTGAACGCCCACACCGTCTGTCTCCACCAGCATTCCGTTATCAATTAACAGAACTGGCACGCAAAGCAGGCAAGCGGATTGTGCTACCGGAAGGTGATGAACCTCGTACCGTGAAAGCAGCTTCTATCTGTGCTGACCGTGGTATTGCACAATGTATTCTGCTGGGCGATCCCGAAGAGATCCGTCGTGTTGCTGCTGCTCAAGGAGTAGAATTGGGTACCGGTATCGAAATTGTTGATCCGGTTGCCGTACGTGAGCGTTATGTTCCGCGTCTGGTTGAACTGCGCAAAAACAAAGGTATGACTGAAGTCGTTGCACGTGAACAACTGGAAGATAACGTTGTTCTGGGTACACTGATGCTGGAACAGAGCGAAGTTGACGGTTTGGTTTCCGGTGCAGTACACACCACAGCAAACACCATCCGCCCACCATTGCAGTTAATCAAAACTGCACCGGGTAGCTCATTGGTATCATCCGTATTCTTTATGCTGCTACCAGAACAAGTTCTGGTTTACGGTGACTGTGCGATCAACCCAGATCCGACGGCTGAACAACTGTCTGAAATCGCCATTCAATCGGCAGATTCAGCTAAAGCATTTGGTATCGAGCCACGTGTTGCCATGATCTCCTACTCTACCGGTAACTCTGGTGCAGGTAGTGATGTTGAAAAAGTTCGTGAAGCAACTCGTTTAGCGCAGGAAAAACGTCCAGATCTGATCATTGACGGCCCATTGCAATATGACGCCGCAATCATGGCAGATGTGGCGAAATCCAAAGCACCCAACTCACCGGTTGCCGGTCAAGCTACCGTGTTCATCTTCCCTGATCTGAATACCGGTAACACCACCTACAAAGCAGTACAACGTTCTGCGGATCTGGTTTCAATCGGGCCAATGCTGCAAGGTATGCGCAAACCAGTGAACGATTTGTCCCGTGGCGCTTTGGTAGACGATATTGTTTACACTGTCGCACTGACTGCGATTCAATCAGCACAGGGAGAAGCGTAACCGCTTCTTGCACTTGCCCCAATTAAATTAATCAAGGTCTGACCTCTTTAATAAGATTCAGACCTTTGAATTTATTCTTCTGCGTTATATACCCGTTATCTTTTCAAGTTACCTCTTTGTTGGCTGCACTCACTCACCCCGGTCACCAGGGCGGGATTCCACTTTGTATTTAATTTAACCTGAGGTTTGCTTAAGAAGGGAACTAAGTGCCTGAGGCACGATCAAAGTTTTTGTCAAAGAAAACAAAATCGTGGAGATCCTCAGGCATGTTTAATTTAGAAGAACTTTACTGCTGCGTCGATGACTTTTGCCAAAAATTTATTCCTCTCTGGCATCAACAGTTAATTGAACATGGTTTGCTCAAACGTCGCCGCGAAGCTTCCCTTTCTCTCAGTGAAGTCATGACGATACTCATTCTATTCCACATGAGCCATTATCGTGATTTTAAAACGTTTTATATTCAGCAGGTTAAACACTATCTTCAGGCCGATTTTCCCCAGTTGGTCAGCTACACCCGGATGTTAACCTTGAAGCAAAGGGCGCTCATTCCTCTTTGTGCTTTTCTTTCGTCACGCAAGGCTGAAACCCAGGGGATCACTTTTATTGATTCAACCAAAATTGCCGTTTGCCACAATCTCCGTATTCCCCGTCATCGCGTATTTCAGGGCATCGCACAGCGAGGGAAAACCAGTACCGGCTGGTTTTATGGCTTTAAACTTCATCGGGTTATCAATGATTGTGGTGAACTTCTGGCAGTGAAGTTGACTTCAGGAAATAAGGATGATCGCCATCCCGTCAAAGCGCTGGTACAAGGGTTAACCGGATGTTTATATGGTGATAAAGGGTATTTGTCGCAGGCTTTGTGCGATGAACTAGAAGCAGAAGGAATAACGTTAATCACTCATGTCCGTAATAACATGAAGGCAAAAGAATTATCTCTCTGGGATAAGCTGATGTTAAGAAGGCGATTTTTGATAGAAACGGTCGTGGTTCAGCTTAAAAATATTTCTCAGATAGAGCATTCAAGACACCGCAGTCAGCTCGGTTTTTTATTGGAAATCGTCGCTGGCCTAATTGCTTATACATTCCAACCTAAAAAACCGAGCTTGAATTTACGGGATTGTGATATCGCTATTTTTAAACGAAGCTGAGGTTAATTAATGAAATTGGGCATAATTCAGTCCGCTTAGTGATTTATTTTAATTCAGTACAATTTATAGAAGATTAAGGATCATAATCCGTAGCGGGTTGTTTTCAGCACTAATAAGTTTAATCGCTAACACACAGCATACCAATATCAGCATCGGCCTTATTAAACGAGGACCTATTTTAACAGCATAACGTGCGCCTAACTGTGCTCCAGCAAAGGACGCTATAGCCATTGCTAAGGCTAACGGCCATATAATGACGCCTTTAGTGATAAAAATGAACAATGCACCAATATTGCATGAAGCATTTGCTAACTTAGTAAAACTCATTGCCCGCATCATCTCAAGGCCACAGAAGAACATAAAACTCATCATGAGAAAAGAACCCGTTCCTGGTCCAAATATGCCATCATAAAAACCAAGTACCGGAGCGATTAAAAATGAAAATAACAATACAGATATTCTTTTCCTATTACTTCTCCCACTAAGTTTCGGAGCGAAGATAAAATAAATTGCGACGACGATTAATAATATTGGCACACAAGCTTCTAATACTCTCTTACTAACCACACTAACAAATAATGCACCACTAACTCCTCCTAATAGGCTAAAAAGTACTAAAAATACTGAATTTCTCCACTCAATCAATCCATTACGCGCAAAAATTACAGTAGCTGATATACTAGCCGAAGTTGCTTGAAGTTTATTAGTTGCCATAGCACTGATAGGTTCTATTCCTGCTAGAAATAGCGCGGGCAATGTTATTAATCCTCCTCCACCTGCTATTGCATCAAAAAAACCTGCCAAAAAAGCAATAGTTGCTAGTATGCCTATTAGGTCCCATTCCATAATGATTCCATATATTATTAAACGTTTTAAAATAGCTTAAATTATTAATAATGCAAGCTATTCAATAGAATTTCATAATTGTACTTCATACTCAGTCAACCCTTTTTGCAAAAGAATGTGACATACTTAAAAATCCAATCAAAAAAACCCTTGGATTCACATAATAAGTGCAGCACTTTAGTCCAACACTTTAAAAGTGCCATTTAATATAGCATTCCAAATAATTAAAAATTAAATATAACTATACTTTATTAAATTTCATTGTAATAACACAACGAGTAATTATTTAGCCTTTAAGCAATAAAGGATCATCTGAGATAACAACTCCTTCCGCATATTTTGCAAGACCAAACAACCGAACTAACAATCGACGATTATCCTTTACTATATCCCGACAATGTAATGCTCGATAATTATTAATAGCAATTGCAGATTCCTGTGTTAATACATATCGATACGGTATAGCATCGTTAACTGCCTGACAAAATATTTCATATGCTTTCTTGACAACATCTGAGGCTTTTTCATCAACAGAAAAACGGTAGGAGTTATATCGGATAGAGAAAGAGAATTTTTCATTAAAATCTATTATAGATACCCCCTTACCATCTTCTTCCTTTTCGTCGGCATAAGAGTCACTATATGTAAAATTAAAGTTGCATGACGACAGAGCCAAAACATTAGTTGCACCAACCCTTTCTAATACTTCAGGCATTGGAATAACAAATGTAGGTTCCATTAGAGGATTCCACATTGATGATAAAATCAAAGAAGACGGTGAAGGAGAATGACTATTTTTAACTTTCACTGCGCTCCAATATGGTCCTTCGGTGTGAGGGCCAAGGGATAAGCCTGAATGAGAACTTAATTCTACTCTATTATTTTCAGAATCAATATCCTGCAAACCTCCCTCTTTAAAATGAGCAACCAGACGCACTATTTTATCATAATTTTCAATATCATATGCAAAAGCTCTATGTTCAACAAGTTCCAGTAAGATTTGATTACGAGCCGCCAAATAAAGGATAGCATATTGATTATCTAGTGAAGAAAACGAGGGTAATTTATCAGGGAGTATATCATTGGTAACTTTTTTCATCCCTTCAAAAACTAGAGCGGACATTAAACCATCAGAATATATTCTGATCACTTCTTGTTGGATTTCTGAAAATGTTTGTTTTAATTCAATACCAGCTTGTACCACAATCATTCTAATTCCGCTAACCTGTGGACCACCACGTTTAGCAATATCTTCGGAAAAATAGTGAAGCAGGTTAGCTTGATGTTCATTAAATATAAATAAGTTAATTTCCTTATTTTTTTGTACAGTATCCGATGAAATCATCTTTTTATTTTTTTCTACAACTAGATTACATTCCATTTTTATACCCTTAGTTATTTTAATTTAATTTAATTTAATTATGTGTTTTAAACTATATTATCAGTTATTAAAGTAATTACCAGAATAAAAACACACTTTAAGATTCTATATTATTATATTTTGTGACTTTAATGAAATTATAAATCAAAGTTATATTTTTATGTTTTATAACTTCTTACGCTTATTAATTGTTATTTATTAAAAACACAGTATAACCGATATACAATAATCACTAAATAATACAAAATTTTATTTACTAATTTTCTAAAGAAGTCATTTCATAATTATACTCTTCTTCCAACCAGCCCTTGCGGGCCAATGCTGCAAGGTATGCGCAAACCAGTGAACGATTTGTCCCGTGGCGCTTTGGTAGACGATATTGTTTACACTGTCGCACTGACTGCGATTCAATCAGCACAGGGAGAAGCGTAACCGCTTCTTATCCATAGCAGATTAGTAACTGATAAAGGCTGAATCCTGTACTCACTGGATTCAGCCTTTTTATTTTCTTTTTATCTCCAGAAAGAGATAAGATTGGAAAATTATGCCAATTTATTAAATATAATGTTCTCTAATGAAGTAACTCGAAACATTCAAATTAAGGAGAAAAAATATGTTATACCCTATGGATTTCAAGTTGCAGTGCGGCGGCAAGTGAACGCATCCCTAGGAGCATAGATAACTATGTGGAACGCAGCCAACAAAGCAGCAACTTGAAAGATGACGGGTATATCCCGCTTTTATTGAAATTGATACAGACAGCAGTGCAAACGGCTGGTTTCCTGATGTACCCGGCTGTTATTTTGCTGGCGATACACTGGAAGAAACCTAGCAAGATGCTAAAAGTGCTATTGAGGTACATTTTGAATTATTAACGCAAAATGAATCAGAGCTGCCGAAAGCCAGAACAATGCAAGAACATCTCGCTGAAAACATGGGTAAGTATATTGATGGTCAATGGATCTTAGTCGATGTCAATATGGATAAATTCGATGGCAAAGCAGAACGGAGCAATATTACCTTGCCACACCGTTTATTACATCGTATTGATACGATTGTTCATGATCATCCTGAGTATGGTAGCAGAAGTGGTTTTCTAGCTCAGGCCGCACGCAATGAACTACAAAAAACAGTTTAATTGTGCCGCATATATGCGGCACTTCACATTTTTACCTGCGCAAATTTAAGATTGATAATTGCATGGTTTCAGCACAGAGAAGCCTATTTTTTCTTTTTCTGTAATAATACATACGCGACCTGAGCTTGTATTTTGTTACTTGATAACCACCCATTAAATATATTTCCTATTCCGCTTTGCTTATATGCAGAATCACAACTTGCCGATGTTCCTGTTACACCAAGCCCATATGTTCCTCCTCCTTCAGCTTTAGTCTTACATCCATGTTTAGTTGTAAAGTCATTATATAACCAGCCTGCCTTTTCCGTCTTAAATTCAATAACAACACCCGGTTTTTTATTGGTTAGATAACCTTGTGAGTAAGTGAATTGAGGCGCAATTCCACAGAAACTTTTTTCTTGAACGCAAGAAATTTTCTCGTTCCTATTCTTATCAAATGTTTGATATTCCTTTGTCTCCATTCCTCGATACCAGTACATCGATTTTTCTTCTACATTATCACTATTTGCAGTTTTACCATTCTTTAGTGTCAATTTATTCGGTGTGTTGTCTTTAACTCGAAGAACACAATTTGTATATAAAGACATTACTTTGGTTTTTGCCAATCCGTTTGCCGTTATTGCATCTTTCACCTGATTTCTAATGTTCTCCGGATCTTTCATACATGCCATACTGACACTACTAATAGCTAATAAAAGCGGGGAAATAAGGAAAGCTTTTTTATTTAAATTCATATCTATCTCCTTGGTCTATTTATGTTTTCGGTACCTAATTAAATTGATTTCATTATTATATATTTAGAAAAACACTTATTGCAGATAATATAAAATTAATTAACCTACTGTATTAATCCACACTGTTATATTATCTGACCTAAATAAGGTAGATTATTTAATTAGAAAAAACAAAAACAAATTCCAGCATGATTAAATTAAAAAATATTTTATTAGAATATATGTAAAACAATATAATAACGGCATAAAAGAAAAAAACCAACAATTATATAATCACAGGACAGATTTAAGAATTATTTCGATATTGGTAATTGTACATAAGAAATTGTCGTCTCTATTTTAACTGGCTTTTCTGATAACCACTTGTTGAATTCATCCCCCATTTTATAACCTTTAGGCTCACAATTTGACTCATCTTTTATAAATGTAGTTATTTCACCAAGCCCATATGATTCTCCTCTTGATTCAATATTAATTTCGCAGTTATGTTTAGTTGTAAATTCATGATACAACCAGCCTGTTTCTATCATTCTAAATTCTATAACAAATTTTTTATCCTCTCTCATCGGATAGCTTTTCGCATAAGTATATTCAGGAGAAACTCTAAAAAAGCGATTCGGAATGTTAGCACAAGGAACTCTTGTATACTTATTGCTATCAAATAGTTTATATTCATCTATTCCCATTCCTCTATATCAATATATCGCTAGTTCTGCGCGCTCATCACTATTTCTGGATTCATTATTAGTTAATATAATTCTATTTCCAGTATTCACCACATCAAATTCGCACTTTTTATACATAGACATCAATTTAGTTTCTTGTAATCCATAGTTTTTTATTATACTTTCCACCCTTGGGTCAATATTACATGCCACACTAAATTGACTACTAACGAATAATAAAGGGGAAATCAGAAAAACTTTTTTATTAAAGATCATATTTTTCTCCTTGTTTTATTGATAATCTTGACAACCAAACAAATAAAAAATACTTCATAGCTGTTATTAATAAATCTATGATCTTTACCAACATATAATGACTTAATGTATAATGTAATTGTAAATATTACAAAACAAACTAACAACATAAACTATATGATTCAATTCATTTATTTTTTCATTAACCATCTTAAATAAAGGCAGATGACTAAATCAAAAAAACAATCCCCATAATAATTAAATTAAAAACAAGAAAAAAACATAAAAAAAGATGATTTCAATAATAAATAAGGTTTCATAATTCTGCTACACATGGCTTTCTTCAACTAATTGTTATACATAGAGTTATATGTTACGTGGCGTGTGTAAGGTGTAGCACTATTTTGGAAAGCTATTTATATAAAATAGATAATTATTCAGTTATTACAATGTCATATGTAATAAAATTCGCTTATTTATTATTCCACAATAACATAAGAAATATCATATAATTGCAATTATGACTATCTATATAATTCAAATAAATATTATCATGAATATTTATTTCCCGGTAACATGGATAAATTCACTTAAAATTTATTACCAATAAAAAAGCACCGAAGTTATGAACATTCGGTGCTGAATTAAACTAATGATGTACTTAGCATGGAAAACCTATTTGAATGCCAAAACAGCTAAATATGAAGGTGTAAATCATCCTCATTATGGACGAAAACCCTCTTTCTCTATCTGATAACCTTGTTCTTCCTGTGCTTCATTTTTCTTTTTCACGCGCCATAGAATACTTAACGCGATAAACCACAAAGGTGTACCACAGAGTGCCACCAAGGTATCGGGATCAAAAACCATTATCACTATTGTAAGGATGAAAAAAATCAGAGTGATCCACGTCAACGGCACTCCCAAAGGCATCTTAAATATTGATCGTTTATGCAATTCAGGATGGTGTTTACGATAAGCTAAATAGGCCACTAATATCATACACCAGCTATAAATAACCATAATAGAAGCAACCGTTGACACAATAGTAAATAATCGCATGACATCCGGTACGACAAATAAAAGTGATGTGCCAACTATCATACAGAAACAAGAAAATATCAAACTATGTACTGGAATCGCAGTATTACGGGAAAGAATTTTAAATTTCTGGTGAGCATTTCTTTCCGTTGATAACCCATAAAGCATACGTGTACAAGCATATAACCCACTATTAGCAGAAGACATTGCCGACGTTAATGCAACAAAGTTAACAATTGCAGCCGCCGCTGGCAAACCCGCCAAGGCAAATAGCGTTACAAAAGGGCTAGTTTCAGATGAAATACGTCCCCAAGAAGTCACAGCAATAATGCTTAACATTGAAAAAATATAGAAAATAAAAATTCTCATCGGAATCTTATTAATGGCTTTCGGCAATATTTTTTCTGGATCTTTTGTTTCTGCGGTCATCGTGCCAACAAGTTCAACCCCGGTAAAAGAAAAAATCGCTATCTGAAAACCGGCAAAAAAACCAAAAATACCATTCGGCAGGAATACTGATGGATCAGTCAGATTATTAATAGATGCCGTCATACCGTCTGGTGATTTCCAACCTATCATCACCATACCGATACCCACAATAATTAACGCTAAAATCGCAATGACTTTAATAATCGCAAACCAGAATTCAGCTTCACCGAATAACCGGACAGAAAGAAGATTACAAGTACAAAGTAAACCCAAGGTTAAAAATGCAGGCCCCCAAAGAGAAACACCGGGAAACCAATATTGAATGTATCCGCCACAAACCACCACATCAGCAATACAGGATACAATCCAACTCATCCAGTAAGTCCAGCCGAGAAAAAAACTTGCCTTCGTCCCCAAATAATCAGATACGAAATCAGCAAAAGAGCGATAATTTAATTTAGTGAGCAGTAATTCTCCCATAGCTCGCATCACCATATACACAAAAAAACCGACAACGGCATAGGTAATAACGATTGATGTTCCAGATACGGCAATAGTTTTGCCCGATCCCATAAATAATCCGGTACCAATAGCACCGCCAATAGAAATCATTTGAATATGACGTGCACTCAGACCTCGATGAAGCTTTTGCGAATCAGTAAAATTTTCTGCCGAAAGATTTTGTTGAGTTTTATTATTTTTTATCATGATAATACCCGTCTGTCATTAAAGCGAAGAAGCACACTGCTGAATTCTTTCTGAAGAAGAAAGTACCATTGCTTCAGAAAGAAAATGTCGTAATATTTTATTTAGTTATTTTTTTATTTAGAGCAAGTAACAATCCCGCCCGTAATCCATTAGCAACCTCAGCATTAGGAAATAATATAAAGTTTACTGAGGATGTTATTTTCCAATGGCGATCCCGTTGGCTGGCAATTTCAAATCCCTCAGGTAATTCAGTGAAATTCATGGTATCGGCAGGTATATGAAGTTGAAAACTGTCATCACTCTTAATAATCGAATCAACTACTCGGTAATGTTTCAGCTCAGATTTAGTGCGTGCAGTTATTTGTGAATAAGCGATTAAGCTATAAAGAGCCGCAATGATTTTCTGAAATCTTTTTAAATCATTTTTACCAAAAGGCATTACTTTGCCAATTTCCATCGTGCAACTGTCTGCGCCAAATTTTTCTCCCAGGAAGTGGCTGAAAGTCCCTCCTTTTTCTTTGTGATAAACCAGTGCTTCAATATCACTATCACTCAACCATTGCATAAACTCAGCAGAAAAAGGACGGCCCTGAGCGGGTAATAACGCAAATTGCTCATGATGAGAGGCCCGTATCGCTGTATGCAAGTCAATATGCCAGCGAATATTTGTAGAAGATACCGAAGGTTCAGCAAAAAAACGACTCACAACATTTTCAAGTTCAGCTGCACGCAACCGCTCATTTCCCAGTGGGAAATTTAGATAACGACCACCAAACATTCGGTTCAAATCATTGTGCAAATAACGTCGGTCCGCACGCATAGCGGGCAAGTTACCGAAGATGATCAATAAGTTATTTTCTAATGTTAGCGTGCCATCAGCCAACTGTGCCAATAATTGAATTAATATTTCAATAGGTGCCGTTTCATTGCCATGAATACCCGCAGAAATCACCAGAGATCGATTTTTCCCTTCACAGGGAATCAGTTGCAGTACACCTTCTGCCAACCAACTCGCACTGATTGTTTCCGGAAACGTTAAATGATCGGCAAGTTTCTTTTCAAGCAATAACGTTAACAGATCCATATCCACTCCAATTTAGCGTTGAAATTCATAGATTGATCCTAATTTCAGGATCTGCGTAAGCTCATCCAGAGCGGTATAAACTTCACGAAGTAATTGAGGATCAGCCAGATCACTGGAACATAATTGATCGCGATAATGCTGTTCTATCCACTTAGTCAGGCGATCATAAAGTGGGTTATTCATCAATGTTGCAGGATTGACAGCGCTGAATTCGGTATCATTTAACACAACTCTTAGACGTAAGCATGCTGGACCACCGCCATTACGCATACTTTCCCGAAGATCAAAAACGCAGACTTCATTAATGGGTGAAGAGGTTTGCACAATCAGTGACTGTAAATAATCCCAGACGACAGCATTTTGACGGCACTCTTCAGGAACAACGATCATCATTTTTCCATCAGTTTTACTCAGTAACTGGCTATTAAAGAGATAAGAATCAACCGCATCTTTAATACTGACCTGCTCAGAAAGCACTTCAATCGCGACAAAATCATGTCCCAACGCCGCCATTTTTTCCTTAATTTCAGCAAGAGCCTGAGCCTGATTGAGGTAAGCATATTGATGATGAAAGAGGACATTTCGGTTGCTCACTGCAATGACATCATTGTGGAAAACACCACTGTCAATGGCGACAGGTTTTTGCTGCACAAAGACGGTTTGGGCCGGATTAAGTTGATGCAACCGTGCAACAGCTTCACTGGCTTCCCGTGTTTGTCGCGCGGGGTAAAGCTGGGGTATCGGACCACCACGCAGCACGCTACGCCCATAAACAAATACCTGTACGCTCGGCATATTATAGTCACCACCGAGACGATTATGGTTGGCCGCCCCTTCATCACCAAAGTCTTCATGTTGTGGTAGAGCACGATGATGAATAAAGTAGTTTTGATTCGCAAAAGTGGCTTTTAACACGGCTGCCGTCGTTTCTACTTCCAGTGAACGATGCAATTTGTTATTTAAATTTGCCACTGTGAAATGCACTCGCTGGTCGGCACTATCTGCAGAAGGTGACACTGTCGCCGCGTTTGCTGTCCACATTGATGACGCAGAACTCAGCTTTGATAACAACACAGGAGAATATTGAGCCGCTTTCTGGAGTACTTGCTCATCACTGCCTGCAAAACCTAAGTTACGCAACGCGGGAATATTAGGACGTTGTTGTGGTGGAAGCACCCCTTGAAAGAATCCCATGTCAGCCAGAGATTTCATTTTCATCAACCCTTGCAACGCGGCTTTACGTGGGTTAGACACATTATCCCTATTATAGATAGATGCCTTATTACCCACGGAAAGCCCCGCGTAATGATGGGTCAGACCGACCAACCCATCAAAATTTACTTCAAAACCAGACATAGATACCTCTGGAAAAATGGTATTAAGTTAATCAGGGAAATGAATTCCCGGAGCAAGCGTTTCAGGTAAAGAGAGTTTATCGGTAACAAGGGATGCCATCGGCCAGGCACAGTAATCAGCAGCATAATAAGCACTGGGCCGGAAGTTTCCTGATGCGCCAATACCACCGAAAGGCGCTTTGCTGGAAGCCCCTGTCAGCGGTTTATTCCAATTCACAATTCCGGCTCTCGCATCTTCTGACAAACGCTGGAACAAGAAAGCATCTGGTGAAATTAAACCAACAGCCAGCCCGAACCGGGTGTTATTTGCGATTGTTAACGCTTCATCAAACGTGTCATAACGCATGAGGGACAGTAGCGGACCAAAATATTCTTCATCAGGTAGCTCAACTACCTGACTAACATCAATAATCCCTGGTGCCAGCAACGTTGATTGAGGAGCGAGCTGCTCCAACGAAACCAAAGAAATCCCACCAAGTTTTTGTAGCCGATCTTGCGCTTCCAACAAATTCTGAACAGCCTGTAGAGAAATGACTCCGCCAATAAAAGGTTGAGGTTGTGCATCCCAATGGGATGGAACAATCTGTTTAGTCACTTCCACCAGACGTTTAATTACTGCGTCTCCATGTGCACCATTTTTTACCAACAATCTGCGGGCGCAGGTGCAACGTTGACCTGCGGAGATAAATGCTGACTGCACAATGGTATAAACAGCAGCATCAATATCATCACAAGCATCAACGATTAGTGCATTATTTCCTCCCATTTCAAGTGCCAACATTTTTTCGGGCTGACCACCAAACACGCGGTGAAAGTGAAAGCCAGTATTAGCACTCCCTGTAAACAGCACACCATCGAGCTGTTTATCCTCCAGCAATACGGTCCCTGTATTACGCGCACCTTGAACCAAATTAAGCACCCCTGCGGGCAAACCTGCTTTTTCCCACAGTTTGACAGTTTCTTCAGCGGTCATCGGTGTTAGCTCACTGGGTTTAAACACCAGCGTATTACCCGCGATCAGTGCGGGAATAATATGACCATTGGGTAAATGACCTGGGAAATTATACGGACCAAAAACCGCCATCACACCGTGGGGACGATGACGCAATAACGCCCGACCATCCGGCATAATGATTTCCGATTCTCCTGTACGCTGTTCCCATGCTTCAATGGAAATAGTCGCTTTACCTATCATGGATTGTATTTCAGTACGTGTTTCCCATAATGGTTTACTGGTTTCTTGACTGATAACACGGGCGAGGGCTTCTTTATCTTCATTCAACAAAGCGACAAACTTCTGGACGACATTTATTCGCTCACTGACCGGCAAATGCGACCAAGCGTAAAATACTTCACGGGCAGATTGACAAGCAGCGCTGACTTGAGAGGCATCAGCGCTGTTAGCTTGCCACAGGATCTGTTGATCTATTGGAGAGAATTTGGTTATCGATTCACCCTGCCCCTCTACCCATCTTCCCCCAATGTAATGTGCTTTATGATTCATCATAATTAGTTTTCCTCTGGAAAGAGACTGACGAGTCGCACCTGCTCCCCATCACTGATCTGAAGTGCATCCATTTCAACGGGTGTTAAAGAAAGCTCCTCGCAGTCATACGCAATATTCAGTAAAAGCGCTCGAAATTCACTAAAGTGCTGATTGGCAACGATGCAAGCAACTCCATCGTTGCGGATGACTGACTTAACTTTGCTGACAGTAACAAGCCGACTCTCTTTTACTGCGCGTATCCGGTCGATCTCAGCCTGTAGTAAGGCACCTGCGTCAAAAATATCGATATGGCCTTGATAGGAAAAACCTTCTTTCTCAAGAATTGCACGGGCTGGGACAGTTTTCTCATGAACCTGCCCGATCACCTTCTGCGCCTCGGGGGGTAATAAGGATATATAAACCGGATGCAGGGGCATGAGTTCCGCAATAAAAGTTTTCGAACCAATACCGGTTAAGTAATCTGCCTGAGAAAAAGGAATGCCAAAAAAATGTTGTCCCAGCGAGTTCCAGAAAGGTGAATTTCCTTGCTCATCGGCAACGCCACGCATTTCAGCGAATATTACTTTAGAAAACAGATCCCTAAATGCGGCGATAAAGAGAAAACGCGCTTTAGAGAGAAATGTGCCATTTTTTCCTTTCTGATATTCCGGGTCTAGGAACAAGGTACATAATTCACTGTTACCCGTCTGATCTTGTTCTAAAGTTAACGCTTCAATAGCCTTATAAACGCCCAACTCACGTGATGAACGAATCGTTTTCTGTACCCGAAAGTTATAAAACGGTTCCTCCAGTCCTACCGCCGCTTCTATAGCACTTACGCCTACTACGCGATTCGCACTGGTATCTTCCAACACAAAAAAGAATCCCTGTTTGGCTCTGGTCAGTTTTCCAGCGAAAGTATCAACGCTACGTGAAATACGTGAACGTAATTGATCCAAGTTATTTGGCAAAGATGTCAGACCTATACCAGCTCGTTCGGATAAAGCCTGAATCCCCTTTAAATCACTATTCTGGACAGTTCGGAAAAGCATCATAACGTCACCTTCAATCTGCTATTAACCGACAAACCGCATAATGGCACTTTCAAGACGAACCAGACCTTCATCAATATCAGCAAATTCAATGTTTAATGCAGGCGCAAAGCGCAATACATCCGGCCCGGCAATCAATGCAATCAACCCTTCCTCTGCTGCAATATTGGTCAACTGCTTCGCCTTACCTTGCCAATTCTTATGCAATTCAGCCCCCAGAAGCAGCCCTTTGCCCCGCAAGCAATTGAATATTTGATAACGCTGATTAAGTTTCGATAATCTATCCATAAAATAATCATGGCGCTGTTGAACTCCGGCAAGAAATTCTGTCTGATTAACAATCGAAAGCACTTTATTAGCGACTGCTGCGGCCAGAGGATTACCGCCAAAAGTTGTACCATGCGTGCCGGGTTGAAAGGCTTCTGCAATATGTTGTTTCGTCAACATAGCACCAATAGGAAAACCCCCACCCAGACCTTTTGCACTGGTCAGAATATCAGGCTCCACGCCATACCCCTGATAAGCATAAAGATATCCGGTACGACCTACTCCAGTTTGAATTTCATCGAAAATGAGTAGTGCCTGAAAGCGATCACATAAGGTACGCAATTCCTGCAAAAATTTAGGATCTGCGGGAATAACTCCACCCTCCCCAATAATAGGTTCAACAATAATCGCGCAAGTATTTTCAGAGATGTGCTCCCTGATCGCAGACAAGTCATTATAAGGAAGATGAGTAATTTCTTGAGGAAGAGGTGCATAATCTTGTGAATATTTTGGTTGCCCTCCAACTGTAACGGTAAATAATGTTCTGCCATGAAAAGAATCGTTAAATGAGATAATCTCATTTTTATTTTTTCCATACTTATCAGCAGCATATTTTCTGGCTAACTTTAATGCTGCCTCGTTAGCTTCTGCACCTGAATTACAGAAAAACACTTTATCAGCAAAAGTATTTTCCACAAGTCTCTTTGCTAATTTAAGAACTGGCTCATTCGTGTAACCATTTCCTATATGCCATATTTTTTCAATCTGAGAAATTAGCGCATCCTTTAATTCAGGATGGGCATGTCCTAATGAATTAACCGCAATTCCACCAGCAAAATCAATATATTCCTTTCCATCCTGATCCCATACTTTCGAGCCTTTGGCCTGAACAGGGATAAACTTAGCAGGCGAAAAACAAGGTACCATATAGTGATCAAACCAACTTCTCTGAATATTTTCTAACATGGATCATTTCCCCTTAAAATAGAGAGCGTCTGAACGAAATAAAAAATATAACTTTCGCTACTTTTCAGCTCGTACTGGTATGACTAATTAATAAATACTGAGGGAAAGGAATTCTAAAAAGTTTTAAAAGATAAATAAGATTACATGATTTCGTTAATATTATAATTATTATAAATATTTTCGAAAAACAATCCCTCAGTCATTGGACAGATACTGTTGCTCGCGCTTAACAAAGTCAACACAAGTTATAAACAAAAAAAATACTTTTTGATCCCGTTCAAAATTCCAAAAAGTATTTTTATGCACGACTTATGCACTAAATGTGAATAATAAAAGAATAAATAGTGAATAAATTAAACCTACTGTATATAGGTGAAAAGAATAAATAAATAATTATTCATCAATAACGTTTGAAATTGACCTACTCGAATGTGAAATAAAATTTGACGGGTTCTAATTTTGTAATAACCAAGCTAATTCTATCAATAAAATAACAAAATAAGTGAACAATCTGACTATCACTTAATACAAAATTAACTGCCACCTCAGAAGATTAGTGATATCTAAACCCTCTTATATTGCAAATAATAACGGCATTACCGCCTAGCCAGATTATTTATAAAAAATTGATCGTATCATGCCTTATCTCAATGATTTATCTGAATTAGATAAACAGATCAGGTCCTATATGGAGAAAATTATTCTCTTGTAACTATCACTTTCCTTATACTGTTTTAATCAAGAAAAATCCGGTATAAGCAATATATACCGGATTATCACACCAACGCTAAATTATTCAGTATTTCTTAATATATCAGTATGGCAAAACCTCCCCGTTACCGTTGATTGCCAGTGTCATATTAAGGGCTTTAACTAAAATGACTTTATTCTCGTTATCCTCCAATAAGCTGAAATGGTTACCCGGAATAGCTATTAAGTGAAGTAAAGCATCAGGGACGACTCGTGCCCAACCTAACGACGGTTCTATATTTAAAGACTCCGGTTCTTCATCCATAACAGAAGAAAGTGAGCAAAATTCCATTGCATAGAACTGATGCAACGTTATTGTTAATACCTGTGGCTCATAATCCCTGACTATTTGCGCATAATGCGCTATCTGCTCCCAACGTCCTGCGATTAAATCAGGACACAAACTGGATGGATATAACGCCAGTTCCTGCGCAGCGGCAATAAACTGCACCAAACTCAGTTCATCAATTCGCTGGTACAACACCGCAATCTCTTCAGCGTGTCCTTCCCCTAATTGCCTGACCAATTCAGTAAAGAATTGATATTTAGGCTGCGCTATCTGCTCACCTAAATAATGAGGAGCCGGCGTATCAATCAGCCCGAGGAAATTAACCATTTCACCGGCATTCAAAAGCTGCTGGGCAATCGCATAAGCCAATATCCCACCGGAAGAGTAGCCCGATAACTGGTACGGTCCTTCCGGTTGAACCGCCTTCATCAAGGTGATCATTCTTGCCGCCTGCTCCTCCATAGTCGCCATCGGTTTTTCATTGATGGACGGCCAAGGCAACGCATAAATCGGGTAGCCTGATTGGATACTCTGAGCCAACCCAAAGACATAGGAATAGTCACCCGTCCCACTAGGAACAAAGAACACAGGCAATCCTGCTCCACCAGATCGCACCGATATGACGCTGGTTTGTGGCTGAGATAGCAAATCTAATGTGATTTTTGCCGCCAGTTCGGTCAGCACCGGGAATTGGAATAAAGCATTCAATGTACAGACCAAACCCCGACCCGCAGCAAGATTTATCATTCGCATGGCAAGCAGTGAATGACCACCCAGAGCGAAGAAACTATCGTACCGGCTGATCTGCTCAATCCCTAGCAACTCATGCCAAATCGCCGCCAACGCGATTTCCGTTTCTCCCTGCGGGGCCTCGTAAACCTGACGGGCAAACGCCTCTCCGTCCGGCGCCGGCAACGCCAGACGAT
>NZ_RCWA01000029.1 GCF_018448905.1 Photorhabdus heterorhabditis | reverse complement strand
GAAATCATAGCTGTCAATTTATGTGGCAGTTGATTAATTATGTTGATGCCTTTTTGGCATCGTTTTCATCACAGCAAAAACCAGGAAGACAAAGAATGGGTGTAGCACTATTATGAAACCTTATTTAGAAGATATAAAAAACGTTCATCCTATATATGAAATATTTAAATTCATTTATTTTTCTATAATCTCTGGTTATTTATTTTCTCGAATGAGTTTGTTTAAACGAAATTGTTACCGTAAACGCTTGTTATTTAAATTTCTATCCAATCCATCACAAATAAAACCTAATGATATCGTTATAAGCCATTTTGGTATGGCGAGTATCATGGCGGCACAATTGAAAAAATATGGATATATTAAGAATGCACTATATAGTGTATTACATGCATATGAAATTACTAAAGAAAAGAGTCTTAGTGATCTGGGAAGTCATTACGGAACTTTATTTGACCAAGCAAATAAAATTTTTTCAGTTTGTGAACATATGCGTAATAGAATTATTAATCTAGGATGTCATCCTACCAATGTTGAGGTGCTACATCTGGGGGTTGATATTGATGCTCTTTCATTTTTATATCCAAATGAATCTAATAAAGAAAAAATGAAGATAATTTTTGTCGGCCGTTTGACAGAAAAAAAAGGATTGCCTGATTTATTGTTATCTCTAGCACGAATAAGCAGTAAAGTGTCATTTGCTTTAGACATTGTTGGCGATGGGGAACTCGATGAATATTGTTATGAATTAATATTAAAACTTAATTTGAATGAACATATAAAAATGCATGGTTTTCAACCCCATCACATAGTCTTAGATTTTATGAAAGACGCAGATGTTTTAATACTTCCATCCAAAACATCTAACTCTGGTGACATGGAAGGTATACCGGTGGTATTAATGGAGGCAATGGCTATGAAAAAGATAGTTTTGTCTACCTACCATAGTGGGATTACTGAGTTAATTGAAAATAATGTCAATGGATTTCTTGTCAATGAAGGAGATATTGTAGATTTATCAGAAAAAATATCATATATAGACGAGTTGAGCAAAAAGGATAAAGATATTATAAGGACGAATGCACATCAAAAAATAATGAATGATTTCAATATTAATATTCAAAGTAAATATTTAGCTAACATAATACTTAATGATGGATTTGCTGAGGGGTGAATATAGATGAAATATGACATTGTTTTTATATCTTATGATGAACCATGTGCTGAATCTAATTGGAATCATTTGAAAAATAGATTTCCTGATGCAAAAAGAATTCATGGTGTCAATGGTATCTTAAAAGCTCATAAAGTTGCTGCTGATTCTGTAATGGCTAAATGGTTTTTTGTTGTAGACGGAGACAATAGAATTAGAGATGAGTTTAATTTTGAGTTACCAGTGGAATCTTTATGCTCAACTGCGGCCTATGTATGGAGAAGTGTTAACTCAGTGAATCGCTTATGCTATGGGAATGGAGGTGTGAAATTATTTAATAAAATGTTGTTTCAGGAGGTTAAAAGTTTTTCTGGAGATATGACCATATCTCTTAGTCCTGATTATCACGTAGTCAATATTGTTGCTTCAGATACAGTTATTAACACAAGTAGTTTCCATTCCTGGAGAGCTGCTTTTCGAGAATGTATAAAACTCAGTATACCAAGGAAAAATCCTAAAGAAGATATTATCCGTAAAGAAAGATTAACGGCATGGAGTTTAATTGATACTCGGATAGAATTTGGTGATTGGATATTAAAAGGAGCTAATGATGCTGCTCATTTTTATGAGAAAAACATTGAAAATATGGAATTCTTGTTATCAACCATTAATGATTTTAAATGGTTAAGAGATACGTTTAATTTAAAATACATTCAGAAAGATAGAGTATAATGACTTCATTACAGTTAAATTTATTAGGAGGTAATGGATGTTACGGAAAATAGCAATTCTTATTCCTACTTATAAACGTAGTTCATCATTATTACGTTTATTGAAATCCATTGAAAAATTAGAGAAATTAAATAACTATACTGTCATTGTGGCAGATAACGATTCTTCTCAGCAAGAGTCTTTTAACATGATCAATGAAATCAAAGATGATTTTAATTTCCATATTGATGTCATTCTTTTTGAAGATAAAAATATCTCATTAGTTAGAAATATACTGTTAACTTTGGCCTTTGAAACATATAAGTGCGATGCAGTTGCTATGATTGATGATGATGAGATTGTTAGTTCTCGGTGGTTAGATGCACTTATTGAATGCCAGATACAGACAAATGCTGATGTGATACAAGGTAACACTTATCCTATTTTTTTGGATAAAAAAAGAAAATGGATGGAAAAAGTTTCATTTTATTACCGAGACTTATTAGCATCAGATCCTAAAGATATAAATGTCAGCACTTGTAATGTATTTATTGTACGCCGAGTATATGAATCGATGAAAGAGAAGCTGTTTGATTTGAATTTTGGTGTTACAGGAGGAGAGGATACGGATTTTTTCCATAGAGCAAAGCAAATTGGGATCAGCTGTTTTTATTGCCGTGATGCACTGGCCTATGAATTCTACGACCAAAATCGTGCAAATATTTTTTGGGTATTAAAAAGAAGTTTTAGAGTAGGAAGAACAAATTATAGGATATTTAATAATAATGACCTGAGTAAGGTATGGATTACTGCTCTCATTATCCCATTTACTATTGTGAGGCTTGGTTTTTTCTTTTGGCATCCAAACCTGTACATACATTATTTAATAAAGATATTTCGCCAATTTGGAGTTGTAGTTGAAGGTGTTCATTGTAATTTGAATAACTGATAATTATTTTAAATGAGTAGCTCACATGAGTAGAGTTTCTGTACTAATCCCCCATTATAATCAGCCTATACTTATTATTAGTGCTATTGAGTCTATAATGAGAACTTGTTTGAGTGATGTGCAAATTTTAGTTGCTGATGATCATTCATCAGAAGACAACTATATACAGCTCCAACATGTTTTAGAATATTTAGCAAGTAAAACTAATTTAAACATTAGGTTGTTTAGGAGTGATGTTAATGTCGGGAATTATCGATTGAAAAATGATATCATAAATAGAATTGATACTGAATTTATAACCTTTCATGATGCAGATGACTATTCTGTACCAATGAGATTAGATTGCCTGTATAATCTGATGAACAAAAACAGTCATATTGATATATTAGGTTCTTCATATATAGATTTCTACCAAAATTTCCATACGGTTAACTCATTTCGCATTAAGAAATTTTATAGAATCCCTTATATTGCACATCAACTTGGTAAGAAGTATCTGAGTTTTCAACCTTCTCAGTTAATTAGATTTAGTATATTTCGTACCCTTGGTGGTTTTGATGGTACAACTAGAATTGCTGCTGATGATGATTTTTTACTTAGGGCTATTCATTGTGTAAAGGTCAGGAATATTAACCGTCCCCTCTATGTAAAGATAGAAAGAGAAAGCTCTCTTACCACATCGTCTGTTACTGGATTCCAATCAGAAACTAGATTAAATTATATTAAGAATCTAGATCAATTACGAAATACAATAAAGAGTAACTTACCATTATCAGAGTATATGAACAAACCCAACGATGTTCGATTTCACCTGAATGAAATCGAGTTAAAATAGTTGAAATGTTTTGATGTGAAATATGTTGTAGTTTCCAGTGAATGATTTTTATATTTTTCGTGATAGATACTCTAAGCGAGGTAGTATGGACGACATTAAAGAATGCTTAAAAGAAATTGTAGAAAAAATAAAGAGAGAAGAAAAAGTCTTAGCTATTCTTGGATATGGATCATATTTTACAGGTAAATATAAAAATGGAAGCAGTGATATTGACTTGCTTATTATACATGGAAGTGAAATTGATTTATTTAGAAAGAAGATAGTCTATCGTGAAGTAGAATTTGAACTTAGGTATATGGCAGAAAAATCTTTAGTAAAACTTTTATCTTATAAGCATGGACCAACAATAAAGCATATGTTGGATTCAGAGATTATTTTTGATAATAAAAATATAGTAAGAGAATTGAAACTAAAAACCTATTCTATAGTCGAGTCGCCTATTGTAGAAACATTTTCTATAGAAAATAGAAGGAAAAGTGCATTGCTAATTGAAAGCCTATACCGGAAGGTACATCAAGTGAAAGATGACCTTGGATTTTTCGAATTTGCATGTTCTAAGTTTTTGCTCAATATTGCAGATTCTTATATCAGACTTCATCGTCATTGGGGGCTGCAAGGTTTTCGCAAAATGATTAGCCAGCTCAAAGATATTGATGAAAGTTTTGCTGAGCATTTCTCACTGGCAATGAGCCCTAATCATATAGAAACAAGAGTTAAGGAAATAGATTTTCTTTATAGAGAGGTTATTATGCTTCTTGGTGGTGAAACAAATTCTGATGAAAAATTTGTGAGTCAGGGCATTATGAACATACTGAATGTGGTTGATAACTAAATAATGTTCCAAAATAGTGCTATATGTATTTTAATTAGGTTTTTTAATTGGGTAATGAACTAACTTGTTGCTGAATTCACGGTTATTTCATTGTTGTAAATTATATTAATATTATCCAGGAATTTAGCATGAAAATGGATGTGGCATTGAAGGGTAACTTTGCGACAGGTTATATAAAATCTTTATTACTATACTCTTTACTATTAAGTGTCATTAGTTCTTTTTCTGCATTTTTTATGCAGTATCTGATTGACGCGGTTATACCATCAGGTGACTTGCGTTTTTTATTTATCTTTATGATATCTTATCTATTATATGAATCATTCAATATGATACTAACTTATTTGACTTCTCGCTTTAGAGCATCACTGGAAAAATATTTGGACTATTATTATTTAGATAAATATTTACTTGCTTTGATTACTACAAGATTATCTATATTGAATGATTATAATAAAGGTGGATTGATTCAAAGGATTTATGATGCTCAAAATATTAAAAAGTATTATTTGACTCTGCTAATAGATATTGTTGTTAAGCTTATTACGATTTTAATATTATCAATCATAGTGCTATATGTTAGTCCTCTAGTTGTCAGCTTTTTGATCTTAGGAATAATTATGCTGGTGGTTGTTTATTTTTTGTCTGTCAAGAAAATGATTATTTTAGAAGAGCAGCGTTTTAAAATAAAATCAAATTTTCTTTCAATTATGGATGATATTATTGGAGGAAGGGAAACGATACGAGGCAATAATTATCGAAACAGGATTCTGAATAGATGTGTTGACAGGATGAATGATTTTTTGAATAGGGAGAAAAATGTTGCATTACTTGTTGCTGGTGTGAAAAGTAAAACTCTAACAGTTAACACAATCATTGGTACTGTTATTAGATGTGTCATGGTTATTAGCATTATTAGATATAGTAGTTTTTCACTAGGTATAATGTTGACGTTAATTGCTTTTACAGAAATGTCTCTAAAACATACAATGCAGATTTTAGTTTCTTTTATGGAGTTGAAAAGATCAAGCATTACTCTTGAAAGGTATAAAGAATTTATGGGGAATAATGTTGTAGATGAGAGTTTATTGAATACTGAATTAGATGATAATATTGTTAGTGTAGACGAAATTACAGTAAGGAATCTTCATATTGGTACTAATGGAAATATCGTCTGTAAAATTCCGGATCTTACCTTTCAAAGTAATAAGATATATAAAATAATAGGACAGAATGGTATTGGTAAGACAACTTTATGTAAGACTTTGATTGGTTTGATTCCACCTGTAAATGGATCTGTGAATTTTTATGTTTCTGATAAAACTATTAAGCCTGAAATTCATATAAATCAATGCGCTGCATACTTCCCACAAGATATACTCTTTACTACAAGTATTATTGAAAATATTACATTAGGAAGAGACGTTGATAGGAATAAAGTTGAGAGTATGCTTAAAAAATTAAATTTATGGCAGACAATAGATAGCCTGCCTGAAAAACTAGATACCGTTATTAGTGATAAGGTTAACCCTTTTTCTGAAGGACAAAGACAAGTATTACTCTTTTTACGAGGTTATCTGTCAGATAAATCGGTATTGATATTTGATGAAATATTTAGAGGAGTTGATAATGAAAATGCTAAAGTCGTAAGTAAATTAATTTCAGAAAAAGAAGGTTGTATTATATTCTATGTCGCTCATGATTTTACTATCGATTGTGAAAATCATGAAGTGTTAGAGTTGAAAAGTGAAAAGGACTATGATTTCTTCAAACTAGAGGCTTTTAATGAATAAATTAAACTCTAATAATGAAGTTAAGTCAGAACTGCATAAAGAATATAAATTGATTATAAGTATAACAGTTTTTTTGCTGATTATATGTTTTGCTTTATCTTTTGTTGTGACTATAAAGAGGCGAGTTGTTTTAGAAAATGCTTTTATTAAAACCGCACCAGAACCTGTATTATTTTATGCAGAAAAGGATATAGACATTAAAAATTATAATGTTCGTGATGGTGATGTGGTTAAAAAAGGAGATTCTATTTATAATGCGATTAATCCAGATTTAGAGGAGGCTGAATCTATTTTATTGCAAAATATAAAACGAGATAATACAAAAATTAATGCGATGGAAAAGTATATAGATAATGTCTATGAACGGATGAAGATTGAAAAAAATTATGAAGATTTTAAGTTTAATAAAAATGAAAGTGAATTAAAAAATATAGACTTTATTTTGAAGGACCATAGAGATGACTATGATTTTTTTAGTCAAAGCTACAGAGAGCAGATGAGTTTCGTAGATAAATTGTTAAAGCATAATAATAATTATTTATCCACGAAAGATATTATTAAATATAAAATGGAATTATTTTCATCACGTCGTGGCTTGATTAATCTTGAATCTGATATATTAGACTTGGAGAAAAGAAAATACAGTTTAGATGATGAGCAGAGTAGATACATAATTGGAGCAACCAAATATAAAGAGTTAGATATGGAGCTTAACCAGTTAAGAGGTGAACTCTCTGTTCTTGTCTCAGAATTGAATGTAAAAAACACACGGATAGAGAGTATAAAGAATGGTAAGTTGAGAATAGAAGGAATTGCAAAAGCTGATGGTAAGGTTGAGTTTAATAATATTAATGGCATCAGACCTAAGCAGGTAAAAAAAGGAGAGTTGGTTTTTACTATATATCCTGATGGTAATCACTTTATAGCAAAAGGAGTTGTTAGTGAAAAATATATTAGAAAGATTAAAATTGGACAGAGCGTAGAATTAAAAATGGATGCTTATGATTATCTCAAGTATGGGGCAATAAAAGGGAAGGTTGAGACTATATTTGGCGTAAAAAACGGTACGGCTGAAATTGTGATTAATATTGTTGATAAAAGGGGTTTTTATTTAGAGTTTGGTAATTCAATCAAGGCGTTTATCATCTTGGATGAAGTTAATCTGTATGAATATATATATGAAATAGTGTTTCCATATGTTGCTTAATGGTTTTATTACTTAATGTGATATTGTTGAAAAAATTATTTTTACAGGTGTTTTAGTGTCAGTATGAATAAATCTTGGATTTAACTAATAAGCTACCGTCTTGATGGTCAGTTGCTATAGCAGACATCTTTCTCGCCAAAGGAAAAATGTAGTGAATGGTGTGCTGGGCAAAGCTGTACTGATCTTGTAGGTAAAAGTCCCATCGTAGAAAGGACACTGGCGGCTGAAATTAACCAGCCGAAAAGACTGTCTCGCCGCTAAATTGAAGGGACTCAGGGACTTCCTTTGGAAGAACCTGAGCACCGACAAATGGTAAGCCCTCAATATCGTCATCAGAGTGATAGAAGCTGGATAAATTATTACGGCATATCTGATAACTAGAGACGAATTGGGCAGTTTATCTACCAAAGTATGAGAATGTTTTACCGGTGGCTCAATCGTAATGTTCAGTTCTTGCTGAATATGTGTGTGGGGACACGGATCTGTTGGGAGCCGGATGCGGTAGTTCTGTACGTCCGGTTCTAAAGATTACGTCAGTGTCAGACCATATTAATCACTGATACAGACAAACATTAACTCTTAACAAAAGGGTGAATACAGAAAGGTTGCTTTGGCAGCAAGCGTGATGACAACGACAGGTAAGACCGGGACTCACCAAACCTGAATGTTATTCTGAGCTTAAAGCTTGTCGGAGAAATAAGGCGTGAGTCAGCGGATTACATAGGGGTTAGCAGCTTTGAAAGGTTGCAAAAAATCCGGATTTAAGGCTGCAACCTATCTGTCAGAGTTAAAACGATGGAGGTCCTTGCAAGCGGGACGTTCATATAAATAACATGTCACTGACCACCATTATTAAAGATACCCCAATATGGGTTTGGATTCTTTTTGCTTTTCTCATCAGGTGCGGGATTAGTGCCTTGTATGATCGTGAAATGCGAATTGATCGTCTTTTCTTACTACCAATAGTATTCCTGGTCTGGGGAATATATAACGTCATTTATGAAACCACATTCTCAGAGTTAGCCTTGATAGCGATGATAGCAGGTTTACTTGTCGGGATTGTAATGGGATGGGGTTTGTGGCGTTCTCAACCAAGGTTACGCGAAAAAGCAGGCAGTGATTTAATCATCCGTCCTGGTATTTCGTTAACGCTGACGCTGATTGTTATCACATTTATCGTTAAGTTTATTATTACGGCCATGTTAAGCATTCACCCTGCGTTGTTGCATTCGTTACATTTTAATCTGTTTTTTGGCTTTAGTAATGGTGTGCTTGACGGTATTTTCTGGGGCGGAACGCTAAATCTTTTTATTCCTTGGTACAGAAACAGGACCAAGAGCGTCTACAAATAGTGTTTATGAAGCTCTTATACTCTCTGTTCTCCCAGCCATGCGGTATACCTGATAAATTATTAATAGAAATAAAGAAGCGTTTGCTGAGAGCTTATTTACTCACAGAATAATCTTACTATGCGAAACTGCATATTATAATCAACGGGCCAATTGGCCCGTTTAAAGATTTACTTATCGCTATCGCTGCTGGTTGGGGCTTCAGGTTTTGGATTACCAGCAGGTTTACGGCGTTTGCCGATATTCTTGCTATCTCGATGGCGTATTTTTACTTTTTTCTTCAGCTCTTCGGCTTTCTTTTTTTCTTTGTTTTGTTTGCGCTTAGCCAGTACTTTTTTCGATGGCTTATTACTGGTTTTTTCATTTGGCGCTCTGGTTGTTGGGCGGAGTTCATCAACAATCCGTGACTTCAGGGGTTCGTTTAGATAGCGGCTGATTTTGCCTAATAAAAGGTGATCATGTGCTTCCACTAAAGTAATTGCGGTACCTTTGCGGCCTGCACGAGCCGTGCGGCCAATACGGTGTAGGTATACATCAGCGGTACGCGGTAAATCGAAATTGAAAACATGACTGATATCATCAATATCTAATCCACGGGAAGCGACATCAGTGGCGACCAAAACATTGACACTGCCATCATTTAGACGCTTAACAGCTTCTGTCCTTTTGGCCTGTACCATTTCCCCTTCAAGGAGCCAGGCTTTGATACCGGCACGACGCAACTCATCTACGAGCTCATGTACACGTTCACGCTTGCGAACAAAAATGATGGACTTAGTGACATCAGGTTGTTTCAGTAAATGGCAGAGCAGGGCGGTTTTGTGTGTTAAATCATCTGCCCGATAGTAGAATTGTTGGATTTTTTTGCGTTCACGGCGGGATGATTCTGCATCAATTTCAACCGGATCTTCCAGTAAGCGTTCAGCAAAATCACGAATAGCTTCTCCTTCTAGAGTGGCAGAAAACAGCATCGTCTGTTTACGCCAACGGGTTTCACCGGCTATTGTTTCAATATCGTTGGCGAAACCCATATCCAGCATACGATCTGCTTCATCAAGGATCAGTGTTTCAATTGCCCGGCAATCAAAGTTTTCTTCTTTGATATATTGTAGTAGACGGCCTGTAGTAGCGACGACAATATCCTGATTTTCACTGAAAACTTCTGCATGGTTCATATATGCCACGCCACCAGTAATCGTAGCAATGTCCAGATGGGTATGGGTAGCAAGTTCTTTTGCCTGGTCTGCTACCTGCATTGCTAGTTCGCGGGTTGGTGTTAGGATCAGAACGCGTGGTGGACCAGATTTTTTGCGTGGAAAATCCAGTAAATGTTGCAGAACTGGCAGTAAATAAGCCGCAGTTTTACCTGTACCAGTCGGCGCGGAACCCAGAACGTCACGTCCATCCATTGCTGCCGGAATAGCAGCAGCCTGAATTGCCGTCGGGCGGGAGTAGCCTTTGCTATTTAAGGCATCAAGCAGGCGTTCGTCAAGATCGAGTTCAGAAAAGTTTGTTGCAGTCATCATATACCTCTGTTTGGGCCGCCGATTATAAACAGGTTGGGCGTATTGTTCATCTATTTAAAGCTTTTAGGGAAACAGATAGCTTTTATCGGAACATAATACCCCTTATCCTAATAGCAAATTTTTTTGTACTGACAGATGTAGGTTATTAATTTGAAACAGAAACGATCTCTGCGTCGGGGTGGATTTACTTTTAAGCAATTTTTTGTCGGCCATGATCGGTGCGCGATGAAAGTGGGGACTGATGGTGTTCTATTGGGTGCATGGGCTTCAGTTAGTGACAAAAAAGCGATTTTGGATATTGGCTGTGGTAGTGGGTTGATTGCTCTGATGTTGGCACAACGCACCGATGAAAATGCAAAAATTGATGCGGTGGAACTGGATATAAACGCTGTATTTCAAGCACGAGAGAATGTGGAACAGTCTCCATGGCAGAGAAAAGTAAATGTTTATCATCAGGATATTAGTGATTTTGCTGATCGATATTCACAATGTTATGACCTGATTGTTAGTAATCCACCTTATTTTGAGCCAGCTGTTGCTTGCCGGAATGAGGTAAGGGAGCAGGCTCGTTATACTGGCTCTCTGACTCATCGGCGGTTATTGCAATACGCAGAAAAGTTAGTCTCGCCAGATGGCTTGTTCTGTGTGGTATTGCCATATGCTATTGGTGAGTTATTCGAAACAATGGCGTGTCAGCAAGGCTGGTTTTCTCATGACCGGGTTAATATTCGCGATAGAAAAGGTAAACCATTTCATCGGATGTTGTTGGCACTTTCTCGTAAAGAAAATACGAGTTTCATCGGTGAATTGACCATCCGTCAGCCAGATGGTGTATATACGCCGGAATTTCAGCAACTGGTGACGGATTTCTATCTTTATTATTGAAATAATCACGCTGGGTGTAGCTATGAGTAGGTTTTGCCGCCAGAGATCAGGGTGTCAGAATTGTTGGTTTTGACTCTGGCAGTAAATTGGGATAATCCAGCGTGAAATGCAGACCTCGGCTCTCTTTCCTTTCCAGTGCACAACGTACAATTAATTCAGCGACTTGCACTAAATTTCGTAATTCCAGCAGATTATTAGAGATTCTGAAATTGGAATAGTAGGCGTGAATCTCCTGTTGTAGCATATTAATGCGGCGTAGTGCTCGTTCCAGGCGTTTGGTTGTACGCACAATGCCAACGTAATCCCACATAAACAGGCGTAATTCGTGCCAATTGTGCTGAATGACGACTTGTTCATCTGAATTATCAACACGGCTCTCATCCCAAAAGGGGAGTTCCGGTATCTCTTCGATTTTTTCAATCTGTTGTTGGATATCTTCCGCAGCAGACCAGCCGTAAACTAAACATTCCAGCAGAGAATTGGATGCCATACGGTTTGCACCATGTAGGCCAGTGTAGCTGACTTCACCGATAGCATATAAATTGTTTAGGTCAGTACGTCCCTGATGATCGACGACTATACCGCCGCAGGTGTAATGCGCGGCAGGCACGATTGGAATCGGTTCTTTTGTGAGATCAAAGCCCAATGTCAGCAGTTTTTCATAAATCATTGGAAAATGCTGGATAATGAAATCGGTTGGTTTATGGCTAATATCCAGAAACATGCAATCAGCACCAAGGCGTTTCATTTCATGGTCAATAGCCCGCGCTACGATGTCGCGTGGGGCCAGTTCAGCACGTTCATCAAAATCAGGCATAAAACGACTGCCATCTGGTCGTTTTAGATAAGCGCCTTCACCTCTTAAAGCTTCAGTTAGCAGAAAATTACGTGTTTGTAGATGAAACAGACAGGTCGGGTGAAACTGATTAAATTCCAGATTGGCGATACGGCAGCCAGCACGCCATGCCATTGCAATGCCATCACCGGATGAGATATCGGGATTTGTGGTGTATTGATAAACTTTAGCAGCGCCACCGGTTGCCAGGACAACGACTTTAGCGCGATAAGTTTCTACTCGTTCCTGCTGGCGGTTCCAAATATAAGCGCCAATTACTCGATTATCGCCATTGAGTTGGGCTTTATTTGAGGTAATTAAATCAACTGCGTTGCAGCGCTCTCTTACAATAATGTTCGGATGAGACTTGGCTTTTTCAACTAGTGTGGTTTCTACTTCTTTACCCGTTGCATCTGCATGATGCAGAATACGTCGATGGCTGTGACCACCTTCTCGAGTCAGATGATATTGTTTTTTTCCATCTTCACGGGTTTCTGTATCAAATGAAACACCCTGATCAATCAGCCATTTTACACAATGGCGGGCGTTACTGGTAATAAACTCAACCGCGCTTTTGTCGCAAAGCCCTGCCCCAGCGATCAAGGTATCTTCAACATGAGATGCGATACTGTCTGTTTTATCAAATACAGCGGCGATACCACCCTGCGCATAATAGGATGCACTTTCGCTAAGAATACTCTTACTTAATACAGTGACTTTATATTGCGAAGCCAGTCGTAAAGCTAAGGATAGACCAGCCACACCACTGCCGATAATAAGTACATCACTGTAATGTTGCGAGAATAATGATTGCATAATTGATGATGTGTGGAGAAGATGAGTAAAAATCATGTTAGCCTATCAGATAGGATAAAGGCTATGATTGCAACAAAATGATGACAGAAATTGAACTTCACAGAATTTTATTACTCAAAGCCCTGCTTGCTCGGAGAAATAGGACATCTATGGTTGGTTCAATAAATACAAATGTGGAGCTTTGCTTCGGGAGATTTAACCTCGGATGAGCGAGCAGTTAACGGATCAAATGCTGGTCGAGCGAGTACAGAAAGGTGACCAAAAAGCGTTTAACTTACTGGTGATCAGATATCAGCATAAAGTAGCGAGCCTTGTATCTCGCTATATTCCGCAGGGTGATGTTCCTGACGTTGCGCAGGAGGCATTTATTAAGGCATATCGAGCACTGGCTTCATTCCGTGGCGATAGTGCTTTTTATACCTGGTTGTATCGTATAGCAGTAAACACGGCAAAAAACTATTTGGTTTCTCAAGGGCGACGTCCACCATCCAGTGATTTGGATGTCAGTGACGCCGAAAATTATGAAGTTTCAAATGCACTAAAAGAAATTTCGAACCCTGAGAATTTAATGTTGTCAGAAGAGTTAAGGCAGGTGGTTTTCCGAACCATTGAATCTCTTCCTGAAGATTTGCGAATGGCAATAACTCTAAGGGAATTAGATGGGCTAAGCTATGAAGAGATAGCTGTTGTTATGGATTGCCCAGTAGGTACGGTTCGTTCCCGTATTTTCCGGGCGAGGGAAGCCATTGATGATAAAATTCAACCACTGATTTAAAACTAAAAATAGTGGGATAATACTGAAGGGTACTTTGGCATGCAAAGAGAAAAACTTTCCGCACTGATGGATGGCGAAACTCTTGATAGTGAAGTCGTTAGTATTTTATCTAAAGATTCTGCAATGCAGAAACACTGGGAAAATTACCACTTGATCCGTGACACATTGCGCGGTGATGTGACTGAAGTATTACATATCGATATTGCGAGCCGGGTTGCACAGGCACTTGAAAAAGAGCCTGTTCATTTTAACCGTGGGTTGATTTCTGAATCTCAGCCTCGGCCAGAGACTTGGCAGAAAATGGCGTTTTGGCAGAAACTTCGCCCTTGGGGAAGTCAAATTACTCAAGTGGGTGTTGCAGCCTGTGTTTCGTTGGCAGTACTGATAGGAGTACAGCAGTACAATAGCCATGATGCTGTGAATTTTGAATATCAATCTGATACACCAGTATTTAATACACTGCCGATGATGGGTTCGGCTTCCCCAGTGAGTTTTGGCGTGCCTTCTGGTGATGATATGTTTGGTCATGATCAGCGCATTCAGGTGCAAGAGCGTAATAAACGCATTAACATCATGTTGCAACAATATGAACTTGATCGCCGTGTGCATTTTGAACAAAATGACGGACAGGAAATTCCACCACAGGCTGCCATTCCGGTTCCCGGAACGCAATCTTTAGGAACACAACAGTAGTAATGAAACATATCTGGTTTTCCGTCTCTTTACTGGTGGGCAGCCTGTTTACTCCTCTACAAGTCTCGGCACAGCTCAGTAGCGCTGAGGCTTTGTTACAGGAGATGGGTAATGCCACTCAGTCCCTGACTTATGAGCTTGCTTTTATTAATCTCAGCCAGCAGGCTATCGTCTCAGCTCGTTATCGCCATGCCATTATCAATGGTATTCCCATTGCTCAAATTATGCAGATGGATGGTTCCCGCAGGGAGATTGTCCAGCGTGGTAATGAGATTAGCTATTTTGAACCTGGACTGGATGCTTTCAGTCTTAGCGGCGATCATATTATTGATTATTTACCGGCAGTTGTTTTTGCTGATTTCACTCAGTTGAAAAAATACTACAATTTTATCGACGTTGGTCGTACTCATATCGGTGACAGACCTTGCCGGGTTGTACGCATCATTTCCAAAGATGAAGTACGTTATAATTACATTTTGCTTATCGATGAAGAAAACCATTTACCATTACGTATTGATTTACTTGATCGTGATAGTGAAACACTTGAGCAATTTCGGGTTGTTTCTTCTACAATAGGTGGGGATGTCTATGGTGCAATGAGTATTATTACTCACCTGAATATGCCACCAATGCTGGTCATTCCATCGTCAGAGAAAGTGGTATTCAATTGGAAATTAGGTAAATTGCCGGATGGTTTCACTGAGGTTTCGCGTAATCGGCGTAAACTATCAAATACTGATTCGCTCGAGTCTATTATGTTCAGCGATGGTTTATTTAGTTTTTCAGTGAATGTGACTAACGCTGACAAAACCAGTAAATTAGAATATCCTCTTCGTCGTGGGCACCCAACGATTTATAGCGTAATACGTGGGGCAAAGGAGGTTACTATTATTGGTGAATTGCCACTGGCAACTGCCAAGTATATTGCCGCAGGTGTTGCATTTATGGGAACTGACTAATGGTCAAAGAATGGGCAACAGTAATCCGTTGGCAGCAGGGTAGAGCATTATTACGTTATGGCTCCTCTTCTGGTTGTGGTAGTTGTCAGGCTCGTGCGGCGTGTGGCTCTTATTTACTGAATAAATTAGGGCCTGATGACATTCATCAACTCGAACTTGAGATTTTACAGCCGTTGCAACCAGGGCAGAAAGTGGAAATTGGTATCCCTGAAGGAAGCTTATTGCGTTCAGCGTTGCTGGTTTATCTAACCCCACTTATTGGACTATTCCTTGGTGGTGCACTTTTTCAATTATGGGTGACCAATCAATTATGGGTGTTTTGTGGCGGCGTTTTGGGAGGAATCGCAGGTTTTTTCCTTGCCCGCAGAGTTGCCACTTATTGGGATAATCAGCAGGAATACCAACCGACAGTTTTACAAATTGGTTTGCCTCCTGATGTAATTCGTGTTCAGCATCCGGAATAAATCTGTTTTAATCATACAGAACTTTTAATTGACTGATCATACTTAAAGCCACAGGCATGACTAGGTTTTCACAGGTTTGGCATGTAGAATACAGCCTTTCAGGCCAGTGGCCGACCTATAAACCGTCGCTTTATGTCCCTCTGTGTGTCCATTAGGCGAATGATTCAGAAATACCAAGGCAGAAAAATATTTATAATGAAGCAAATACGAAATTTCTCCATTATTGCTCACATTGACCACGGTAAGTCGACGTTATCTGACCGTATTATTCAAATTTGTGGTGGCTTAACAGATCGTGAAATGGCAGAGCAAGTGCTGGATTCCATGGAGCTTGAGCGTGAGCGCGGTATCACCATCAAGGCACAGAGTGTCACTTTGGATTACCAAGCCAATGATGGGCAGCTCTATCAATTAAACTTTATCGACACGCCAGGGCACGTTGACTTCTCATATGAGGTCTCCCGTTCGTTGGCTGCTTGTGAAGGGGCATTGTTGGTGGTTGATGCTGGGCAGGGTGTGGAAGCGCAGACATTGGCTAACTGTTATACCGCTCTGGATATGAATCTTGAAGTTGTTCCTGTTCTGAATAAAATCGATTTACCCGCTGCGGAGCCTGAGCGCGTAGCAGAAGAAATTGAGGACATTGTTGGGATTGATGCTACTGATGCAGTGCGTTGTTCAGCCAAAACTGGTGTAGGCGTACAAGATGTCATTGAGCGTTTAGTTAAAGAGATTCCGGCCCCGGAAGGCGATCCTAATGTGCCGTTACAGGCACTTATTATCGACTCATGGTTTGATAACTATCTCGGTGTTGTCTCGCTGGTTCGTATTAAAAATGGTACTTTACGCAAGGGTGACAAAATCAAAGTGATGAGTACCGGTCAGGTATATAACGCTGATCGTCTTGGAATTTTTACACCGAAGCGAGTTGACCGCGATATATTGGATTGCGGCGAAGTAGGTTGGTTGGTTTGTGCAATTAAAGACATTCTTGGTGCGCCAGTTGGCGATACATTGACGCTGGCCCGTCAACCTGCGGAAAAACCATTGCCAGGTTTTAAGAAAGTAAAACCACAGGTTTATGCGGGGTTATTCCCTATCAGTTCTGATGACTATGAAGCATTCCGTGACGCATTGGGTAAGTTGAGTCTGAATGATGCTTCTCTGTTCTATGAACCGGAAAGCTCTACTGCACTGGGTTTTGGTTTCCGTTGTGGTTTCCTTGGTTTGTTACATATGGAGATCATTCAGGAGCGTCTAGAACGTGAATACGATCTTGATCTCATTACAACTGCACCAACGGTTGTTTATGAAGTGGAAACGACGAGCCACGATATTCTCTATGTGGACAGCCCTTCTAAATTGCCGGCATTGAATAATATTGAAGAGTTGCGTGAACCTATTGCTGAGTGTCATATGCTGTTACCTCAAGAATATTTGGGGAATGTCATTACCTTATGTATTGAGAAACGTGGGGTGCAGACCAACATGGTTTACCATGGTAAACAAGTTGCACTGACTTACGAAATACCGATGGCTGAAGTCGTATTGGATTTCTTCGACCGATTGAAATCCACATCTCGCGGTTATGCTTCACTGGATTATAATTTCACTCGTTTCCAAGCTTCTGATATGGTTCGTGTGGATGTGTTGATTAACGGTGAACGAGTTGATGCATTGGCGTTGATTACTCATCGTGACAATGCTCAGTATCGTGGGCGGGAATTAGTCGAGAAGATGAAAGAGCTTATTCCTCGTCAGCAGTTTGATATCGCGATTCAGGCTGCGATTGGCAATCATATTATTGCTCGCTCAACAGTGAAGCAATTGCGTAAAAACGTCTTGGCGAAGTGTTATGGTGGTGACGTTAGCCGTAAGAAAAAGCTATTGCAGAAACAGAAAGAAGGTAAGAAACGCATGAAGCAGGTTGGTAATGTTGAGTTACCACAGGAAGCTTTCTTAGCCATTCTTCATGTTGGTAAAGACAATTAATAAGGTTGTAAGGAGTCTAAATGGCTAACACTTTTGCCCTGATCCTAACGCTAGCAACGTTAGTCACCGGCATTATTTGGTGTATTGATCGTTTCAAATGGGCCCCAGCGCGCAAGAAAAAACTTGCCAGATTGCAGGAGCTAACTGAAGGTACAATGGATCAGGAGCATCTGGCTGAGACTATTAACAAACCAACATGGATAGATACGTGTTCATCCATTTTCCCAGTGCTGGCCGTGGTTCTGATCTTGCGCTCTTTTGTTTATGAGCCATTTCAGATCCCATCGGGTTCTATGATGCCAACTTTATTGATTGGTGATTTCATTCTGGTGGAGAAATACTCATACGGATTGAAAGATCCCATCACTCAAACCACATTGATTAAGACTGGTGAACCAAAGCGTGGTGATATTGCCGTATTCAAATATCCATTGGACCCAAGTTTTGATTACATCAAACGAGTGATTGGCTTGCCGGGTGATAAAATTATTTATGATCCACTGAAGAAAGAACTGCGTGTTTTTCCTGGTTGCGGTGAAACAAAAAGTTGTAAGGAAGAGCTACCGGTTTCTTATGGTTCATTATTCCCAAGTGAGTGGACAATGAAACAGTATGGTGTCAACTCCCATGGTGAGAACCTGAAAAAGATAGGTGTTTTCCAAATCCCTGTTGAAGAAACTTTACCGCCTTACAGCATGCGGCAGGGTGAACGGATTGAGAATCTGGGTGTGGCAACACACCATATTTTGGAGATTCCGGGGGTACTGCCGAGGCCGAATTTCCGTCAGCCTGGTTTGCCTGAGGGAATGTGGATTGTGCCTGAAGGTCACTATTTCATGATGGGTGATAACCGTGATAATAGTGCTGATAGCCGTGAGTGGGGCTTTGTTCCTGAGAAAAATCTGGTTGGTCGCGCTTCAGCAATCTGGATGAGTTTTGAGAAACAGGAAGGGGAATGGCCTACCGGAGTTCGCTTTAGCCGTATTGGTGGAATTAATTAATATTAGCGAAGCATTAATTTTACTCACAGTGTAGAATATCCTTTCAAACTTAATGACTGGCTCCTGATAAGGAGCCAGTGCAAACGCAACAGTTTTGTCAGGGCTTCCTGTACAGGTCTGTTGCGTGTGCGTTTTTATTTGACGAATTCTGACCTATATTTGGTAGCACATGAATCCCATCGTAATTAACAGATTGCAGCGTAAGCTGGGGTACACTTTTGATCAGCATGATCTGCTGATACAGGCATTAACTCATCGCAGTGCCAGCAGTAAACATAATGAGCGGCTGGAATTTCTCGGTGATTCAATTCTAAGTTTTGTTATTGCCAATGCCCTATATCATCGCTTTCCTCGCGTAGATGAAGGGGATATGAGCCGGATGCGTGCCACATTAGTTCGTGGTAATACTTTGGCTGAATTGGCAAGGGAATTTGAATTAGGTGAATGTCTTCGCCTGGGGCCGGGAGAACTGAAAAGCGGCGGTTACCGCCGTGAATCTATTCTGGCTGATACTGTGGAAGCGCTGATAGGTGGTATTTTCCTCGATAGCGATATTCAAACGGTTGAGAAAATTATTCTGAGCTGGTACGAAACTCGCTTGAATGAAATTAGCCCAGGTGACAAACAGAAAGATCCGAAAACCCGGTTACAAGAATATCTGCAAGGGCATCATTTACCCCTGCCGTCATATCTGGTTGTTATGGTTCGTGGTGAAGCCCACGACCAGGAATTTACTATTCACTGTCAGGTGAGTGGTATCGAACAGCCGGTTAAAGGAACAGGCTCCAGCCGCCGCAAAGCAGAGCAGGCAGCGGCGGAGCAAGCATTGAAACAACTGGAGCTTGAATGAGCGAACAAGAAACCTATTGCGGATTTGTTGCAATAGTCGGACGGCCTAATGTGGGGAAATCCACATTGCTGAATCAGCTTTTGGGTCAGAAAGTGTCTATCACTTCCCGTAAACCACAGACTACCCGTCACCGTATTATGGGTATTCACACTGAAGGGGCTTATCAGACTATTTATGTAGATACTCCTGGGTTGCATATTGAGGAAAAGCGGGCGATTAACCGTCTGATGAATCGTGCAGCCAGCAGTTCTATTGGTGATGTAGAGCTGGTCATTTTTGTTGTTGAAGGTACTCATTGGACGCCAGATGACGAGATGGTGCTGAATAAACTGCGCAACTTGCGTTGTCCGGTTTTATTGGCTATCAATAAAGTGGATAACCTGACTGATAAGGCTATCCTGTTGCCACATATTGGTTTCCTCAGTAAACAGATGAACTTTCTTGATGTTGTACCGATGAGCGCTGAAAAAGGCATGAACGTAGACACAATTGCAAAGATTGTGCGCGGACATATGCCGAAAGCAACTCACCATTTCCCGGAAGATTATATTACTGACCGTTCCCAGCGTTTTATGGCTTCTGAGATTATCCGCGAAAAACTTATGCGTTTTCTCGGTGATGAATTGCCATATTCTGTTACGGTTGAAATTGAACAGTTCATAGCGAATGAGCGCGGCGGTTACAATATTCACGGTTTGATTCTGGTTGAACGTGACGGCCAGAAGAAAATGGTTATTGGTAATAAAGGTAGTAAAATCAAAACTATTGGTATTGAAGCCCGTCAGGATATGGAAAGACTGTTTGATGCTAAGGTTCATTTGGAGCTGTGGGTTAAAGTTAAAGCGGGTTGGGCTGATGACGAGCGGGCGCTGCGGAGCCTGGGTTACGTCGATGATTTGAAATAAGGCGTTGCCTGTGGACGGTTGGCAGCGTGCTTTTATTCTTCATAGGCGCCCTTACAGTGAAACCAGTTTGTTGCTGGATCTTTTTACTGAAAATGAGGGGAGGGTCAGTGTATTGGCTAAAGGTGCGCGCAGCCGTCGTTCCAATTTGAAAGGCTGCTTGCAGCCATTTACCCCGTTGCTGATTCGTTGGAGTGGGCGAGGGGGAGTTAAAACGCTACGTGATGCCGATCCTATTTCTTTAACTCTTCCTCTTACTGGCAGCGTGTTGTACAGCGGTTTATATGTTAATGAATTGCTGTCGAGAGTGCTTGAACAAGGAACGGCTTATCCGGCTCTATTCTTTGATTACCTCCAATGTTTACAAGTTCTTGCTGCCAGTGAATACACACCAGAGCAGGCATTACGCCGGTTTGAGCTGGCGTTATTGGCAAATCTTGGTTATGGCGTTGATTATCTTCATTGTGCGGGCAGTGGTGAATCTGTGACCGATACGATGACTTACCGTTATAGAGAAGAAAAAGGCTTTATCGCTAGCCTGATCATTGATCACTATAGTTTTACGGGGCGTGAATTAAAATCATTGGCAACCCGTGAATTCCCTGATTTGGCAACATTGAAAGCAGCGAAGCGTTTCACGCGTATTGCACTGAAACCCTACCTTGGTGGTAAGCCTTTAAAAAGTCGTGAACTGTTCCGGCAATTTGTACGTAAAAAGCTGGAATAGAAAGAAAACTAATGAATTTGTTTCTCTTCAAGGTGGCAAGAGTCAACTTGTCACATTCAATATGACTACAGGAGATAAATATGGCTGAAATATTATTAGGCGTTAATATCGATCATATTGCGACAGTGCGTAATGCCCGTGGCACAAATTATCCTGATCCAGTTCAGGCCGCTTTTGTTGCAGAACAGGCTGGTGCAGATGGGATTACCATTCATTTGCGTGAAGATCGCCGTCATATTACAGATCGGGATGTTGAACTACTTAGTCAAACTATCCAAACCCGGATGAATCTTGAAATGGCTGTGACAGATGAAATGGTGGATATTGCCTGTCGCATCAAACCTGAATTTTGTTGTTTGGTGCCTGAAAAACGGCAGGAAGTGACAACAGAAGGTGGTTTAGATGTTGTCGGTCAGAAAGATAAGGTTATGGCAGCGGTTAAACGTTTATCTGATGCGGGTATTCTTGTATCTCTGTTTATTGATGCAGATCACCAGCAAATAGATGCAGCCAGAGAAGTTGGTGCACCTTTTATTGAGATTCACACCGGTGCTTATGCTGAGGCAGCAAATGAAATTAAACAAGAAAAAGAGTTTCAGCGGATTAAAAAGGCCGTGACCTATGCGGCGAATATAGGTCTTACCGTTAATGCGGGTCATGGATTGACGTATCATAATGTACAACGTATTGCGGCTCTGCCGGAAATTTATGAATTGAATATTGGTCATGCCATTATTGGACGGGCGGTATTTAGTGGTTTGACTGCGGCTGTAGCAGATATGAAAACTCAGATGCGGAAAGCGCGCGGTTAATGGCTATTATCGGCTTGGGCACAGATATTGTTGAAATTGCCCGTATTGAGGGGGTTGTTGAGCGCTCAGGTGAGCGCTTGGCAAAACGTATTCTCAGTGAATCAGAATGGAAACAATATCAGCAACATAAAAAACCGGTTCGTTTTCTGGCTAAGCGCTTTGCGGTAAAAGAAGCGGCGGCAAAAGCGCTGGGAACGGGTATCCGTAATGGTCTGGCATTTAACCAGTTTGAAGTGGTTAATGATGCTCTGGGAAAACCGACTTTGCGGCTCTATGGTGCAGCAGCAGAATTGGCTCAGAAACTGGGAGCAATATCTTTGCATGTGACATTGGCCGATGAGCGCCGTTATGCTTGTGCGACCGTTATTTTAGAGAGTTAATTTTAGATTTTATCTGCATGATGCAGTAATACAAATTTATCCCACAGTTGCTCTGCTGTTTCTTGTCGGTCTGGATCGGTAATAATAGTATTATTTATCGGACAGACTGATTGGCAAGTTGGGGAATCATAATGACCGACACATTCGGTACAACGCTCAGCATCGATTTCATAAATTGCATCTCCCATTGATATAGCTTGATTGGGACATTCAGGTTCACACATATCACAATTGATACAGCGTTTAGTAATTAGTAAAGACATTTTAATAACTTAGTTTGTTTTGCATTTTATACCAGTGTGTTATCGTCAATTTTAATTTCTTACTATTACACACTTATTGTATTTTTATACGGCATAAATTACATTGAAAAACAAAATCTGGCAACAAAAACCATAATATATGAAATTTTTTCTATACCCAATAGATTTCAAGTTGCAGTGCGGCGGCAAGTGAACGCAGCCAACAAAGAAGCAACTTGAAAGATAACAGGTATAACAGGATATTTACAACCTATAGTATTAGAGTAAATAAAATGATGAAGACCGGATGTTATTCTAATCCCGGTCTTTTTGTTAATGACGATAATGGTAGAATTAACTAATAAAATTCCTATTCTTTATCGAGATAATTCTAAAATCTGAGATAGATAATAACTATTAGCGTTGAAAGTTAGTTATCTGATACTCCTACTACAAATATGCGTGCAGGCTGAAAATTTGTACTGCGAGAGTACCAACGTGATATTATTACTAGGTTTTCTTTATTGATTTTTAATATTTCAGCTCCTTCAGAATATTGACCTCCATTGACATGTCCAGCCATACTTGAAAGTATAGCATGAGGTTTATAAGAGTATGCAATTGGGTATGTAATAGTGAATTGCCCCTCGTTAGCTAAATCTGGAGCCTGCGCATATACAGATTGGAATAAGAGATATTTTCTCTCTGATCCGATGAAAAATGGAATTTTGAAAGTCATGAAATTATTCCCTTGTGTAAACAGAGGAGTACCTGACAATAATAATTCAAATAAACCGAGGTTTTTCACAAACTCATTTTTATTGGGAATGTCTGCACCATTTTGGTTTTTGTCCAATCTGCCGTTAGCATTATCATTTATATCGGAAACAAGTTTCTGAGTTGCAGCGAGTGTATTACTATTGCCAATAATATCTGTGAGTTGAACAATACCTTTTTGTATTAATGAGGCATCAGGAATTTTTGTTGTGATTTTTTGTTCTAATGCTTTATTTAATTGTGCAGTGAGTTTGGTTGTATTACCATCATCCAAAACATCACTGTCAGACTCTGTTGCAATAAAATCAGCGACAACAGATGATATTGTTGATGACTGACGTAATGCCTTATTTAATATATGGGTGGTAAGACCGTCTGGTGGAAATCCAGTCTGCAATTCTGGACTGTTTTCATATGAATTTTGATCCACCACATTAGCACCATCTTTAATAGAAAACGTTTTAAAATCATTTTTGGTATTCATATATATTTTCCTGATTTTTAATAGTGTGTTTTATAGGTGATATTTTGAGTTATTGTAAGGGTGATTTGCTGTCTCTTATATTTTAGGGACAAAAAATAATAATTAAATATCTTTATAACTTATGAGGTTAATTATTTTAGTGTGTTTTTAGTAATAAGTAATTAAATATGTCTTAATTGGAGGTGTATATAAATAATGAGTGTTTATTTTCTGGAGTATATTAAATAATTTCCATATTGAAAGGTTTAGACTGGAAAGTAAATTTCAATAACGAACAAGGTCGCTAATATCGCATGGAGAATAGTTCGGATGATAACAGAATATTTACTGCTGTTGTTCTGGCAATAATACAATAACAAAATGATAAAGACCGGGTTCTTCTTGAATCCCGGCCTTTTTATTAATTACGATAATGGCGCAATTGGCCAGTCAATGTCCGGTGCTTTCGAAGTATCAACCCGGTTAAGCATCACGCGGTATTTTTTCCATTCTTTAAGTGATAACGTTTCTTCATCTGTTGCTATATCAAGTTCTACCGCATCAGCCAGTGGCGTTATTTCTTTATTTGCGAGAGATATAAATTGCTTTCTTTGGATTTCTGCAATAGATATCAATTCCTCTTGTGTTGGGGGTGGAATATCTTCCCAACAAGGCAGGCCATCTTCGCCAGAGGAGCGTATTTTTCCTGTCGGCGGTATTCCCGAAAATTCATTGAATATGTCATCAGTTACAGGTACAGGATCATTTGGCCATGAGCCGGTTTCAATATAATCCTGTTGTAATGATAGTGGATAAAATGCTTTATTTGATGCACTGAATACATAGTTTTTATTGTTCATAATTTCCTACCAGATTTAATTAGATAATCGTCAATTTGATTTTTTAAATTAATATCCTATTGCTATAAAAAATGTTCCAACTGCGGGAGGGTAAGGAGTATTACTTCTATAACACCGAAACTGACTCTGATTTTCTATTTTTGCTCCAAATATTCCTGCTGAGCCGGGGTCCCAAGCATTATGAGTTAAAGTGACACTAAGACATTGATTTGGGAATGGAATTGGAAAGCTATTAAGATATCCGCTATTCGGTTTTCCACTTCCACCGAAAGAAACTAGTGCTGTTCCCCACATTATAATTAGACCTGAAGGTAACTTTTGCCAACCATTCTGAGTTAGGTTTGCGGTGAAAGACGACATATTTGGAAGCTGGTTAATTCTATTATTCACATTATTATTTATATCAGAGACAAGTTTCTGTGTTGCAGCCAGTGTATGACTATTGCCAACCACATTTGTAAGCTGAACAACACCTTTCTGTGTTAATGAGGCATCGGGAATTTGTGTTGTATGTGTTGTGATTTTTTTTTCTAACGCTTTATTTAATTGTGTAGTGAGTTTGGCTATATTACCATCATCCAAAACATCACTGCCAGATCCTGTCGCAATAAAATCAGCTACAACAGATGATATTGCTGATGACTGACGTAATGCCTTATTTAATATATGGGTGGTAAAACCGTCTGGTGGAAATCCAGTCTGCAATTCTGGACTATTTTCATATAAATTTTGATCCACTACATTAGCACCATCTTTAATAGAAAACGCTTTAAAATCATTTTTGTGGTTCATGTGTATTTTCCTAAAATTCAATAGTGTGTTTTATAGATGACAATTTTAATTATTGTAAAGATAATTTCCAATCGCTCATAGTTTAGAGATAAAAGATAATAATTAAATGTCTTTATAACTTATGGCGTTAATTATTTTTCGTGTGTTTTTATTAATAAGTAATTCGATAAGTCTAAGTAATTAATACTTATTTTATAGAAACTTTATTAAATAATTTTCCTATTGAAAAATTCATTATAGAAAGTAGATTTCAATAACAAAGTGATTAAGGCCGGGCTTTGACTTAATCCCGGTCTTTTTTAAGCTATGATAATGTTTGCATTATTTTGTCATAGCTACTAATTTATATGGTAAATAATTACGACAAACCAACTTCAACAGAGATCTTATCTTCCCCATACACGTAAATAGACTATTATATCAGAATCTGGAAAAGCGCCGTGAACCCCTACAGGAAGATAAAGCCCTGTCCACACAGTAATTGAAGTTTTGCTGGCATTTGCTACAAGTGGTGTTTCAATATAAGGCCCCACCGTATCAGTAACTGAAACTGATGCACCAAGAAAAGCAGTTGGAAATGCAATTGGAAAAGAAACATTTGCTCTTCGTTCATGATATGTTGCATTCTTGCTATTAGAATTACTTTTCATAATTACTCTTACATATTGCTCTATAATGCCACTAGGACTCTTCCACCAACCTTTATCGTTATCTAATTTACTGGAAAAGAAACTGGCATCTGGGATTTGATTAGCTGTGTTTCCTATTTCTCGTTTCGCGGCTTCTTTTAAACCTAAATTTTTCACAAACTCATTTTTATTAGGAATATCTGCGCCGTTTTGTGTTTTTTCTAGTCTGTTATTGGCGTTATTATTTATATCTGAGACGAGCTTCTGGGTTGCAGCCAGTGTATTACTATTGCCAACCACATCTGTGAGCTGAACAACACCTTTCTGTGTTAATGAGGCATCGGGAACTTGTGTTGTGATTTTTTTTTCTAACGCTTTATTTAATTGTGCTGTGAGCTTGGCTATATTACCATCATCTAAAACATCACTGCCAGATTCTGTCGCAATAAAATCAGCGACAACAGAGGCTATTGTTGATGATTGACGTAATGTTTTATTTAGTACATGTGTGGTAAGACCTATTGGGGGAAATCCAGTCTGCAATTCTGGACTATTTTCATATAAATTTTGATCTACCACATTAGAACCATCTTTAATAGAAAACGCTTTAAAATCATTCTTTGGATTCATATATATTTTCCTAAATTTCAATAGTAAGTTATATAGATAGAAAATTATTGTAAAGATAATTTTCTATCGGTCATAGTCTAGAGATAAAAAAGAATAATTAAATATTTTTATATCTTATGGGGTTAATTGTTTTTCGTATGTTTTGATTAATAAGTAATTCGACAAGTCTAAGTGATTAATACTTATTTTATAGAAACTGCCTTAAATAATTTTCCTATTGAAAGATTCATTATAGAAAGTAGATTTCAATAACAAAATGATAAAGGCCGGGGTTTGCCTTAGTCCGGCCTTTTTATTAGTTACGATAATGGCGCAATTGGCCAGTCAATGTCCGGTGCTTTTGAAGTATCAACCCGGTTAAGCATCACGCGATATTTTTTCCATTCTTTAAGTGATAGCATTTCTTCATCTGTTGCGATATCAAGTTCTACTGCATCAGTCAGTGGCGTTATTTTTTTATTTGCAAGAGATATAAACTGCTTTCTTTGGATTTCCGCAATAGAGATCAATTCTTCTTGTGTTGGAGGTGGAATATCTTCCCAACAAGGCAGGCCATCTTCGCCAGAGGAGCGTATTTTTCCTGTGGGCGGTATTCCCGAAAATTCATTGAATATGTCATCAGTTACAGGTACAGGATCATTTGGCCATGAGCCGGTTTCAATATAATCCTGTTGTAATGATAGTGGATAAAATGCTTTATTTGATGCACTGAATACATAGTTTTTATTGTTCATATTAATACCCTATTGCTCTATAAAATGCTGCTACAGGAATTTGTAAATTTGGAATACTGCTAAAACATTGGAATTTGGCATTATCGACCATCATTATTGAAAATGTGCCCGCATGTTGAGGGGCGTTACCAACGTGAGTTAACGTGACGTTGAGACATGTATTCGGGAATGGAATTGGAAAGTTATTTAAAGCGCCAGGTTCGGCATAAGCATTGCCTTTAACTGATGCTATTCCCCACATTTCAATTAAACCCGAAGGTAATTTTTGCCATCCGACCTGATTCAGGTTAGCGGTGAAAAACGACATATCAGGTACCTGATTTTCACTATTTCCTATCGTTATTTTTGTTGTATCTGATAAACCAAGGTTCTTTATAAACTCAGCTTTATTAGGAATGTCTGCGCCGTTTTGGTCTTTTGCTAGTCGATTATTAGCATTATCATTTACATCAGAAACAAGCTTCTGAGTTGCAGCGAGTGTATTACTGTTGCCTATTTGGTCTGTGAGCTGAATAATTCCTTTTTCTGTTAATGAGGCATCTCGAACTTCTGTTGTGTTTTGTTGTTCTAAGGCTTTCTTGAATTGGGTGGTGAGTTTGTCTATATCCCCATTATCGAGAACATCTTCACCAGATTGTGTTGCGATAAAATTAGCGACGACAGTGGATATGGTTGACGACTGACGTAATGCCTTATTTAATAGTTCGGCGGTAATATTTCCTGTTGGAAATCCAGCTTGCAAGTTTTGATCTTTTTCATATATTTCTTGCTTCACTATATTTGCATTTTCACTAATAGAAAAAGCCTTAAAATCATTCTTTTGACTCATGTATTTATCTCCAATTAAGTACTGCATTTTATAAGCAATATAGTGAATTTTTGTAAAAACAATTTCTCCCTTTTCACGCCGGCTATAGTTTAGTTATAAAAAGGAATAATGGAATATTTTTATAACTTATAGGGTTAACTATTTTTATATAATTGGTGGTAATAAATATTTTAATGTTTTGTAATATGAAATAGATCTAAATTATTTGTATTTAATGTTTGAAAGTGATTTTTATTAATTTCATTTGCGGTTTGAGAAGGTTGGGTGATTGCCATTGTTATATGAAAATTCCATGTTTTAATTAAAGGTATACTGGGAAAAGTAAAGATTAGTTTTATATTCAAAGGTAATGATATGTTTGGTTGTTATCATGAATTATTTGTTTTTATAATGTGTTGGTGTTATTTTATGGTGAATGTATATCATGCTGAATAATAATGTCGTTCTTCCATGATACGTGTCGGTTTATTTAGTATGTATCTGATTGTATTGTCTTTATAAAGCTAATGTTAATAATATGGTCTGTATGTTTTTATAAATGGAGTTATTTGTATTAGCATGAATTTATTAATTAAATTAATTTTTTATAATGTCGGCATTAAAATAAATTTGTTGATTGATTATATGCTCATGTTAAATTTATATTTGAAAGTCCTTATGTAAATAAAGTTTTCATCAAGAATTTTTGTTATTTTCTATTAGGAGGTTAAATGAGTAATAAGAATGATTTTAAAGCGTTTTCTATTAAAGATGGTGCTAATGTAGTGAGTCAAAATTTATATGAAAATAGTCCAGAATTGCAAACTGGATTTCCCCCAGTCGGTCTTACCACGCATGTATTAAATAAGGCATTACGCCAGTCGTCTACAATAGCCTCTGTCGTCGCTAATTTTATGTCAACGCAGTGTGAAAAGGATGTTCTGGATAATGGAGATTTGGCAACACTTAATAAGACTTTTACTGACTCATTACAGTGCCATATGAAAAAACAATATCCTGGTAGTCTGTCACCTAACGGTTATCAACAACTGCCGGGTGGATTAATACTTCAATGGGGAAGACATAATTTTACTCCATTAGCGAGAAACAAAGTTATTTTACCAACACCTTTTAAATATGGTTTTCTGCGGGTTTTTATGTCACCTGTTGGTGATTGGATATTTCCGATGTCAGCAGCAACTAACGGGACATTGAATACTTTTGATTCTTGGGTTGCTGCGCGAACTGTTAACGCTTATGGAGCTGAAATCAGGTTATCTGCTAATGATACTTATGTCTATGGCGATTATTTCGCAATCGGCTATTAATTAACATATCAAAAAAATAATAAGAATAAGCCGAATTTTTCGGCTTTATTTTTTTATTTTAAAATATATTATGTGAATTTATTTTGGGAATAATGCAGTGGCATAAAATATTTTAAATAATCTCCGGTGTCTATTTTCACCGAAATGATAAGTAAATATACCCTTCATCTTTCAAGCTGCTGCTTTGTTGGCTGCGTTCACTTACCCCAGTCACATCGTTATCTATGCTCCTGGGGATGCGTTCTCTTGCCGCCGCGCTGCAACTTGAAATCTATTGGGTATATATCTGGAAAATAGGAAAAATAAATCGTTATAATTGTCCCTGATAATAGTGAAGTGAGATACCGTAGTGACTAAAATATATAGTGATGAATATTGGATGCAGCAGGCGATGAAACGAGCAATAAAAGCATGGGAGCAGGGGGAAATACCTGTAGGCGCTGTATTGGTCGCAGATAATGAAATCATTGCTGAAGGTTGGAATCAATCTATTATTGCGCATGATCCCTCTGCTCATGCAGAAGTTATTGCGTTACGGAAAGGGGGAGAGCAGTTGCAAAATTATCGTCTGTTAAACACCACTTTATATGTCACTCTTGAGCCTTGTGTTATGTGCGCTGGTGCTATGATACATAGCCGGATACAGCGACTGGTTTATGGCGCTAGCGATATGAAAACGGGTGCAGCCGGTTCTTTGATTGATATATTGCGCCATCCTGGCATGAATCATCAAATTGAAATTACAGGTGGAGTGCTTGCGGAAGAGTGCTCCACGATGTTGAGTGTTTTTTTCAAACAACGTCGGGAGCAACATAAAGCATTAAAAGCAGCCAGAAGACAGCAGGAAGAAAATTAATAAATATTGTTGATTCACTCTTTTAGCACCCATACATGGTACTCGCCGTTTATCATCTCTGCGCCTTCCAGAATTTTCTCGAAGCCTGGGAATCTTTTATTCCACTCATTGATCTGGCGAATATATTGTAACCAGGGAGAATTTTCATCACCAAAGGATTCCCCCGGCATGATGATGGGTATCCCCGGTGGATAAGGAATAACGCCAACAGCCGATATACGTTCTGCTAGTTTACTGAGTGGTATATGTTCAGTACGGCCTGCCATATGGTCAAGGAATGCCTGCCGAGGGAGTTTCACTATGTCAGGTAATTGGCTAAATGATCTTGTTTGTTCAATATCCATTTCATAGTCTTTCATATATCTGAACATTTCGTCCGAAATATCTTTTAGTCCTATATCTTGATAATTTTGAGGATATTGCTTAGTGAGTTTCGGCAAACACTGTTTAAGTGGTGTATTAGCGTCATAGTGCTTCTTAAAGCTTAATAATACATTGAGCAACGTGCCCCATTTGCCTTTGGTGACTCCGAGAGTAAACTGGCAAAGAACGATGAAATCAGTGGTACGTGCAGGTACAATGTCGTGTTGGCTCAGGTAAGCGGAAAGAATTTCGGCTGGAATGCCATTTTCCATCAGTTCATCATTATCATTCATGCCTGGGCACAAAATACCGATTTTCATTGGATCAAGTAGGCACCATTCTTCCGATAGATTGTGAAATCCATGCCATTTTTCTCCCTCTTTTAATACCCAACAGGAGGGATCATTTGCCAATTGTTCTCTGCTTGCTTCATGGAAAGGAATTAATTGACCGCTGTCTGAACTGATAATCTCTCTGGCATTCCAGGGTGAGAAGAACCAATCATCTTTTTGTTTAAATTCATGGTGGGTCTTTGCCAAAGTCAGACGAAAGTCCACGGCTTCATTGATAGCACTTTGTATCAGTCTTTGTCCCTGCGGGCCATCCATCATAGCCGCGCCAATTTCATTAGTAGCGATTAGCGGATATAGCGGTGAAGTTGTGGACTGCATCATATAAGACTCATTGAAACGGGAGTGTTCAATGGGTTTTCTGCCATTGCGAATATGGATATAGGATGATTGCGATAATGCCGCTAGCATTTTATGCGTGGACTGAGTAGCAAATATTGTAGGGCTATTACTATCAAAATCATTTGGTTCACCACGCATTGAATAACGATGTTTATACATCGGGTTAAAACGGGCATAAGCAAACCAGGCTTCATCAAAGTGAATTTGATCAACACTTTTTGCCAATAAATCTTCTACTTGTTCTGAGTGATAACATATCCCATCGTAAGTACTGTTGGTTACGACAGCATAAACAGGTTGGCTGTCTGTAGCATTCTCTTTTAATGGGTGTTCGTCGATGATTTGTTGGATATATTCTGGTTGAAATTGATCTTTAGGAATGGGGCCGATAATGCCATAACGATTGCGTTGTGGAATAAGGTATATGGGCAAAGCCCCTGTCATTATTAAACCTTGTTCAATGGATTTATGGCAATTGCGGTCGCATATAATAATCTCTTTTTCACCAATAACGGCACTCATGATAATACGGTTGGAACCAGAAGTGCCGCCAAGAACACAATAGCTCTGATGAGCACCAAAAATAGTGGCGGCATATTCTTCTGATTCTTTGATTGCACCTGTATGATCTAAAAGTGAGCCAAGTACTGTCCTTTCTACCCCAAGATCACTTCTGAATAGATTTTCCCCAAAAAAATTGATTAATTCTCTTCCTGCCGCTGTTTTGGTAAAAGCGACGCCTCCTTGATGTCCAGGAGTCGTCCAGGAATATTCTGGTGATTCTTGGGTATATTGAAATAATGCTCGGGTGAAAGGAGGTAATAACTGAGCATAGTATTTCTTAATCAGGGCATTGGCGCGGGAGGCGATAAATCCAACCGTATCTTCAAGCATCCAGACAAATTCATCTACTAATCTCATTGCTTCAAGTGTCAGTGTATCTATGCTGGAGTCTTCGGCGGTTAGCAGTACCGGGATAGTGATATTGTGTCTGCGTATTTCTCTCAGCAATTCTGATACTTGTTCATGTGATTCAGCGTTATTGTCACCTGAAGTCCAGTCAACAAAAATACAGCACAGTGAAGCATCAGAAGAAACCGTCGCTATGCCATCTTGAAATGTTGCAGCAGGGATAACGGCAAAATTATTCTTTTTCAATGCATCTATTAGCTCGGTAAATGCACGGCCATTTGCAGTCGTCGGGTTACATACGTGGCTACTTACAACCATAATCTTACTTTGTTCGTTAATATCTAAATTAATCATGATGCATCCTTTAGGTAAGATAGTATCCTGATAAATTTAGTATAGTTAGTTTAATTTGTTGTAAAACATAATATGATTGGGGATATATAATTAACTATCATTGCATTTTTAGCGATAGCTAATTGTTTACTCTGTTTTTGATTTCTCTTCCTGAGAAACTAATTTTTGCCGGTTTTCTTTTGCCTGTAAATATCCAACTAAACTAAGTTGATAACGGCGGATATTCTCGACATAGCGATAAGCTTCATGTCCACGGGCATAACCATAGGTGGTGTTCGTATAATATTTTTTTTGACTTAATAGAGGTATTCGGGCTTTCACATCAAGCCAGCGATCAGGATTGCCTTTTTGTGCTGCTGTCAATTTCCGGGCATCCAACATATGACCGTAGCCCATATTGTAAGCAGCCAGTGCAAACCATATCCGTTCATCTTTAGGGATATTTTCAGGTAGTCGTTTCATCAGATTTTGCAGATAGATTGCACCTCCCTTAATGCTTTCTTCTGGATCAAGGCGGTCAACGACACCAAGCCCTTTAGCGGTTGGATGGGTTAACATCATCAGGCCACGGACCCCTGTTGGAGATGTTGCCTGCGGGTCCCAATGTGATTCCTGCCAGGCAATTGCTGCCAGCAGTTGCCAGCTGATATCACCAGAATATTTTTCAAATAATGGTTGATAAATCGGGAGAATATTATCAATGGCACTAAGAAAAAAGAGGGTATCGAAGTAATCAAACGAACTGACATGAGCAAAATATTTCTCTTCTAGCCGTGGCATCACATCTTCTTCCGTCATTTGACTGAAAAAATCCAACATAGCAGCATAAAGGCTGTAATCATCAGTACGCTTTAAATACCACGTTAAAGGATTATCTTCACTGATATCAAAAGCGACGGCCAGATTAGGGTGAGTACGCTGTTGCAACGCGACATTGATAGAGTCGCCCAAGGTGTAATCTAGTTTGCCCTCTGATACCCGCTCCAGTAATTCCCGGGTGTTGTATTGTTGCGTTTCATCCCATTCAAGTTCCGGGTAAGACTCTTCTTTCATCTTTTTCAGTGTGCTGACGTGAGAAGAACCGGCAGTGACGAGGAGTTTGCCTTTTAAGTCCTTAAAAGAACGAGGGCGCGGAGTACCTTTGCGATAAATCAACTGTTGGGAAACAGAATAATAAGCTGGGCCAGTGTGAGTTTGTGCCAACCTCTCCTTGTTATAGGTCAGACCTGCGGCTAGAAAATCAGCATCACCATTTTCTAGATCGTTAAATAATTGGTTGATATTTTTTCTGAATTTGATTTCCAGTTTAACGCCAAGGTAATCAGCGAAGCGTTTTACCAGCTCATAATCGAATCCATTGGGTTCTTTCTTACCTGTGAGATAAATCAGAGGTGAGCTGATGGTGCTGATCCGCAGTTCCCCCCTAGTAATGATCCTGTTAATCTGCTCCTGCTGTTTATTCGGCCAACTGATGTTTAGGCTGATTATGGCAGCAGAAAAAAGAGCGATAACAATGATAACGAAATAATTTATTTTTATATTATTCAAATGGTTATCTCTGTGTGACGCGATGTGGTGCTATGTGGAAACGCGCTATATTATCATGGTTAAATTTCCAGTGATTGAGCATTTTGCGGAACAAAAACTTACTGCGCAACTTAATTAATACTCTTCGCATAACCTGACAACCAAATACTTAGCCTTAATAATCGTCACGCAAACGGTTTCGTCACTGGTTGCAATCCTTTATAATGTGTTTATTTCCCCGAAGGCATCAGTCAGGTTTTGCTTCTTAAGATGAGAGAATTTATTACTATGGAAATTCTGCGTGGTTCCCCCGCTTTATCAGTATTTCGTATCACCAAGCTCCTTTCTGTGTGTCAGGAACAGCAACTTCCGGTCAATGATATTTATGCGGAATACGTTCATTTTGCAGAGATTAATGCACCTTTGAGTGAGGCTGATTCAGCAAAGTTACAACAATTACTAAAATACGGGCCGTCATTGGCTGAGCATGAACCCAAAGGGACATTGCTGCTAGTGACTCCCCGTCCGGGGACGATTTCCCCATGGTCTTCCAAAGCAACCGATATTGCTCATAATTGTGGTCTATCTCAGGTTGTGCGTCTGGAGCGTGGTCTGGCTTATTACATCCAGTGTGATGAAATGAGTGGTTCACAGTGGCAAATATTGTCGTCATTGCTGCATGATCAGATGATGGAGACGGTTTTTACTCAATTGGAACAGGCGGAAAAATTATTTTCTCATCAGCAACCCACTCCATTAAAGCGCATTGCTATTCTGCAAGAAGGGCGCGGTGCTCTAGAGAAAGCGAATACTGAACTTGGATTGGCATTGGCACCGGATGAAATTGATTATCTGATGGACGCTTTCGAGAAATTGAGGCGCAATCCAACAGATGTTGAACTTTACATGTTTGCTCAAGCTAACTCAGAACATTGCCGCCATAAAATCTTTAATGCTGATTGGATTATTGATGGTCAGGAACAGCCAAAATCATTGTTTAAAATGATTAAAAATACCTATGAGCAAACACCTGATTACGTGCTGTCCGCTTATAAAGATAATGCGGCTGTGATGGAAGGGTCTTCTGTTGGCCGTTTCTTTGCTGGAGTGGAAGGCGGTTCATATGATTATCATCAGGAACAAGCTCATATCCTGATGAAGGTTGAAACTCATAATCATCCGACGGCAATCTCGCCTTGGCCGGGTGCCGCGACCGGTTCTGGTGGTGAAATCCGTGATGAAGGTGCGACGGGACGGGGTGCCAAGCCAAAAGCCGGGTTGGTAGGATTCTCTGTATCCAATCTGCGGATACCGGGTTTTGAACAGCCATGGGAAGCGGATTTTGGCAAACCGGAACGTATCGTCAGTGCTCTGGATATCATGACGGAAGGTCCTTTGGGTGGCGCTGCATTTAATAACGAATTTGGCCGTCCAGCGCTGCTTGGTTATTTTCGTACCTATGAAGAAAAAGTAAACAGTCATAACGGCAGTGAGCTGCGTGGTTATCACAAACCAATTATGTTGGCGGGCGGGATTGGTAATATCCGTGATGAACATGTCAAGAAGGGTGAAATTTCTGTTGGCGCGAAACTGATTGTGCTTGGTGGTCCGTCCATGAACATCGGTTTGGGTGGTGGCGCTGCCTCTTCTATGGCGTCTGGTCAATCTGATGCTGATCTGGATTTTGCTTCTGTGCAACGTGATAACCCGGAAATGGAACGCCGTTGTCAGGAAGTTATCGATCGTTGTTGGCAATTGGGAGAAAACAACCCGATTTTGTTCATTCATGATGTTGGTGCTGGCGGGCTTTCCAACGCTATGCCTGAGTTGGTGAGTGATGGTGGTCGCGGTGGTCGGTTTGAACTACGTAAGATTCTTAATGATGAACCAGGAATGAGTCCGCTGGAGGTCTGGTGTAATGAATCTCAGGAGCGTTATGTACTGGCTGTTGCGCCAGAACAACTTCCTTTGTTTGAAGAAATTTGTCGGCGTGAGCGGGCACCTTATGCTGTTATCGGTGAGGCAACAGCAGAACGTCATTTGCGGCTTAATGATGAGCATTTTGATAATCAGCCAATCGATATGCCGCTGGATGTGTTGCTGGGTAAAACGCCAAAGATGTTGCGTAATGTCAGCACATTAAAAGCTAGAGGAGAAAACCTTGAGCGTCGGAATATTGACTTGGCAGAAGCGGTTAAGCGCATTATGCATTTGCCTGCTGTGGCAGAAAAAACATTCTTGATAACTATAGGTGATCGTACGGTCACGGGAATGGTTTCTCGTGATCAGATGGTAGGCCCGTGGCAGATCCCGGTAGCTGACTGCGCTGTGACTACCGCCAGTCTTGATAGTTACTATGGCGAAGCCATGTCTATGGGTGAACGTGCTCCAGTTGCTTTGTTGGATTTTGCCGCCTCTGCTCGTCTGGCTGTCGGTGAAGCTCTGACCAACATTGCTTCTGCTTATGTCCAAGATTTGAAGCGTATTAAACTTTCAGCTAATTGGATGTCTGCTGCCGGTCATCCTGGTGAGGATGCCGGTTTGTATGCGGCGGTCAAAGCGGTGGGGGAGGAATTGTGTCCGGCATTGGGGCTAACTATTCCGGTGGGTAAAGATTCTATGTCGATGAAAACCAGCTGGAATGATAAAGGTGAAGAGCGTGAAATGACGTCACCTTTGTCGTTGGTTATTACTGCTTTTGCCAGAGTGGAAGACGTACGCCGTACAATAACGCCTGAGCTTTCCATTGATGAAGATAATGCGTTGTTGTTAATCGATCTGGGACAAGGACAGAATACATTGGGCGCTACAGCATTGGCGCAGGTTTACCGTCAGTTGGGTAATAAAACCGCAGATGTACGTAGTGCTGAGCAATTGGCTGGATTCTTCAATGCTGTTCAACAACTGATCGCGGAGCAGAAATTACTGGCTTATCACGACCGTTCTGATGGTGGTTTGCTGGTAACGTTGGCTGAAATGGCTTTTACTGGTCACTGTGGCGTTGAAGCTGATATCAGTGTGTTTGATGAAGATATTCTGGCCGCGCTCTTTACGGAAGAGTTGGGTGCCGTCATTCAGATTCGTTCATCTGAAAGGGCGTTTGTTGAGCAGATTTTGGCAGAACATGGTTTGGCCGATTGCGTGCATTATTTGGGTAAAGCTAAAGCAGGGGATGATTTTGTCATTTTCAGCGGTAATACGGAAGTATATCGCCAGAATCGCAGTACTTTGCGTCGGTGGTGGGCTGAAACCACATGGCAAATGCAGCGTTTGCGCGATAACCCGGAATGTGCAGATCAGGAACATCAGGCGAAACAGGATAATCAGGACCCAGGTCTGAATGTAAAATTAACCTTTGACCATTCAGAAGATATTGCTGCGCCTTACATTTTGCATCAGGTAAGGCCGAAAGTGGCGGTATTGCGTGAACAAGGCGTTAACTCTCATGTTGAAATGGCCGCTGCATTCCACCGAGCAGGTTTCGAGGCTATTGATGTTCATATGAGTGATTTGTTGTCTGGACGTATTGGATTGAGCCAGTTCCAGACATTGGTTGCTTGTGGTGGCTTCTCTTATGGTGACGTATTGGGCGCGGGTGAAGGTTGGGCAAAATCAATTCTGTTCAATGAGCGTGTTCGTGATGAATTTGCGGCTTTCTTTACACGGCCTGATACTTTGGCGCTTGGTGTTTGTAATGGTTGTCAGATGATGTCTAACTTGCGGGAATTGATCCCGGGTGCAGAACATTGGCCGCGTTTTGTACGTAACCGTTCAGAGCGTTTTGAAGCACGGTTCAGTTTGGTGGAGATTGCTGACAGCCCATCATTATTCCTGAAAGATATGGTGGGTTCTCGTCTGCCGATTGCTGTTTCTCATGGGGAAGGGCAAGTGGAATTCCGCGATAGTCAACATCTTCATATGCTTGAAAATAGCCAGTTAGTGGCTCTGCGTTATGTGAACAACTATGGTCAGGTCACTGAAAATTATCCGGCTAACCCAAATGGTTCAGTGAATGGTATTACAGCGGTTACTAGCCTTGATGGGCGTGCAACCGTGATGATGCCGCATCCAGAAAGGGTATTCCGCACTGTCAGTAACTCATGGCACCCAGTGGAATGGGATGAGGATGGCCCATGGATGCGAATTTTCCGTAATGCTCGTAAGCAGTTAGGGTAGTGTTGTAACCGAATAAATAGGGTTCTTTAGTCACGGCAGTGAGAGAATAATTTCAACTGATACGCAAAGGGTGAGCAGAAATTGCTTGCCCTTTTTACTCATGGAGTTTCAGAAGTTCAGTCCCTACGCAGGCAATATTGGATTAATGCTTGGCGTAAGTTCTGCCGTGTACTTAGGAGCAGCATAGCAATTACGGTATGGTTTGCTTCATCTATATTGTAGATTACCCGTAGTTGCAATTTAGTATCCACATAGTCATGGTAACTGATTAACCCAATATCAGCTGTTTCTTCACATAATGGAGCACTTTTGGGATGCTTAAGGACACGGGCCTCAACGCTGTTTAAAAAGGTTTCTAGCATTTTCCAAGATGCTTCTGTGCTGATATGTCTGGTTAAATAGTCAAAGCGTTCATGAAGCTGGTTCTCAAACGTCTGAGTATATTCAATTTTATTTACGATCACTGCTTGCTAAGTTCCGTAGGTTATTTCGCAGTTCATTAGATGACATGATTCGTCCAGATCTTACGTCTTTTTCAGCAAAAGATAGCAAGCGCAGCAATGCCATTTGCTCTTGCTGCATTTCAAATTGAGCAGGATCTTGAACCACATATAGTGGCTCCCCGTTTTGGGTTACTATGACTGGCTGAGATACATCCATAGAAGCCAATTCTTTTTTAAACGCAGAAACTGTCGTAATCCGCGAATTTTGGGTCTGATACATATTGTCCTCCGAGTAGAAACCTTGTTGCTTCTATCTTTAATAATACATCATTTACTGATAAAGGCCATATATGGGGCGAATATAGGCCATTAGTATGATGGCAGTGCTAATGATTCAAATGAGAAAGTTTTGTATCGGAAATTCCCAGAAGTTCAGGCCCTGTTTTTCACTGTCTCAATTACCCGACAAATGCCCATTATAAGTGTCTCCAAAAGGAGACGTTTAATTTATTGATTTATATGTATTTTTATTTTGGCGATCTTAGGTGTCTTTAATTGGAGACAGAAAACAAATTTTATTGATGCCAGAAACAAGGTATTTGGTAGCTGAAACGTTAAGTTTTTATTTTTTTCAAATAAAAACAATTGATTATGATTTTAATTCTAATGTTGGCACGTAACCTGCATTAAATCTGCCTAGTTGCTCATTCAGCTTCTTATGTTGGCCCACATGGGTGGAGACATGCCACATAAACTATCGAATGATGCCAAAGTAAGGTGCCTACCGTCCAACTCAATGATATCGCTTCCCGGCCTTATCAAACATCGGGCGACACGTGGAGTGAGGCACCAACCTATCCTGACTGTAGATAAACAGCAGGAATGTGTTCTCCTCACTGGCGGGACAATAGTTAAAACTATTGTCCCGCCGTCATAATTCAGGTGTCTGCCTGCCTCATTGTTTGGATGTTTGCATCTGCTATTTATCAGTAACAACAGAATTTATCAGCCGACAGGTTTTTCTATCTGCCTTTTGTCGGCTAACATTGGTGTACTGACAGGTTACGAGATGATTCCCTTGAAAAAATGGCGTTTATTTCCGCGCTCATTGCGCCAATTAGTTGTGATGGCTTTCTGGCTAGTACTATTGCCATTATTGGTTTTAGCATATCAGGCTTATCAGAGTCTTGATCAGCTCAGTGAACAAGCGGCTGATATAAACCGTACTACGTTGGCTGATGCTCGCCGCAGTGAAGCCATGACGGGGATTGCGCTGGAGATGGAACGTAGCTACCGCCAGTATTGTGTGTTGGGGGATAAAACGCTGGAAAATCTCTATCAGAAGCAATACCGGCAATACTCTAAAATGCTGAAAGATCAAATGGCGATACTTGATGATCAACAGCATATTAAGACGCTTAACGCTTTATTGTCACCATTGACAAAAATCACCTGCCTCAATAGCGAACCCACACAATCCGCAGCTCAATTACTGGAGCAATTTTCTAATGTTAATAGTCAGATGGTACAGACTACCCGTGATGTTATTTTCAGTAGAGGGGAACAGCTACAGAAAGATATTGCCGAGAAAGGACAATTTTTTGGCTGGCAGAGCCTTATTTTGTTTTTGTTGAGTGCATTATTGGTTGCGTTATTTACTCGTATGATTATCGGGCCAGTGAAAGGTATTGAACGGATGATTAACCGATTGGGAGAAGGGCAATCATTAGGAGTTCGTATAGATTCTTTTCAGGGGCCGCGAGAACTTCGCTCTTTGGCACAGCGGATTGTCTGGCTCAGTGAGCGATTGGCTTGGTTGGAATCACAACGCCATGAGTTTTTGCGTCATATTTCTCATGAATTGAAAACACCATTAGCCAGTATGCGGGAAGGGACAGAATTACTGGCTGACGAAGTTGCAGGGCCATTGACGGTTGATCAGCAAGAAGTGGTTGCTATTCTTGATAATAGTAGTAAACATTTACAGCAGTTGATCGAGCAATTGTTAGATTATAATCGTAAACTGGCGGATAGCTCGACGGAACAACAACAAGTTTCTTTACGGGAAATTGTTAATGAAGTGGTTTTATCACACAGTTTGCCTGCAAGATCAAAGAATATTCAGACAGAAATTCAACTTAATGCTGATATTTGCTGGGCAGAACCTACACTATTAATGCGGGTTATTGATAATCTCTACTCCAATGCGGTGCACTATGGCGCTGAATCCGGTAACATCTGGGTTTCTAGTCGTCAGATCGGCAAATGTGTTCAAATTGATGTTGCTAATACCGGTACTCCAATTCCTGAATCAGAACGTAGTATGATTTTTGAACCGTTCTACCAGGGAACGCTCCAGCGTAAAGGTGCAGTGAAAGGTAGCGGCCTTGGGCTAAGCATTGCGCAAGATTGTATTAAGCGTATGGGAGGTGAACTGTTATTAATTCAGAGCGAATTTGCTGACGTATGTTTTCGTATTGAGTTGCCATTAACTGCTGAGAATAAATAATGTATAACAGGTCTACTTACCGTTTTGTACAAAAGACGGATCGGCAGAGTATTGCGGCACAGCCTGGGAAAAACGTTTTTGTCACCAGACTATTATTACCACGAGTTTCAGTTTGGGGGTTTAGAATGATTCCGCTGATCCTCACTCCTTTTTTATTGGCGGGTTGCGTCAAAAGTCCGGTTAATAATAATTTAATTACAGCTGTAGTAACACCAGAACAACAGGTGACAGATTACCGTATCGCAGACTGCGATTTAATGTGGGATTTAGAGACACCGCCATCGATTGAGAACGCACTTTACTGGCTGCGGCTGATAGGTTGTTCAGATAACCTAACGTTAGCCGAAGCGCGTAATATTGCGAAACACATCATTCCAGTTACTTGGGATTTGGCTTTCAAGCAGAGCATCTTACTGAGTAGTGCCAGGCCGACGCTGGCTGAACGCCGGAAAATGGTTGAAAATCTTAACAAATACAGATTGAAATTCCCAAACTCATTGCGACCATTGTTGCAGTTATGGCGTGAACAACAGGTTCAGCAAATCGCAGTTGCTGAGGAACGAGAAAAATTTCATAAATTACAATCGGATACCGATAACAAAATTGACCGTTTGCGTGAAAGTCGTGCTCAGCTGGAATTTGAACTACAGGAAACAGCTCGTAAACTGGAAAATTTGACAGATATTGAACGCCAGCTCTCTTCCCGTAAACAGAATCAGAATAGTGCCAGTTCAAGTCATTCAAATGAACATACTGAAATGCCAGCGACGTCATCACCTGGCAAAAATAGCACGCCAGATGACACATCTGAATCAGATAAAGGAGCAGCACAATGACAGCGCGTAAGCCAGCCCATCTTCTTCTGGTTGATGATGATCCTAGTTTGTTGAAATTATTGGGAATGCGTCTTACTAGCGAAGGCTTTCGTGTCACAACGGCAGAGAGTGGCTATGAAGCACTGAAGCTACTCGCTAAAGAAAAAACTGATTTGGTGATCAGTGATCTGCGTATGGATGAAATGGATGGTATGGCGCTGTTCGCTGAAATTCAGAAACAACAACCAGGAATGCCAGTCATTATTTTGACAGCCCATGGTTCAATTCCTGACGCAGTTGCAGCAACTCAGCAAGGTGTTTTTAGTTTTCTGACTAAACCTGTTGACCGGGACGCACTTTATAAGGCAATTGATGGCGCATTGGCGTTATCTATACCAGCCGGTGATGAGCAGTGGCGGGAACAGATAGTTACCCGTAGCCCAGTTATGTTGCGCTTGTTGGAACAGGCGCGGATGGTTGCTCAATCTGATGTGAGTGTGTTGATAAATGGTCAGAGTGGTACAGGGAAGGAAGTATTAGCTCAGGCAATTCATCGTGCCAGCCCACGAGCGAAAAAACCATTTATCGCCATTAATTGTGGTGCTTTGCCGGAACAACTGCTTGAGTCGGAACTGTTTGGTCATGCCAAAGGAGCATTTACCGGTGCGGTCAGCAGCCGTGAAGGGTTGTTTCTTACTGCACAGGGAGGGACGCTGTTTCTTGATGAAATCGGTGATATGCCGCTGGCTTTGCAGGTTAAATTGTTGCGGGTATTACAGGAACGTAAAGTACGTCCACTAGGCAGTAACCGTGATTTGGATATTGATGTACGGATTATTTCTGCTACTCACCGCGATTTACCAAAGGCAATGGCAAAAAATGAATTTCGGGAAGACCTCTATTATCGCCTGAATGTGGTTAATCTGAAGATTCCTGCCCTGAATGGAAGAGCTGAAGATATTCCTTTGCTGGCGAATCATTTGTTACGTGAATCGGCGAAGCGCCATAAACCTTTTGTCCGCAGTTTCTCTGCTGATGCAATGAAATGTTTGATGTCGGCAAGCTGGCCTGGAAATGTGCGCCAACTTGTTAACGTGATTGAACAATGTGTTGCGTTGACTACCGCACCTGTTATTAGTGAAGCTCTGGTTACGCAGGCGTTGGAAGGGGAGAATACAGCGTTACCTACTTTTGCCGAAGCTAGAAATCAGTTTGAACTGAATTACCTGCGTAAATTACTGCAAATGACCAAAGGTAATGTGACTCATGCAGCGCGTATGGCAGGGCGTAACCGGACTGAATTCTACAAGTTACTGGCGCGTCATGAGTTAGATGCAAATGATTTTAAAGAATAACTTTTCCGCTGTTCAGGAAGTTTTTACACTGGTTAAAGATTGATGGCTTGGGAGAGCCAAATTGTATGAGTCGTACTCTTAATATTGCCCTTGCACAGCTAAATTGGATGATTGGTGACATTGAAGGCAACTGTGAACGCATGTTGCAGACAGTGCAGGAACAGCAGCAGCAAAATGCTGATTTGGTCATATTCTCTGAACTGGCATTATCCGGTTATTCTCCAGAAGATCTATTATTCCGTACTGATTTTCATCAACGTTGCCGTGAGCAACTGGTGCGTTTACAGGCGGCCAGTTGCCAAACGGCTATTTTGGTTGGTCATCCTTGGGAGCAGGATGGGGAAATTTACAACGCGCTTTCCTTGTTCTGGCGAGGGGAAATCCTGGCTCGTTATTTTAAACAACGGTTGCCAAATTATGGTGTTTTCGATGAAAAACGCTATTTTAACGCGGGCTATCAAAGCTGCGTTGTGCCATTTAAGGGCTATAATCTTGGGTTGCTGATTTGTGAAGATTTATGGTTTGATGAACCGATTGATGCTTTGCAACAGGCTGGTGCGGATTTAATTCTTTCTATTAATGCTTCTCCATATAACCGTGAAAAACCCTATATACGTTATGAACTGATTAGAGAACATTGCCAACGTACAGATTTACCCATGATCTATCTCAATCAGGTTGGTGGTCAGGATGAATTGATTTTCGATGGCTGTTCTAAAGTTTTTAATGCAAATGGTGAAATCACTCACCGGTTGGCTGCATTTAATGAACAAATCCAGCAATGCTGCTTTGATGAATTAAAGATTGAACCTATGGTTAATCCGGCTCCTGAATTACCGCCATTGCAGCAGGTGTATCAAGCATTAGTACTTTCAGTACGTGATTATGTGCGTAAGAATGGCTTTAAAGGTGTTCTGCTAGGCTTATCTGGGGGGATTGATTCTGGCCTGACGTTGGCAATTGCTGTTGATGCGTTAGGTAAAGAGCATGTTCAGGCAGTGATGATGCCGTTCCGCTATACATCTGAAATGAGTATAGAAGATGCCAAAGAACAGGCTGATATGTTGGGTGTTGAGTTTAATGTCGTGTCGATAGAGCCGATGTTTGATGCATTTATGACACAATTTGAACCTATGTTTGCCGGTACTGCCAAAGATACCACCGAAGAAAATTTACAAGCGCGTTGCCGCGCCGTTATTCTGATGGCGATGTCTAATAAGCGCCATCGTCTGGTGCTGACGACTAGTAATAAAAGCGAATCGGCTGTGGGATATTCCACATTATATGGTGATATGGCCGGTGGTTTTAATGCGCTGAAAGATGTACCGAAAACATTGGTATTTGAATTGGCAAAATATCGTAATATGGTTTCTCTGGCGATACCTCAAAGAGTCATTGAGCGTCCACCATCGGCAGAATTGGCACCTGGACAGCTTGACCAGGACAGTTTACCACCCTATGACATTCTGGATGCTATTCTGGAGGGGTATGTGGAACAGGATAAATCGGTAGATGAGCTGGTGGTTGCGGGTTTTGATGAAGAGGTGGTACGCAAAGTTATTCGTCTGGTTGATATTAACGAATATAAACGTCGTCAGGCTCCGGTTGGCCCGCGTATTACGCCACGTAATTTTGGTAAAGACAGACGCTACCCGATTACCTCTGGTTTCGGTCGTAAAAACTGGTAACAACAGGAAAACTTCATGAAAAAGATCGATGCGATTATCAAACCTTTCAAATTGGATGATGTGCGTGAAGCTCTGGCTGATGTGGGTATCACTGGAATGACTGTCACAGAGGTGAAAGGTTTCGGACGTCAAAAAGGGCATACAGAATTATATCGCGGTGCAGAATATATGGTAGATTTTCTGCCAAAAGTAAAAATTGAAATTGTTGTGCCAGATGATATTGTCGATACCTGTGTTGAAACCATTATGCAGACAGCACAGACCGGAAAAATCGGTGATGGTAAAATCTTTGTATTCGATGTTGCCCGTGTTGTCCGTATTCGTACTGGTGAACAGGACGAATATGCAATTTAGTATAATTTAATTTTTAAGGGTGGTAATAGTCAGATCAAAGTACCACCTTTAAATATAAAAATTAGGATTTTCGTAGATAGCCACTACTTTTGGGTTGTATCTGGGTGATAAGTTACGTGTCGAAGTAAAATAAGATATTTTTATATAAAACCAAGGTATTGGCTGATATAAAAATATTTAAAATGTAGTAAAAAACTTGCTGGCATAATAGTAAGATTAGGCTAATATATTCATTAATTATGATGCGTTATATGGTTAATTAAGCAATTTATTATAAATATCATCATTAGATTTCAAGTTGCAGTGCGGCGGCAAGAGAACGCATCCCCAGGAGCATAGATAACGATGTGACTGGGGTAAGTGAACGCAGCCAACAAAGCAGCAGCTTGAAAGATGAAGGGTATAAATCAATTAATTAAATTATAGTCTCGCCCGATTTCAATAAAGAAATTCATTTTTTTATAATCGAATATGATAATTGATGTGTAATGTTTTTTTACAATTTACAAACTTGTTTTAAATCAATTGCTAATCTCTAACTTCACTATTTTTAATCTGAATTTTTTGTAATAATTTTAGGTTATATTTAAAAATTAAATTAAAATTGTATTATTGCATAGTTTCTCTCTTTTCTGTTAAAGGAAGAAAATTAAGAGTTTTGCAGATAATTGAATTTATACCCAATAGATTTCAAATTGCAGCGCGGCGGCAAGAGAACGCAGCCAACAAAGCAGCAACTTGAAGGATGAAGGGTATATTATCTTCTTTTAGGCTGATCAGTAGTACCTGTAAACTTAACTTTATAATGAGGTACATATGGCAGATTTTCATAGTTTTAATACTCATTTGTTTCAGATCATGGATTGGCATTTTTCTCCTGAAACGGGATCACCATTTTGGCTTGAGAAATGCAAGGCATTGGGTTTTGACCCTTTTCGAGATATCCGCAATTTCTCTGATTTAATGCTATTTCCAGATATTTCTGATGAACTTCGGGATATTCCTGTTGAAAGTTTAGTGCCTCGAGGTTTAAAGGGAGCCATGATTGCAGGTGTATTTGAAAGTGGAGGCACGACAGGGCGCCCTAAGCGAGTTATTGTATTTGAAGAATGGTTGGAACAGCTTGTGGCTTGGCGTCTGAATGATATGCAGGTCATTAATAAGGGAGCAATAAAGAATACGCTCGCCTTGGTTCCTTCCGGGCCTCATGTTATAGGGACAATAAGCCGTCTTCGGGCTCGCTCCAGTGGAGGGTATTTTTTTGCCATAGATTTAGATCCACGTTGGGTGAAGAAGATGATCCAGCAAGGTGATATTAATGGGGTGGATGCCTATTGTGAGCATATTATTGATCAGGCGGAAGATATTATTAATACGCAACATATTAGTTATTTGATTGTTACGCCTCCACTTTTAGAGCGCATGGTGAGAAGAACTGCCCTGGTGAGTTATTTGAATAAGACTTTGGATCTTATTGTTTGGGGTGGAACTCATATGGACTCGGATACATTGACATTTTTACAATCCTCAGTTTTTCCTGATGTCAAAATAACAGCCAGTTATGGCAGTACGATGATACTTGGCGAATCCAAATCAAGAGATGGTCAGGATTTTGAAGGTTCACCTATTTTTGATAGTTTTGCCCCTAATGTCCTGTTTGACGTTATTGATCCGTTAACGCAACAACCGGTTCGTTTTGGGGAGCGAGGTCGGGTTGTGATGAACTATCTCAGCAAGTTTGCTTTATTTCCGAATATATTGGAGCGAGATACCGCTGTGCGACTTCCAAGGATAGATAATTATCCTGGGGCTTCAGTTGCGTTGGTGCGTCCTGTTGAAGAGATTTCTGGTCAGGCCGTGATAGAAGGGGTTTATTAATGCTAGTAGATAGTGTAAAGCCTGACGTAAAACCAGCAATGGAGAACAAATTGCAACAGGTGGAGGCCCTCGTACTGGGAGAATCCTATGTTACACGCCGGCGTGCGGAGGTTATTGGCGTTTTAAATGAAGTTGTTGGAGAAACCGCAGTCGTTCCCCCGGTTTATATCTGTGAAGTTGTTCGTAAGATGAGAATGGCGCCGCGATTGAGGCTGGATGAAATTCATGCAGCGATGAAGAGGGCCGCAAAAATTTATTCCGGTGAGAGTGTGGCCGGACTTTCTCCGTCAGAATATGTGCAATTGGCACATCGTGTCATTGGGCTGCCAGCAGCCATTATCGAAAGGTCTCTGATCGAAACTACAGAAGTTCTGATTATGATGCCTGAGATAATCAAAGCATCTATGCCACATGGTGCTGTTTGGGATGTGGATGATGAAAGAGTAATAGAAGGATGTGCCTTATTCAGCCGGCGAGCAGATGTGTTGGCGGTTCTGACTGGTGGCAATGGACCGGGAGCACATGCTTTATGGCCACAAGCTCTCGCTTTTGGGTATAGAGTCTTAATTAAGCCTTCTGTTCGTGAGCCATTCACCGCTCAGCGATTAGTTGCCTCATTGGAACAGGCTGGGCTTGGAAACTATGTTGCGCTCATACCGACAGATCATAAAGGTGCTGACGAAATTGTTGCTGCGGCAGATCTGTCTATTATTTATGGCGGACAAGATGTCGTTAATAAATATCACTTGAATCCTAGAGTCTTAATACAAGGACCTGGGCGTTCGAAAATTGTAGTGGGTTCAGATGTGAATATGGATGAAGCAGTTTCACTTGTGGCACAATCGGTCACTTCTCTTGGTGGTGCCGCATGTGTTTCTGCTAGCGCGGTATTAATAGAAGGGGAGCCTACTGATTTTGGTAAACGTTTATCCGAAGCTTTTAATCAGATGAATGCCGAAGAGGTATTTCCGTTAGGATCATCTAATACCACGGCTTTATTACAGAAGTCGCTTTATCCAGAAAAGATAGATGGTGAAGATCTTCGGCTGTTTGGTGATCAAACATCATCGGGATATGTTCTTAAACCTCATGTTACCGTTGTCGATAATCCAAGAGATCCTTTAATTCAACGCGAATTTCCGTTTCCATGTGTAACTGTTGCGCCTTATAAGAATCCAGATAGTTTACAAATGCTATCAGATTCGTTAGTCGTTACTGTATTTTCGAAAAAAAGCGAAATTCTGGACCCTATTCTCAGTGATACAACCATCAGTAATATCTATGTAGGAAATATCCCAACCACTTGGATGGCGCCACTTGTACCTCATGATGGATATTTGTCAGAGTTTTTGATGCATAGTCGAGGGATTCACATTCAGAAAAATTGGTTTACTTCGAACGATAAAAGGAAATAAACGACATAAATGCATATTACAGATCAATGACTAAATTGATTTTTTGAATCTGAATATAATATACCCAATGGATTTCAAGATGGATCGCGACGGCAAGGGAGCGAATCCCCGGGAGCATAGATAACTATGTTATAAAGAACTATGTGACCGGGGTGAGTGAGTGCAGCCAACAAAGAGGCAACTTGAAAGATAACGGGTATATACACCTAACTCAAACCGCGCCATGAATGGCGCGGGTGTTTTGTTCTTTCAGTGATGAAACTGAAAATTTAAATCACTTTATGCGGACCAAAGCATTCATAGTGAATAAATTGTTTATCAACTCCTATATCCAATAACTGTTTCGCCACATATTGCATAAAGGGAACTGGGCCACAGAAATAAAAATGCATTCCTTTGGTTTTGAGTGTCTCATTCAGAACTGCCAGATCCATAAAACCTTTATGTTGATAATTAACACCTTGCTGAACATGTTTTTAAGTACGGTGATGGTCAACTATTACATAGCTAAAAGCAAAGCCCGTCTGAAAGTTGCAAAATTCCACTTTGGTGCCCATGTTGCATCTCATCATATTTTCTTATGATTAAATTGTTTGATTGATTAAAAAACAGTATGATTGCTTTTTTTGTAATCATTTCGTCTGGGGTGTATTGCGAGTTGATAACTTAATTATAGGTAACAATTGCTTATGGCTAATGATTTTGATGTGGAACGAACCGGATTGGTTTTTACTCTCGCGGTCGGTAATCTCCCTGTGAAAACTTTTGCTGTGGTCGAATTTACACTGAATGAAGCGCTGTCAACATTATTCAGTTTGCAAGCCACACTCACCTGTGCCAATCCAGACATTGATTTTGCGGATGTTCTGGATAAATACGCCACATTGACCGTTTATCGCAATGGGCAGCCTGAGCGTTATATCACTGGGATTGTGACGCATTTTGTGCAGGAAACCACTGGCCGTTATCGTAGCCGCTACTGTTTGACACTTCATCCTTCCTTGTGGCGTGCCGGATTACGAGTTAATTCCCGTATTTTTCAGAATCAATCGGTCACTGATATTATTGAAAGACTGTTGAAAGAAAATGGCGTTCGCCATTTCTCTTGTCTACTGCGTTATGAGCATCCAGAACGGGAGTTCTGCGTTCAATACGATGAGAGTGATTTGGCTTTTTTACAGCGTCTGTCAGCTGATGAAGGGATCTTTTATTACTATTACTTTGATCAAAGTAAGGACGAGCCGACAGTTATTTTTGTCGACTCTTATACCCAGAATGGCATTCTTTCACTGCCCTACAACCCTGAATTCGATGCCACAGGCAGTCAGTGTTGTATCAGCCAATTTCGTTGGGGAGAAAAGGTAGGTATTGCTGAAGTTTCGTTGAAAGACTACACATTTAAAAATCCCCGATGGCCTGCTGATTTTCAATTCCATGAAACCCAAAGGTACATCAGTAATCAACGTTCGGATTTACGTAGTTACTATCACTATGACTTTCCCGGACGTTATAAAGATGAAAATGGGCAGCGGATAAGCCAGTATCGGTTGGAGGCGTTGCGTAATGATGCTTTGCTCGGTAGTGGACAAAGTGACAGTTTTGCTCTTTTACCGGGCATGTGGTTTACGCTTACCGATCATCCGAAAGAAAAATTTAATGCCTCGTGGCAAATAATCCAAATTACTCACTATGGCCAGCAGCCTCAAGCGGATGAATCACGTTTTGGTAGCAAAGGGACGATTTTGACGAATAATTTTACCTTTGGTAGCTCTAACCGGGTATGGCGTCCCTTACCTTACCCCAAGCCACGTATTGATGGCCTGCAAATTGCCACGGTGGTTGGTCCAGAGGGAGAAGAGATATTTTGTGATGAATATGGGCGGGTGAGGGTGCAATTTGCCTGGGATCGGTATGGCAAGCTTAATGATCAAAGTTCTTGCTGGATAAGAGTTAGTCAGGCTTGGGCTGGACATGGTTGGGGAATGATTACCATCCCGCGTGTTGGTCAGGAAGTACTGGTCGATTTTCTACATGGCGATCCTGACCAGCCGATTATTACTGGACGAACCTACCATGCTTGTAATATCCCACCGAACCGTTTACCGATGGCAAAAACGCAGATGTCAATCCGATCAAAAACCCATAAAGGGGAAGGATTTAATGAACTGCGTTTTGACGATGATAAAGGCGGTGAGGAAATCTATATTCATGCTCAGAAGGACATGAAAACTGAGATTTTAAACGATGAAGTGGTCAATATTGAACATAACCGGACTCATCATGTTAAACACGACGCCCACTTACGTGTTGATAATGAATATCGTGTTCTGGCGAAACAGGATATTTCCATTTCAACCGGGCAAAAACTCCATATCAAAGCTGACGATGCGTTGTTGGTACAGAGTGGAAATGAAATTCATCTCAGTTCTGGGGCAAAGATAGTCATTGATGTCGGAAGTGAGCTTACCTTACAGGCAGCAGGGCATTTTATTAAAATTGATGCCAGTGGTATCAGCAGTAGTGCCGGGATTAGTTTTGCCAGTGGAACACCGGGTACAGGTTCGGGTTGGGGAGGGAAACTGCCGGATATGCTGGATAGACTGAAACAGGTCAGTGCTGAAATGCCAACTGCCGTTGTTAAAGAACCACTCAAAGAAATTTGTCTCAGTTGTCTGATGAAAGCAGAACGTGAAGAAGCAATAACCATTATCAGGGGGCAGTCATGACACCTAAATTAAGCGAAAAACTGGCTAATTATCAGAAAGAACATCCCGGCGTTCGGCTTTATGCGCTGGTGAATGGTTTGCAATATGAGCGCTGTTTTGGTGAGGAAATTAACTATATCGCGGGTATCAACAACCCACTGTTCCGGCACTATCCAGATTCAAAAATTGCGTTTGCAGGCCCGTGGCTGTTTGATATGGAATACGCTCATCAGTGGCAAGATAAATTATCAACACTTGAAGAAACGTCTCCGGCAGTATCATGGCTGTTAACTTCTCTGTCATTGGATAAATTGACCCGCCATCTTGTGCCATATTTAAATATTCAGCTGTCGGCAAAACAGACGGCACTGCTACGTTTTTATGATCCTCGTATTTTGCATCTCATTCGTGACATTTTTAGCCATGAGCAACTGTCTGCATTTATGCAGGGTATTAACGCATGGGTTTATCAACACAATTCTACTTATTATTCGGTGTCAGGAGATCCATTATGATTGAATTGACCCAAACACAACTTGATATCATTACCAAACTGGAAAAGCAGACCGTTATTGATCGTATACAGGCCGAACTTCTAGCTAAACACGCTGAATTAATACCTTCTCCGTCTTCGCTGAACAAACGGCTAATGGCTGCTTATGACTATTTACTGACATTAAACTTTCAGGATAAATACTTGATTCAATCCTATTTATCTCTGGTCGCGTTTAATCCTGATTTTCAGTATGCCTCGCCAATCAAATCTGCTCTGGAATCCCCTGATCAGAAATCTGAGCAACAGTTTAAAGATATTCTTTGTATTGCAAAAAATAAGATAAACAGGAGACGTTAATATGCCAATACCGTTACTGGCCCCTGTCGCAGTAGGTGCGGCTGAATATGTTGCCAGCGCCTGTGCTGGAGTACTAATTGCTGTCGGCATCATGGAAGCAAGTAAAGAAAAACCGGTTGAAGACGATGAACATATTCACCGAAAGAAAATGGATTTTGTGATAAGTCCTGAAATCACGGATGAAGACAGAAATATTGTCTGGAGTGCCGAAGCGCATGCGGATTTTTGGGAGGATGATGATTTAGGGGATGAGTCCGTTGATACCAGTGCGGTTCAGGCGAAGGCCCAGTCTAAGGCGGAAGAGTGTGAAAAAACGGAGAATAAAAAGGAGTGCAAGGCTTGCCTGGCTATTCCGGTGACGAGTGAAAAATATCGCAAGGTGAGCCGCTGGAGCGCCATCACAATTAACTATCAGCGATTTATTGCCCAAACGAAATATGATCCGACTATACAGATGATCCAGGAATTTCAGTGCCTGAAAGTAACCTTTGATGGCTGGCGACCCGCGTATTGCTTATTTCTGGAAGCTAAGGCGCGGTATGACCAGTTTTTTAGGAGTAATGAGGAACCTAAGAAATGGTGGAAAGGTGTTTTTTCAGCTATAAGGCAAGCCCAAAGGCATCAAACAGTCTGTAATGTTCTGGATGGTACCCCTCATGTGGAATGGCACTTTTTACAGCCGATCAGTTATGAATATTTTAAAGTGCAATTTAGTGATCATAAAAATATCAGTGTTCACTATACCCCCTGCGATAGTTTATTTTAATTTGAGGTCAACATGACAATAATTCATTTAAAAATCAATGTACGTTATGAACAGCAGGAAACTATTACTGCCAATACTGCGTTAATGGATTTGTTTCATATTACACGTCAAATTGATGTCTTTTTTAACCTGAAAAAAACTTGGTACTTAACTGGTTACTCCCGAAAGGAGGCTTTAAAACATATTGTATTCGATGAACAGGGGCCAACTGCGGTTGCTATCAAGGACTTTGAAAAAGATTATAAAAAAGATTTTCCGGCGCTTATTACTGGGATATGGGATGGTGAAAAAGATGGATTAGATAATGGTATTATGTATAAAAAAATGCGAACTGCTACCCCTAACTGGGTTTGGCTGGAAATAAACCTAAGTGTTGACAGCTATCAACTTGATGTCATCAGGTTAATTGACTTAGTTAAATATTTAGCGACTAGCCGTGACTTTCCTTATATTCAAGTGGAAACCAACGGCTATACCTTAAAAGGTAGACAGGTTTTCCCTGACCGCCTCAGTATCGGCTGGATGCTTTACCAGCCGCGCATTATTGATAAATCTTATTTGCCTATGGCGGAGGAGGTACTTCACGTTTATCAACATGATCAACAAATAGGCACTCTGATTGTCACCAAAAAAGGCATTTTTGATGGAAGAAATCAGGACGATATTGATAAATCCAATGATGTTGAAATTCAGTTAGTGAACCTGGGATTATTACCATTAATTACCGAAGTGTGATGGAGGTGATGTTATTTACCAATTGAAAAACGGTGGAGAACGTTAATGGCAAAAGCGGTTATTCTATTAGAAGATATGACAGATCATGGCGGTAAGGTGATTACCGCTATTGATGACTATACTCACAAGGGTATTCCTATCGCGGGTAAAGGTGATTTGGTGGAGTGCCCTCAATGCAAAGGTGTATTTCCTATTATTCAGGGGGCTGACTCTTTAAAATATAAAGGAAAATCGATTGCGCTTGAAGGAATGCAAACAGCCTGTGGGGCAAAATTAATTGCCAGTCAGCATAAGTTCACTCTTGCCAGTTAATGTGAATTTAATTCGGAGCATTTGAATTCCCGGTCAGGAGCTGAAATAGCAGTTTAAAGATATTCTTTGTATTGCAAAAAATAAGATAAACAGGAGACGTTAATATGCCAATACCATTACTGGCCCCTGTCGCAGTAGGTGCGGCTGAATATGTTGCCAGCGCTTGTGCCGGGGTATTAATTGCTGTCGGTATAGTGGAAGCAAGTAAGGAAAAACCGGTCGAAGACGATGAACATATTCACCGAAAGAAAATGGATTTTGTGATAAGTCCTGAAATCACGGATGAAGACAGAAATATTGTCTGGAGTGCCGAAGCGCATGCGGATTTTTGGGAGGATGATGATTTAGGGGATGAATCCGTTGATACCAGTGCGGTTCAGGCGAAGGCCCAGTCTAAGGCGGAAGAGTGTGAAAAAACGGAGAGTACAAAAGAGTGCAAGGCTTGCCTGGCTATTCCGGTGACGAGTGAAAAATATCGCAAGGTGAGCCGCTGGAGCGCCATCACGATTAACTATCAGCGATTTATTGCCCAAACGAAATATGATCCGACTATACAGATGATCCAGGAATTTCAGTGCCTGAAAGTGACCTTTGATGGCTGGCGGCCCGCGTATTGCTTATTTCTGGAGGCCAAAGCGCGGTATGACCAGTTTTTTAAGGGTAAAGAGCCTAAAAAATGGTGGAGAGGCGTTTTCTCAGCCCAAGAACAAGCAGAAAGGCATCAAAAAGTTTGTGATGCACTGGAATGTACTCCCTATGTTGAATGGCACTTTTTACAACCCATAAGTTGTGCATACTTTAAGATTATGTTTAGTAAACATAAAAATATCAGCGTTCACTATACTCCGTGCAATAGTTTAGTTTAATCCGAGGTCAACATGGCAATAATTTGTCTAAAAATCAATGCGTATTATGAGCAACAGGAAACCGCTGTCGTCAACACTGCGTTGATGGACTTGTTTCATATCACACGGCAAATTGATATCTTTTTTGGGCAGAAAAAAATCTGGTACTTAACCGGTTACTCCAGAAAACAGGCACTTAAGAATGTTGTTTTTGATGAGCAGGGGCCAACTGAAGTTGCTATCAAAGATTTTGAAAAAATTTATAGGAAAAATTTTCCGTCACTTATTACTGGCATATGGGATGGGGAGAAGGATGAATTATCCTGTGGTATTAGTTATAAAAGAATGTCAAGTGTACGTCCCAATTGGATTTGGTTGACACTCGATCTAAGCATTGACTCTAGCCAGTTGAATATATCTAAGTTGATTGATTTAATTAAATATTTATCTATCAGTTGTGATTGTCCTTATATTCAAGTGGAAACTAACGGCTATACTTTATCTCAACATAATGTTTTCCCTGACCGTCTCAGTGTTGGCTGGATGCTTTACCAGCCCCGTATTATTGATAAATCTTATCTGCCTATGGCGGAGGAGGTACTTCCCGTCCATCAAAATAATGAACAGGTAGGTACTCTGATTATCACCAAGAAAGGCATTTTTGACGGTGAAAGTCAGGATGATATTGATAAATCCAATGATGTTGAAATTCAGTTAGTGAACCTGGGATTATTACCATTAATTACCGAAGTGTGATGGAGGTGATGTTATTTACCAATTGAAAAACGGTGGAGAACGTTAATGTCAAAAGCAGTTATTCTATTAGGAGATATGACAGATCATGGCGGTAAGGTGATTACCGCTATTGATGACTATACTCACAAGGGTATTCCTATCGCGGGTAAAGGTGATTTGGTGGAGTGCCCTCAATGCAAAGGGGTTTTTCCTATTATTCAGGGGGCTGACTCTTTAAAATATAAAGGAAAATCGATTACTCTTGAAGGAATGCAAACAGCCTGTGGGGCAAAATTAATTGCCAGTCAGCATAAGTTCACTCTTGCCAGTTAATGTGAATTTAATTCGGAGCATTTGAATTCCCGGTCAGGAGCTGAAATAGCAGTTTAAAGATATTCTTTGTATTGCAAAAAATAAGATAAATAGGAGACGTTAATATGCCAATACCGTTACTGGCCCCTGTCGCAGTAGGTGCGGCTGAACATACCCAATAGATTTCAATTTGCAGCGAGGCGGCAAGTGAACGCATCCCCAGGAGCATAGATAACTCTGTGACTGGGGTAAGTGACCGCAGCCAACAAAGCAGCAATTTGAAAGATGAAGGGTATATGTCGCTAGTGCTTGTGCCGGGGTACTAATTGCTGTCGGCATCATGGAAGCAAGTAAAGAAAAACCGTTCGAAGACGATGAACATATTCACCGAAAGAAAATGGATTTTGTGATAAGTCCTGAAATCACGGATGAAGACAGAAATATTGTCTGGAGTGCCGAAGCGCATGCGGATTTTTGGGAGGATGATGATTTAGGAGAAGAATCCGTTGATACCAGTGCGGTTCAGGCGAAGGCCCAGTCTAAGGCGGAAGAGTGTGAAAAAACGGAGAGTACAAAAGAGTGCAAGGCTTGCCTGGCTATTCCTGTGACGAGTGAAAAATATCGCAAGGTGAGCCGCTGGAGTGCCATCACGATTAACTATCAGCGATTTATTGCTCAAACGAAATATGATCCTAGCATACAGATGATCCAGGAATTTCAGTGCCTGAAAGTGACCTTTGATGGCTGGCGACCCGCGTATTGCTTATTTCTGGAAGCTAAGGCGCGGTATGACCAGTTTTTTAGGAGTGAAGATGAACCAAAAAGTTGGTGGAAAGGTGTTAAATCGGCCCAAAATCAGGCTATCAGGCTATCAGGCTATCAGGCTATCAGGCTATCAGGCTATCAGGCTATCAGGCTATCAGGCTATCAGGCTATCAGGCTATCAGGCACCAGAAGGTTTGTGATGTACTAGATAGTACTCCCCATGTGGAATGGCACTTTTTGCAACCTATCAGTTGTGGGTATTTTAAGGTACTGTTTAGTAAATACAAAAATATCAGTGTTCACTATACCCCTTGCAGCAGTTTAGTTTAATTCGAGGTAAACATGGCGATAGTTCGTATAAAAATTAATGTATATTATGAGCAGAGAGAAACTATTACTGCCTATACAGCTTTGATGGACTTGTTTTATATCACACGGCAAATAGATGTATTTTTTAACCAGGAAAAAGTGTGGTACTTAACTGGCTATTCCCGAAAGGAAGCCCTAAAACATATTGTGTTTGATGAGCAGGGACCAACTGAGGTATCCATAAAAAGTTTTGAAAAAGATTATAAGAGAAATTTTCCTGCTCTTATTAACGGTATATGGGATGGTGAAAAGGATGAGTTATCTAGTGGCATTAGTTATAGCAAAATGTTAACTGATCGCCCTAATTGGGTTTGGTTGGAAATGAATTTAAGGATTGATAGTCATCAGCTTGAAGTCTCTCGGTTAATTGACTTTGTCAAATATTTAGCGACCAGCCGTGACCTTCCTTATATTCAAGTCGAAAATAATGGTTATACCGTAAAAGGCAAACAGGTTTTCCCAGACCGTCTCAGTGTTGGCTGGATGCTTTACCAGCCCAGCATTATTGATAAATCCGATCTGCCTATGGCGGAAGATGTGCTTCCCGTGCAGCAGAATAATGAACAGGTAGGTACTCTGATTGTCACCAAAAAAGGCATTTTTGATGGAAGAAATCAGGACGATATTGATAAATCCAATGATGTTGAAATTCAGTTGGTGAACTTAGGATTATTACCATTAATTACTGAAGTGTGATAGGGATGATGTTATTTACCAATCGAAAAACGGAGGAGAACGTTAATGGCAAAAGCAGTTATTCTGCTGGGTGATACGACAGATCATGGCGGTAAGGTGATTACCGCTATTGATGACTATACTCACAAGGGTATTCCTATCGCGGGTAAAGGTGATTTGGTGGAGTGCCCTCAATG
>NZ_RCWA01000028.1 GCF_018448905.1 Photorhabdus heterorhabditis | reverse complement strand
TGGCTGCCTTCGCGCCCCCAGCACCGGCGACGGCCATGCTCGGTGATGTCGAGCAACAGCGGCTGCAACCTGTACTGGCAGCCAACTGGCACTGATCGGTAACAAGGCCCGTGATGGTTATCGCGGGTCTCATAACTAGGTGAATAGCGCCGTTTAAATGTAAGCGCCCTATATGAGGACTTCTGTCTTTCGATAGGAAAAATGTCTAACTTTTGGGGTGCACTTTATAATTTAAGTGGACACTATTTATTTCTTCGATTATTCACTGAATTAACAGACTAAGTCAGCGGTAGGATGCCGTAGGTTTAATATCATTACCGCTGAATTAAGGGCAATGTAAACCTTGCGGCATAAATACGTTTATTGCTGTGGTTCCAAACTTAACATAAGGATTTTTGAACGGCGCTGGTAGTTGTATAGTGCTTGCTTCTCAATCGGTAGCATTGAGATTTCTGCCGGCTCAAAACCCCGTTCCTGAAACCAATGGATACTGCGGGTAGTCAGGACGAAAAGTTTTTCTAGTCCAAATTGCTGGGCATGCTCTGAGATGCGATTTAATAGAGCTTCACCTCTTAAAGAACTTCGATATTTGGGATGAACGGCTAAGCAAGCCATTTCCCCGATTTTTTCATCAGGATAGGGGTAAAGTGCAGCACAGGCGATAGTCAGGTTGTCGCGTTCGATAATGGTGAATTTATCAATTTCTCTCTCAAGTTGTTCTCTTGAACGGCGAACCAAAATCCCTTGTTGTTCCAGTGGGCGGATAAGTTCGAAAATGCCACCAATATCATTAATATTAGCCCTGCGTATTTGTTCCGCACTCTCCATGACTATTTGGGTGCCAATACCATCACGGGAGAATAATTCCTGAACCAGAGCACCATCTGCCTGATAGCTTAATAAGTGGCTGCGGCGAACACCACCACGGCAAGCTTTCACTGCACTTCGTAAAAAACGGGTTGTACTTGAATAGTAGTCCCCCTGGAGTGTCAATTCTTCAATGTATTCTTGTGCTTGATTAAGAAAAATTTCAGATAGAATTTGTCCATCTTTGTCCTGCACACCTTGAGAAGAACAGAAGCCAATCAGTTTTTCAGCCCGTAGCTTGATAGCTAACTGAGTAGCAATTTCTTCTGATGGCAGATTAAAACTCTCTCCAGTGACAGAAACCGCAACAGGGCCAATCAGCACTATTACGCCATGGTCTAACTGAAGGTTGATTGCGTTTTCATCAATGCGACGAATTCTGCCGCTGTGGCAATAATCGATACCATCATCAACGCCTAGAGGTTGAGCTATAATAAAGTTACCGCTCACAACATTAATATTTGCTCCTTGTAATGGGGTATTATTCAGGCTCATGGAAAGACGTGCGGTGATATCCAGTTGCACTAAACCAGCAGACTGTTTGACGAATTCTAATGTTTTATTATCAGTAACACGGGTGTGTTTGTGATAAGCCGGTTCGTAATGGTGGTCTGCAATATTTTGTTCAATTTGCGGTCTGGCGCCATAAACAACAATCAGACGGATACCTAAACTATGCAGTAATCCGATATCGTTGATGATATTCGGGAAGTTTTCATGAGCAATCGCTTCTCCGCTAAGCATGATAATAAAAGTTTTGCCACGGTGTGCATTGATGTACGGAACCGAGTGGCGAAATCCCTCAACTAATTCGGTGCTTCGTTCTTTCATAACAGGCTCTCGATTGAATTTTTATTCGAAATTTATGTATTTTTATTCTTTTTGAAGAGGAATGGCAAGAGGCAATTAAGATAAAAGCATTGTGATATAGATGTGGACGTTAATAATTTGCAGCATATAAAATGCTTTTTGTTGATGACAGCATAATGTTGATTGGTTAGAGTTTTTCACTTGGCTGTTTCTCTTGGTGAATATTACCCTGAATATTTGTATTTTATGAATGGAATAAAATAGTAGATGAGTCATTCAGATCATAATCTGTCACGACGTCGCTTGTTGCAGGGAGCCGCAGCAATGTGGTTGCTTAGTGTCAGCCAAGTAGGTTACGCCGCGTCATCAAAAATTATTGCTGTACGTATTTGGCCTGCATCCAGTTATACCCGTGTAACGCTTGAGTCTAATATTTCACTCAAATATCGCCAGTTTATGCTGAAAAATCCAAACAGAATTGTTGTTGATCTTGAAGGTGTGCAGTTGAATCACGCCTTAAAAGGGATGGGAGAACAGATTCAGTCCCGTGATCCTTATCTTAAATTGGTTAGGGCAGGGCAATTTGATCCTAAAACTGTTCGTTTGGTGTTTGAGGTTAAACAACTGGTCAGCCCGCATATGTTTACGTTGAAACCAGTGGCGGAATTTAAACATCGTCTGGTATTGGATATTTATCCGGCAACGGGAGCGAATACCGATGATGATCCACTACTTGCTCTGCTTGAGGAGTACAATAGAGGTAATTTGGCTGAGGATTTACCGGCGAAAATACCAAAATCCGGCAAAGCAGGTAAGGACAGGCCGATTGTTATTATGCTTGATCCCGGGCATGGAGGGGAAGATCCCGGTGCTATTGGTAAATATAAAACCCGAGAAAAAGACGTTGTTCTACAAATTGCCCGTCGATTGAAAAGTATTATTCAGCGTGAGCCGAATATGAAAGTTTATATGACCCGTAATGAAGATGTGTTTATTCCGCTAAAAGTTCGGGTGGCAAAGGCACGTAAGATGAGGGCTGATTTGTTCGTTTCTATTCACGCTGATGCCTTTACTAACCGGGCGGCACGCGGCTCTTCGGTTTTTGCACTTTCTACTAAAGGTGCGACCAGTAATACTGCACGTTTTTTAGCCCAGACTCAAAACGAGGCTGACCAGATTGGTGGGGTAAGTAAAAGCGGCGATAAGTATCTGGATCATACCATGTTTGATTTGCTACAGACCGCGACAATCAACGACAGCCTTAAATTTGGCAGTGAAGTGCTCAGGCGCATGGGCAACGTGAATAAATTGCATAAAAACCGGGTAGATCAGGCAGGATTCGCGGTACTTAAAGCCCCGGATATCCCATCCATTCTGGTGGAGACTGCGTTTATTAGTAACCTGGAAGAGGAACGAAAACTGAAAACTGCGCGTTTCCAGCAACAGGTAGCAGAGTCAATTTTTGCGGGTATCAAAGCTTATTTCAAGAATGGCGGTGATTTGGTTCGGCGGTGAAATATCCGCCATTTAAACTGAGTGCGGATATGATGGGGATAAAAGCATAGATGAATTGTTTTTGGAATGTATATGCTGAAACGCACAAAGAATTGGTTGCGGGGGCCGGATTTGAACCGACGACCTTCGGGTTATGAGCCCGACGAGCTACCAAGCTGCTCCACCCCGCGTCCGTTTGAGTATTTTTAGTTGCGAAAAATTGGTTGCGGGAGCCGGATTTGAACCGACGACCTTCGGGTTATGAGCCCGACGAGCTACCAAGCTGCTCCATCCCGCGTCCGTTAGAACCTTTCTGGTATTTTCCTGCATCGATAATGCTTGCTGGAATAGGTTCTTATTCACAAATATCGAACTGTTATATCGAACTATTTCATTGTATTGGTTGCGGGGGCCGGATTTGAACCGACGACCTTCGGGTTATGAGCCCGACGAGCTACCAAGCTGCTCCACCCCGCGTCCGATGCGGGCACTATACTCAGGATGAGATCCGTTGCAAGTTTTTTTATTAATTATTGTTTGTTTCGTTACGTTTTTGATTAGTTACCCCACATATTGGCGTATTTTTGTTCGTTTGTATCATTGTCCCGTGACGTTATTTTTTTATGGTAAGTTTCATTATTTTTGTTGGTTTGATATTGTTTGCCGCTGAGCAATGTTGGTAAGAGAGAGCAATAATGAGACTTTGGAGTAAGCATCTTCTGGGTGGGGTCATGATTTCACTGCTGGTTGGATGTCATTCTCATCCAACAGATCTGGGCCAACAATATAAAGATGGTCATATTACTGAGGATTTACGGCTCGTGAATCAACCTAATGCTCAGGGGAGGCCGGTTAATGCTAAAGACTTTTCAGAGCAGGTTGCGCTTATTAATCAGTCTGCACCTCGTCTGTATAAGAATAATAGCTCAACTTTTGATGCGGTCCAGAACTGGATGTTAGCAGGTGGTGAAACCAGTAAATTGAATCTGTTTAATCTACATGCTTATCAGATGGAAGGTGTGGATAATTACGGTAATGTCCAGTTCACGGGTTACTATACGCCGATATTACAAGCTCGCCGTGTTAAACAAGGTGAATTTAAATATCCTCTGTACCGTATGCCGCCTAAAGGCAGATACCATTTACCAAGTCGAGCTGAGATATATAATGGTGCCCTCAGCCCTAATTTGATTATTGGTTACAGTCGTTCGCTGATTGATAATTATCTTATGGAAGTACAGGGCAGTGGTTATGTTGATTTTGGTGATGGTGGGCCGCTGACCTTTTTGGGGTATGCAGGTAAGAATGGGCAGGTTTACCGCAGTATTGGCAAACTGCTGATTGAGCGCGGAGAAATTGCGCAGGAAGATATATCTATACTGTCGATTCGTAGATGGATTGAATCTCATAGCGAGGCAGAAGTTCGTGAGCTGCTAGAGCAAAATCCTTCGTTTGTCTTTTTTAAACCTGAAGTTTATGCCTCGGTGCGGGGAGCGAGTGCTGTTCCTCTGATTGCAAAAGCCTCTGTGGCTTCAGACAAAACACTTATTCCACCAGGAACAACATTGTTGGCAGAGGTACCTTTGTTAGATGAACAAGGTAAATTTACCGGTCAGTACCAGATGCGTCTGATGATTGCATTGGATATCGGCGGTGCAATAAAAGGTCATCACTTCGATATTTATCATGGTATTGGTCGTGAGGCTGGTATGATGGCCGGGTTTTATAACCACTATGGTCGAGTTTGGGTGCTGAAAAAAGAGCAACCGGCTATGCTGATGGTCAATCAGTAATGCCTCTCCATGGATTTTATAACAGGTTTTCAGGATTGATATTCAGTGATGCAAACTTCTCTTTCTGATGCATATATGCAGCGTTTTGCGGGGACTGCCCGTTTATATGGTCAAAAAGCGCTCTCTTTATTTTTTCATTCCCATATTTGTGTGGTGGGTATCGGTGGTGTGGGTTCCTGGGCTGCTGAGGCTTTGGCTCGTACCGGAATAGGCGCGATTACCTTGATTGATATGGATGATGTATGCATTACGAATACCAACCGCCAATTACACGCTTTAAAGCAGCATATTGGGCAACCAAAAACGGAAGTGATTGCAGAACGTATTCTGGCAATTAACCCTGAGTGTAAAGTGACTTGTATTGATGATTTTCTCTCACCGGATAACGTTGAGGAAATCATGTCTGCCGGGTTCAGTTATGTGGTTGATGCTATTGATAGTGTCAGGCCGAAAGCAGCTTTGTTGGCTTATTGTCGTCGCCATAAAATTCCGTTGGTAACAACAGGTGGTGCAGGTGGGCAACTTGATCCTACACAAATTCAGGTTGTTGATTTAGCGAAAACTATTCAGGACCCGTTGGCAGCTAAGTTGCGGGAACGGCTGAAATCTGATTATCACATTGTGAAGAATGGTAAAGGCAAGTTGGGAATTGATTGTGTGTTTTCAACTGAGCAATTGGTTTATCCGCAAGGTGATGGTTCTGTTTGTGCCGCGAAAAGTACGGCGGAAGGGACTAAACGCATGGATTGTGCTTCCGGTTTTGGTGCCGCGACGATGGTCACGGCGACGTTCGGGTTTGTTGCGGTTTCCCATGCATTGAAAAAGATGGTGGCTAAAGCTCAACGCCGGGGTGAACTTTAATCTTTGGTGTAATGTTTTGCGGCGTTTTGCACGGTATGAATCAGCGATTTTACGCCGTTCAACCGTGAACCACTTAACTGTTGTTCTAGTCCAAGCTGGTGGAACAACGCCAGCAAGTTAGTTTCCGAAACTTGTTTCGGTGTTTTTCCTTCTACGGCGGTTAGGATTACGGCTAGCAGACCTTTTACAATGCGGCCCTCGCTGTCACCATAAAAGTGCAAATAGCCATTTGGCATTAATTGATATCCTAACCAAACTCGGTTTTCACAGCCTGATATTTCGATGTCCTGTTGTTTCAAGTTGTCAGACAGTGCTGGTAGTTTCTTCGCCAGTAAGATTAACTGGCGATAGCGATCTTCCCATTGGCGGCATTGGTTAAAGGTTTCGGTTAGCTGTTGCTGGTTAATTTTTTGACCGAATGGGTGTGGTGCGGTCAATCCTTTAGTGGGTTGTGTCATATATTATTCATCTTGTAGTAGAGAAAGGCCGAATTTTACCGCCTGAACTAAAGAATCGGCATCCTGCTGATTGTTGTAAGGCATAAAAGATGCCCGTAAACAGCCACTGATATTTAAAGCCTCGATCAATGGTTGAGCGCAGTGCTGACCAGAGCGTAAGGCAATATTTTGTTCTGCCAAAATAGTCGCCAAATCACCGTGATGAATGCCAGCAAAATTAAAAGCCAGCAAGCTGGAACCAGCAATACGATAGCTGATAAACCCGGGTAAAGCGGAAAGTTGTTCTTCGGTGTAGTCAGCGAGAGTGACAGCATGGGTTTCAGCTTTGGTCATATCAAGATCTTTCAGCCATTCTAGTGTGGCTGAAAAGCCAATAACACCTGCAACATTTGGTGTACCCGCCTCAAATCTGAATGGTACAGCTTCCGGTGTAAAACCACTGAATGATGCCTGAGTAAGCATTTTACCGCCGCCTTGCCAGGGAGACATGGCTTCAAGTAGCTCACTTTTACCATAAAGTACGCCAACGCCATTTGGACCATAGAGCTTATGAGCTGAAAATGCGTAGAAATCGATATCTGTTTGCTGAACGTCAACAGGATTGTGAACAACGCCTTGTGCGCCATCAACCACGATCCGGCAACCGTGTTGGTGCGCTATTTTGGTTATTGCAGTTAAATCAACGGCTCCGCCAGTCACGTTGGACATTTGGCTAATGGCTATCAATCGACTGTGTTGGTTCAGAAGTTTAGGTAAGGTATTTATATCTGGTAATTTGCCGTTGCCTAAAGGCCATTTAATAACCTTGGCGCCTATTTGCTCTGCCAGCATTAACCAAGGGATCAAATTAGAATGGTGTTCCTGTTCACTAACTATAATTTCATCTCCGGGTTGGAGACGAGGACGGAAATAATTCTGAACAACCAGATTGAGGGATTCTGTAGTTCCTTTTGTCCAGATAATATTCTCAGGTGTTGGGGTGTTGATGAGTTCAGCAACCAGTTGGCGGGCATTTTCATAGCGGGATGTCGCTTCCTGTGCTGCGTGATGTTGGCTGCGATGTACTGTAGCACTACTGCACTGATAATAATCCTGAGTTACTTTTATCATGGCTTGTGGTTTGAGTGCAGTTGCCGCACTGTCTAAAAATACAGTCTGTTGTTGTAGGGCAGGAAATTGCCGACGGAATTGTTCTGGTTCGAACTTTTTCATAGTTGTTTTGAGTTGATTTCGTTGTTGTTTATCAGGCTATTCTGTCGGTGATAGTCATTATACCCTTCATCCTTCAAGTTGCTGCTTTGTTGGCTACGTTCACTTACTCCAGTCACATCGTTATCTATGCTCCCGGGGATGCGTTCTCTTGCCGCCGCGCTGCAAATTGAAATCTATTGGTATACATCGAATAATAGTGCCATGTTCCAGTAATTATGCCAAAAAAAAGCACCGCAACCGCGGTGCATTAAAAAATCACTATGGACAGACAGGGTAAATGTACAGGAAGTGAAAAAACAGTAGCTTAAGCTACACAGTCTGGTTTTCCAGACAACTTGCAAACACAACATCACAACCACAAAGCCAAAAGTTCCATAGCGTTACTGCTAATTCACTTTTCGTTCCGGCTTGGGAAGTGGCGCCACTATAGGGATTTACTGGAGTATCCTCAATGGACAATTTATAATGGTTCGGATTACAAAAACTAATAAATAAATATAAAGAGTTACCGGTATCACTAATATTGAATAAGGGCTCACATGTCCAAACGTTTACCACCACTTAATGCGTTGCGGGTTTTTGATGCTGCGGCGCGCCATTTGAGTTTTACTAAGGCAGCTGAAGAGTTATTTGTGACGCAGGCCGCAGTTAGCCACCAGATGAAAAGTTTGGAGGACTTTCTGGGGCTTAAGCTGTTTCGTCGTCGCAACCGATCACTATTGTTGACTGAAGAGGGACAAAGTTATTATTTGGATATTAAAGAAATTTTCACGTCTATAAATGAAGCAACGCGTAAACTTCAAGCTCGAAGTGCGAAAGGGGCTTTGACTGTCAGTCTTTCACCCAGCTTTGCTATTCAGTGGTTGGTTCCAAGGTTGTCTGGCTTTAATTTAGCTTACCCGGGAATTGATGTCAGGATACAGGCGGTAGACAGAGAAGAAGATAAGCTCGCTGATGATGTTGATGTTGCTATATTTTATGGCCGTGGAAACTGGCCGGGGTTGCGAACAGATCGTCTTTATGCAGAATATTTGCTCCCTGTTTGTTCTCCTACGCTACTAACTGGGGAGAATCCTCTGAAAACACCAGCAGATTTAGCGCGCCATACATTATTGCACGATTCTTCTCGCCGTGACTGGCTGGCTTATGTACGTCAACTTGAGATGCAACAGCAGATAAATGTTCAGCAGGGACCTATATTTAGCCATAGCGCCATGGTGATCCAGGCGGCGGTTCATGGGCAAGGGGTTGCATTGGCAAATAATGTCATGGCTCGGACTGAAATTGATGCCGGGCGTTTAGTTTGCCCATTTAATGATGTGTTAGTGAGCAAGAATGCATTTTACCTTGTTTGTCATGATAGTCAGGCTGAGGTAGGGAAAATCGCAGCATTCCGGCAATGGGTTCTGGCACAGGCCGCTAGTGAGCAGGAGAAATTGGGTTTTATTACCAATGAATAAGGAAAGGATAAGTCATTCTGGTTACAAGAGTTCTCAGATATATACCCAATGGATTTCAAGATGGATCGAGACGGCAAGGGCGCGAATCCCCGGGAGCATAGATAACTCTGTGACCGGGGTAAGTGAACGTAGCCAACAAAGCAGCAGCTTGAAAGATGAAGGGTATATACCCAATAGATTTCAAGTTGCAGTGCGGCGGCAAGAGAACGCATCCCCGGGAGCATAGATAACTCTGTGACCGGGGTAAGTGAACGCAGCCAACAAAGCAGCAGCTTGAAAGATGAAGGGTATAAATATGAAAAAGGAAGATAACAGTGAATAGTCGTTTAATGCTTATCTTTGCTGGCATTAGTGGTTTTTTCTATGTGGCGTTTGGTGCTATCGGATCGCATTTATTATCTCCGATTATGGAAAAATATCAGCTAGGCTGGATTGAGCTTGGTCTGCAATATCAGGGTATTCACACTCTGGCAATGATGGCTATATCTGCCATGCTGATGCGTAAAGTTATTCTCTGGTTTTACTGGAGTGGTGTCTTTTTCGCGGTAGGCATTTTGTTGTTTAGTGGCAGTCTCTATTGTATGGCCTTATTGCAGGTTAAATTTTTCGCTTATATTACTCCAGTTGGAGGGGGCAGCTTTCTTATTGGCTGGATCTTAGTATTAATCGGCGCTTTGCGTCTAAGGAAATCGGCGCTTCGCCATGAATAAAATTGCCTTATATTGTCGCCCTGGTTTTGAAAAAGAGTGTGCGGCAGAAATCACCGATAAAGCGGGTCAAAAAGAGATTTACGGTTTTGCCCGGGTAAAAGACAACAGCGGTTATGTTCTGTTTGAGTGTTATCAGCATGAAGATGCAGATCGTCTTATTCGTGAGATACCCTTTCGGGAATTGATTTTTGCCCGCCAAATGCTAGTCGTGGGTGAATTATTACGAGATTTATCTCCTGAAGATCGGATAAGTCCGATTGTTGGTATGTTACATGGTGTCATCGAACGTGCGGGCGAACTACGGGTTGAAGTGCCTGATACTAATGAAAGTAAAGAGTTGTTGAAATTCTGCCGGAAATTTACTGTGCCGTTGCGTAATGCTATGCGTCAGGAAAAAATTTTGCAGATTAAGGAAAACACGAGCCGTCCCGTCATACATGTTTTCTTTATTGCACCGGGTTGCTGTTATGTTGGTTATTCTTACAGTAATAACAACTCGCCATTTTATATGGGCATTCCCCGATTGAAGTTCCCTTCAGATGCACCAAGTCGTTCAACACTGAAGTTGGAAGAAGCTTTTCATGTTTTTATTCCTTATGATGAATGGGAAGAGCGGCTGGCTAGTGGTCTGTATGCTGTTGATTTAGGTGCATGTCCTGGTGGTTGGACCTACCAATTGGTGAAACGCAGTATGATGGTTCATGCTGTGGATAATGGTCCTATGTCGCAAAGCCTGATGGATACCGGGCAGGTTCGGCATCACAAAATTGATGGTTTTAAGTTTCAACCTTCGGTAAAAAACATTTATTGGCTAGTGTGTGATATGGTGGAAAAGCCGGCAAAAGTGACGCAACTCATGGCTGATTGGTTGGTTAATGGTTGGTGTCGGGAGGCTATTTTTAATCTCAAACTGCCCATGAAAAAGCGTTATGAAGAAGTTGCGCATAATTTGCAGAAAATGAATCTGCAATTAAAAGAGAATGGTATCAATGCACAAATTCAGGCAAAGCACCTTTATCATGACAGGGAAGAAATAACGGTTCATGTTCGTCGTATTTGGTCTGCTTATGCAAACAGTCGGAATAATGACTGATTAACTGTTGTTCATCGTTATTTCTGGAATAAATTCCTAAAATAAGACTTCATAAAGCGCCTCAGTGATATTTTGAGGCGTTTTTATTTTAATATTGAATGACATTATTGCATTTTGTTTTCATTCCCATATGTAATAAAAGTAACATATTGAAATGATGTAACTCATTTATTCATCATGGAGGATATTACATAATGATCAGTTGTGAGGTTGTTATATTTAATCTGACCATTAATGTAGTATAATTTTTGTCTGAAAATTGTTGATTTTTTTTACTTGACTTAAGGCAAATGGTGAAATAAATATATTATTATAACTGCTTAAGGAAACATGAGATTAATTCGCAATAATCCAGTTAATTAATATTATTAACTTGGAAGAATGAAATTGATTGTTTTTTTAAATTAATTTAACTAGGGTTAGGATATGAAGTTTAATTGTGATATTAAACTAAAATAATGTTTGCATTATATCAAGCTTAAGTTGCTGTTTTAAATTTGATATCTTTATGAATATGTTTAATTATTTATTTGATATCTTGTTTTTAAGCATGTTTAATCAACTTTTTTGATATTCTTATTTTGTTTTAAAAAACTACAAATATAATCTCATTATATCGAAAAAGAATTATTTAGAATAAATTAATTATTAACTGCTGTGTGATATATATATTTTTATTTATTTATTTAATTAAGTTGTTGTTACTTTGTTTGATAATAATATATGGGTATTTGCTGGTTTAGATCCCTTTTATATACGTCATATCGTTCAATATTGCAGTCTAAGTGGGAGGTTATTCTTATTTTTTCTATTCATATAACGGCTTGGGATAATTTCTGATTGAAATTATAAACAATAATTATATAAATTTTTTAAAGTTTACTTTATGGATAGTTAAATTATGAATAATTAGTGAGAAATAAGATAACGTTAAGAAATTAGCGGCGTTTTTTTCGCCTTAAATAGTTATGTTATGTAAAACAATCGCTTATTTGTTTTATGTTATTTTTATCACGTTTATATTAAAAAAGTATGTTAATTGCTTTTTATACAATTAACTTTAGTGTTACTTTTATGTGAAAGGGATTTTAGTTCTTAATTTGTATGACCAGGGGCGGTCTGTTGTTTTCAGGTTTTATCGACTTGTATTTAATAAAATAAAAAGGTTTTTATATCTAAGTCCTGAATTTATGGAGAAATATATGTCTTTAAAGAAAAAAATTTCATACTCGGAAGAAGTTAGCGGTTCAGAGAAGGCAAATGAGTTGCTGAAATGGTTACAGGCTTATATACCAGGTAAGGATTCTAATATTGTCGTTGAGCATGAGCCTAGTAAAGATGCTGCTAAAGAATTAATCCGGGGTGATTATAGTTGGGGGCATCAGGACGACGATAAATCTAAGGCTTTCCAATTAAAGTATAATTTCTTGGAGAGTGAACCGGATAATATGCCATGGCATATTTCTGAATTTTCAGCATTTAATGAGGCGCAAAAAGCTGCTGCAAAACTGTCAATACAATCTTGGGCGGATGTTGCTAATATTAACTTCGTTGAAACCTCTGATGTAAAGGAGGCGAATATCACTTTTGGGTTCTTTGATGAGAGTTTGACGGGGAGTTATGCGTTTGCGTATCTGCCAACCCCAGATAAAACGCAATTAGGAACCTGGTATAACGCAACAAGCCGTACTTTCTCAAATAATGATATTGACGTGAATGGTTATGGCCGTCAAACGTTTACTCATGAAATCGGTCATACACTGGGGTTACAGCATCCGGCTGATTATAATGCGTCTGATAAGGTAAACCCAACTTATAAGAATAGCGCCACCTATTTTGAAGATAGCCGCGCTTATACCGTCATGAGTTATTTCAGTGAGAAGAATACTGGGCAAGACTTCAAAGGTATTTATTCTTCTGCACCATTACTTAACGATATTTCTGCCATTCAGGCAAAATATGGTGTTAATAATACAACCCGTACAGATGACACTGTATACGGCTTTAATTCCAACACAGATCGCGATTTCTATACCGCAAAAGATGAGAACAGCAAACTGTTGTTCACTGCCTGGGATGCGGGTGGTAATGATACGTTTGATTTCTCTGGTTTTACTCAGGATCAGCGCATCAACCTGAATGAAGCCTCTTTCTCTGATGTTGGTGGCCTGAAAGGAAACGTTTCGATTGCTCGTGGTGTAACGATTGAAAATGCGATTGGTGGCAGTGGCAATGACATTCTGATAGGCAATGATGCTGACAATACTCTGAAAGGTGGTGCTGGTGATGACATCATCTACGGTGGTTTGGGAGCAGATAACCTTTGGGGTGGAGAAGGTAAAGATACATTTGTTTACCTGAGTGCCAAGGAATCACCTCCTCTTGAGCGTGATTGGATTCATGACTTTGTTTCCGGTGAAGACAAGATTGATGTGTCACTGTTCGATCTGGGTGAAGCCGGGAAAGGAGGTGTTAAGTTTGTCGAGGAATTCACTGGTGCCGTCGGAGAAGCTGTGCTTCGTTATAACACCGTTGATAAGGTGAATGATTTCGTTATTAATATGGGTGGAGAATTATCTTACGATGATTTTTGGGTAAAAATTGTCGGGGAACCAATATTAGAGTCTGATTTCATTCTTGCATAACACAACAATACAACCGCATCTAATTTGGATGCGGTTATTCGTTTGGAGACGGCATGGTTTTTGCGACTTGGTATCTAAAATTTGCATTCTTTGTTGTTCTTACATTCAGCATTATTGGAGGAAGTATGGCAAGTAGTCTTGATCTGCCACACGCTAGTGAATTGAAAGGCGTATGGCAACTGTCAGATAAACGTCAACAATGTGATGTGTCATTGACTGATCAACCATTACCGGAGGGGTCAATTTGGTCACTTAATGGTGATAACACGTGTTTGGCGGATATGTTTGGTGAAGTACCTGCCGGTTGGCGGCCTACGCCTGATGGCATCACAATTACAGATAATCAGGGGAGTGGTTTGGCTTTTTTTGCTCATGAGTCAGATGGCTGGTTTGCCCGGTTTGCTGATGGCCGGGAATTGATAATGAGACCGGGTAAGTAAAGCGAATAGGGCAAGGAACGTTAACATCAGATAGTCACATATTTATAAAAATAAGATATATCAGATAGTTATTAAGGAAATGCTGTGAAATTACTACTCCCAAAGGACGAGATTGCTGATGTCATTCGTGCCCGTAGTCGGGTGTTTTGGACTATCGGGTTGTTCACTGCCTTTATTAACCTGCTCATGTTGGTTCCATCTGTTTATATGTTGCAGGTTTATGACAGAGTGTTGCCGTCGGGCAATGAAATCACTTTGCTGATGTTGACCCTGATTACTCTTGGCATGTTTGCCATGATGGGGATGCTGGAATATATCCGCAGCATGATTGTTATTCGTATTGGTAGCCAGCTTGATATGAAGCTGAATAATCGGGTTTATACCGCATCTTACGAATCAAATCTGAAAAATGGTACAACAGATGCGGGGCAGATGCTCAATGACTTGGCAAATATTCGCCAGTTTCTGACGGGTAATGCCTTATTTGCTTTCTTTGATGCCCCCTGGTTCCCAATCTACTTGCTGGTTATTTTTCTTTTTAACCCCTGGCTTGGTTTGTTGTCATTAGTGGGGGCGTTGGTATTGATTGCCCTTGCTGTGTTGAATCAGTGGGTATCAAGCCAGCCTTTATCAGAAGCCAATAAACTTGCTCTGCGTTCAGCCAGCCTCGCTAGCACTAACTTGCGTAACGCTGAAGTAATAGAGGCGTTGGGGATGTTGCCGGTGTTACGCCGGAGATGGTTTGGATTACATGAACGTTTTCTGAATTTCCAGCGTATTGCCAGTGAACGGGCTTCAGTAATTAATTCAGTCACTAAAACAGTGCGTTTGGCGTTACAGTCGCTGATCCTTGGATTAGGTGGCTGGTTAGCAATTGACGGGCATATTACGCCAGGAATGATGATTGCTGCTTCAATTCTGATGGGGCGGGCACTTTCGCCGATTGAACAGCTGATTCAAGCCTGGAAAGGTTGGAGTGCAGCGCGTTTGTCATGGCAACGATTAACCGATTTGTTGGAGCAGCAACCAGAACGGAAATCGGGCATGTCATTACCGGTGCCAAAAGGCAATTTGGTGGTAGAAAAAGTTTCAGCCGCACCTCCAGGAAGAAACAGTAAGGTTGTGTTGCAGGATGTTAGTTTTGCGCTGGATGCGGGTGATGTGATGGGATTAATTGGCCCCAGTGCTTCAGGGAAATCGACCCTCGCCCGGTTACTGGTCGGGATATGGCCGGCACAGGAAGGTGTAGTCCGTCTTGATAATGCAGATATTTATCGGTGGAACAAAGATGAATTGGGTTCTTCAATAGGATATTTACCGCAAGATATTGAGCTATTTGGCGGCACTATCGCTGAGAACATTGCTCGTTTCAATGAAGTGGAATCAGAAAAAGTTGTTCAGGCGGCAAAGAAAGCTGGGGTTCATGAACTGATATTAGCGCTTGATAAGGGTTATGACACTGTTATTGGTGCCGGCGGTATTGGGCTATCTGGCGGTCAGAAACAGCGAATTGGTCTTGCTCGTGCGTTGTATGATGAGCCATCACTTGTGGTTCTGGATGAACCTAATTCCAGCCTGGATGAAGCGGGTGAAAGAGCGCTGAATCAAGCTATTGCTCAGCTGAAAGCGCAAGGAAAAACTGTGATTGTGATTACTCACCGCACATCATTGTTGTCACAGACGAACAAAATATTGCTACTGGTTCAGGGAAAAATGAAGATGTTTGGTTCATCTCAGCAGGTAATGACTGCTTTATCGCAACAAAATAAAAGTCAGGAACCTTCTGCGGCCAAGGCAGTTGCACAGGCATCATAAGCAAATAAGCATGTAATTATAATAATATCAAATAGCTGAGACGGAGATTTCTGTCCGGGAGTGGATATGTCTGATCAGAATACGCCGGTAGTGGATGGAAAAGGATTATTGCCACTAGAAGAAGGGCATTTTTTACGACTAGGATGGTTGGTGATTGGTGTGGGGATCTTGGGGTTTCTCATTTGGGCAGCATTTGCGCCGTTGGATAAAGGGGTCGCGTCTTCTGGTGTGGTGGTTGTGGATGGCAACCGCAAAACGGTTCAAGCCCCGGCAAGCGGTATTATTAGCCAGATTATGGTTGTTGAAGGAGAAACAATAAAAGCGGGCCAAACTCTCGTTCAGCTCAGTCAGGTGCAGGCAAAAGCACAGGTAGATGCGCTTCAGGATCAACTGTATACCACATTAGCAACGGAAACCCGTTTATTGGCTGAACAGCATGGTGATGACATGCTGGTTTTTCCCGAAATATTCCAGCAATTACAATCTGAACCTCGGGTGAAAGAGATTATTGCATTGCAAAAACAACTGTTCGCATCACGCCGGGAAATGCTGCAAAGCGATCTGGAAGGGCTTGAGCAGTCTGTTGCTGGTACAAACTTTCAGATTAAAGGGCTGAAAGCTTCTCTTGTCAGTAAACGAGTGCAACAGGTAGCACTTAAAGAACAGATAGTTAATCTTAAATCTTTAGTGGATGAGGGATATTTCCCGCGTAATCGTTATTTGGAACTTCTGCGTGAACAGGCTGAACTCAACAGTAGCATAGCGGAAATGGAAGGGCGTACCGGCCAGCTTGAAAAACAGCTACAGGAAACCCAGCAGCGTATTATTCAGCGCAACGCAGACTATCAACGGGAAGTGCGTACGCAATTGGCAGAGGTGCAGGTTGCTGCCAGTGAATACAGAAATAAGTTGGATACAGCCCAGTTTGAACTTACGCATACTTCAATTGTGGCACCGGTTGATGGCACGGTTGTCGGGTTAAATATTTTTACACAGGGTGGTGTTGTTGCTCCCGGTGAAAAACTGATGGAAATTCTACCGAACCAAATGGCGCTTGAAGTGGAAACCCGTGTTGCGGTTAATCTGGCAGATAAGATTAGTAAAGGGCTGGATGTAGATCTGATGTTCACCGCTTTTAATCAGAACCGGACGCCAAAAATTGCGGGAAAAGTGGTCATGGTTTCCGCAGACAGATTGGTAGATCCTGTGAATAGCCAACCTTATTATCAGATGAGAGCAGTCGTATCCCCTGAAGAGATGGAAAAACTGAAAGGGCTGGATATCAGGCCGGGGATGCCAGTTGAAGTATTTGTCAAAACCGGTTCACGTTCCTTGTTGAGTTACCTGTTTAAGCCATTGTGGGATCGGGCTTCGACATCGTTGATAGAGGAGTGATTATGAAACTGCATCGTGCTTCTTTATCATCAGTGAGTTTGTTAATTCTTTTCAGTGTCAGTTTGTTCTCTTTTCCTGCATGGGCACTGAGCCTGACAGAGGCTTATGCGCTGGCATTAGAAAATGATCCTACTTTTCTCTCGGCAGTAAAAGAAAGAGAAGGAGGAGAAGAGTATGAAAAGATTGGCAGGGCAGAATTGTTACCTAAAGTGATGATGTCTTATCAGCATTCACCGAAGAACTGGCAACATATGGAATACCCTACGTATGATCGTCGGGGAAATAAGACAACGGAAAGTCGGGATCGCCAATATAGCAGTTATAACGCGGCAGTTGTGCTGACTCAGCCATTGATAGATTTTGAGATATGGGCGCGTTATAAAGCCAGTCAGGCTCATACGTTAATGAGTAATGAACGTTTTCGGGCAGATTTTCAGCAATTAGCTGTCCGGGTAGTGAATGCTTACGTGGATGTGGCTTATGCTCAGGATCAGATTGATTTGGTGATACGCCAGAAAATGGCGTATGAAAAACAATTGGAACTGAACAGGAAGTTATTTGCTTCTGGTGAAGGGACACGTACTGATGTAGTGGAAACACAATCTCGTTACAGCCAGGCTATTGCCGATGAAATAGCAGCTAAAGATGATCTGGATGCAGCAATCCGGGGTTTACAACTGATTGTTGGTGTTCCTCTTCCCATTGATTTACCGGTGCAGCGGCTATCAGATAAGACGCAGTTTAAGATATTGAAGTTGTCGCCAAGCCATTATGAAGAATGGGAAAAACTGGCATTAGCTAACAATCCGGTTCTGGCCGCTTCCCGTCAGGAAGTGAAAGCGGCGTACCATGAGGTGCAACGTAACCGGGCAGGTTATTTACCTAAGTTGGAACTCTATGCTTCCCATTCTGAAAGCGAATCTAGCAGCGATAATACGGTAGATCAGAAGTATCGAACCGATACCATTGGCTTGCGGATGAGCATGAATATCTATAATGGGGGTGGTACATCGGCTTCTGTACGTCAGGCGGCGGCGCAATATGGAAGAACTAGATATGATCTTGATGCTCAGGCAGGAGAAGTTCTTAATGCATTACGCCGAAATTATAATCAGTACCTGAATAGTGAAAAGCGGATTAATGCTTATGAAATGGCTGTTGAATCAGCCAGCTTGCAGGTAGATGCGACCAGTAAGAGTGTTGTTCTTGGGCAGCGGGTTAATGTGGATATTCTGAATGCTGAGCAGCAGTTATATACTGCCCGGCGTGATCTTTCTCAGGCAAAATATAATTATATTAAAGCTTGGGTCGGCCTACTAAATGAGGCCGGAGAGCTAAAAGGTGAGCATTTGGATAAGGTAGCAGGGTATTTCCGTTAGTTTGCTGTTGTCAGCCGGAGTTGTTGCAGATTGCCATTTAACGCTAAATCGGTACGTAACGACGCAACTTCCCGGCTGATAAAAGCGATTTCTCTATTTGATTCCAGCTTGTTGCGCCATTTATCTGGTTGTTGATCGAGATTCTGGAAAAGGTTATCCAGTGTACCAACCTGTTGCAGTAAAGCCGTGGCGGTTTTAGGGCCAATCCCCTGAATTCCGGGTATTTTACTGCTACTGATCCCCGCCAGTCCCCAGTAATCAGGTAATTGTTCTGGAGAAACGCCAAATTCTTGTTGAACAAATGGCATATCCAGCCAGCGTTTCTGGAAGTAGTCGCGGATACGGATATTGGGTGAAAGTAATTGGCAATAACCTTTATCAGTAGAAACAATCGTAACGTAACCGGCAGAAGCGACTTTTACTGCCAGCGTCGCGGCTAGATCATCTGCTTCATGTCCTTGGGCATGCCAGCAGGCTATGCCTTGTTGTTCAAATGATATTCTGATCTGCGGCATTTCTTGTTTCAGATTGTCAGGCATTGGCGAACGGCCAGCTTTGTAGGCCGGTAATATTTGGTGACGCCAACTGTTACTGCGATCTTCCTCATCGAATACTGCGACAGCATGGGTAGGATTGGTATGTTGGATCAACTGCTTCAGTGCATGTTCACAGGCAGCAATGCATGGGCTACCCTGCACAGCGTGAATGCGGCGGATAAGGTTAAGAGCATCAACAATTAGAAGGTGTATCATATTGGATCACTATAAGCATAATTGTGCTCCATCCGTGGAGCAGACATCTTTTTTTGTTATCGGGTAATTTCGTAGCAAGGCTCGTAAGCAGTGCCACCTGGTAGTTTCATCCTGTGCTGTTCCACAAAGTCTGTCAGCAGCTTATCCATATGGCGCATTATTTCAGCATCCCCGTGGATTTTGAATGGGCCATGTTTTTCAATCGCGTGAATACCAATCTCTTTCACATTGCCGGCAACAATCCCAGAAAAAGCACGGCGTAGTGCAGCTACCAGTTTGTCAGGAGACTGATCAGGATAGAGATTAAGATTAGTCATGTTTTCATGAGAGGGTGCAAACGGTTGTTGTAAATCATAGTTGATCTTCATTGACCAATTAAAACTGTATGCATCACCGGTACTGTGGCGGTTATCTCTTACTAATGGCATGGCTTCTTTCATTATCCGGGCAACTTCAGGAGCGTCATCAATAATGGTGTGATAGTAGCGTCGTGCTCCTTTTCCCAATGTATGAACAATAAATTCATCCAAGACCCGGAAATAATCTGCACTTTCTTTCGGACCGGTAAGAATCAATGGCAATATCTGTTCCTGATTTTCCGGGTCCATCAGAATACCCAACAGATAGAATAATTCTTCTGTTGTGCCGACACCACCTGGGAAAATAATGATACCGTGAGCAATACGAACGAAAGCTTCCAGACGTTTTTCTATATCCGGCATGATAATCAGTTCGTTCACTAATGGGTTAGGGGGTTCAGCTGCAATGATTGATGGCTCGGTGATACCGATAAAACGGCTATTTTTATAATTCTGTTGTGCATGACCTACGGCTGCACCTTTCATCGGTGCTTCCATTGCACCAGGGCCGCAGCCGGTACAGATATTGAGCCCTCGCAGCCCAAGCTGATGACCGACTTTACGGCTGTATTGATACTCTTGTTTAGTCACTGAGTGGCCGCCCCAACAGACAATCATATTGGGATCTTCGTCGGTATGTAATGCTCTGGCGTTACGCAGAATAGAGAATATGGTGTTGGTGATATAGGCACTATCTTCCAGACTGGGATGATATTGTTTTCTTGAATCGGTAATCTGAGTATGGACAAACAAGATATCCCGAAGCACTGCGAACAAATTCGCTTGCAGTGAATGGATAATTTTCCCATCAACAAATGCCTCTTCTGGTGGATTTACCAATTCCAGTTTTACTCCACGCTCACGGCGCAACACGTTAATATCAAAATCTGTGTATTTAGAGAGCAGTTCTTTACTATTATCTGTTTGGCTACCGGAATTGAGTACAGCTAGTGAGCAGTTACGAAATAAGCGATAGAGATCACTTTTTGCGGTACTCTTTAGCATATCTACTTCAAGTTGAGATAGTAAATCCATTGAACCGAGTGGGTTGATATGTGTAATCAAGAATGACTCCTTATATCGTGTATGGGTTTCACCTCAATATCGTTAAACTGAATATGTCACATTTCCTATTCAGCTTAATTTTGCCCAGGCTGCACTCAGAACGGTAGATTTATTGGCGTGCTAGCCTGCCTGTTACTGGAGCAAAGTCTGCATTATTTGTGCGCCATGGGTTGATATCTAATCCCCCGCGACGGGTATAACGAGCATAGACCGAGAGCTTTTCTGGTGCACATAACTGTTGTAGATCATTGAAAATACGTTCAACACATTGCTCATGAAATTCATTATGGTGCCGAAATGATACCAGATAACGTAGTAACGCTTCTTGGTTAATTTTTGCTCCTTTATAGTGAATCTGGACAGACCCCCAGTCAGGTTGATGGGTAATCAGACAGTTGGATTTCAGTAGATGGCTAACTAAAACCTCTTCCACTAATGGGCCTTGTGCGGCGCCTTGCAGATAATCACGCTTGAAATTATATTCAGTAATGTCAATATCTTGGTTATCAATACATTCACCGGTAAAAGCGGAAATCGGTTGGTTATTGAAATGATCCAAATGATGAAGTGTCACTTCTACATGGCCTTCTGCGCAAGCGGCCAGATCACGCTGTAGTGTTTCTTCGACAGTTTGCCAGTTTTCAAAACGGGTTTGGTTAAAGCTGTTCAGATAGAGTTTAAAACTTTTAGACTCTATCAGGTTTTTACTCGTCGCATTCAGGCTAACATGCCCGACAGCAACTTGTGGTAAACCACGGCTGTTTAGCCATGACAGCTCATATAGTGTCCAGATATCAGCTCCGTGAAATGGTAAATTATCACAGAGAATTTTTAGCGGTTCACGGTTCATACTGCGTGGTATTGCTTGCAGTAAGTTGGCATCATATTGGTCATGATATGAAGTGGTTTTACCTAATGTAAGTTGCTCAAGAGCTTGATGATCCTGATATAACGACATGTTATTCCTCAAAATTTGATAATAGTGGATCGCAGTCATTGCTCAAGTTTATCAGGCTACGGGGTTTTATCAGAATTTTATTTGTTCACCATTTTAATTCGTAATATTTGGTTTAACATAATGTCATAAGTACCTCCTAACAGTGACTGGTTGAAAATAATATGATTTCTAGTGTTACAGAGGCGTTGGCTGATTTTACCCGTCGTTATGTTGATTTGTGGCAGAAGGAAACGGGAACTGCACCTGCCAGCAGTGAGCTTTATGATGTGCCATCACCTTGTATTACCCATACTGGTGATGACATTGTTTATTGGCTTCCTCAGCCTTTTCCTTCGGAAGACAAGCTGAATAAAGTTGAAGTTGCATTGGATATCCAATTACAGCCAGCAATTCATGATTTTTATACCTCTCAATTAGCTGGTGATATGACGGCAATGTTTGAAGGTCAACAGCTGAGTTTGATTCAGGTCTGGAGCGAGGAGGACTTTATCCGTTTACAGGAAAACCTGATAGGGCATCTGGTGACACAGAAACGGCTAAAATTGTCACCAACAGCATTTATTGCGACCGTGGATTCAGATATGAGTATTATTTCTCTGTGTAATTTGACCGGTGAAGTGATCCTGGAGCAGTTTGGTAGTGATAAAAGAACTCCGTTGTTTACCGATTTAATTGGGTTTCTTGGTGCAATTAAGCCTGTCTTCATTTGTTAGGCTTGGAGTTTTAACTTAGTATTTGTGAGATATCTCTTACACTTCATGTAAGAGATATCAATGTTTACTTCGGTGAGTTTCACATTGGTTTATTATTTTTATTTTATTTCAATAGCCTATAAATAATTACAGATTTTATCCCCTTTCACTGGCTTAATGGTTCCGCTTATATGACTTGTGTCGTAAATCGAATTAATTCATTCTGTCCTCAGCAGGAAAAGGAGTCTCTGCGTACAATCTCTCAGGGATAGATTAGGTGATGATGGTCAGTATGACTGGCACGATGCATAACTGGATTGTATGCAATATAAATAAAAATGACGGGTAAGGATGACCATTAAGGGACAATTTGTCAGGGAATGAGCAGGGAGCAAACGATTAGCGGGATTGCTATATAATCAATTTAAAGGGAGCGCTTGTTCGCTCCCTTCTCTTTATGTTTGATGGAAAAAGCAAATTTACAGCTTAAGGGTTATCAGTGGTATCCTTATCAGTTTTGCCGCTTTGGGCAAATACTTATTAATTAGGCTGAAAATATGAGTACTGAAAAACAAATTCTGCATACGTTACAATTAATTGAAGAAGCCATGAGGGAAATTGACCTGTGGCAGGATCACCCACCTAAAGCGGAAGCTTTTGAAAGTGTTGAACCATTTTCAATTGATACGATGCTGGCGGCAGAGTGGTTGCAGTGGGTATTAATTCCGAGAATGTATGCGTTATTGGAGCAGAGTTTGGCGTTACCGACGGCATTCGCTATTGCGCCTTATTTTGAGGAATCCTATAAAGAAGAGACTACTGGTCGCTATCAGCAACTGCTTGAGCATCTTCATGTATTGGATCGCTTATTTATTCAGGATAATGCCTGATATGTTAGAAGTGTTATATCAGGATGATCATATTGTGGCGGTTAACAAGCCGGCTGGTTGGTTAGTTCATCGTAGTTGGTTGGCGCGTCACGAAACGGTTTTTGTTATGCAGACATTGCGTGATCAGATTGGTCAGCATGTTTTCCCGGTACACCGTCTGGATAGACCAACATCAGGCGTATTGCTGATGGCGCTTTCCAGTGATGTTGCCCGTCAGCTTTCCCAACAGTTTGAACATCATCAGTTACAAAAAACTTATCATGCTGTTGTGCGCGGTTATGTGTTGGAATCAGATATTATCGATTATGCTCTGGTTGAAGAGTTGGATAAGATTGCAGATAAATTTGCAGATAGTGATAAAGAAGCTCAGCCCTGTATCACTTATTATCGTCCGCTGGCAACAGTAGAATGTCCGGTGGAAATTGGTCGTTATCCTACATCCCGTTTTAGTTTATTGGAGTTGACTCCGAAAACAGGCCGAAAACACCAATTAAGGCGCCATATGGCACATATTCGTCATCCAATTATTGGTGATACGACCCATGGTGATTTACGGCAAAACAGAGGTGTTGTCGCTCATTATCAAACCAATCGGTTGATGCTTCATGCCAGTCATCTTGAGTTGAATCATCCTGTTACGGGTGAAAAATTATCGCTTACGGCAAAATGGGATGCGTCGTGGCAACATTTAGTGCAACAATTTGGCTGGCAAGGCATTATTCCTGATTTGGAATATGTATAGTAATTAGAACGAAGCGAACGGTAAGTGCCAAGAACCCGAGGTTGTTTGCTCATTGGTAAGTAAGAATAACCCGAATTCTGTTTAAAGTAAGGTGTGCTTGCTTGATAGGAACGATATGAATTGGGAGATTCACGTACCGTTCTACGGGAGGCTGTGGGGAGATTCTCTCGCTTCACTCACCATCTTTTCCTTCGAAAGGGTACTCCTGCTGACACAAGGCGGGAGGGGGATTTCGACGAGGCGTTAGCTCCGTAATAGTGTTTCACAACGCCGAGCATTGTTACACAAACCTGCAAAATGAAAACGAGACCTAGGGACGGACTGGTTGTCTGCCTTTCATACTGATGGAAGGCGGCATATCGGGAACGGTTGAAGGGGTATTTCTGCATTGAGAATAACCACCTGAGCTGTAATATTGCGGAAAGACGACAGGACACACCGAATTAATATGCTCATTCTGAAAGCCTGTAAATTCCGACTGGAACAGATGGAAGCACAAGCTCAGCGTTTACACCAAGATACAAGGAAGTCAATGCGTACACTAGGTTCTAGATGTGTTTATGAACGAAGATGCTTGCTACCATCGTGGTGATACTACTGAAATTCTGGCTTGTATATGATCTGACCTTGAATATACTTCGTGCGGAAACAACAAAAAAAGCCAGTATTCGCCGTAAACGAAAGAGGCCAGCATGAATAGCGTTAATATGGATAAGGCACTGATAGCTGGCTGAGTAATAAACATTCATTCATGCTTTTATCTTGTTTAGATTATAAGTTTCCTTGTGTAATATTACGTTAATATTTAAATAAAAAATGCGTAATTTTTTTAAAAAATGGATTTAATATATTATTTTTATAAATATTTTTATTCTGTTTGAGAAAAGTGTATTTCTCCATAAGGTAAATATATCTTTTTGAAAATTATAGATAAAATTAAATAATCGAGAAAATTAAAATGTAAATAAATGTAAATTTGGTTTCGTTTTAAAACGAAAAATATAAATTACCCGAACCAAACTGGACTTTGTTATATTAACTATATTAGAGTAGGAAGATGACACATATTAAGGAAATTAATCCTGGGCAAAGTGAAAATAAAGTGATTAAAGATTTAATAGATCATATTGTTTTTGATGAGAAATTAGATAATCAATATGACTTTCTAGAAAAATCCCCAATTTTCGCACAGGAATTGCCTCGTAATATTAGAGAAGAGTTTTATCATTTTAAACGGCATGAAAAATATGCTGCTATTTGTGTTAAAGATAACCCTGTTTTGCTTAATGGAGTTCAACCAACTCCAAGTAAATTAATAGAATTAGAAGATGGATATAAAATTAATGATGCGAAAATATTATTAGGTTTATACGGATCTTTATTAGGAGAAGGTATAGGATTTACCTCCCAACGAAATGGTAGTATATACAATAATATTATTCCTTTCGAAGAATTACAAAATGTCCCTAATTCAAGCAGTGGTTCAAATAGAGATTTTGGGTTTCATGTAGAAGATGCCTTTCATCCAGCAAGAGCAGAGTTTTTAGGACTAGTTTGTATGCGAAATGAAGAAAAAGCACCAACAACAATTTCTTGTATTGATGGTATTGAACTTACTGACAGGGAAAAGGCTCTGCTTTTTCAGAACAGGTTTTATATTTCTCATAATCCAATTCATTCAACTTCAAATATTGTTGATGAAGAAGGTCAGGCAATATTATTTGGTGCAAAAGAAGAGCCTTATGTAAGAATTAATGCTGCTGCTTTGAACCTAGATAACAATTCGTTAGATGAAATAAATGCAGTCAATAAAGTAATTGATTTTTTTAATAAAAATAAGAAATCAATTGTTTTAAATACTTCAGATTGTATCTTTATTGATAACTTTAGATGTGTACACGCGAGGGATGCATATGAACCTTTCTTCGGAGAAAAAGCACGTTGGTTAGCAAGAGTTGTCTTTACAACTGACTTAAAGAAATCTCGAGGAATGCGAGGATCTGTTCGAAGTCGAGCCATCATTGCGTAAGAGGTTCCTATGTTAGTTGAAAATACGATTATTTTAGGAAAAAAAAATATAGAATTTTACAACGCTAATGGAGATTCTATAGAAAAAATAAACACAGATTCTCCTAGAATATTGATTTTTGATTCGGGAGTTGGTGGTTTGTCAGTATCTAAATATATAGAGAATTTTTTTTTAGGTGCTGACGTTGTTTATATTGCTGATAATAAGTTCTATCCTTATGGAAATAAGGATAGAAATTTACTACTAGAAAGAATAGAGGATCTATTAGAGCAAGCAGTACAAATATTTGAACCAATTGGTTTAATCATTGCTTGTAATACAGCATCAACTTTATTGAGTAATAGTTTTACAGAAAAACTAAAAATGCCTTGTATTAAAGTTCTTCCTCCTATTTTAGAAGCTTTTCAGATATCTTCAAAAAAAAATGTTCTTCTGATCGCTACACCTAATACAATTGACAGTGAATATGTTAATAATATATGTGCAAAGTTAATTGATGATAAGTTCATCTTTAAAAAATTAGGTTTAACAGAGCTGGTTAATTTCTCAGAGATGAAATCAAGAGGAATATCATTAGAAACCAATGATATAGAAAGTTTAATATTAAGATCAATGACGAAAGAAGAAGTTGATAATGTAGATGTAGTGATTTTAGGGTGCACTCACTTTCCTAATATTAAAGATGAATTAAAGTATATTTTTAAAAATGTTAAGGAGTGGGTGGACCCTGCCTATGATGCTGTCAACTCTCTTTATCAGGCGATTAACCAAATTAACTCTCAAAAGGGAATTCAGAAATTTTTATTCTTAACAGAACAAAGTAAGGTTGATAACTTTACTTCTCCATACGAATATAGTGGTTTTTTATAAAGATCTTATGGGATAGTTAATTCGTGATGAATCAAAATATTGAAAGTTATAAATGGATGGTTTTATTTATAGCTACGATAACGCAGGCATGTGCATGTTTTTTTGTTCAAGGGATAGGTTCTATCGCTCTACTATTGCAACAACAGATGTCGTTATCTGCATTCCAAATTGGGTTATTAGTATCATCTGCTCAACTTGCACCATTAGTTGGCTTACTAGTAGCTGGAGAATTACTTGATAGGTTTAATGAAAAATACGTGGTAAGTATAGGTGTTTTCTTGGTTGGGATCACTCTATGTTTTACTCTGTTTTTTGATAACTATTATGCGATTCTTATTCTCTTATTTATTCTTGGGATTGGATATAGTTCTGCGCAACCAGGTGGGGCCAAATCCGTTTCTAATTGGTTTCCAAAAAATCAGTTAGGTTTTGCTATGGGGATTAGACAAGCAGGATTGCCCCTAGGAGGAGCCTTAGCAAGTTTAATTCTGCCATTTTTGGCAATACGTTTTAATTGGCATTTTGCTTTCTTTGCTAGTGGATGTATTGCTATTTTTGGGGCTATGCTCTTTTTTATATTTTATAAAGACAAAGATCCAAAAACAAAGAAAATACAGCACATTAATATTATATCGACTATCAGAAATAAAATATTAATGGTTAAAGAACCTGCTATGTTTAATATTATGTTGTCTGGTGCTTGCTTGACATCCATCCAATATAGTGTAGTCATTTATCTAATTTCTTATTTTTATGAGGAGCTAAAAATTTCTCCATCTATAGGTGCGACTTTATTATTTTCAGCTCTTGCTTCTGGGGTTGTAGGGAGAATAGTCTTAGCTGCTTGGAGTGACAGAACAAAGACAAATAGATATTTTCAAGTATTATGTTGCTTATTTTGTTCTTTAATTGGAATCACCATTTTGTTTTTTTTAAAAACGGATAGTTATTATTTTTTATTCCCATTTATGGTCTTGCTTGGTTTCTTTGGAGTAGGTTGGTATGGTCCATGGGTAGCTTATATAGCAGATACAGCCCCTAAAGATAGAATAGGATTTGCTTTAGGTTTGGCTATGACTGCTAATCAAGTTGCTGTGATTGTTATTGCGCCATTAATAGGGATATTAAGAGATATTACAGGTGGTTATAACTTAAGTTGGATATTACTGATACTTTTTACTTTCTTTACTTTACTAAGTACTTACTTTAGAAATAAAAGGGTATTATCAGGCTAATATAGGGTATGATGTCAGTATTTTTACTGCTTGTCATAAAATAAACATTTTCTGTAAACATATAAAGATTTATATATGCCCATAATATTCTATGCAGAGAATCCAGCCAAACTGGAATAAGAGTTGTTTCTCTTGAAAAGAGAATGCAGTTTATAGTTGCTAATAATAACAATAATCAAAAAATATTTTTTTAAAAAATGCAATATTCATTTTTGAATAAAAAAGGATATGGTCATACATCCCAGAGATAATCCCAATAAATAGGAAAAAATAGGAACGTAGGCATTGAAAATCATACCTCCATCTTTAAGTACAGCATCTACCCAAGTCATCAGACCCGATGAGCCGGTAATATTTGCTGCACTTAATAACACACTAAGCACGATGGCTTTATTATTAAACATGGTGATTGATCTCATGATATTTATTGCTTGCCTACATTGTTCTATTAATCTCATTCGGCTATTATTTTTATTGAAATAGAGTATATGGCATTCTTCCATGTTAAATGTTATCGAACAAAGTTGTTACAAGAAGTAATGTTAACATTAAATTATTATTGGATAAATAACTGAGTTTAATGTTGTTGCATTTTGGCTGTTCCATAATAGTTGTCACAGATAACAATGCGTTTGATGATTACCTGTTACCGTTTTATGTAGAATAAACATCGCTATTGATCAGTACAACTGCCTGTAATTAGTCTGGCAGATATATCGTTAGTCATTAGTGCTAATGAAATATTGTTTACATGACAGATTAAGCTTAATAATGGCAATATTTAGTGCGACGGCTTAGTTGGTAAGGTAATTATCCCTGATTTGGCAAGGGTTGAGTTTTCTGTTGTTGCCAGCGAGGATAACTAATAGTTCCTTTAAAAAGAGATCAGAAGTTATGGCGAAAATTGGTATTTTTGTTGGTACTGTTTACGGTAATGCCCTGGCAGTTGCAGAAGAAGCACAGCAAATCCTTGAACAACAAGGTCATGAGATAGAAGTATTTGAAGAAGGGGAACTGGAGCAGTGGCAGTCCTATCTTAATCATGTGATTTTAGTTATCACTTCAACGACTGGGCAAGGGGATTTGCCCGATAATATTCAGCCACTTTATTGCGCTTTGCGAGATGAATTAGGTTATCAGCCGGAATTACGTTATGGCGTTATCGCCTTGGGTGATGGTAGTTACGAGAATTTTTGTGGTGGCGGTCGCATTTTTGATGAGTTGCTACAAGAGCAAGGCGCGATAAGAATCGGTGAAATTCTTCTGGTGGATGCAGTAGAAGAAGCAGAACCGGAAATTTTTGCTCAGCCCTGGATTAAGCTGTGGGGCGAATTATTAGTTGAGTGATTTTAGCTCTTAATACACCGCTTATACCGGACAGGAGAATATAAGCGGTTGTAGTTATACTAGTACAAGTTATACCCGTTATCTTTCAAGTTGCCTCTTTGTTGGCTGCACTCTCTCACCCCAGTCACAGTGTTATCTATGCTCCCGGGGATTCGCTCCTTTGCCGTCGCGATCCATCTTGAAATCTATTGGGTATATATGAGTTGCCACCTATTTACGGGTCAGTTTTTCCAGATCGGCTTCAATCTCGGCAATCTTATTGGCAACAACGTGTTCAAGGTGACGCAGGTCATCAAGGATTTTATGTTTCAAATCGACTTCTGCTTGGTCTCGTTTGCAAATCTGATCCAGTTCTTCAATCACATAACGCAAGTTAGTATTGATCTCGTTAATCTCTTTGTATCCTTGTTCTGCATGGTCTGAAGCAACCGTTTTGCGTTGACGCGGATATTTGAATTTCACGCTTTTGGCAAAGAATTCACCTTTATCTTTGCGAAAATAGATTTTTAGAATGTCGTTGTTAGCTTCTTGACGCAGACTATAGCGGTCAATTTCTTCGGGATATGTGATTCCCAGACTCTTTAAGTTATCGTACATGGCACCACCTTAAGGGTATTTTTCCCAGTAGGTTATTTTATACGTCATTTTGAATGTGGGTCATGTCCAAACGCTTACGTACTCATTGTGTACGTTCTGGGTTGTGCATGTTGCCCGCGTTCAAACTACCTATATTAATAACACTCACCGAGCTTGGTAAAGATGATAAAAAGCAAAAAAATAGCGGATTTATTATCCGCTATTTTAAAGTTTAATCTATCGTTCTTAATAGTTCATTAATGCCCACTTTTCCTCGTGTTTTGGCATCCACTTTTTTTACAATGACAGCACAATACAGGCTGTAACTGCCATCTTTTGATGGAAGGTTGCCAGAGACAACAACAGAACCAGCAGGAATGCGGCCATAATGGATCTCGCCTGTTTCACGATCATAGATTTTGGTACTTTGGCCGATATAGACGCCCATTGAAATTACAGAACCTTCTTCGACAATGACACCTTCTACAATTTCAGAACGGGCACCGATAAAACAGTTATCTTCAATAATGGTTGGGTTAGCTTGCAATGGCTCCAACACGCCTCCGATACCAACGCCACCGGATAAATGGACGTTTTTACCAATTTGGGCACAGGAACCAACCGTTGCCCAAGTATCTACCATCGTTCCTTCATCAACATAAGCGCCGATGTTGACATAAGAAGGCATCAATACACAGTTACGGGCAATAAAGGCTCCCTGGCGTGCTGCCGCAGGAGGAACAACGCGAAAGCCCTCTTTTTCAAATCTCTCCTGATCATAATCAGAGAATTTCATCGGAACTTTATCGAAATAACGGCTTTCAGCACCATCTATGACTTGGTTTTCATTAATGCGGAAAGAGAGCAGTACAGCCATTTTCAGCCATTGGTGTGTGACCCATTGACCGTCAATTTTCTCTGCAACACGCAGTTTTCCACTATCCAACAGGTTTATGACCTGAGTAACAGCATCACGTGTTTCATTGTTTACTGTCGCTGGAGTAATAGCTGCGCGGTTTTCAAAAGCACTTTCGATAATGGATTGTAGTTGCTGCATTGCATCAGGTTCCTTGGTTATTATCCGGATCATGGACTTATATTCAGTTACATTTTATCCTTTGGATTCAGGGTTTCTGTCAACCTTTCTGACAATTCTTCTCTAACTTTTTTATTTAATGCCTTATGGTCTTTATCTGTTAGCACAAAAAAATCTTCAACACGTTCGCCAATAGTGGTGATGTGAGCACCGTGCAGTGAAACGCCCATTTCGGTAAAAATATTGCCAACTCTGGCCAACAAGCCCGGTTGATCGAGTGCGAACAGTTCCATATAGGTTCTCCGCTCATTATGAGTGGGCAGAAAGTTCACCTTTGTTGGTACATTGAAATGACGCAGTTTAGTTGGCAATCTTCGGGCTTTTGGTATTTTGGAATATGGGCCGAGAACGACTAGCAAAAGTGCGTTGCGGATTATTTCGTGACGATCCAATGCTAAAGGATGACCATTAGGTTCTAGTACCACGAAAGTATCCATTGTCATATCATCACGATTGGTAAATATTTGAGCGTTGTGAACGCTGAGGTTGCGCCTGTCCAGTTCGCTGACAACTGCTGCAAACAGGGAAGGGCGATCCGGGCTCCAGATAAAAATCTCAGTACCGCCACGGGTTGGTTTGGTACTTATCAAGACCAGCGGTTCTTGAGAATCATGTTTCACCAAATGACGAGCATGCCATGCGAGTTGTTTGGGTGTATGGCGCAGAAAATAATCTGCATGACAGCGGCTCCAGAGCTGATGAAGTCTCTGTTCATTGATATTATCCTGGCGTAGCAGAGCAAGTGCTTGAAAACGATGATGACGGATACGTTCCCGCAAGTCCGGTGTATTTTGCATTCCCTGACGTAATTGGTTCTCCGTAGAGAAATAGAGTTCCCGTAGCAGGCTCTGTTTCCAACTATTCCATAGGCTAGTGTTGGTTGCGCAGATATCAGCGACTGTCAGGCAAATCAGGTAACGTAACCGAGTTTCATTTAATATCTCATAGGCAAACTGCTTGATGATTTCCGGATCTTGGATATCTCGCCGTTGGGCAGTGACTGACATTAATAAATGATAACGAACCAACCAGGCCACCAAATCAGCTTCCCGAGAGTTAAACCCATGTTGCAGTGAGAATGTCAGCGCGTCCTCAGCGCCAAGTTCGGAATGATCGCCATTACGCCCTTTGGCGATATCGTGAAACAGCGCGGCAAGGCGTAAAATCTCCGGTTGAGGCAGACGAGAGTATAGCTCGACACAGAGTGGATGAATGGCACGGTTGTTCTCGTCGGCAAAACTTTCCAGCTTTTTCAGCACACGGATTGTATGTTCATCGACGGTATATGCGTGAAACAGGTCAAACTGCATTTGGCCGACAATATTGCCCCAAAGTGGCGTATAAGCGCCAAGAACGCTGTGGCGGTGCATGGGTACAAATGCGCTTTCAACCGCCCTGGGGTGGCGCAGAATGTCCACAAAGATTTGACGGGCTTCGGGTAATTCACACAATGGCTGATTTAGATTACGGCGAGCATAACGGAGTTGACGAAGTGTAGTCGAATAGATGCCTTGAACTTCTACATGTTCTGCCATGCAATAAAACATCCGCATAATCGCTGCGGGTTCTTTGATAAACAGAGTCTCATCAACCAGATCAATCAATTGTCCGCGTAACTGAAATTCATTATTCAGGGGGCGAGGTTTTTCATTGGTTCCCAGTGCCAGAATAGCTTCATCAAAGAGTTGCAGTAACATATTATTGAGTTCGCTGACACGTCGTGTCATTCGGTAGAAATCTTTCATCATCCGCTCTACCGGTTGATTACGTTCTCCCTGGTAGCCGAGTAACTGGGCAATACTGAACTGGCGATCAAATAACAGGCGATTATCATAACGATTAACGACCAAATGAAGGGCAAAACGGATACGCCAGAGGAAACTCAGACACTCATTCAATTCATTACGTTCTTCATCTGTCAGGAAGCCAAAATCGACCATTTCATCCATTGAGGTTGCACCAAAGTGACGGCGAGCAACCCATAGCAAAGTATGAATATCCCGTAATCCTCCGGGGCTGCTTTTGATATCAGGTTCCAGATTATAACTGGTACTGTGATAGCGCTGGTGGCGTTCATGTTGTTCGGCAATTTTGGCATCAAAAAATTCAGTAGAAGGCCAAAAAACCTCACTAAATGTGTATCGCTGTAAGCGGAGAAAAATAGGCAAATTGCCACAGATTAAACGTGACTCAATTAAATTCGTCGCTACAGTCAGATCTGACAGCCCTTCCAGTAAACACTCTTCAAGTGTACGGACACTGTGGCCTACTTCCAGTCGTATATCCCACAGTAAGGTGATAAATTGCCCGACATTCTGTGCTTGATGTTGTGTAAGCGGTTGTTCACTAAGTATCAACAAGTCAATATCAGATAGCGGATGTAGTTCCCGTCGGCCATATCCGCCGACGGCAATCAATGAAAGTGATGAAATTCTATCAAATCCATAGGTATGCCATAGTTGTTGCAGCAATTGGTCTATGTAATCACTACGGGCGTAAATCAACGCTTCTGCGGAAATGCCCGCTTTAAAAGCATGTTCTAGCCAAAGCTGAAATTCTTCGAGGTGTTGTTTCAACACTGGATAGTGAAAGTCTTCACTGGAGAAATCAGAGGGAGAAAATGGCGGGATAGGCGCTTGAATTGCGGCGATATCTGCTGACATAAATATGAACCCGAGAGAAAGCGAATCATAACAGCCAGATTACTGAGAAAATGCTGTGTTGAACAGGAGAGATTACGGTGGAGATTGGAAGCCTTGTGTGGTTTTAGCAAGGCTTCACAATTTGCGATTAATTATTCGTTAGTCAGTATCGCGGAAAGAGCGGGTTCTTCTTCTTTCCGTAATGTCATGATTTCACAGCCGTTGTCCGTAACAACAATTGTGTGCTCATATTGGGCGGACAAGCTGCGGTCTTTGGTTTTTACGGTCCAACCATCTTTCATGGTACGGATGCGGTAGTCACCGATATTAACCATTGGCTCAATAGTGAAAGCCATGCCTTTTTGCAATACAACTCCGCCGTCATCGGCGTCATAGTGCAGTACTTGTGGCTCTTCATGGAAGACTGTACCGATACCGTGACCGCAATATTCGCGAACCACAGAGAAATCATTAGCTTCAACAAATTGTTGAATGGCTTTACCAAGAGTACGCAGACGAATACCGGGTTTCACCATTTTCAATGCCAGATAGAGGCTTTCCTGAGTGATTCGGCACAGGCGTTCACCTTGAATAGTTGGCTTACCGACAATAAACATTTTTGAGGTATCGCCGTGGAAGCCCTCTTTTATGACAGTTACATCGATATTAACGATATCGCCATCTTTCAGCGCCTTATCATCACTTGGAATACCATGACAGACGACGTCATTAACAGAAATACAAACAGATTTTGGGAAACCGTGGTAACCAAGACAAGCTGAGACAGCCTGTTGCTTATTGGTAATGTGTTCGTGACAGATACGATCCAATTCACCAGTTGTTACACCAGGTTTTACGTAAGGTTCAATAATCTCTAGCACTTCCGCCGCCAGTCGACCGGCGACACGCATTTTTTCAATATCTTCAGATGTCTTAATTGAGATTGCCATGAAATAATTTGCCCACTCAAAACCAGCAAATCTGCTGGTTGTATGATTATTAACGAGGAAAAATTGTTGAACCAATGGTATCAGCCTACAGAATATCTGCCAATAACAGTTGGCAGCCATATTTCCCGCGTTACTGGTACTTACTAACAATACCCGCCATAAATGGCGCTTTTCATTACCACATTGAGCAGCCAAAAAATGGCAACAAAAGTTGGTATCTTGGGCCGGTTTATGATATAAAGCGCGCCGGCGTTTTGTGTATTTTGTCACTGAGACAAAACACAGGGACGTTAAATATACTCACTGTGTAAATAACACACACGGGCCGGCACATATACCGGGGTGCTCTCATGCAGAATATGCAGTTAGGAGTCGGTGTTATGGGGCTCGTGGAGGCATAACCCCAACTTAATATTTTACAGAGGTTTACAATGGCAACTGTTTCCATGCGCGATATGCTGCAAGCGGGCGTTCACTTCGGTCACCAGACTCGTTACTGGAACCCAAAAATGAAACCATTCATCTTTGGTGCTCGTAACAAAGTGCATATCATCAACCTGGAAAAAACTGTTCCAATGTTCAACGACGCATTAGCTGAGCTGAACAAAATTGCTGCACGTAAAGGCAAAATCCTGTTTGTTGGTACCAAGCGTGCTGCAAGTGAAGCGGTTAAAGAATCAGCTCAGAGCTGTGATCAGTACTTCGTTAACCACCGTTGGTTAGGCGGTATGTTGACTAACTGGAAAACCGTTCGTCAGTCCATTAAACGTTTGAAAGATTTAGAAGCACAGTCTCAGGACGGTACTTTTGACAAACTGACCAAGAAAGAAGCGTTAATTCGTTCTCGTGAACTTGGTAAGTTAGAAAACAGCCTGGGCGGTATCAAGGATATGGGTGGTTTACCTGACGCTCTGTTTGTTATCGATGCTGAACATGAACACATTGCTATCAAAGAAGCAAACAACCTGGGTATTCCGGTATTCGCTGTCGTTGATACTAACTCTGATCCAGATGGTGTTGATTTCATCATCCCTGGTAACGATGACGCAATCCGTGCAGTAAAACTGTATCTGGGTGCTGTTGCTACCACTGTTCGTGAAGGTCGTTCTCAAGATCTGGCTGTTCAAGCAGAAGAAAGCTTTGTAGAAGCTGAATAATAAGGCAAGCTCAGTGAATTGAGCCCTTATTAACCAGGTATTGGAATATATTGGTTAGGGGGGCCTGTTATGGCCCCCTTTTACGTATCTGATATAAGAACTATCCATGTGGAATATTATTGTCCCGCAGGATACATCGAGGAATAAAACAAATGTCTGGAATTACCGCTGCTTTGGTAAAAGAACTGCGTGAGCGTACTGGCGCAGGTATGATGGAATGTAAAAAGGCGCTGGTTGAAGCTAATGGTGACATTGAGTTAGCCATTGACAACATGCGTAAATCAGGTCAGGCGAAGGCAGCTAAGAAAGCTGGCCGTGTTGCTGCTGAAGGTATCATCCTGGCAGAAGTGGCTGCTGAAGGTAAATTCGGTGCTTTGGTTGAGCTGAACTGTGAAACTGATTTCGTTGCTAAAGATGCAGGCTTCATCGCTTTCGGTAAAGAAGTTATGGCAGCCGTACTGGCTGATAAAATCTCTAACGTTGAAACTTTGAAAGCTAAATTTGAAGAACAACGTACTGCACTGGTTGCTAAAATCGGTGAAAACATCAATATTCGTCGCGTCTCTGTATTAGAAAGTGAACAACTGGGCACTTACCTGCATGGCGCACGTATCGGTGTTCTGGTTGCGGCTGAAGGCGCTAATGAAGAGCTGATTAAGCATGTGGCTATGCACATTGCTGCAAGCAAACCAGAATATGTTAACCCAAGCGATGTACCTGCTGATGTTGTTGAGCGTGAGCACCAAATCCAGCTGGATATCGCAATGCAGTCAGGTAAACCACGCGAAATCGCAGAGAAAATGGTTTCTGGCCGAATGAATAAATTCACCGGTGAGATCTCTCTGACAGGTCAGAATTTCGTTATGGACCCAAGCAAAACGGTTGGCGATCTGCTGAAAGAAAACAATGCTAAAGTCACTAACTTCATCCGTTATGAAGTTGGTGAAGGTATTGAGAAAGTTGAGGCTGACTTTGCAGCGGAAGTTGCTGCAATGAGCAAACAGTCTTAATTCTCATAAACAGAGCCGCCAGATGGCGGTTCTGTTTTATCCAATCTAAATTGCCTATCCCAGTAGGCATTGAGTTTTTGCATCTGGTTAGAGTGACCCGGATGTATGTAAATCCCCAATATACTTTTTTCTGCTTAGGACAGAACACCATGGCAACTAATGCAAAACCCGTATATCAGCGTATCCTGCTTAAGCTCAGCGGCGAAGCCCTGCAAGGTGCAGAAGGTTTTGGTATAGATGCCAGCGTCTTAGACCGCATGGCTCAGGAAATCAAAGAACTGGTTGAGCTAGGCATACAGGTTGGTGTCGTTATTGGCGGCGGTAACCTGTTTCGTGGCGCTGGCTTGGCAGAAGCAGGAATGAACCGTGTAGTAGGCGACCACATGGGCATGTTGGCAACAGTGATGAATGGTCTGGCAATGCGGGATGCATTACACCGCGCCTATGTGAACGCCCGTCTAATGTCTGCTATTCCTTTAAATGGCGTTTGCGATAACTATAGTTGGGCGGAAGCGATTAGCTTGTTACGTCATGGCCGTGTTGTTATTTTCTCTGCGGGTACTGGCAATCCATTCTTTACTACAGATTCTGCGGCCTGTTTACGTGGTATTGAGATCGAAGCGGATGTTGTGCTAAAAGCAACCAAAGTAGATGGTGTTTACTCGTCTGATCCAGCGAAAGATTCGGAAGCAATATTGTTCGATAAGTTGTCTTATCAGCAGGTATTAGAGCGTGAATTAAAAGTCATGGATCTGGCGGCATTTACTCTGGCTCGTGATCACAGCTTACCTATTCGCGTATTCAATATGAATAAACCGGGTGCGTTGCGTCGTGTGGTGATGGGTGAAAATGAAGGTACTCTGATTTCTCACGAATAATGTTCAGAGACACCAGAGATGTTTGGCGGTATGATGAGTCGCCTGATATGCCAAATTTAACAATACATGGTCATAATGACTTATGGCTTGAAAAACAACCAGTTCCCAAGGGTTTGTAACGTGATTAATGAAATCAAAAAAGACGCACAAGACCGTATGGAAAAAAGCGTCGAAGCACTTAAAAACCAAATCAGCAAGGTTCGTACTGGCCGTGCTTCTCCAAGTCTGCTGGATGGTATCACTGTTGAGTATTATGGTGCACCAACACCACTGCGTCAGATTGCTAACGTCACCGCTGAGGATGCACGTACCCTGGCTATCACGGTATTTGACCGTTCTATGACTCCGGCGATTGAAAAAGCAATTATGGCTTCTGATTTGGGTTTGAACCCATCTTCTGCTGGTACAATTATTCGTGTTCCTTTACCGGCACTGACAGAAGAGCGTCGTAAGGATCTGATTAAAGTTGTGCGTGGCGAAGCTGAACAGGGGCGTGTTTCTGTCCGTAATATTCGCCGTGATGCGAATGACAAAATCAAAGCTTTGCTGAAAGACAAAGAAATTAGCGAAGATGATGAGCGTCGTGCACAGGATGAAATCCAGAAGTTGACTGATAATTTCATTAAAAAAGTTGATGAAGCTTTAGCCAAGAAAGAAGAAGAACTGATGGAGTTCTAATCTCTTTCATGAGATAGACCAAGCGTCGCTACCGTGCGGCGCTATTTTTTATCCGGCATTTCTCTGAAGTCATGGATATTCTAAGCCAGACAAATCAGACAAGTATTAACACATATCAAACAGAACAATTCAGAGCGTCAGTATGAAAAGGTTGACCATCCTTGGTTCCACAGGTTCAGTAGGCAAAAGTACACTTACTGTAGTTCGCAATAATCCTGATAAATTCGAAGTAACGGCACTGGTTGCCGGGAAGAATATTCAGGTTATGGCTGAGCAATGTCTGGAATTTCAGCCTCAATATGCTGCAATGATAGATGAAGCTTCTGCAAAAAAGCTTAGTCAGTTACTGATTGAACAAGGTTGTAAAACCGAAGTATTTTTCGGGGAACAGGCTGTGTGTGATTTGGCTGCTTTGAATGATGTCGATCAGGTAATGTCTGCGATTGTTGGGGTTGCTGGTTTATTGCCAACCTTGGCCGCTATCCGGGCGGGTAAACAGATTTTGCTTGCTAATAAAGAATCGTTGATCACCAGTGGCCGGTTTTTTATGGATGCCGTAATTAAACATAATGCTAAATTGTTACCCATTGACAGCGAGCATAATGCTATTTTTCAGAGTTTACCCGAGGTAATACAACAGAACCTTGGAAGCAAGGAGCTGAAACAACATGGTATTGCTAGTATTATTCTAACGGGGTCTGGCGGGCCTTTTCGCCATACGCCTTTGGAGCAGTTGCCATTTGTCACACCAGATCAAGCCTGTGCCCATCCGAATTGGTCGATGGGACGCAAAATTTCTGTAGATTCCGCGACAATGATGAATAAAGGTTTGGAATATATTGAAGCGTGTTGTTTGTTCAATGCGTCTGCTGTTGAAATGGAAGTGGTGATTCATCCCCAATCTGTCATTCATTCTATGGTGCGTTATCTGGATGGTAGCGTTATTGCTCAATTGGGAACCCCGGATATGTGTACGCCTATCTCCTATGCAATGGCATACCCAAATCGTATTTCTTCTGGTGTGAAGCCTCTTGATTTTTGTTCTTTAGGTACACTGACTTTTTCGAAACCAGATTATGAACGATATCCATGCTTGAAGTTGGCTATTGAAGCATGTCACGAAGGTCAGGCTGCAACTACGGCACTGAATGCAGCAAATGAAGAAGTTGTTAAGGTTTTTTTACAAAGTGGAATCTCTTTCACAGATATAGCAATTATCAATCGTCAGGTTGTAGAAAAACTAGATTTACCGGAACCTCAGAGCATTGAAGAAGTCTTACAGATTGATAAGCTTGCAAGAAATTTGGCTACAAAGACTATCAGTTCATTTGTCAGGTAGTATTGCTGATGAATGAAGGGGTATTTGTTCGCATTTTTACCTGATGGTATAGTTTCTGTATAACTATTGGCTGATATAATTAACAGTTTAAATTTGCAGAGTTATCTTCCAGATAATCAGGTTGTTACTCAGGCCGTGATGCCAGACACGGCTTTTTTATATTTGAATGCCTGCATTTGTAAGAGAATTACCCCGACCAGTAAAGGATTAATTGAGTGATATTAGCCAGTGATCATCAGAACGATTTGTCGTCATTATTACCTAAGCACGTTGCTATTATTATGGATGGTAACGGACGTTGGGCAAAGAAACGTGGGAAATTAAGAGTTTTTGGTCATCGTGCAGGGATTAAGGCAGTACGGAGTGCGGTGCGTTTCGCTGCTAAGCACAACATTGAGTCGTTGACTCTGTACGCTTTTAGTAGTGAAAACTGGAACCGGCCAGAACAAGAAGTTAGTTCTTTAATGGAATTGTTTATTTTTGCACTAGACAGTGAAATCAAAAGCTTACATAAACATAATATCAAATTGTCTATTATTGGCGATATCAGTCGGTTCAGTGAACGTTTACAGGAGCGCATTCGTCGCTCAGTTAAACTCACTGCTGATAATACAGGCTTGCAACTTAATATTGCTGCAAATTATGGTGGTCGTTGGGATATAGTTCAAAGTGTTCAGAAAATTACTCAGCAGGTTAAGGATAATTTGCTTGAACCACAGGATATTACTGAAGAATTAGTTAATAATTATATTAACCTGAGCCAGCAGTCTCAGGTTGATTTGGTAATCAGAACCGGGGGTGAACATCGTATAAGTAATTTTCTGTTATGGCAGATAGCTTATGCAGAATTCTATTTTACCGATATACTCTGGCCTGATTTTGATGAAACAGTTTTTGAAGGTGCAATTAATGCCTTTGCCAAAAGAGAACGCCGATTTGGCGGAACAATACCAGACGATGCCAATGCGGGATCATAGGAGGAACTCTTGCTAAAGTACCGTCTTATAACGGCTGTGATATTAATCCCTCTTGTAATTGCAGCTTTGTTTTGGTTGCCGCCAACAGCGTTTGGGTTGGTCATTATTGCTGTATCAGTCCTTGCTGCATGGGAATGGGGGCAATTTGCTGGTTTATTTAGCCAAAAGAAACGGGTTATCTTGGCTGCTCTGTTTGCGATAGGTTTACTGGCATTACAATATACCCTGCCAAGTTTCACTGATTTGATTAAACAGCAGCAAATCACCTTTATTTTATGGATAGGGATGATATGGTGGATTGTTGCCACCCTTCTGGTTATTACTTATCCTTCTTCCGCTGCAATCTGGAAAAGATCCATTTTATTGCGTCTTTTATTTGGTGGCCTGACATTAGTCCCGTTTTACTGTGGAATGATGGTCTTACGGGGTCTGGGATATGATGATAATTCATTTCACGGTGCATGGTGGCTATTGTATGTCATGTTGCTAGTGTGGGGGGCCGACTCTGGTGCTTATCTATTCGGGCGTACTTTAGGTAAACACAAGATGGCACCAAAAGTTTCTCCGGGAAAAACGCTAGAAGGGTTAATTGGTGGTTTAGTTACTGCGGCTATTATTTCATGGTTGTTCAGTAAATATGCTCCAGTGCCCGCAATGCCTGAAAAACTCATGTTGTGTTCTGCAATTGTTGTTATCGCCTCAGTATTTGGTGATTTGACAGAGAGTATGTTCAAACGTGAATCTGGTATTAAAGACAGCAGTCAGCTGATTCCTGGACATGGTGGTATTATGGATCGTATCGACAGCTTGACTGCTGCGATCCCTGTCTTTGCCGGCCTAATGTTGCTGGTATCTTGATCTCTCTATTTGACGGCATTTAAAGGAATATGATGGGAATTCTCTGGAATCTGGCGGCTTTTATTATCGCGTTAGGTATATTGATCACTGTGCATGAGTTCGGTCATTTCTGGGTAGCTAGAAAGTGTGGTATTCATGTTGAACGTTTTTCCATTGGTTTTGGCAAAGCGTTGTGGCGGCGTACAGATCGCCAGGGAACTGAATATGTTATAGCCCTTATTCCCTTGGGGGGATATGTGAAAATGCTCGATGAGCGTGTTTCACCTGTTTCTCCTGAACGCCGACATATGGCATTTAATAATAAAACTATTAGTCAGCGCGCTGCGGTTGTTAGTGCAGGGCCTATTGCTAACTTTCTACTCGCGATTGTGGCTTATTGGCTGGTATTTATTATTGGTGTACCCGCAATACGTCCAATTATTGCAGATATCAAACCTGACTCTATTGCTGCCCAAGCAAATATTTCGTCAGGAATGGAACTAAAAGCCATAGATGGTATCGAAACGCCTGACTGGAATTCAGTTCGCTTTGCTCTGGTTGGTAAGATAGGTGATGACAACATTACTATTCAGGCGATACCCCCAGGCTCATCGCACCCGGTAGAGAAAATTCTGGATTTGCGGCAATGGAGCTTTAATCCTGATAAGCAAGACCCAGTGGTATCATTAGGGATTATGCCTGTCAGCCCCCGATTGGATTCTCTGGTGGATAAGGTTACTCTTGGTACTGCGGCAGAAAAAGCGGGTTTACAAAAGGGGGACCGAATAGTTAAAGTCAACGGTCAGGAAATAGATGCTTGGCATACTTTTACATCCTTTGTCAGCAATAATCCTAATGTTCCATTGGAACTTTCAGTAGAGCGGGCTGGTCATATTATTTCTCTCTCAATGACACCGGAAGCACGACGGCAGACTGATGGTAAAGAGGTGGGTTTTGCCGGTGTGGAACTGCGAATTATACCGTTGGCAGACGAATATAAAATAGTTCAGCAATATGGGCCTTTCTCTGCCATTTATCAGGCAGGCGATAAGACTTGGCAACTGATGCGGCTAACTGTCAGTATGATTGGCAAGCTGATCGTTGGTGATGTGAAAATCAACAACCTGAGTGGGCCTATCTCTATCGCCAAAGGGGCGGGGGTGTCGGCTGATTCAGGCTTGGTGTATTATCTGATGTTTTTGGCGCTGATAAGTGTCAATCTTGGGGTCATTAATTTGCTCCCATTACCTGTGTTAGATGGTGGACACTTGCTTTTTCTGATTATCGAAAAGATAAAAGGTGGGCCAGTTTCCGAGCGTGTACAAGACTTCAGCTATCGCATTGGTACCATGTTGCTAGTGTTATTGATGGGGCTTGCACTTTTCAATGATTTCTCCCGCTTCTGAGCGGAAGACTGGTTAGGAAGACGCATTACAACGATGGCGATGAAAAAGTTACTCATAGCGTCTCTGCTGTTCGGCAGCGCTACTGCATACGGTGCAAACGGATTCGTAGTTCAGGATATTCACTTTGAAGGTCTTCAGCGTGTCGCCGTAGGTGCAGCATTATTGAATATGCCAGTTCGCGTAGGTGATACGGTCAGCGATGAAGATATTGGTCGTACCATTCATGCGCTATTTGCTACTGGTAACTTTGAAGACGTTCGTGTCCTGCGTGATGGCAATACACTTATTGTTCAGGTAAAAGAGCGGCCGACGATTGCTAGCATTACTTTCTCCGGGAATAAATCGGTGAAAGATGACATGCTGAAACAAAACCTTGAAGCATCTCATGTTCGGGTCGGTGAAGCTCTTGACCGCACGATGCTGTCCAATATCGAAAAAGGGCTGGAAGATTTCTATTACAGCGTGGGGAAATACAATGCTAGTGTAAAAGCTGTTGTGACACCACTTCCACGTAACCGCGTCGATTTAAAATTGGTTTTCGCCGAAGGCGTGTCTGCAAAAATTCAGCAGATTAACATCGTTGGTAATAAATCATTTTCTTCTGATGAGCTATTGAATCGTTTCCAACTTAGGGATAGTGTGCCGTGGTGGAACTTGACCGCTGATCAGAAATATCAGAAACAAAAACTGGCTGGTGACCTTGAGGCACTACGTAGTTTTTATCTTGATCGCGGTTATGCCCGTTTCAACATTGATTCGACTCAGGTCAGTTTGACGCCAGATAAAAAAGGTATTTATGTCACGTTGAATATTACTGAGGGTGACCAGTACAAAATATCTGGTATTGACTTGAACGGTAATATGGTGGGTTACCAGTCAGAAATTACTAAACTAGCTACCATTGAGCCTGGTTCCTTATATAACGGGACTCAAGTAACTAAAATGGAAAGTGAAATCAAAAATCTGCTTGGCCGTTATGGTTATGCTTACCCACGAGTGATGACTCAACCTGAAATCAATGACCAAGACAAAACCGTAAAATTGCATGTCAACATTGATGCAGGTAACCGTTTCTATGTCCGTAAAATTCGTTTCTCAGGTAATGACACCAGCAAAGACTCTGTTTTGCGCCGTGAAATGCGTCAGATGGAAGGTGCATGGTTGGGGAGTGATCTGGTTGAATTGGGCAAAGAGCGTCTTAACCGTTTGGGCTATTTCGAAACTGTAGATGTTGAAACTCAACGTATACCGGGCAGTCCTGATCAGGTAGATGTCGTTTATAAAGTTAAAGAGCGTAATACGGGTTCTCTGAACTTTGGTGTTGGTTTTGGTACTGAAAGTGGCGTGAGTTTCCAGATCGGTGCTCAGCAAGATAACTGGTTGGGTACGGGTAACTCTGTTGGGATTAATGCCAGCAAGAACGATTACTCAACCTATGCAGAACTCTCTTTCACTGATCCCTATTTCACTGTTAATGGCGTCAGCCTCGGTGGTCGGGTGTTCTACAATGATTTTAGAGCTGATAATGCTGATTTGTCCGGTTATACCAATAAAACCTATGGCTTAAATGGTTTTCTTGGCTTCCCGGTGAATGAAAATAACTCCCTGAATTTTGGGCTGGGCTATGTTCATAACTCTTTGTCTGATATGCTCCCGCAGGCAGCAATGTGGCGCTATCTGAATTCTATGGGTGAAAAACCAGGTTATGAAAATAAGGCTGAGTTCAAAGCAGATGACTTTGTTCTGACTATGGGCTGGACATACAATAATCTTGACCGTGGTTTCTTCCCGACCTCCGGTGTGAAATCGGCTCTGAATGGTAAAGTGACTATCCCTGGTTCGGATAACGAGTTTTATAAAATTACCCTTGATACCTCTGCGTATTACCCGATTAATGATGCTCATACTTGGGTGATTTTGGGCCGCGGTCGTTTAGGCTATGGTGATGGATTAGGAGGTAAAGAGTTACCATTCTATGAAAACTTTTATGCCGGTGGTTCCAGCACCGTTCGTGGTTTCCGTTCCAACAATATCGGTCCTAAAGCGATTTATATGAAAGGAATCGATGATCCTAAGAAAGATAGCCCATCCCGTGATGCTGTAGGGGGTAATGCAATGGCAGTCGCTAGCCTTGAGCTGATCACGCCAACGCCATTCCTTGATGGTAAATATTCGAACTCTGTCCGGACTTCATTCTTTATTGATTCAGGTACGGTTTGGGATACCAACTGGAGTGAGTCTGCGACGATGAAAAACAGGGGTGTACCTGATTATAGTAAACCAGGTAATATTCGCGTTTCGACGGGTATCGCATTGCAATGGATTTCTCCTTTGGGTCCGTTGGTATTCTCTTATGCTAAGCCGATCAAAGATTACGAAGGTGATAGATCAGAGCAATTCCAGTTTAATATTGGCAAAACCTGGTGATAATGCGTTTTTATCTTATTATTGATAAGGCAAGTTCTGGAATTGTCGGTTTCAGGGCATTAGCTAAATCTTCCAAGATGTTACAGATAGCGTGGTTTAAGGAGTTTATAGTGAAGAAATTGTTGTGTGCAGTGAGCCTTGGTATTGTATTAGCTTTCTCTGCTGGTGCTCAGGCAGCAGATAAAATTGCTGTTGTAAATGTCGGTGAGATTTTTCAGCAGTTGCCTGCCCGTGAAGCTGTTGAGAAACAGTTGGGGAATGAGTTCAAAAGCCGCGCATCTGAATTGCAACGTATGGAAGCTGATTTGCAGACTAAAATCCAGAAGCTACAACGTGATGGCTCTACTATGAAATCCAGCGAGCGAACTAATCTGGAAAAAGACGTTATGGCTAAGCGTGAAGAATTTGGGAAAAAAGCTCAAGTTTTTGAACAAGATAACCGCCGTCGCCATATGGAAGAAAGCAATAAAATTTTGGGCCGTATTCAGGACGCAATCAAAGTAGTTGCAGCTAAAGAGGGCTATGACGTCGTAATTAATGCGAATGTTGTTGCTTATTCAGTATCCGGTAAAGACATTACCTCAGATGTATTGAAACAGGTTAAATAATAGATGTTTTCAATTCGATTGGCTGATTTAGCTCAGCAGTTGAATGCGCAATTACATGGTGATGGCGATATCGTCATCACTGGTATTGCACCAATGCATTCGGCTAATAACGAGCAAATCACTTTTTTGTCTGACAGCCGTTACCGCGAGCGTTTAGGTGAATGTCAGGCTGCGGCTGTAGCTCTTAGCGAATCAGATCTCCCTTATTGTAATGTTCCTGCATTGGTTGTTTCCAATCCTTATCTGGCATATGCCTATATGGCTCAGATTATGGATACAACCCCAGCTCCTGCACAAGATATTCATCCTTCGGCGGTGATTTCACCTCAAGTAACACTGGGTAAGAATGTTTCTGTTGGGGCTAATGCTGTTATCGAATCTGATGTTGTTCTTGGTGACAATGTTGTGATTGGTGCTGGTTGTTTTATTGGTAAAAATACTCATATTGGCGCGGGAAGTCGTCTCTGGGCGAATGTTTCTGTTTATCACGATATTGAAATGGGTGAACAGTGTTTGGTTCAGTCGGGGGCTGTTATTGGGTCTGATGGCTTTGGTTATGCAAATGATCGTGGTAATTGGGTTAAAATTCCTCAATTAGGTTCAGTTATAATTGGCGACCGGGTTGAGATTGGTGCCTGTACGACTATCGACCGGGGGGCTCTGGATAATACTATTATTGGTAATGGTGTTATTATCGATAACCAATGCCAAATTGCTCATAATGTTATCATTGGAGATAACACGGCAGTTGCTGGCGGCGTGATCATGGCTGGTAGCCTGAAAATTGGTCGTTATTGTATGATTGGTGGTGCTAGTGTCATTAATGGACATATGGAAATCTGTGATAAGGTGACAATCACGGGAATGAGCATGGTAATGCGTCCAATCACTGAACCTGGTGTATACTCTTCTGGCATTCCGGCACAACCAAATAAAGTTTGGCGTAAGACATCAGCTTTAGTCATGAATATCAACGAAATGAATAAGCGTCTTAAGTCAGTGGAGCGTAAGCTGGAAGGCAAAAACGAGTAATTACACTGTAATTTTTGGTTGTGCTTTATTTTTGCGGCCTGCCTGGGAACTCTGGATTTGGGGTTTAAGCGGGCCGTGTCGTTAATACCATTAGTCCTTTTTAGACAGGAAGAGTATTTAGATGAGTGAAAATCATACTCTGCACATTGAAGAAATTTTGGATTTGCTTCCGCATCGTTATCCGTTTTTATTGGTGGATCGCGTTCTTGATTTTGAAGAAGGTAAATCCTTACGTGCAGTCAAAAACGTATCTTTTAATGAACCCTTCTTTCAGGGGCATTTCCCGGGCAAACCGATTTTCCCAGGCGTTTTGATCCTTGAAGCTATGGCGCAGGCCACTGGAATTTTGGCATTTAAGAGTGCAGGCAAGCTAGGGTCGGATGAACTCTATTACTTTGCTGCTATTGATGGTGCCCGTTTTAAACGTCCGGTAGTGCCGGGGGATCAAATGATCTTAGAAGTAGAGTTTCTTAAAGAACGTCGCGGGGTTGCTCGCTGTAGAGGCGTGGCAAAAGTCGATGGAGAAGTGGTTTGCGAAGCAGAAATGATGTGTGCTCGCCGTCGTGAGGTCTAATCTATGATTGATGAAACCGCTTATATACATCCCAGCGCTATTGTGGAAGATGGCGCGATTATTGGTGCCAATGTTCGTATTGGCCCATTTTGTTGCATTGGTTCTCAGGTTGAGATTGGCGAAGGTACAGAGCTGAAATCTCATGTTGTTGTCAATGGAATAACCAAAATTGGCCGTGATAACCAGATCTTTCAGTTTGCCTCTGTTGGGGAGATGAATCAGGATCTGAAATATCATGGTGAACCAACCAAGGTTGAAATTGGTGATCGTAATCGTATCCGCGAAAATGTAACCATCCATCGTGGAACAGTTCAGGGTGGCGGTTTAACGAAAATCGGCAATGATAATTTGCTGATGGTTAATGCCCATATTGCTCATGACTGCATTCTCGGTGATCGCTGTGTCATTGCTAACAATGGTACTTTAGGTGGGCATGTTATTCTGGGAGATTATGTCATCATCGGTGGTATGAGTGCGATTCATCAGTTTTGCCAGATTGGTTCTCATGCCATGGTGGGTGGTTGTTCCGGTGTGGTACAGGATATTCCGCCATATGTTATCGCTCAGGGTAACCATGCAACACCTTTTGGCATTAATGTTGAAGGTCTGAAGCGCCGTGGTTTTGATAAAGAATCACTACATGCAATCAGAAATGCATATAAATTGTTGTATCGTAATGGCAAAACTTTAGAAGAAGCCCAGCGGGAAATTGCTGAGTTGGCTGAAGACAATCAGCATGTAAAAATCTTCAGTGATTTTCTAGTAAGTTCTACTCGCGGTATTATCCGTTAAGTAGATGAAGGATACTCCTTTGGCTACCATTTCTTCTGTTGATAGTCTGCGTCCGCTGACTATTGGATTAATCGCCGGAGAAACCTCCGGTGATATCCTTGGCGCAGGATTAATCCGTGCATTAAAAGCCAAAGTGCCCAATGCGCGTTTTGTTGGCGTCGCAGGTCCTCTTATGCAAGCTGAAGGTTGTGAAGCTTGGTATGAGATGGAAGAACTGGCTGTAATGGGGATTATCGAAGTTCTTGAGCGTTTGCCTCGTTTGCTGAAGATACGTAAGTATCTGACAACCCGTTTCACGGCGCTGAAACCTGATGTGTTTGTCGGTATTGATGCGCCGGATTTTAATATTACTTTGGAAGGCCGGTTAAAACAGCGGGGCATCCGTACCATTCATTATGTCAGTCCATCGGTATGGGCCTGGCGCCAGAAACGTGTTTTCAAAATTGGTAAAGCTACAGATATGGTTTTGGCTTTCTTGCCTTTTGAAAAAGCGTTTTACGATAAATTTAATGTTCCTTGCCGGTTTATTGGACATACAATGGCAGATACTATGCCATTAAAACCAGATAGAGCAGCAGCGCGTGAGCTACTAGGAATCCCACAAGAGTCTATTTGCTTAGCTTTGTTGCCGGGGAGCCGCCATTCTGAAGTTGAGATGCTAAGTGCTGATTTTCTTAAAACTGCTCAGTTATTACGGCAAAAAATTCCAGGTTTGCATGTACTTGTGCCACTGGTGAATGCTAAACGGCGTGAACAATTTGAGAGAATTAAACAGGAAACTGCGCCAGATTTGAATGTTCATCTTGTGGATGGCAAAGCGCGGGAAATCATGATTGCAAGTAATGCTGCACTTTTGGCATCTGGAACAGCTGCTTTGGAATGTATGCTGGCAAAATGCCCAATGGTAGTGGGTTACCGGATGAAGCCGTTTACTTTCTGGCTGGCAAAACACCTTGTAAAAACACCTTATGTTTCATTACCTAACTTGTTATCTGGTAAAGAACTGGTCAAAGAATTATTGCAGGAAAAATGTCAGCCACAGAAACTTGCAGATGAATTGTTGCCGTTACTACAAGGTAGTGAAAAAGTTGAAGCACTGAAACAGATATTTTTACATCTGCACGAAAGCATTCGTTGTAATGCTGATGAACAAGCTGCACAGGCTGTACTAGAATTAGCAGGAAAATGATGGAATTTATATACCCTCCGGCGAATCTCATTGCCGGAGTTGATGAAGTTGGCCGAGGCCCATTAGTCGGTGCGGTTGTGACTGCGGCTGTTATTTTAGATCCATCTCGCCCAATTGCCGGGTTAGCTGATTCTAAAAAACTCAGTGAAAAACGCCGTGAAGAGTTGTATCGGGAAATCATAGAGAAAGCGTTGTGCTGGAGCTTGGGGCGTGCAGAGCCGGAAGAAATTGATCAATTAAATATCTTGCATGCAACCATGCTTGCAATGCAAAGAGCTGTGGCTGGTTTGTCTATTTCTCCTGAATATGTGCTGATTGATGGTAATCGTTGCCCTAAATTACCAATGCCTGCACAAGCGGTTATAAAAGGCGATGGATTGGTTGCTGAAATTAGTGCCGCTTCTATTGTGGCGAAAGTAACTAGGGATCGGGAAATGGTTGAACTCGATCAACGGTTTCCTGAATATGGGTTTGCTAAGCATAAAGGTTATCCAACCGCTTTTCATTTAGAAAAGTTGGCTCAGCTGGGAGCGACAAAACATCACCGTAAAAGTTTCGCGCCGGTTAAAAGAGCAATTGGTCTTTAAGTAAGCTTGTTAACTGGATACAGTTATTCCTCAAATCGATGTAAAGCACAATCACTTAATCATCTGGACAAATACATGGCTGACCCCCGTTTTGTACACTTACGTGTCCATAGCGACTATTCAATGATTGATGGCTTAGCTAAAATTGGGCCTTTAGTTAAAAAAGTTGCTCAGTTAGGCATGCCGACTTTTGCGATCACTGATTTTACTAACCTATGCGGGTTGGTGAGATTTTATGGTGGTGCTCATGGGGCTGGGATAAAACCGATTATTGGTGCTGATTTTTATATGGAAAGTGAGCTGCTTGGAGATGAGTACGCTTACTTGACCATTCTTGCCCGTAATAATACTGGTTATCATAATCTGACCTTACTGATATCAGAGGCTTATCAGCAAGGGTATGGTGCTGCTGGTCCAACAATTAAACAGGAATGGTTGATAAACCGTAAAGAAGGGCTGATCCTGCTTTCTGGTGGCCGTATGGGGGATGTGGGCAAATTCCTGTTACGTGGTAATCGGGTCATGGTGGACCAATGCCTTGAGTTTTATCAGGAGCATTTCCCTGACTGCTATTATCTAGAACTGATTCGTACTGGTCGTGCAGATGAAGAAAATTATCTTCACGCAGCGGTTGCATTGGCAACAGAAAAGAATCTACCTGTTGTTGCGACTAATGATGTTTGCTTCATCGATAAAGAAGATTTCGATGCGCATGAAATCCGTGTAGCGATTCATGATGGTTATACATTGGCTGATCCCAAACGCCCAAGAAATTACAGTCCTCAGCAATATTTGCGTAGTGAACAGGAAATGTGTGAGCTATTCTCTGATATTCCTGAGGCTCTGGAAAATAGTGTAGAAATTGCTAAACGTTGTAATGTCACTATCCGTCTTGGTGAATATTTCCTGCCACAATTTCCGACAGGAGAAATGAGCACTGAAGATTATCTGGTCGAGAAATCTAAACAAGGGTTGGAAGAGCGCTTGGAGTTTCTCTATCCAGAGCCTGAAGTACGGGCAGAAAAACGCCCTGAATATGATGAGCGACTTGATGTTGAACTTCGGGTTATCAACCAGATGGGATTCCCTGGCTACTTCCTGATCGTGATGGAATTTATTCAGTGGTCAAAAGACAATGGTGTTCCTGTTGGTCCAGGGCGTGGTTCCGGTGCGGGTTCTTTAGTAGCTTATGCTCTGGAAATAACCGATCTCGATCCTTTGGAGTTTGACCTGCTGTTTGAACGGTTCCTTAACCCCGAACGTGTTTCCATGCCTGATTTTGACGTCGATTTCTGCATGGAAAAACGTGATCTGGTGATTGATCATGTGGCTGATATATATGGTCGTGATGCTGTATCCCAGATCATCACATTTGGTACGATGGCAGCGAAAGCCGTAATTCGTGATGTTGGTCGTGTGCTGGGGCATCCATATGGGTTTGTTGACAGAATTTCTAAATTAATACCGCTTGATCCGGGAATGACCCTGGAAAAAGCATTTGTCGCAGAGCCACAACTTCCCGAAATCTATGAATCGGATGAAGAAGTTAAAGCGCTGATAGATATGGCGCGTAAATTGGAAGGTGTCACCCGTAACGCAGGGAAACACGCGGGTGGGGTAGTTATTGCCCCAACTAAGATCACTGATTTTGCTCCTCTTTACTGCGATCCGGAGGGTTTGAATCCGGTTACTCAGTTTGATAAAAATGATGTGGAATATGCTGGGTTGGTGAAATTCGACTTCCTCGGATTGAGGACGCTGACGATCATCAACTGGGCGTTAGAGATGATCAACGCACGCAGAGCGAAGAAAGGTCTGGAGTTGATTGATATCACAGCGATTCCACTAAATGACACCAAAAGTTTCGATATGCTGCAACGGGCTGAAACAACAGCGGTATTCCAACTTGAATCTCGTGGTATGAAGGATCTTATCAAACGTCTTCGCCCCGACTGTTTCGAAGATATGATTGCGCTTGTGGCACTGTTTCGTCCTGGTCCTTTGCAATCAGGCATGGTTGATAACTTCATTGATCGCAAACATGGCCGGGAAGAGATTTCATACCCAGATATACAGTGGCAGCACGAATCTTTACAGCCTGTATTGGAGCCAACTTACGGCATCATCCTTTATCAGGAACAAGTGATGCAGATTGCTCAGGTGCTGGCGGGATATACTCTCGGTGGTGCAGATATGCTCCGTCGGGCAATGGGTAAGAAGAAGCCGGAGGAGATGGCTAAGCAGCGTTCCGTATTTGAGGAAGGAGCTAAAAAACTCGGTATTGATGGCGAGTTGGCAATGAAAATCTTTGACCTGGTAGAGAAGTTTGCTGGTTATGGATTTAATAAATCTCACTCTGCTGCGTATGCACTGGTTTCTTATCAGACTTTATGGCTGAAAGCACATTATCCGGCTGAATTCATGGCTGCGGTAATGACTGCTGATATGGATAATACAGAAAAAGTTGTTGGATTGATTGATGAATGCTGGCGCATGGGGCTGAAAATTTTACCACCCGATATTAACAGCGGCCTGTATCATTTCCATGTTAACGATGATGGGGAGATCGTATATGGTATCGGTGCGATTAAAGGGGTAGGCGAAGGCCCGATTGAAGCGATCATCGAAGCCAGAAAGAAAGATGGTTATTTTAGAGAACTGTTTGATTTATGTGCCCGTGTTGATACCAAGAAATTAAATCGCCGGGTGATGGAAAAATTGATCATGTCAGGGGCATTTGACCGTCTGGGGCCGCACCGCGCAGCATTGATGTCTTCTTTGGAAGATGCCTTAAAGGCGGCAGATCAACATGCCAAAGCAGAGGCCATTGGTCAGACTGATATGTTTGGCGTGTTGGCAGAGGCGCCAGAAGAAGTTGAACGCTCTTATGCCAATGTTTTCCAATGGCCAGAACAGGTAGTTCTTGATGGTGAACGAGAAACGCTGGGACTCTATTTAACTGGGCACCCGATCACCCGTTATTTAAAAGAAATTGAGCGTTATACTAATGGGCTGCGGTTAAAGGATGTAAACCCGACACCGCGTGGTCAAGTAACAACTGTGGTAGGTTTGGTACTGGCATCCAAAGTGATTATAACCAAGCGAGGTAACCGGATTGGTCTTTGTACATTGGATGATCGTTCAGGTCGCCTGGAAGTTATGTTATTTTCCGATGCCCTAGAAAGACACCGGCATTTGCTGGAACAGGACCGAATATTGATAGCTACGGGGCAGGTCAGCTTTGATGACTTCAATGGCGGTCTTAAAATGACAGCACGTGAATTAATGGATATTAGTGAAGCACGTGAAAAATATGCGCGTGGGCTTGCTATCTCGCTGTCGGACAGGCAAATTGATAATCAATTGTTAAGCCGTCTTCGTGGCACATTGGAACCATATCGTTCAGGTACGATACCGGTTCATCTTTATTACCAGAGGGAAGACGCCCGCGCTCGTTTAAGATTTGGCGCGACGTGGAGGGTAACACCAACGGATAACCTTCTGACAGATCTGCGAACTCTGCTGGGTAATGAGCAGGTAGAATTAGAATTTGACTAAAATAGGAATGTTATGAGTCTGAATTTTCTTGAATTTGAACAGCCGATTGCCGAGCTGGAAGCGAAAATTGATTCGCTAACCGCAGTTAGCCGTCAAGATGAAAAATTAGATATAAATCTGGATGAAGAAGTACAACGTTTGCGGGAAAAGAGTTTGGAACTGACTCGCAAAATTTTTTCAGATTTAGGGGCTTGGCAGATTGCTCAGCTTGCACGTCACCCGCGTCGCCCGTATACGTTAGACTATATTCAGCATATTTTTACTGATTTTGAAGAGTTAGCGGGTGATCGCGCTTATGCTGATGACAAAGCGATTGTTGGTGGTCTGGCTCGTATTGATGGGCGACCTGTGATGATTATTGGTCATCAAAAAGGCCGTGAAACTAAAGAAAAAATTCGCCGTAATTTCGGTATGCCAGCACCAGAAGGCTATCGCAAGGCTTTACGTCTGATGGAAATGGCAGAACGTTTTAAACTGCCAATTATCACTTTCATTGATACTCCAGGCGCATATCCGGGGGTTGGTGCAGAAGAACGCGGTCAGTCTGAGGCTATTGCTCGCAACCTTCTTGAAATGTCCCGTTTGTCTGTGCCTGTTATTTGTACCGTAATTGGTGAAGGCGGTTCCGGTGGTGCGTTGGCGATTGGCGTTGGTGATAAAGTGAATATGCTGCAATACAGCACCTATTCTGTTATCTCTCCGGAAGGCTGCGCTTCAATTTTGTGGAAAAGTGCAGAGAAAGCACCTCTTGCGGCGGAAGCGATGGGAATTACCGCCCCTCGTTTGAAAGAGCTGGAATTAATCGATACTGTGATCCAGGAACCATTAGGTGGTGCGCATCGTGATTACGAAGCAGTATCAGCATCATTGAAGGCTCAGTTGTTGATTGATCTGGCCGATCTTGATCATTTGGCCTCTGAAGAATTGATCAAGCGCCGATATCAGCGTCTGATGCAATATGGTTATTGTTGATATCTGAATTAATTATTTAATAAGGGATGCAAGTGATGAATTTCAGTCGCCTTTATCCCTTACTGTTTCTGCTTTTTTGCCATTTTTTATTCTTAATGATAATCAATTCAAATTGTTACAAGCTAAGGGATTTTTGAATCTGTAATGACAAACATTGATGAGCGGCTATTTGTCACTTTGGCTAAGCAGCTTGGTAAACATAAGAAAATCTTGGTTGGGTTCAGTGGTGGGTTAGACTCCTCAGTTTTGCTTCATTTGCTGGTTAATTGGCGTAATCAGTACAATCAGGATGTTCAACTAAGAGCAATCCATATTCACCATGGTTTAAACATAAAAGCAGATCAGTGGGTTAAATATTGCCAACAGATCTGTGATGACTGGCAGGTTGAATTTTTTTCTGAAAGGGTAACGATAGATGCGCGCCAAAAGGGTATTGAAGCTGCTGCTCGTGATGCCCGATACCAGGTATTTAAGCATGAATTACAAAAAGATGAAGTTCTGGTAACGGCCCAGCATCTTGATGATCAGGCAGAAACTTTTTTATTGGCATTAAAGCGTGGTAGTGGTCCGGCTGGTCTTGCTTCTATGCCTCCAATCGCCGTATTTGCAGATACATTATTGTTACGCCCGTTACTTGGTTATAGCCGGAATGAACTAGAAATATATGCCAGTGAACACTGTCTAACTTGGATTGAAGACGACAGTAATCAAGATGATCGCTATGATCGAAATTTTCTGCGCTTACATATTATGCCGTTACTGAATCAACGCTGGCCGCATTTTCCACAGTCTGTTGCACGTAGTGCAAATTTATGTGGTGAGCAAGAGCTGCTTCTTGATGAGTTATTGAATGAATCGCTGAAAAAATTGATAACTCAGGATGGTGCTCTGGCTATTTCGCCTTTGGATGGGTATTCAGAAGCAAAACGAAATGCTTTGTTGCGTCGTTGGTTTGGTTATCATGGCATGAAAATGCCTTCGCGAGAGCAGCTTCATAGACTCTGGTATGAGGTGGCTATTGCCCGTATTGATGCTGAGCCACGGTTACAATTTTGTCAGCATGATGTACGCCGTTATAAGCAAAAACTTTGGCTGGTTCCTCAATTGCAACCTTTGAGAGATATTATTCTTGAATGGGATATTTGTAACACTTTGGTATTACCGGATAGCTTAGGAAAACTAAATATTTCTGATTGCGGTATTAAAGTCAGGACTCCAACTGATAATGAGCGGGTGACTATCCGTTTTGGCGTTCAGGGAATGATGAGTATTGTGGGCCGTCAACACTCTCGGCACAGTAAAAAATTGTGGCAGGAGTTTGGAGTTGCTCCGTGGCTTAGAGAGCGAATTCCACTGCTTTATTACAATGAACAATTGATGGCTGCATTGGGTATTTTTGTCACTAAAGAAAGCGAAGTAGCAGAAGGGCAGGAAACATTGACAATTAACTGGAATAAAACGCTGTTAAAATAAGAAGTTAAGCCGCCTTTAGCGGCTCTTTTGTATTCAGGATTCGGAGTGTTCAATAATAACAGTACCAATTTTAGGGTTACTAAAACTAGCAATATAATCCAACCGTAATTCACGGGGGTTGTCTTCTGTTTCGATTATCAGGTATTCAATTTTTTTCTTTAAAACCAAATCACAGGCTTTTCCTTCAATAACTTCACCACCCCGCAACTTTATGTGTAGGTGGAGTTGATGTTGGCAAGCCAACTCAAGATTGTCATAGTCGTCACAGTTAATTGGTTGATATTCAGTATTTATAGACATATTTGCTCACCACTATGGTTAGTGGCGGTTATTGCCGCCTGTGGTTGTTAAAATTGTAACTCAAAAGCACTATTAATGACTATAGCACAGGAAATCAGTCGTGATTAATGAATAACTTTGGTTGTTTTCCTTGAACAGTAAATAAATAAAAGTTTGATTTCACAGTAAGTTCTGGACAAAGGTATTAAAATCAGATTATTGAGTAATGTCCTTAAAAAGGCGGCTCACAAAGCCCACTATACTGTTTGGAGATAAATGTGAATAAAAAATTTTTAACAGCGCTAATCGCTGTGGGCGTATGTACTTTGATGGGATGTAAAAGTAACTTGCCACAACAAACGAGTTCACAACCAGTAGATCAGACTTTTCAGGGGGTTCTTCCTTGTGCTGATTGTTCTGGTATTGATACCACACTGCTATTGGATGGTGATGGGAGTTATATTCTGGAACAAACTTATCTTGATACTCGTGATGGTGACTCGTCATTCTTTGAATCTGGTCAATGGGTGAAAGACGGGGAAAAAATTCGCCTGACAAAATCAGATGATCAGAAATATTACTATCTGCTGAAAGGTGGAAACTTGGTGATGCTAGATATTGAAGGCAATCCAATTGAATCACAATTCAACTATGAGCTGAAACGGGTAACACCGAAGAAACTGGTTGGTGAATACAGTTATATGGCTGATGCAGCTTCATTTACTGATTGTAATACAGGTAAGCAGTATGCCGTAACGGAAAGTTTGGATTTGGAGCGAGGTTATCATCAAGTTGGTGTAGAAGGGGGAACACCAGTTTATGTTGAAGTTGAAGGTTATTACAGCGTGAGACCTTCAATGGAAGATGGGCAATTTGATCCTGCTTTGATTCAGACGGGTAAAATCCATTTCGATAAATCGAAATCTTGTAATACGAAGAAATAATTCAGGGTTTAGTATTGATGGTGATAATGGTTATGGCATCTTAACGATCTGACCATTATCACCATACAGCTCAATGAGTTGGTGTAATAACTTTAATTAATAAAACCAAGTTGTTGCTTCAAATAATCAACAACACTATCTAGTTTTAGCATCTGTTTTTCATCATTGCGACGATATTTATATTCTACTTCGCCATTATCCAGATTACGGTCGCCAATAACTATCGTATGTGGTACGCCGATAAGTTCCATATCAGCGAACATCACGCCTGGCCGTTCTTTGCGGTCATCAAAAATAACGTCAATACCACAGGCGCGCAGATCAGCATACAATTTCTCTGCGATTTCTTTCACACGATATGATTTGTGCATATTCATTGGCAAAATAGCAACCTGGAATGGCGCAATTGCATCAGGCCAGATGATACCGCAGTCATCGTGATTCTGTTCAATCGCTGCTGCGACAATACGGGTAACACCAATACCATAGCAACCCATAGTGACGATCTGGTTGTGACCATCTTCACCTTGAACAGTTGCTTTCATTGCATCCGAATATTTGGTACCAAGCTGGAATATATGACCAACTTCAATACCTCGTTTGATGAGCAATGTACCTTTACCATCAGGGCTGACATCACCTTCAACAACATTACGGATATCAGTAACTTCTGGTGTTGGTAGATCACGTTCCCAGTTGATACCGAAATAGTGCTTGTCATCAATATTAGCACCGGCACCAAAGTCACTCATCACTGCTACACTGCGGTCGATGATAATGGGCATTGGCAGATTGACGGGTCCTAGTGAACCAGGGCCTGCTCCGACAATTGTACGAATCTCTTCTTCTGTGGCAAAAGTTAGAGGGCTGGCAACCAAAGATAATTTCTCGGCTTTGATTTCATTGAGTTCATGGTCGCCACGAACCAGTAAGGCAATTAATTTATGGTCTGTACTTTCTGCTGCGTGGACTATCAGAGTTTTAATGGTTTTCTCAATTGGCAGATTGAATTGTTCAATGAGTTCAGCAATTGTTTTTGCATTCGGGGTATCAACCAGATGCATATCTTCTGCGGGTGTTGCGCGATCATAAGCAGGAGCAATAGCTTCAGCCAATTCAATATTAGCTGCATAATTAGATTCTGTTGAGAAAACGATATCGTCTTCCCCACTGGCAGCCAGGACCTGAAATTCATGGGAAGCACTACCGCCGATAGAACCGGTATCAGCCAGGACAGCACGGAAATCCAAACCGATACGGGTAAAGATTTTGCTGTAAGCTTCGTACATGTTGTCGTAAGTTTCTTGTAATGATTCCTGAGTAGCATGGAAAGAGTAAGCATCTTTCATCAGGAATTCACGCGAGCGCATTACGCCAAAACGAGGTCGAACTTCGTCGCGGAATTTAGTCTGGATTTGGAACAAAGTTAGTGGTAACTGTTTATATGAACTGACTTCATTGCGGATTAGATCAGTGACAACTTCTTCATGGGTTGGACCCAGTACAAAAGGGCGATCCCCTCGATCAGCAAAACGCAGCAACTCCGGGCCGTATTGTTCCCAGCGACCACTTTCCTGCCATAAATCTGCCGGCTGCACTACGGGCATAGATATCTCAATCGCTCCAGCATTGTTCATTTCTTCACGAACAATTTTTTCGACTTTTTTTAGTACGCGGATACCTGTAGGCATCCAATTATATAGGCCAGAAGCGAGCTTACGGATCATGCCCGCACGAAGCATCAGTTTATGGCTGACAACTTCTGCATCGGCGGGAGTCTCTTTTAATGTAGAGAGCAGATATTGGCTAGTACGCATTATTAGGGTTCCATTAGAGCAGCAAATTGCTTCCGGCTGGCAGAAATTTGCCAGCCAATAAAATAGTGAAAATAAGCCTTTAGTCTACCAGTGAGTTCAAGATGCCAAAAGGGTATATATTGATTTTTAGCGGGGTTCTATGGAAACCACTTCGGTTAGTGTGTCGTAAACTCTCCAACGCACATTGAAATTCAGTAAATGAACAGCATATTCCCGATTTTCTGATTCTCCTCTACGGTAAGCAGGGCGAGGGTCTTGGGCTAGAACCTGACTGATAAATCGGCGTAAATTCGGGTAAGTGTTTTGGATCAAGATAAGCTGCTGTTCGGCGGCAGGTGAAAATATTACTTCCATACCGGCTGAAGGCGCTTCCTGAGCAAAACCTGCTATTGCATGTGGCTGACATTCCGCGAAGGGTAGATAGGGCTTGATATCAATAACAGGGGTACCGTCAACTAAATCCATGCTACCCAGCTCTAGAGTAACGCTACCTGTCCTGCATTCGACTCCTTTAAGCTCAATCAGAGACATACCAATTGGATTCGGTCGGAAAGTTGAACGAGTTGCGAATACACCCATTTTTGCATTGCCACCCAAACGGGGAGGACGCACCATTGGTTTCCAGCCGCCTTCCATTGTTTGGTGGAAAACGAAAATAATCCATAGATGACTAAATTGTTCCAAACCGCGAACTGCATCTGGTTGATTATAGGGCGGAAGAAGTACTAATTTCCCTCCACCATCTTTAATAAGACCTGGTTGGCGGGGAACAGCAAATTTCTCTTTATAAGGGGAGTGAATAATCCCTATTTGTGTGAAATGAAAGTCAGTCATTGAGTAATAAGCAGGGCTGAGCCTTCACATATTGCTATCTGATAGCATCCTTGGCCTGATAACATCTCGCATTGATGTAATAAAACAGCGTTAGCATTCAAATAAGTAGCCTTTGTTATCATCTTGTTACGCGCTATGGTGATATTAGCTGGTGGGTCTTGTAACGAGCTACGGCATGATTGACCAGTGACAATCCCTAAATCTTTAAATGGGGTACCTAATAATTCTTCACTCTTGGTATATAACTTTACAGATGAAGAGAGGTTCCTTGTTTCGCTGGTTGGTAGTCTTTTGAGTCTCATATCCGATAATTGGGAAGAATCAGTAAAAGTTGTCTGTTGCATTGAGCATCCTGCTATGAACAGTACTAATAAAGGGACAAGTAGCCGACGCATTAATAACTCCTTGAATTATGACAATTAGAGTTAAGTTAATCGATCAGGTTAATAAAAAAGTATCGAAAACATGATGTCATAACATATCAGGCGGACAATTTGCCCGCCTGATTATTCTAATATTGGTGAGAGTAATATGAAAGATTACCAGCCTTTCACTGCACCACCATTAAAGATCTTATTGGCAGCTTCGTCAACTTCGTCAGATTGATAGGCTTTAACGAATTTTTTTACATTTTCGGCATCTTTATTATCTTCACGGCTAACAAGCAGGTTCACATATGGAGAATCTTTATCTTCAACAAATAAGCCATCTTTTGCCGGGGTCAGACTGATCTGACTTGCATATGTCGTATTAATAATTGCCAGAGCAATTTTTTGATCATCAAGTGAACGAGGCAATTGAGGTGCTTCCAGTTCAACTAATTTTAGATTTTTAGGATTTTCAACGACGTCTAAAACTGTTGGCAATAAACCTACGCCATCTTTCAGTTTGATTAAGTCTTGCTTCTGTAATAACAATAAAGAACGGCCTAAGTTCGTTGGATCATTTGGTAGTGCAATTTGAGAACCATCCTGCAATTCATCTAGTGACTTGATTTTTTTGGAATAACCAGCAATTGGATAAACAAAAGAATTGCCAACAGTGACTAGCTTATAACTACGATCTTTGATTTGTTGATCCAGATAAGGCTTGTGCTGGTATGCATTTAGATCAATATCACCTTTGCTCAGTGCTTCGTTTGGTAGTACAAAGTCATTAAAAGTTACCAGCTCTACATCAAGACCATATTTATCTTTAGCTACTTTTTTCGCAATCTCAGCAACTTCTTGCTCTGCACCAACGATAACACCTACTTTAATATGATTTGGATCTTGTTTTTCTTGACCACAACCAGCCAGAATTAATGAACCTAAAAGGGCGCTGATGGTTGCGATGATTCTTAATTTAACAGACATACTTTACCCCTATTGAATGCTGATTTATTAACACCTATGCCGGTGCTGTTATTAACATAATTTTATCATTTACGTGTTGTGGCTTTAACTAAACGGTCACCACTTAATTGAATTAAGTAAACTAAAATAACCAGTAGCACTAATACGATATTCATTACTGTTGCGTTATAGCCGATATAACCATACTGGTAGCCAATTTGACCTAAACCGCCTGCACCTACAGCACCTCCCATTGCGGAATAACCTACTAAAGTGATCAGAGTAATTGTGGCTGCATTGAGCAAACCTGGTAATGCTTCAGGTAACAGAATTTTCTTCACAATCTGGAACGGAGTTGCGCCCATTGCTCTGGCTGCTTCAATTAATCCTGATGGAATTTCTAATAAAGCATTTTCCACCATACGAGCAATAAATGGCGCAGCACCTATAGTTAATGGAACAATAGCCGCTTGTAAGCCGATAGATGTTCCCACAATTAATCTAGTAAAAGGAATCATCCAAACCAGTAAAATAATAAATGGGATAGAGCGGAAAATATTAACTATCGCGGAAAGAAAACGATAGAGTTTACTGTTTTCCATAATCTGACCAGGACGGGTGACATATAGTAATACACCGACCGGCAGCCCGATAATAAAGCCAAAGAAGCCAGAAACAAAAGTCATTACCAGAGTTTCCCAGACGCCTTTAGCCAGTAATAAAATCATTCCTTCAGACATAACCGAGAACCTCTACTTTCACATGATGATCTTGTAAGAACTTAATTGTTGATTCAATGCCGCCATTTTCACCGTGTAATTCAGCTAACATCACGCCAAATTTAACGCCACCAGCATAGTCGATTTGAGAACTTAATATGTTCATATCGATATTAAAACGACGTACTGCCATTGAAATCAGTGGTGCGTCTACAGACTGACCTGTGAACTCTAATTTCAGTAATGGGCTAAGATCTGATGCTGGGTGGCTTTGCATTTTTTGTACATAATCTTCAGGGATATCCAGATGTAAAGTTGACTGAATAAATGCCTGCGCAATAGGTGTTTTGGGATGAGAGAACACTTCACTAACAATGTCTTGTTCAATTAGTTGCCCACCACTGATAACGGCTACTTGGTCACAAATACGTTTGACAACGTCCATTTCATGTGTAATTAACAGAATGGTTAGTCCCAGACGGCGATTAATATCTTTCAATAATTCTAGAATAGAACGAGTTGTTGCCGGATCAAGAGCACTGGTTGCTTCATCACATAAAAGTATTTTAGGTGAATTAGCTAGAGCACGGGCAATAGCAACACGTTGCTTCTGTCCGCCAGAGAGATTTGCTGGATAGGTATCATGTTTATCTGCAAGACCAACAAGTTCCAATAACTCGTCTACCCGCTTTTTGATTTCAGCCTTTGGAATGTTGTCCAATTCTAAAGGTAAGGCTATGTTGCCAAACACTGTTCTCGAAGATAGCAAGTTGAAATGCTGGAAAATCATGCCAATTCGACGACGTGCACGGGTTAAGTCACTATTAGATAAGATAGTTAGATCTTGACCATCAACCAGTACTTGTCCAGAAGTTGGACGCTCAAGCATATTCACACAGCGAATCAGTGTACTTTTACCTGCGCCAGATGAACCAATAACACCATAAATTTGCCCCTGCGGAACATGCAGGCTGATATCTGAAAGCGCGTTGATAGAACGGGCACCCTGCTGAAATACTTTATTGATATGAAATAGTTTTATCATTTTTATTCTTATTTGTTTTTATAAAAATTTTGAGAATTGATAGCTTAAACATTTTTGAGAAAACAAACCACCTGTTGAATCGGATGTTAAGGTGTCTAGACGTCTAAGTCAACCGGGAATAAATTAATTGCTGCATTCTCATTCATGACTAAATCATGCGATACTGAAGCCTTCTTACATTCTTGGAGCAATCGGGTGACACAAAGTATTCCTGCCGTATTTTTAGATCGTGACGGAACAATAAATATCGATCATGGTTATGTACATGAAATAGATGATTTTCAATTTATTGATGGTGTTATTGAAGCCATGATTGAATTGAAAAAGATGGGATATGCACTGGTATTAGTTACAAACCAGTCGGGGATTGCTCGTGGCATTTTCAATGAAGAGCAATTTTTGCAACTGACAGAATGGATGGATTGGTCATTGGCAGACCGTGGGGTAGATTTGGACGGCATCTATTATTGTCCTCATCATCCAGATGCGACTGAAGGACAATATAAGAAGGGTTGTGATTGCCGTAAGCCACAACCAGGTATGCTTCTGGAAGCACAAAAAGAGCTAAGTATCGATATGGCTGCTTCTTATATGGTTGGTGATAAACTGGAAGATATGCAAGCAGCGACGACAGCAAAAGTTGGTACTAAGGTATTAGTTCGTACAGGTAAACTAGTTACTAATGAAGCTGAACAAGCAGCTGATTTGGTAATAAATAGCTTGGTAGACTTGCCTAAAGCGATTAAAGATATCAAAAAATAGGTTTTTTTGTTCCTTATGTCATCATTTTGTGGAAAAAAACCGCGGTCGTTAACTTTTTTCAAATAAACACTTGCCAGCGCCGAAGAACGCCCTATAATGCGCCACCACTGACCGACACAACGCTGAGAAAACGTGTGAGGTTGGGCAGGGGAGCGCAAATAAGCGCTTGACTCTGCGGGCAAAAAGCGTAATATACGCAGCCCGGCTGACCGAGAATATCAAATTTTAAGGTGGCCTGCTCTTTAACAATTAATCAGACAATCTG
>NZ_RCWA01000027.1 GCF_018448905.1 Photorhabdus heterorhabditis | reverse complement strand
GGGGGCAAACAAGATTCTATCAATATCCAAGCATCATCAGAAATGTCGTAACGTGCCACTATTTTGTTCCTGCATCGAAATCAATCAGATAATAATACTATTAATTGATATTAAGGGACACAGCCTAGTACAACAGGATAAAATGGACGAGCTGGAGCGTCAGGATAAGCGGAGCAGAAATAAACCATGCCGAAACGCCGTGCTCAGGCCAGAGTTCAGGAACAACTCAGAGCTATCAATCCAGTCTTAGATAACACTGATGAATATAGAGCCAGCTTACGCTCTGTAAGCCCATAATTATCCAGAGGCTACCTCGTACTATCCCCGTAGTACAGCATGAGGATTTTCTTTTTTTACTCCCCTTGAAAATTTAGCTTAATGACCCCATCTGATCTCAAACTAAAGAACCCCATCATTACAATAATAGGAAATAAAAAATGAGTGATGAACTGAAAGGAATCAAAACAAGATTTAGAGCATATACCATGTCTAGTGCTGGCTCATGCTTTTCTTATGCAACAGAAAATGAATTTGTTTTGATTGAAGCTAGAGCGCCAGAAGAGGTCAGGGAAAGAATATTAGAAGAAATGGAGTTATTTCAAAATAAAACTATTTCGTTACTGCATATAACAAGTTGGGATCAAGATCACTGTACAGCAAGTGAGCTAGAATGGATTTTAACAAATCTAAAACCTAAAAAAGTAGAATATCCTGGATATGAAGCAGAAAATGAAAATAGTAAAAGATGTCTGGCTTTAATTGAAGATTACAAAACTAAAAAACACGTTACATCCTCTTTAGTAGTAAAAGTTACACCTGAATATATAAAAGGCTTAAAGCCAGGTTTCGGGTATAGCTATAAGAATATTATTTTTCACCCTAAAAAATATACCGAAAAAGCAAATGACAACTCAATAGTCAAGTTTTTCCGTACAGGGATGTTCAACGTCTTAAGTTTAGGTGACGTTGAATCTGCTGATATAGCAACATTACTAAAAAATAGTTCACTAATAGAAGAAGTTGATGTCATTATTCTCCCTCACCATGGTGGTCATAGCGAGGTACTGACAAAAGATTTATTAGAAAAAATAGATCCACCAATCGCTATATGCAGTAGCAATTATTCCAATCAATATGACCATCCAAAACAATACGTTAGAGACTTACTCTCTAGGCTAGAAATAGAACTATATACAACTAAATCTCAAGACGTCATTATAGAATCTACAGGAAATCATGTTGGTAGATATGATGTATATGATTTGAAAGTTAATAGAAATAATGACGTCGAATCACCTATTAGAGATCTTCAACCTAAGAAATTTAAAGAACTCAAAAAACATGAGGATAATAGGAGAAAAAGTTATAAATCAGCCACATATAAACGATATAAATAAGAGTATTGCGTCATTAATTTGGCGAGATATAACTTTTAACTCTTCCGACAATAAATCCTGTCTGTTTCTTGTATGAAAAAACGTATATAAAAAATGCTAAAACTAGGAATGTAGTTACTGATAGATTTATATCTTTACGCATATATATATATTTAAAATTAACAATATTTAAGATGAGAAATAAGGAATAAAAGGATCTATACATATTGTTGATTTCAGCTAATATTTCTATTTTAGGGTCATTTTTTTCTGCATTAATGTAATCTTTATAGTTTGTTTTTTCAATGGAAAAAACCCAATCAATAAAAGGAGAAATGAGTGAACCTACCCGACTAATGATCGACCCTAAAAAGTAATAAAAAAAGACTCCTACAATTACACTATTTTGGACAAACTTAAAGTTAAAATTAAATAATGAATCGATCAAAAATGCAGCAATAACTCCCGGTATTAAATAATTAAATATATGATAACTACTTATTTTTTTTACTAATTCATCCATCAATATAATCTCAATTTATTTAATTTTAAACATTATAATCAATATGGATTGCATAGTCCACTCTATGCTAAATACGAACCCTTGCCATTCCGGTAACCCTCTAAGTCAGTGACCAATTTTTATTGTCCACTTTAGTATTCGCCAAGCGCACAGACGTGAATCTCATTAAATAAAATTGGTACAACTAACTCTTTTTGTTCAGAATCAGGCTAAAGGTAATTTCCAATGATTTCGATGTAGTAGTTCAACCTCCACACTGACGCGCTACGCTTGTCTTCTCCGAGTTACCGGGCTAATGCATTAACCCAGTAACTCGGAGAGCTGAAAGATCACCTGCCAGAGAAAACATTTTTATCTACCCCCCTCCCTATTAAAGAATTATGGGTAAAACTGTTCACCCTGTTCACCTTTGAATAATTTTATTTAAATTCATACCATTAAATGGTGATGAGTTGAAATTAAACTCTTCAATACTCTTCACCCAACCGTTCACCTCCAACCAGAAAAAAGGTGAACAGTGGTGAACACTTTTTTATATTTCTTTGAAAAATGGCTGTAATCAGAAAAAAATTATTCTTCTGGCTGACTATTCCTTGTCAGTTTCGACATCCATTCGATAGCGCTATCAAAATTCAAGCTCAGATTGCTACGAATGCCCTGCCCTGTTTGCTTTTCTTGCGTAAATATTGCTGGCTGTATTCTGCTAGTGCGCCCGGCATATCCATTCCTAAACGAGTCACAGAAACAGGTTTGTTCAGGTTATTGCTTTCATATAAGCAAGATAGGTGTGATAAAGGTACTTACGAGGGTTGAACGGCATAATTTCCGCATTGCCGATTAACAGGCCGTCAGCTTCATGGGAAGCAATAAGATAACCACAAAAATCGACCAGTGGATCTGTGCCGCGTTTGATATCCAGCGCCTCCGCAGATTTTTATTGTTCTGCCAGTAAACGCTTTGCTGATTGTGGATCAACAAACCGATGCAGCAGATGCCGGATAATCACGGGCAATTCTGCCGCAATTTTATTCCGCAGAAGTGGATCGCGTTCATTTTCCGGCACGACTTCGGAAAAATTAAAAATCACGCGACTCCGTGACACGCCACCACTGCGATCACTGAAACTCATAGCGTTGTTATTCACCGCCTGTACCACCACTGAAATACGGGTTGAATAGGGCTGTTTATGTTTTGGATCGATGGCAACTTTATCTCCACCTGTAATCGCCTTGATGCCTGATCCGTCGCCCACATAGCGAGTTTAGTCTGGCAGGATGATCAGCGAATAACCAACAATTAACGCCCTTTCCCGTGGGTTTTCAACGGTTTTCTCTGCCGCTAACTTACCAACGTTCTTTCCAGCCTGCCGTTTTTGTCCCGCTCTTTTGATTCGTGCCAGTGATTATCAGCAGCAATAATGAGTTTGGACACTGCGCTCTAACCTGCTCGGCAACAATCAATAGGTTGCTTTCATCAATCGCTGCCAGTATCACGCCTTTATGTAGTTGACTGACAGTTAAAGCTGTAGCGTAACCTTCGGTAATGATGATTGTGTCTGGCGTTCCGGTAATCTCAGTAATCGGGATAAAACTGCCTTTTTTCTGTGTACCTGCAACAAGGCGTTTTTCGCCGTTCGGCTTGATGACCTGTGTGCCCGTGATTGTGCCGTCCATCATTTGAGTGACCAGCAATAACGAACCGTCTTTTAACAACCGCTGATTGGAACATTGCAATCCCTTTTTCACCAGATATTGAGATTCACCCGTAACAGTAGTAGCAACCAGTTCTGCGATCGGTTTAGCGCTATGAATCGGCGTTTTGGCTAGCTTGGGTTCTGGCAAAGGCAATGCCAGTTGCCGTGGTGGTGATCGTCGATAAAGTGGAAACGGTCAGTGCCACCACAGACAGGACAAGAGCCATGTTTACCCTTTTCTGGGATATCGATGCCACATATTCACGGTGTGTCGGAAGCCGTGGCCTGTCGCTCACCCTGAATATCCCATACGGCGGATCATGGTATTGATTGCCATATCAGCTATATGCTTTCTGTAATCTGTCCGGTTTGGGAAAACACACTGATAACTGCCGCTGATAGGCTGAATTTGCTTCAATAAATCGATAACTTGCTTTGATAATGGCACTATATGAGTATGGCGCATTTTCATTTTTTCGGCAGGGTTTGGCTCATTTGATAGCCAGATCCGTCAGCTTCATAAATCACCAATGTTGTATAGAAAAATTGTAGAGAGAAATTCTATACAAAAAACTATACAACAAATTGTAGAGATTTAGGAAGACAGTAGTAGACTTTGGGGTATTGAGATTTTGCGCTAAGACTTGATTTAACTGGGTTTGGGAGACTTTAGTAGATGTTGTTAGGAGTGTGATTGGCGGAGGAGGAGAGATTCGAACTCTCGGATGGTTTCCCATCGGCGGTTTTCAAGACCGCTGCCTTAAGCCGCTCGGCCACCCCTCCGCAATGGCGTGCACTATAAACACCACCGAGACAGATGTAAAGCCTCCTCCTGTTCGATTGCCGTAAATTTATTCTTTTCCACTGCTGTTGGCTTATTTTATCCGCATATGTGCATGCCATTCTTGGGCATAAAGGTGATTTTTGCTAGATTACTACTGTCTTTCTTTGATGGTGAAATAATTATGTTGGTATTCGACGGTCGTGAGATCGAAACCGATGCGCAGGGTTATCTGAAAAATAGCAGTGACTGGCAGGAAGCAATAGCTTCACTTCTCGCCGAGCAGGAAGCAATCGCTTTGACTGAACAACACTGGGAAGTCATTCGTTTTGTTAGGGAATTTTATGATGAATTTAATACATCCCCAGCTATCCGTATGCTGGTAAAAGCAATCGCACAAAAGTATGGTGAAGAAAAAGGCAACAGCCGCTATCTTTACCACTTATTTCCCAAAGGTCCGGCAAAGCAGGCAACTAAAATTGCAGGGCTGCCAAAACCGGTAAAATGCATCTGATTAATAACCTAATTCAGTGGTGGACGCTAAAATCTGCAATATCCTCCACTGCACAGGGCTGAGACGAAAAACTATCTATTCGCGCTCCTGGTGGTCCCCCTTGTTCCAACCAGTGGGTTAATTTATTCAGTTGTTCAACATCACCATAAGCTACAATTTTGACACTACCATCATGCAAATTACAGACATAGCCGGTCAGTTTATTAGATTTCGCCCAACGAAAAGTCTGATAGCGAAATCCAACCCCTTGAACCCAACCATAAACATAAATTATTAACCCATATTTAATCATAATTAGTTCCTATCTACCCTGTCACCTTGCGGTATCGCTCACATATGTAGTTAAGCACACTATTCTTGGTTGTGTTTTATATTTACTACAGCTAACCTGAAATAATAGATAGAGCCACACTCGCAATTAAAGCAAAAAATGACTTCAACTACCGGGTATGCTCTTGTAATTCACCTTATTGCCCCTATATCAGTGTCAAAACAAAATCTCTTTGGAGGTGACTATGATTATCGCCAGCAAATTCGGTATCGGCCAACAAGTACGTCACAAGCTTCTGGGGTATTTGGGAGTGATCGTAGACATTGATGTGGAATATTCTCTGGAACAACCTCAAGAGGATGACATTGCATCCAATGCTGCTTTGCGTTCTGCTCCTTGGTATCATGTTGTGATGGAAGATGACGACGGCCAACCCGTACATACTTATTTAGCCGAAGCGCAATTAGCCTACGAAACATCAGATGACCATCCAGAACAACCTTCTCTGGACGAGCTAGCAGAATCCATCCGCAATCAGTTACTGGCTCCACGACTACGCAATTAACTAACCTTTATTGTGTTTTTAAACTACTTGTACCACCTAAGCATCTGTGCCTCTTTTTGCCTATTGCTTTAAATACATTCGACAAGTTGTATCAACGAGCGCGTTGAACCCAGTTCAGCAATGTTCCAATCATAATCATGATCCCTACCAACTTCAGTAATAGATGTTGCCATTGCCACAAAAATATGATGCATATCCATAATGTCTTACGGATTTCCATCTCTAATATTCGTCGTGTTTCACCATCTTCTAAGCTGCCTGTACGGCAGTGAACAACCAAAAATTTCACCAATACCAATCAAAACATTTCTAAGCTGCCTGTACGGCAGTGAACTCTATGCGGATATGGAAGCGGAACGCCGACTGTTTCTAAGCTGCCTGTACGGCAGTGAACCGTCCAACGCTGAGTTTGTTATCGGATGATACTTTCTAAGCTGCCTGTACGGCAGTGAACCTGTTTTAATTTCATATATTCGCTGTTATCTGTTTCTAAGCTGCCTGTACGGCAGTGAACACTACCGCCAGTTCATCCAGATCGTTGCGAATTTTCTAAGCTGCCTGTACGGCAGTGAACCCGATAAACCGGGGGGACTTATCGAGTAGCACTTTCTAAGCTGCCTGTACGGCAGTGAACGCAATTAACGTTATCTGATCGGGTAATGAATTTTTTCTAAGCTGCCTGTACGGCAGTGAACTGTTGCATATTAACTCTAATCCATTGACTGTTAAAGAGTATAATCATAAAAAGTGAAAAAACCCTTTTTATAAGAGATACTTTATTTTAATTAAAAATCAATAGGTTATTATTTGGCGATAAAAAAGGGTCAAAATTAGGGTGCAGTAGAAACACCATATCTTATAGCAATATTTGGTAGCTTTTAGCTGTCGCAGAAATAGCTAAATTTTCCTTAATATATTGTAATATAATGTGAAAAATGGAGTTTATACCTGTTATCTTTCAAGTTGCTTCTTTGTTGGCTGCACTCACTCACCCCGGTCACATAGTTATCTATGCTCCCGGGGATTCGCTCCCTTGCCGTCGCGATCCATCTTGAAATCTATTGGGTATATAAGATATCCAGAGACGGATGATTCCGGGACCCTGTAAATATTTGTCAGGAATAAGTCATATATACTTGGAACCTAGTGATGTTTCCCACCCAACCTCTTAAGTTTGGGCAACTTAGACATTAGCGCCAAGCTCCGTTCACTCATTGATGGGAAACTAAACAGTAGCAAACTGGAGAATATTACTTTTCCAGCCCCAATCTTGGGATTTCAATTTTCGGGCAGCGATCCATCACAATATCCATACCTGCTTTTTCTGCCAATTCTTTCGCTTGTTCGTTAATAACACCCAATTGCAACCAGAGCACTTTTGCTTTGATATCTATCGCTTCCTGAACTACACCATAAGCAGCTTCAGCATTACGGAATACATCTACCATATCAATAGGTCGAGCAATATCTGCCAACTGTCCATAAACGTGTTGCCCAAGCAGTGTCTGCCCAGCAAGTTTCGGGCTAACAGGAATAACTTCGTATCCTTGCTCCAATAAATAAGCCATAACTTTATAGCTCGGACGATCAGTTTTTTCACTAGCACCTACCAGTGCGATAGTTTTCACTTGTTTTAATATGTCCACAATTCGTTGATCATTCATCGTATCATTCCTTACAAATTCAGTATTTTTACTTTGTTTATTTATTACAGTGTATATGATAAACATTGTTATCAATTTACTATGATCGAAAATAACGATTATCAAAGGTACCAACATGAAATTGGCAACCCGTACACTAGCAGCCTCTAAAAATATAGCGCTTGTTGCACACGACCACTGCAAAACGTCTCTGCTGGTCTGGTCCAAAAATCATCAGCATTTACTTCAGAAACATAATTTATATGCTACCGGCACAACCGGTAATCTGATCCAGAATGAAACGGGATTGTCAGTCACCAGTATGCTTAGCGGACCAATGGGCGGAGATCAACAAATTGGCTCCCTAATTTCAGAAGGAAAAATTGATGTACTAATATTTTTCTGGGACCCACTTAATGCCGTTCCTCATGATCCTGATGTAAAAGCACTGCTGCGCCTTGCTACAGTATGGAATATCCCAGTAGCAACAAATCTGACAACTGCGGATTTTATTGTTAATTCCCCATTGTTTTCTCAGTCAGTAGATATTCAGGTCCCTGATTATCAACACTATCTGAATGAACGTCTGAAATAAATCTTTATAATATTTATGGTTGAGCAATATGTTCTCTTCAAAAGATACCTTAAGGCTTACGCTGAGCAAGCCCCCCCAACCGTTCTAATTGACGCACAAACACAGATGGATTTTTCTTATCCTGCATCAACCACACCTGCTTCTTCGCCCGTGTTAATGCAACATATAAAAGACGTCGCTCCTCTGCATCAGGAAAATTTTCCAACTGTGGCAATAAAACCCGCTCCACCACCGATTCCCTTTCAAGTGCAGGAAAACCGTCATTCCCCTGATGTAACCCAAGGATAATCACATAATCCGCTTGTTTCCCTTTCGAAGCATGAATAGTCATAAATTCTATTTTAAGCTTAGGCCAGCGGGTCGTTGCTTTTTTCAGCAATTCAGGTTTCAAGTGGTGATAGCGGGCTAACAACAAAACCGTTTCCTGCTCTGTAACATAGCAACTCATTTTATTCAGCAAAGGTTCAAGTTGATCTTCTGGCAGGATTACAACTGATTTTTTGTTACCTTTAGTCAAACTATTTAGTGGCTTGTTTAACTGATTTGGGTTTTGTTGTACAAAGGTATTAGCAATCTCACCAATCCGATCATTAAACCGATAAGAAGTATCCAATACACATTCAGCCCCTTTACCAAAATAATCAGCAAAAGCAGTGGGTAATATCAACTTCACCCCACTGAAACGGTAAATTGCCTGCCAGTCATCCCCTACAGCAAACAAATAACTTTGGCTATTTTGCGCCCGCAATGCGGTAAGCAATTTCGCCTTTAATGGCGAAATATCCTGAAACTCATCGACCAGAATATGCTTCCACGGGCTAATAAATCGTCCTTTCTCCAGAATATGAACTGCCTGATGAATCAACCCTGAGTAATCAACAGCACATTCTGTTTTTAATTCAGATTTCCACGCTTTTAATAAAGGCCCCATCAAGCGAACACATTTTTGAAACAGTTCCAGATACTCTCCCTGAGCCTGTTCTATCATCGCCTTTTGACTACCACCGTGCATACGCATTAATTCCAGCCAACATTCAAGCCTGCCTGACAATCGGCTAACAAGCTGTTCATCACACCAAAATTCACCTTCCGGTATTTCCCATTTCAGCTCCTCTGTCAGCCATTCCCGCCAACCTTTAGCTTGTGCTTTCTTCTCTCTGCATTGTTGCTGCCAGTGTTTAACCAGAAAATCTCTTCTCTTTTGCCCGTCAGTTTCCAATGTGCTAATTTTAAGCACTTTATTACTTCCCTGCTGAATAATATGCAGTGCCAAAGCATAAAATGTTTTCGCTTCGATATCTTTCACACCAAGACGAGTATGAATTCGTTCATTCATCTCATCAACTCCCTGGTTATCAAACGCTAACAGTAATATCTGTTCGGGAATCGTCTGTTGGCGAAGTAATAACCATCCTACCCTCGCCACTAACACAGCTGTTTTTCCGCTACCAGCACCAGCAAGCACCAGCACTGAATTTTCACCATTAACAACAGCTAAGCTCTGAGGAAGGCTTAAAGAAGAGGTTTCTACCCGCTGAAAAAAATCACGATATTGCCCCAGCATACGCTCTGTCCATTGCTGGTTAATCTTTTCAACAGATTTTTCGCCATTCTCAACCCAATGTAGACAAATTTGATAATTTTCTCGGCAATTATCAAATTGTTCCAGACGTTGTAATGGCAGTGGTAAAGCCTGAAATGCGGCCTGAATCCGCTGTTGCAATTGGGACAAATCAGCTTTTTTAAACCAGCGATCCAACTGACCAATTTTATTAACTTCATTAACCTGATCTGCCAGTACATTAGCACTAACAACACTCATTTCCTGGCTCCATTTTTGCCATTCACCGAGTAGATAATGATAAAAACGCTGTGTTTGCTGCCATTCAGTGCCATGAAGGCGAACCGCTTGTCCATCAAGCAATTCAAATTCCAGCTCACCCCAGACAATACCCCGTTTGCACTGAATATCAATTAACTGATTAAATGGGATAAGGTATTGATGCTTTTCTCCACTGACTTCAATACCTGCATTCAGCAATCGCACCCGGTTATAGGGATGCTGAGCAAGACGCCGGCCAATTTGTGTTGCTTTAAGTTCCATGATCGTAACGCTATACCTGAAAAATAGTTGAACTATGCCTTATAAGGGTTTTTTATCACTAATAAACCTTATATCCTAATGGTCATTTATGGCCGTTATCATTACCTCAGAGGTATTTTGTGCTAACTGTGTTCTCCGGTCTGCGCCGTTTTCTTTATAACAGTCATCTTCTTTATTATACCCGTATCCTAATAGCCCTAACTGGAACAACGCTAGTACCTTGGTTTCTAGATAAAGAACCTAAGATAACCATACCACTGACTTTAGGTGTTGTTGCCGCAGCACTAGCCGACCTCGATGATCGTCTGATTGGCCGTTTACGCAATCTAATGATCACGCTAATTTCTTTCTTTATCGCGTCAATCTCTATCGAATTGCTATTTCCTTACCCTTGGCTTTTCACCGTCGGACTGGCGTTATCTACTTGTAGTTTTATCTTACTGGGTGCGCTCGGGCAACGCTACGCAACCATTGCATTTGGTGCGTTACTGATTGCCATTTATACCATGTTGGGTACATCTATTTTTCCACTATGGTATCAACAACCACTATTACTCCTGACAGGAGCAATCTGGTATCACCTACTAACACTCGCCGACTACTTACTGTTTCCTATTCGCCCGTTACAAGACAACCTAGCGCGTTGTTATCAGCAACTTTCAGCTTATCTTAATGCCAAAGCCAACTTGTTTGATCCCGATATAGAAGAGGGATACCAGCAATCTGTCGTTAACGTAGCAATGGCAAACAGTACTTTGGTAAATACGCTAAATCAAACCAAAGCCTCTTTATTAACCCGTCTGAAGGGAGAGCGTAGTCAACGTGGAACTCGTCACACGCTACATTATTATTTTGTCGCACAGGACATTCATGAACGAGCGAGTTCAGCTCATGTAAGGTACCAGAGCCTACGGAATGCTTTCCGTTACAGTGATGTCCTGTTCCGGTTTCAACGTCTTCTTTCCATGCAAGCCCGTGCATGTGAACACGTTGCTCAGTCAATTCTTTGGCACAGGCAATATCAGCACAATCCACGTGTTGAACGTGCTTTCAACTATCTGGAAAGTTCGCTGCAACAATTGGGGGAACAACAAAAACATAGCCTCAAGATCACCGCGTTATACAATCTACTGAAAAACTTGCGTGCGATCGATGCACAACTAGCCGGTATTAGATCCGGGCAGGACAATCTGACTAAAGAAAGAAAAGATGAAACTCAACTATCTGATGAACCACTAACTGGTGTGCGCGATATCTGTCTAAGGATCAGCCGTCACCTGACTCCACAATCAGCCCTATTCCGTCATGCAATCCGTATGTCTGTTTTACTGTGCAGTAGCTACGCTATGATTCAGTTGCTGGATTTACAACGTGGATATTGGATTTTACTAACCAGTTTGTTCGTTTGCCAACCTAATTACAGCGCTACCCGCCGCCGTTTGGCTCTGAGAATAATAGGAACTGTTGCCGGGGTATTAATCGGCTTACCAATCCTCTACTTCGTACCATCTATTGAAGGGCAATTGGTACTGATGATCATCTCTGGTGTACTGTTCTTTGCCTTTCGTAATATCCAGTATGCACACGCAACCTTATTTATCACGCTGCTGGTATTATTGTGTTTTAATTTGTTAGGTGAAGGTTTTGACGTCGCATTACCAAGAATTTTTGATACATTTATTGGTTGTGGTATCGCCTGGTTAGCAGTGAGTTTCATCTGGCCAGACTGGAAATTCCGCCAATTATCACAAGTCATCAGCCGGACAATGAGTACTAATTGCCGCTATCTTGATGCCATTTTAGTCCAATATAATCAGGGAAAAGACAATGGATTGAGCTATCGAATTGCCCGCCGTGATGCCCACAATAGTGATGCAGAACTGGCATCAGTTATTTCAAACATGTCTGCCGAGCCGAAAAGTTATCAAACCTCCCAAGAAGAAGCATTCCGACTACTGTGCCTAAATCACACAATGTTGAGTTATATCTCCACGCTGGGAGCGCACCGGGATAAATTGGATAACAAAGTTATTCTAGATATTCTTAACGACGTTATTTGTTATGTTGATACAGCATTAAAACTAGCATCAATAGATGATGAAAGAATTAAACAAATACCTGTCAATATAGTGAAAAAAATTGAACAAGCCTTGGTAGAAGGAAACAGTAAAGAGCAATTAGTATTGCAACAAACAAGTTTATTAATAGAGTTGCTACCTGAAATTGTTAACCATATTAAACAAATTAACCAGTTAGAACCCCATTAATATACTGGGGCAGTTAGCTGCCCCGTTCATTTAACTGTTCACGATAAAAATCTAACAGGACAACTCCTTGTGCCAGCGTAATAAGTCATTACGAATTTGTACCGGTAAAACGGCTGAATGACATCCTTCAATTGCACCAGCCAGAGCAAGTAACAAACTAACATTAAATTTTCTTTTATATTGATGCAGTTTTAAATAACTGGCTTTCGCACCTAACAACCGTAAATCTTCAACTTTACATATTCCTACTTTCCATAACTGACGCTCAAGAGACATTCCAAGATTAGGTAAATCCTTTAAGCGCGCTGGTATTTTCTTTTTACCCACCACTTCAATCAATGAGTAGTGATAGGCTAAATGTGTATATTGAGACAACAATGCTTGATCTTGCCAAAGTGATTCACCAACCTGGTAATAACGCAAAGTTACAGGTATTCCTCTTTTCGAATAAATATAGTTTTTCATTCCTCTGGCTTTGAACAATACTTCAGCATGACTATTTCCCCGTAAATATAATTCTCCATCAGCAATAATAGCGAACATAACCCCGTCAGCCAGCAGGCTGTAGCCGCCAAACTGCGGTTTCCTTGTCAATCTTCCAAACGAAGAAAAACCATTTTTGAGTTGAGTAAAACGTACCTCAGACAAAAACATACAGATCGCTCCATGAGTTTAGTGCAAATAAGTCTCTTATCCATAGATTTGTCCCAGTTATCAGTAAAATAGATAAGAGGAACAAGTAATTAAAAACATACGCAATCCAATTTTTTCTGCCAATGATTAAATGAACTTAAAGCGATTTATAATCAATATTTGCGAAGCCCTTTGAAAAAATAGACTTGATCTTAGCCTAACATAAAGATACTGTATGTTCATACAGCATCTTGTGGCGAGGTTCATTATGGGCATTCAATCATCTTGGGTTTACTCTTCTAAACATCTGTCAACAGAAAGGCAGCCATCACGCTCTTCCCCTACACAAGATAATTCAGTGGGAGGTGGTGGTATAGTGAGTGAATTGATTTATAGTGATAACCAATCTGTCATTAACCATATATTGCTACCTCTATTACGTGAATCGGGGAATGAGTCTCGCTGGCTGCTATGGGTGAGTCCACACAAGAAACTAAGCCGCCAATGGTTAATTAACTCTGGATTACCTTTAGATAAAATTGTTCAATTAAATCACATCAACTCCATTACAACTGTAGATGCAATGGAAAGAGCACTAGCAAGTGGTAATTACAGTGTAGTACTTGGCTGGTTACCTAAGTTATCAGAAAGAGATACGGTAAAATTGCAGTCTGCGGCGCGAAAAGGTAACGCATTGGGCTTTATTATGCGCCCACAAAATGTGAATAAAGGAACCAACTGTACTGAACTACAATCAAATTTACTAAAAATTCATTCCATTTACTATCATTGACCAAAACCAAGAATTATCTCAATATCCATAGCACAAAATAACCAATTTTGACCAAAAAACACTGATCACAATTAAAATCAATTAATTAATATAGGATTAGTTGTAAAGAATAGTAAAGTTTTTTTTAAATTATACATTACCTTTTAATTTTTTTGCGCTATTAATCAATACCCACTTGTAACTTTTTAACTTCGTTGTAGACTTTACACCATTAAAGATTACTGTGCTTAGTACCCTTGTATTGTTTGGTTAACTGGTTTGACGAAAGTGCAGTATTCTTAAACTGAGTTTTTTAATCAATATGGCTAATAGCCTATCTCAGTAGATGTAAGTAATAAGTAATTAATGCGTGCCGTTTTTGTGAATGTATGGATAAATAGTGAACATGTACAGCACGCAGAATATCAGGGCGTACATGCAGTACGAGAAGTTGAAGTTCGAGTACTACTCAAGTTCGTTCCTGAATAATTACAAAGAATGGCAAATGTATACCCAATAGATTTCAAGATGTATCGCGACGGCAAGGGAACAAATCCCCGGGAGCATAGATAACTATGTCATAGATAACTCTGTGACCGGGATGAGTGAGTGCAGCCAACAAAGAGGCAACTTGAAAGATAACAGGTATAAATAGCCAATGGGATAGGCAGTAAGTAAAAAGGCTCCCAAAGCCAATTGCCTATTGGGTGATGATAATAACGAGGCGTTAAAATGAAAAAGACAGCTATCGCGGTAGCAGTGGCAGTGGCCGCTTTCACAACTGCAGCGCAAGCAGCTCCAAAAGACAACACTTGGTATACTGGTGGTAAATTGGGCTGGTCTCAATACCATGACGTAAACTTCTACGGTAACGATTATACCAATGCAATCGGTAATGGCCCTACGCACAAAAACCAGCTAGGCGCTGGTGCTTATTTGGGCTATCAAGCCAATCCATATCTCGGCTTCGAAATAGGTTATGATTGGTTAGGCCGCATGCCTTACAAAGGTAGCGTAAACAATGGTGCCTTCAAAGCTCATGGTTTCCAACTAGCGACTAAACTAAGTTATCCAATTATGGATGATCTGGATGTCTATACTCGTTTGGGTGGTATGGTTTGGCGTGCAGATTCCAAAGCAACCTACGGCGCTACCAACACTCATCTGAAAAACCATGATACCGGTGTTTCTCCATTGGTAGCAATTGGTGTTGAGTATGCTCTGACCAAAAACTGGGCTACTCGCCTGGACTACCAGTGGGTTAACAATATCGGTGATGCAGGTACAGTAGGTGCACGTCCTGACAACGGCTTGTTGAGCGTAGGTGTTTCTTACCGCTTCGGCCAAGATGAAGCAGCTGCTCCAATTATTGCTCCAGCTCCGGTTGTTGCTCCAACCCCTGCTCCAGCTCCGGTTGTTGAAAACAAACGTTTTACTCTGCGCTCTGACGTTCTGTTCGAATTCGCCAGCTCTGAGCTGAAAGCGGAAGGCAAACAGACTCTGAACCAGCTATATACTGAATTAGCGAACATCGACCCAACTCAGGGTAAGGTGCTAGTTCTTGGCTATACTGACCGTATTGGTAAAGACGCATACAACCAGAAACTATCGCAAGAACGTGCTCAGAGCGTAGTTAACTATCTGGTAACTCAAGGCATCCCTGCGGGCAGTATCAGTGCAGAAGGCCACGGTAAAGCAAATCCAGTAACGGGTTCTACTTGTGATAAAATTCGCAAACCTAACTTAATCAGTTGCTTGGCTCCAGATCGTCGCGTAGAGATCGAAATCCAAGGCACTAAAGAAGTTGTTACTCAAGCACAAGCTGCTCAGTAACAGTCTTTATTGATTACTAATGTAATCAAAAGATAGGGAAACCCCGTTGAAAATGGGGTTTTCTTTTCCATCCATTGAAATCTTATATCAACTTATATTACGAGTTTTATTGTGATACCAATCCACAATAGCTGAGATTACTCACTCTTACCCAAAATAGCCTCTAAATCGTGCTTCAGACTAGACATCTGATTTTCATATTTTTCCTTACGTTCAGCATCTTCAATGAGTTGTATGATAGTTTCGGACAATGTATTACCCCGCCGTTGAGAAAGTGCAGATAAGCGATGCCATACAGGAAAATCTAAATCGATAGATTTCTTGCGAGTATGCTGATGTTCTGCATTAAAATGCCGTTTGCGCCGAGCGCGGATTGTTTGTTTCATACGGTTGGATAAATCAGGATTCATATGCTGTTCAATCCATATAAGTACCTTTACCGGTTCACTCTCAAGCTTGATTAGCATATCAACTGCTTCACAAGCTGCGCTGTTTTCAATATATTTGGTAATTAGCTCACCTTCCTGATGTTTCTTTATCAGATAAGCCCATTTCCAGCCACATTCCAGATTTTCCAATTGTTGATATTTCATCTTATTTCTCAGTGACGGCGTAACTTAAAAATAAGCATAGCAACTATTCTAGTAAATTGCTTATGGCTAAATTGATCATTGCCTGTTTTTTGTTCACAATGATGCTTTACATAAAACGCCTGTAATAGCAAACATTCAAACATGTTGGTTTATACCTGTTATCTTTCAAGTTGCCTCTTTGTTGGCTGCACTCACTCACCCCGGTCACAGAGTTATCTATGACATAGCTATCTATGCTCCCGGGAATTCGCTCCCTTGCCGTCTCGATGCATATTGAAATCTATTGGGTATATATCTTAATCTTGTATAATCGGCGCTTTCCTACTTTACAATATATAGCGATCACTTTGACCAATAACAAACTAGACTGGCAGGCATTACTGCCGGATAACACTCCCTATAATGCGTTTTTTCATTCTGCGTCCCAACAGGCTCCTGCCAGTATGGAAGTCGTTCAGTCACGGCTGCATAGTGGCTTGAAGCTTTTCTGCCGGATGAATTCCCGCCAGCCTTTTATGCTGTTGAAAGCTGAGGAATGTGATACTTATTTGTCAGAATTAGCTGGATCTATCCATCTATTACTCCCCAAAGAAATTCCCCAAATTGGCGGCGACTATCAGATAGAACAACAAAAAATTAGCTGGCAATCATCAACAGAAGGCCATTTCACACCTAAATTGCGAGTAGCCTATCGTGAATGGATAGAGGCAGAACAATTATTTGGCTGCGTCCACTCTCACCATGGAGAAATCCATCTACAACCCGGTTTAGTTCATCAAGTAAATGGTGGCGTACTTATCCTTCCGTTACGCACCTTGTTGACCCAACCATTAATGTGGGTTCGCCTGAAACAGATGATTATTCAGCAACACTTTGAATGGTTATCTCAGGATAATAACAAATCCTTACCATTACCCATCCCCTCCATTCCACTAAATCTACGTTTGATTTTGGTTGGAGATCGCCTCAGCCTTGAAGAGTTTCAGGTTACAGAGCCTGAATTAGCAAAAAGCGCTCTGTATGGTGAATTTGAGCTGGATATGCCATTGCATAATGAACAGGATCTAAGCCTGTGGTGCAGCTATATCAATGGGCTTATTCAACAGTGGCAATTGCCACCACTGAGTCATGATGCCTGGCCTGAGTTTATCCAACAAGCAACCCGTTATGCAGAAGATAAACACCGCCTGCCTTTGGATATTCTCTGGCTACAACAACAACTGACAGCTGCGGCACTCTATCAGCAAGAAAACCAAATTACAGCTCAATCGATCAAACAAGCGGTGGAAAATCGCCTCTGGCGTCATAACTATTTGTCTGAACGTAGCTTAGATGAGATTCAGCAAGGTCAAATTCTGATCCGTACTCAGGGAATGGTCATTGGTCAGATTAACGGATTATCCGTGCTGGAGTATCCTGGTCACCCTGATCCAATAGGAGAACCATCTCGTATCACTTGTGTGGCCCATGTGGGAGATGGAGAATTTATTGATGTCGAACGCAAAGTAGAATTAGGCGGCAATATCCATGCGAAAGGCATGATGATTATGCAAGCCTTCCTAATTTCCGAATTAAAGCTTGATCAACCTCAACCCTTCTCCGCGTCTATTGTATTTGAACAATCCTATAGCGAAGTTGACGGTGACAGTGCTTCACTTGCTGAATTATGTGCACTGATAAGTGCTCTTTCCCAGCAACCCATCGATCAACAACTGGCCGTCACCGGTGCGGTGGATCAATTTGGTTATGTTCAGCCAATTGGTGGTATTAACGAAAAAATCGAAGGTTTCTTTGAAGTATGCCACCGCAGTGGGCTAACTGGTCATCAAGGTGTCATTCTGCCAGCGGCGAATGTCCGCCACTTATGTCTTAACCAAGCAGTCGTAGACGCAGTAAAAGCGCAAAAATTTCACGTGTGGTCAGTAAAACATGTTTCTGAAGCGCTGCCTTTACTGACAGGTATCCCTTATTATGATCAACAAGAAACACACTTGTTAGCTATGATACAGGAGCGTATAACACAAGCGAATAATCAGGAACGGCCTAAATCCCCGTGGTTTCTTCGCTGGCTGGATTAATCCAAAATGTCTGATCGGAGTTGTCCAGCGTACAAGTGTACTCTATTATTTACCTTACATTAAATATAAGGCTATCTAAGAATATGATTGATCAACGTAAATCCTACACAAAAGAAGATCTTATCGCATCTGGGCTAAGTGAGTTATTCGGAGAAAATGGGCCACCATTACCATCTGGCAATATGTTAATGATGGATCGCATCATTGAAATGACAGAAAACGGTGGAACCTACGGTAAAGGGTATGTGGAAGCTGAACTAGACATTAACCCTGATTTATGGTTTTTCGACTGCCATTTTATTAACGACCCGGTGATGCCAGGCTGTCTTGGTCTTGATGCCATGTGGCAATTAGTTGGATTCTTCCTTGGATGGTTAGGTGGCGAAGGCAAAGGCCGTGCGCTTGGTGTTGGTGAAGTTAAATTCACCGGTCAGGTATTACCAACAGCTAAAAAAGTTACTTACCGTATCAATTTTAAACGTGTTATTAACCGCAAATTAATTATGGGTATGGCCGATGGTGAAGTGTTGGTAGATGGCAAAGTTATCTATACCGCAACAGATCTAAAAGTAGGCTTGTTTAAAGATACCAGTACTTTCTGACACATAATCAGTGATATCAAAAAGAAAGGTGACTAGCTAATTGCTTTTCACCTACTTCAGTAAAACAGTAAAAGCTCGACGTCACGTGACACAGTAATCTTGAAAAAATACTTGGTGTTATTTTTGCTCACTCAAAGGCAATTCCGGCTATATTTCAGAGCATGAAACTCTGAGATCCACATAGAACAAAAAAATCAAATCAAGCCCACCTCGGCTAGAAATAACACAAAACCACACCTGAGCAACCTGCAATAGTAAGCACTTGGTTTATCGCTGGCTAATTAGCATGCAATTGACAAATTGTGCTATGCTCAAATTGACTTGGCATATCAGATAAGCTCACAAGAGCATACTGATAACAGGTATAAATATTAATAAAATTTACGATTTATAATTATTATTAACAAACACAACCAAGGGTAATTTATATGAACATCAGAAAAATAGCGCTTATAATCGTAGCGTTGACTCTTACACCAACTGCTATCGCAAAACTAGATAGGGTTGACGGTACCGTCGAAATGCTAAAAGCACCTAATACTAATGGAGATTGCTATGGAAAAATAGCGACACCTACTCACTCACAAGGATTTAGGTGGGTATGTACTATTAATGGTGGGTCGACGTTATTATCATTGCTTCAAACCGCCTATACAAGTCATGAAGTTGTAACCATATCAATCGCTGGGATTGAGGAATATAGCCGCCTCTTTTGGGTTGAATTACATCATGAATGTTTATCAAACCCAGCTTACTGCCATTACTGAATTACGTCATCCCTCGTAAATAGATTACTTAATGGCCGCCATAGAATATGGTTAAATAGGATGTATCACTGGCGGCCATTGATTCACATCTTATCGAATTCGCAAATAAAATCTCATAAGGCACACAATAACATTAAAAAATCTGAACCCTGACATTGCTCATGCTTACTGGTTTATTACACAGTGCAATCAAGACATTCAATACACGATGCTTTAATAAATAGATATTGGCAAACCCATTAGCGCCAGGAAAAATTTATTTTATGCGATACGGGCATTTTTATTTTAGTCACAGTCAAAGAGAAATCTAAGCAGAAAGAATATCAATAAGATTTAATCTGACAGATATCTGTATTATGTATAAACAATCAGTCACTGTCAGATCAAATTTAGGCTAGTATAACATTGATAAAAAGAAGAGGTTTTGCTTACTTAACTGTGGCCTCAGTTTGCCAGACTAAGCCATTGTCGCTCTATCTTCCATCGCCTGTCGCCATCCTCCTAACCAATGAGAACGGGCATCTAATGAATAATAGGGGCAATGCTCCCTTGGACGTCCTAAAATGCCTGCATGATACCCTTTCGATAACGCACGTGCTAAACGATCCCGTTTCTGTCTCTTCATGCTTTACTTACCTCATAAGCTATATCAGTAGAAAGAAAACAGTGGTTGTCCTTCATCCAACCACAATTTAGAAATACCCCTATAAGTTTTGAAAATCAAGTCAAGAAATTCATATTAATGTAATATTTGTTATAATCCGCACAAAAAAATCGATAACAGGCTAATAATAAAGAGAAATTTTTATATTGCTGATAATATTTATCTTCTCCGAGCATAAAGGGCTTTACGATCGGAGAATGACAAAGGTTATGTCTGGGAAGCTAATTGACTGGCAATAGCTTGTGCCAACTGACTCCATCCTTTTGCCAGTGTGCGAACTAAATCATCGTAACCATCTTCTTCCTGTTTCAGCTCTAGATTAAAAGGCCATTTAACGACACGCCCCTGACGGGTTAAAGTCCAATAACCTTGTAAAATCACCTTACCGTCATAACGGCCATGAAAACCAGTGATTATCACATCTAAAGTCTCCGGTTTACTAACCAATGGTTGGGCAGAAACCAAACGCTGGGGTAATGCCATAGTTAATTCAGCTACCAGCACTTGCTGTAGCTGCTGCTCCAGCGGGCCTGCCCACAAATGATTCACCGCACTGACATAACTAACATCACTGCTTTGATATACCACACCGGAGGATGCCAGATAATCGGACAGTATAACTCGTTGTACCCACAACTGGTGATCATGCTGTATAACAGCACTATTCTGTGGTGCGATTGCTACTACCGGCAATTGGTAATAAGTTTTTTCCGGCTGATTGCTACAAGCCGAAATAAAAATCACTAAAATTAACGCCCATCTTTTCATCATTTTTTAGCCTTCTTCGGTTCAGGATCGTCAATTGGCTTAGCTTCAAAAACTAACGCGTTGCTCTTATTATTTAGTGTTCTCAAAACAGGCCGCAACTCACTCAATACTTGATCCAGTCGCTGCATATTATCTAACATCTTGTTATAAACGGGTGAACCCGGCTGAAAACCTTGCATACTGCGGTTAAATTCCTGCAATGTTTTCTGTATATCTTTTGGCAGATCTTTGGTTTCAGAATTAGCCAGTACCTTATTTAATTCATCAAGGGCTTGCTGCGCTTTTCTAATTGCTTTCTGACTTTCTTCCAGCGTTCGGGTAGCCTGATTAAACATTGGCTCAACTGGCATGCTATTAATTTTGTCCAGCGCTGAAATGACCTTATGTTGAATTTGAGCAAGACCACCACTGATTGTTGGTAATAATTGATAACCGGAAATTTCATGCGGACCAGTCCACCCTTTTTCATTCGGGTAGAAATCCAAATCAATAAATAACGCTCCAGTCAGCAAGTTTCCTGATTTAAGCGAAGCACGCAGGCCACGTTTAGTTATACTATTTAGCTCTTTCTCAACATCAAATCCTTCACCCAGCTCTTTTTCAAAGCGTCCTGGTTCAATAGAGATAAGGACCGGAATGCGAAAATCATTATCTAATCGCTGTTTCATCTCCTCTGAATAGAATGGCACTTTTGCCACAGTCCCCATGCGAATGCCACGGAACTCTACTGGCGCCCCCGGCTGTAATCCACGGACTGAATCAGAAAAGAGCAACAGATAATCTTTATGTTCGGTATATAAAGAATCCTGAATACTTTTTTGGTTATCGAAGAGTTTGTAAGTAATTTTTTCTTTAACTGGCTCGCCCAATTCCCAGCCTTTAGGTACATCAAAGCTGACACCACCACCAAACAGTGTTGATAATGAAGCCATTTCAACGCGCACCCCCTGAGAAGACAGATCAACAGTGATACCACTGTCTTTCCAGAAACGAACATTAGTTGTCAATAAGCCATCATAAGGTGCATTAATAAACAATTGATAACGCATCAAGTGGGATTTCGGTTCAAATTCACCGGTTTCAACAGAGCCAACTCGATAGCCACGAAACAGCACCGGATCACCCGGATTGAGTTGACCCGCTTTATCACTGCTCAAGATTACACGGATACCTTTTGCATCAGGTGAGGCCAATGGAGGTGAGGCCAGCAAATAAAATTTATCTTCTTCATCGCCAAGTGTGCCCGGTTGAAGCTCAATAAAAGCTCCAGAGAGGAGAGTACCAAGACCAGATATTCCATCACGACCAATCTGCGGTTTCACTACCCAAAAAGCGCTGTCACTACGCAATAGGTTTTCCATTCCATCATGCAAACGAGCCTTGATAATAACCTGGCTAAGGTTATCACTTAGCATAACCCTCTCAACCACACCAATGTCCACGCTGCGGCTTTTAATTTTAGTTTTGCCGGCTTCAATCCCTTCTGCGTTGGAGGTAATCAACGTTACTTCCGGTCCTTGGTGGCTAAAATGGTAAAACAATACCCAAGCACCAATAAGCACTGTCACAATCGGCACAATCCAGACTGGTGACCAACTTTTAATTTTGTCGATTTTAGCCTGACTCTGGTCTTCAACTTTATCCGTCACCTTGACACTCCTTCATTGCCTTATAACGAATGTTTAACGTTGGCTCTATCCCAAATTAAACGCGGATCAAATGTCATTGCCGCAAACATAGTAAGGATCACAACTAAAGAAAAAATAATCGCCCCCATAGCAGGGTAAATACTCATCAGTTTTCCCATACGCACCAATGATGACAATATTGCGATAACAAATACATCAATCATTGACCAGCGTCCGACAAATTCCACAATTTCATAAATAAAATGCATTCGAGCGGAATCGCGCTTACCGTGGCCTTTAGCATCCCAACACAACCAACCAATTGCCAACATTTTCAGTGATGGCACCATAATACTGGCAATAAAAATGACTAAAGCTACAGGATATGAACCTATACTCCACAGTAATATCACCCCAGCCATGATAGTGGAATCACTCTGATTTCCAAGCGATTCTGTCACCATCATTGGCAAGACATTCGCGGGAATATAAAGCATTAAAGCAGTAACTAGCAGCGCCATTGTCCATTGCAAGCTGTTACGTCGACGAGCATGTCCACGAGTATGGCAACGTGAACATATCAGCTGGTCTACCGGTAAAATAGCTGTACAACACTGACATAGCCGCACCCCCTGTACCAAACCTGACTTCCCTGCCTGCAACGATATATCTACCTTAGGCGCAGCCCCAATCTGGTTCCATAACCAATGACGATCCAAGCACTGAAACGCTCTTACCTGAAGCAAACAGAACAGACAATATGGCAAAAAACTCAAACCCAACCCGATATCACCATAAGCTATCAATTTGACGAAGCTGACTAATACTCCTACCAGAAAAATTTCAACCATACACCAGTTTTTCATCTGAAACAGAATTCTGGCCAGCCAGATCCTTATTTTCTGAGACATAGCAACGTCCTGGCACAGCAAGATAATCGCTATCATACAAAATGTAGGTACCAGTTGAACACAAAACAGGAAGAAGATTCCTATGCTGGCATAATCTTCATTGAACATCGTCTGTGGGATTTGAGATAAAGTAATTTCGCTGTCAATTCCTGTCACACTCATGCTGACAAGCGGAAACAGACAAGCAATTAATAGCATGAATAATGCGCTGATTGCATAACCTGTTGGTTGGTGTTTAGGCTCCTTCCACCATGCGATTAATATCGTTTTACAACGAGGACAAACCGCCTTCGTTCCTTGCTCCCATTCGGGTAGTGCCACCAGCAAGTCACATTGAGGACACAATACCATTTCATTATGATGGTTATTGGAACACAAGGTTTTTCTCCTATCAGGGGAAATCGGAAATATTCACAGAATCACACTTAGAGGAATCCCACGACATGATTCTGTAAATAATGATGACTATCAACCGTTTTTCAATGTTTCCAATTCCTGCCAGCGCTCAAAAGCAGTTTCTAATGCTTGCTCTTTCTCAGACAGTTCAGTTAGTACTTTTTGAGTCACTACATGAGGTTGATTAAAAAATTCAGTATCACTCACTTGAGATTGTAATTGCTCAATCTCTTCTTCCAATTTCTCCAGCAATGACGGAAGTTGTTCTAGTTCACGTAACAAATGATAACTCATTTTATTACCTGAACGCTTTGGTGACTCCTTAGCTTTCTCTATTTTGATTTCTGTTCGCGGTTTTTTTTCACCTTGTTGGCGTAACGATACAGTCTGCTCACGCTGTTGCTGAGCATCATAATAACCACCAACATAGTTATTAATCACACCATTACCTTCAAAAATCCAACATTCTGTCACTGAATTATCAACAAATTGACGATCATGGCTGACCAGTAATACAGTACCGTTATAACTATCTACCAGCTCCTCCAGCAACTCCAATGTTTCCACATCCAGGTCGTTGGTTGGCTCATCAAGCACTAGTAAATTACTGGGTTTCAGAAATAGACGCGCCAGTAACAACCGGTTCCTTTCACCACCAGAAAGCGCTTTAACCGGTGTCATTGCCCGTTTGGGATGGAACAGAAAATCTTGTAAATAACCCAAAACATGACGGGGACGGCCATTTACCATCACTTCCTGTTTACCTTCGGCCAAGTTGTCCATCACCGTTTTTTCAGGATCAAGCGCCGCACGATGCTGATCAAAATAGGCAATCTCTAATTTAGTACCACAACGAACTCGGCCACTATCAGGTTGCTGATCACCTAACATTAGTTTCAATAAAGTTGTTTTACCGCAACCATTTGGTCCCACAAGTGCAATTTTATCGCCACGCTGAATCTGAGCACTGAAATTATCGACTAATTTCCTGTTGCCAATCTGATAATTAACATTTTCCAGCTCGAACACAATTTTGCCGGAACGGCTTACTTCTTCCATCTGTATTTTGGCTGTTCCCATCACCTCACGGCGTTGAGAACGTTCAACACGTAATGCTTTCAATGCCCTAACGCGCCCTTCATTACGGGTACGACGCGCTTTAATCCCCTGGCGAATCCATACTTCTTCCTGCGCTAGCTTGCGATCAAATTCAGCATTCTGCATTTCTTCCACACGCAGCGCTTCTTCTTTGCCCTCAAGAAACTCATCGTAATTACCCGGCCATGAAACCAATTTACCGCGATCCAAATCAACAATACGGGTTGCCATACTGCGAATAAATGAACGATCATGGGAAATGAAAACAATACTGCCCTGAAAATCTTTCAAGAAATTTTCCAGCCACTCAATCGTATCAATATCCAGATGGTTAGTTGGTTCATCAAGAAACAAAACTTTTGGTGAACTGACCAGTGCCCTTCCCAATGCAGCTTTACGCAACCAGCCGCCAGAAAGAGAAGAGAGCTTCTCTTCCGCAGGTAAGGAGAGCTGTTTCAATACGTCATTAATACGGCTGTCCAACGACCATAACCCACGGATATCCAACACCTCCTGCAATTCTGCCAGACGGCTGAGATTTTTCTCACTTGGGTCCTGCTCCACTATGTGGGAAACCTGATGGAACGCTTTAATATATTTGGCTTGCTCCTGAACACCTTCGGCGACAAAATCAAAAACCGTCCCTTCCACGTCACGAGGGGGGTCTTGCTGTAATCGGGCAACAACCAGATCCTGCTCATAAATAACCTGACCATCATCCAGTGATTGTTCTTTTGCTAATACCCGCAACAAAGTGGATTTTCCTGCGCCATTACGGCCAACCAGACAAACCCTTTCATTTTTTTCTATATGCAATTCTGCATTATCAAGTAATGGCGCATCACTGAATGACAACCAAGCACCAGATAAATTGATTAATGACATAATAATTATTTTTCCTCACCAGCATGACGTAATAGCCAGCAGTTATGAATCTGACGGTTACGGGCAAAATCCTGCGACTGGGTTTTGCTGGTGATTTCTTCTGCCACCAAGCCAATTTTTTCCAGCTCAGAAAAATCCATTTTAAAACCGCGTTTATTATTGGAAAACATCAACGTTCCACCACGACGTAACAGGCGTTTAAGCTGCTTCATCAACATGATATGGTCGCGTTGTACATCAAACGTATCTTCCATCCGTTTAGAATTGGAGAAAGTTGGCGGATCAATAAAAATCAAATCAAATTGTTCGCAGGTCTGAGCCAGCCATGCGAGACAATCAGCCTGAATTAAACGGTGCTGACGACCTGTCAACTCATTAACCTGTAAATTCCGTTCAGCCCACTCAAGATAAGTACGGGACATATCTACCGTTGTTGTTGAACGAGCACCTCCTAACCCAGCATGCACAGTCGCTGATCCGGTATAGGCAAATAGATTCAGAAAATCTTTCCCTTCACTCATTTCACCTAACATTTTCCGGGCAATACGATGGTCAAGGAACAGGCCGGTGTCCAAATAATCAATTAAGTTGACCCAAAATTTTGCGTCATACTCATTTACCAGAAAGAATTCTTGTTTTTCTGCCATCTTTTCATACTGGCTCTTGCCTTTCTGACGCTGACGGGTCTTGAGCACTAATTGATTTGATGAAAGCCCAAGAACCTGCATCGTTGCACTGATAACATCAAACAAACGCTGACGCGCCTTATTAGCATCAACACTTTTTGGTGGAGCATATTCCTGAATCACCACTTTATCCGCATAATAGTCAACAGCAACGTTATATTCGGGTAAATCGGCATCATACAGACGATAGCAATCAATCCCTTGTTGTTTTGCCCATTTAGTTAATTTCTTTTCATTTTTGCGAAGGCGATTGGCATAATCTCCCGCTATATCTATCTCTGATGAGTGCGGTTTATCTGATAGTTGATAATTTTTCTGTACACAATCCAGTGGACCATTTTTGGCTTTAAACTCACGTTCAGCCCGTAATTGCAGACAGCTTAACAATTCAGGTGAGGCACTAAACAGAGACAGACGCCAACCAGGAAAACGACTTCTCATCACCCGTCCAAATAAACTGTGCAATGCAATCAATGCTGGCTCACTTTCCAGACGTTCGCCATATGGTGGATTACTTAATACGGTTCCGGCAGAACCTTCGGGTAACGGGTTTTCCAAACGGCTGGCATCACCTTGCTGGAAAGTTATCAATGGTGCAACCCCTGCTCTGCGGGCATTTGACCGCGCCATATCCAGCACTCTGCGATCAATATCAGAACCAAAGAAACGAGCAGTTGTTTCCTGAAGACCTTTACGGAAACGAACTTGTGCTTCTGCCGTTACCTCAGTCCAAATTTCTTTATCATGCTTCAACCAAGCCGCAAAACCCCAGTTATTGCGATATAACCCCGGAGCACGATCAGCCGCCATCATTGCGGCTTCAATCAATAACGTGCCCGAACCACACATGGGATCGACCATCGGAGTACCAACCTGCCAACCTGAACGCACGATAATCGCTGCGGCCAAGTTTTCTTTCAACGGAGCCTGACCAGCAAGATCTCGATAACCACGAATATGCAAACCTTCACCACTCAAATCTAGAGCAACACTGGCTTTCTCTTTATTCAAGAAAACATTAATGCGAATATCAGGCTGTTGCTTTGCCACATTTGGACGCTGATCCAACTTACGAATAAAGCTATCGACAATGGCATCTTTAACTTTGAGTGCGCCATATTGAGTATTCCGAATCTCTTCATTCGTGCCACTGAAATGCACGGAGAAAGTGCTGTCTACAGAGAAAATCTGGCTCCAATCAACAGACTGAACCCCAAGATAGAGATCTAAGTCGCTATAAACATTAAATTCGTTTAGTGGTAGCAAAATACGTGATGCCAGCCTGCTCCACATCAGACTTTTATACATCACTCTATCGTCACCTTGAAAATGAACTCCTCCCTGCACAATTTTGCATGATTGCGCACCCAGCATTTCCAGTTCGTTCTTTAAAAGTTCTTCTAATCCACGCGCCGTACTGGCAAACAGAGAGTTCATATTGTGTATCACCAAAAAGAAAATTGTTACGCATTATAGCTAATCCGGGTGACATGTCATAAAGTTGCTCACGCTGAAAAAATGTTTCATGGAGATTAATGGATGATAACTTTGTCTCGCCTGTACACTCACCCGGTAAAGTCTATGCGTGGTTTGCAACTTTCCCATGCATTAGTTCGTGAAAGCGGCCTTATATTTGACCGCAATTTTATGATCACGACTCCAGACGGGACTTTTATTACTGCTCGTAAGTATCCCCAGATGCTGCTGTTCACTCCTGCTATTTTAAACAACGGTATTTATCTGCATGCACCTAACGGCGAAAATGCCACAGTGCTCTATAGCGATTTCCAGCCAGAGCAGCAACCTACTGAAGTATGGGGAAATCATTTTACAGCACTCATTGCCCCGGAAGCCATTAACCAATGGCTAAGTGGTTTTTTTGACACTCCAGTGCAATTACGCTGGTTAAGCCATGAATTAACTCGCAGGGTAAAAAAACACCCTGAAGTTCCATTATCATTTGCTGATGGTTATCCATTTTTGCTTATTAATGAGGCTTCATTTCATTTATTACAACAACGTTGCCCCGCTAGTATTAGATTAGAACAATTTCGCCCAAATATTGTTATTACCGGTGCAGAGGCATTTGCAGAAGACAGTTGGCAATCAATCCAGATTGGGGATGTTATTTTTGACTTACCTAAACCATGTAGCCGCTGTATTCTAACAACTGTCAGCATTGATAAAGGAATTAAAAATCCAAATGGAGAACCCTTAGCAACTTTGCAATCATTCCGTACCGCAGAAAACGGTGATATCGATTTTGGTCAGAACCTCATTGCCCGTTCAAGTGGTATTATTCGCGTCGGGGATAATGTAACTATATTAGCTAAAAAAGATCCCCGTAAATATGGCAATAGTGAAAAAGTTGACAACATCGATGCACCAAAAACAAATAATCAAATTGTAACTATTGAATATAATGGGCAAACCTTTACAGGTAATAATCAACAAATCATTTTAGAACAACTGGAACAACAAGGAATAAGAGTGCCTTACTCATGTCGGGCGGGTATATGTGGATGCTGTAAAATTTCTTTAGTGAAAGGAGAGGTTTCTCCTTTAAAAGCCACCGCAATTAAAAATGATGGTTATATTCTAGCTTGCTGCTGTATCCCAAAGAATAATCTTATTCTTAAAAGTAATACACAGAATAGATCTTAAATTCAAATAAAACCGCAGTGCCATGAGTTGGCACGCGGATAATTACATGAATTGCAGCCACCACAAGCCTTGAGCCGCTCTATCCTATGTTAAAAGGTTGCCGAACCAATTATCTCACAGGGGACACCATACCTTCACCAGCGTGATACTTCGTTAACAAGTAGAAGCAATCAGGCACTAAAGAACATATTCGCTACCCCAATCCCATTTCTTAATCGTCAATTTTTGTCCTCCATTTCCATTTTGGTACTAACACAGACAACTAACTAGAAAGTGGAGAAAATCAAGAAATCAGCATATGTAATAATTTCACATAAAAGTCAATAATATTGATTATCACTATAATGAATTATTTATTACTATAATGAATTTGTGACAGTCGTCATAAAATGATTACACTCTGAGACAGGAGCTAGCGCAATTCAATCAAAACAATATGAAGGAGCAAATCATGGCACGTATTGTCATTGCAGCGGTCGCAACACCCGGGCATATCTATCCGATGTTAAAGATTGCTGAATCACTGATAGCACAAGGACATCAGGTAACAATGTTTACCGGTGCGTTATTTCGCCAACAAGTCGAAGCTTTAAGCGCACAATTTGCCCCTTTTGATGAACAAATAGACTTTGACTACCGTCATTTAGAACAACATTTCCCTAACCGTGCTCAGCTTCCTCCGGGAAATGTACAAATGGCACTCGCATTCAAGAACTTTTTCTCCGCCCCAATCCCACTTCTCGATCGTCAACTGCGACAAATCATTCGTGAACAACAAGCGGAATTGCTTATAGCCGAAAACTGCTTTTACGGCATATTACCTCTGCTGCAAAAAGAAAAAATCCATCGTCTTCCAGTAATAGTTGTTGGCATAACGCCTTTGGCTTACTCTTCGAAAGATTCGGTTTTTTGGGGGCCACGCATCCCGCCCGCAGTATTACCACCAGAATTGACACATGAACAACTCGTAGATGAAACCAATCAACAGCTAATAGCCGAAGTGCAGGATAGTTTCAATGATGCATTAGTTCAGTCAGGCGGCTCTGCGTTAACCAGACCTTTCAATGATGAAATAATTTTTGGTGCTGATCGCTTTTTACAACTCTCAACCCTGGCATTTGAATACCCACGAGAAGGATTGCCTGATACAGTCCATTTTATTGGGCCGCTTCCTAACCCTGCACCGACAGTAGCATCACCTCAGTTATGGGAAGAAGATGATCCACGCCCATTGATTATAGTCACTCAGGGTACTATTTCTAATATTGATTTAAATCAGTTGATTCTCCCCACATTACACGCATTAGCTACATTACCAGTGCGTATATTGGCAACCACCGGTGGTAGATCTGTAGAAACACTGAGTAAGAACATACCTGAAAATGCACGCGTTGAAGAATTTATTTCATTTGAGCATTGGCTGCCACAAGCTTCACTACTGATATCCAACGGGGGTTACGGAACCATTAATTACGCTCTTAGCCATGGTACACCATTACTCATTGCAGATGCAGGAGAAGGTAAGCAGGAAGCGGCCTTTCGTGTCGTATGGGCTGGATGCGGAATTAACCTAGAGACAGCACACCCCACTGAATCTCAACTGAAGCAAACAGTGGAAAATATGTTAAATACAGACTTGTTTAAACAACGTGCACAAATTGTCCAAAAAGATTACACAAGACATGATGCATTAACAGCAATATCCCATCACGTAGAACAATTAATTCTTGAACAAAGCCGCATTAACTAAACCCTAGATACTTCATCCTTCCTCTCCATTTTGGCGCTAACACAGGCTAAAAGGCGGGGAAATCAACATATTTAATAACCTCATAAAAAAATAAATCTAAGTGATTATTGTCATAATTAATTATTATAACTACAATTAATTTATGACAGTAGTCATAAAATAATCACACTTTGAGTCAGGAGTTAACGTAATTAAATCAAAACAGTATAAGGAGTAAGTTATGGCACGTATTGTCATTGCAGCGGTCGCCACACCCGGGCATGTCTATCCGATGTTAAAGGTAACTCAATCACTGATAGCACAAGGACATCAGGTAACTGTATTCACTGGCGCGTTATTTCGCCAACATGTGGAAAATTTAAACGCAGAATTTATCCCTTTTGATGAAAAAATAGACTTTGATTACCGTCACTTAAAGCAACGTTTTCCTGACCGAGCGCACCTTCCGCCAGGAAATCTGCAAATGGCGCTAGCGTTTAAAGATTTCTTCTGTAGTCCAATCCCATTCCTCGACCGACAATTACAACAAATCATCCATGAACAGCAAGCAGAATTACTTATAGCCGAGAACTGCTTTTATGGCATATTGCCACTGCTGCAAAAAGGAAAAGCTCATCGCCTTCCAGTGATCATCATTGGCATAACGCCTCTGGCTTACTCTTCGAAAGACTCCATTTTCTGGGGACCACGTATCCCACCCGCATTATTACCATCAGAATTGACCCATGAACAACTCGTGGATGAGGAAGCCCGACAACTAATAACCGAAGTACAGGATCGCTTTAATGACGCATTAGCTCAGTCAGGATGCGCTACGTTAACCAGATTTTTCAACGATGAAGTCATCTTCAGCTCTGATCGCTTTTTGCAACTTTCAACCCTGGCATTTGAATACCCACGAGAAGGATTGCCTGATACAGTCCATTTTATTGGCCCACTCCCCAACCCCGCACCGAAAATAGAATCACCTCAATTATGGGAAGAAGATGATCCACGTCCACTAGTTATAGTCACTCAAGGCACCATGTCCAATACCGATCTAAATCAGTTAATTTTCCCTACATTGCGAGCACTGACCACATTACCTGTACGTGTATTGGCGACCACCGGTGGCAGATCGGCAGAAATACTGCGAGAGAACATACCTGACAACGCACGCATCGAAGAATTTATCTCATTTGAGTACTGGCTACCGAAAGCTTCATTACTAGTATCCAACGGGGGTTACGGAACCATTAATTACGCCCTCAACCACGGTACACCATTGCTCATTGCCGATACAGGAGAAGGTAAACAAGAGACAGCGTTTCGCGTCGTATGGGCTGGATGCGGTATTAATCTGGATACAGCACAACCTGCTGAATCTCAGCTTAAGCAAGCAGTGGAAAATATGCTAAGTACAAATTTGTTTAAACAACGCGCCCAAATCGTCCAAGACGATTACGCCAGTCACGACGCATTGGCAGCAATATCCAATCACGCAGAACAATTAATCCTCGAACGAAACCGCGCTAATTAACTCCTTAATATATTATCTCTCCTCCTCATCTTGAGACTCATGTTATCCAGAGGGGGAGCTATTAAAATGATTCTTAATATATTTCCCACGCCTGCTTCAAATGAGTGAACTGTAGCTATTACATATATACCCGTTATCTTTCAAGTTGCCTCTTTGTTGGCTGCACTCTCTCACCCCGGTCACAGTGTTATCTATGACATAGTTATCTATGCTCCCGGGGATTCGCCGCCCTTGCCGTCGCGATCCATCTTGAAATCCATTGGGTATAACAGGTAAGTTTCTGTGATGATAGCTAACAGATGATTTTAGGACACAAGAAAAAAGCGACTTTGCTCTTAGAAAGAGAACAGAACAACTAGATCTTAAACTCAAATCAGACCGCAGCGCCATAAATTGGCATACAAACAGGTTCCACAAATGGCATCAATCTGTCATTCATAATCTTAATTGGATCGCAAAAATTCATTACCCGATCAGATAACGTTAATTGCGGTTGAGCTAGCAAGCAAAGGCTCGCACTATCCCCGGCTTCTGCTACCAAAAATATAGCATCGGTTCCACAGTCCAGAAGCCGTACCTGGATCAACTCCCCGTGTACAGGCTTTTCCATCATAGCAAAACGAGAAAAATACCAGCTTCTTGGCATTTGTGGCTTAATAAAGCGAAAAGCCACTAACGCATTAAGAATTAATTCAGCCCTGAATTCATCTGAAATATTAATTCGGCGTGCCTGTTCTTCAAAACAATAATAAAGCGTCGCATCTTCTACAGAAAACGACACTTCTCCCATTGCATAGGGTATCAGCATCTTTGCAGGAAAACAGGAACGAAAAACCATACCATTAGACAGATCAAGCATTACACGGTCATGGTCAGCATCAAAATACCAGCGCCATTGGTCATCAGGTTTAATTTTCATGGGTTATCCTTTTATGCCAAAAAGCTTACATCTCTAAACAGATTGTAAATAACTTACCTGCTATTCAGTGAAATAAGTCCTGTCATAATTAAAAGACATGCGAAGATACAGATAAAATTTAGGTAATCAGAGCGAATATAGACGAGTTGGGGGCAAAAATAAACCCCCAATGATAAATTACCAGAAAAATTCAGATATGATTGACGATATCTTTGATTAATTTTGGCCCATGATAGATAAACCCTGAGAAAATCTGTATTAAAGAAGCCCCTGCTGCTATTTTTTCTCTAGCCGCAGTCAGTGAATCTATTCCGCCAACACCAATAATAGGAATCTCACCTTTTAATTCTTGCGATAATCGACGAATAATTTCTGTACTACGTAATTGAACCGGTCGCCCACTTAATCCACCAGCTTGTTGGCAATAGTTAAGTCCTTCAACTAATTTCTTGTCTAATGTTGTATTCGTTGCAACAACACCATCGATATTATGACGAATCAAACTATCTGCAATTTGCACCAACTCCGCTTCAGAAAGATCCGGTGCGATTTTTACCGCAACCGGGACATATTTTTGATATTTTTGTTGAAGCTCACTTTGTTTATCTTTAATCGCAGAGAGTAAATCATCCAGCGCTTCGCCGTATTGTAATGTTCTTAAACCCGGCGTGTTCGGTGACGAGATATTAATCGTAACATAGCCAGCATAAGGATAAACTTTATCCATACAGATTAAATAATCATCTTTCCCATGATCTACTGGCGTATCCTTATTTTTGCCAATATTGATCCCAATAACCCCACCATATTTCGTTTTTTTGACATTTTCCACTAGGTTATCAACACCGAGGTTATTGAAGCCCATACGGTTAATTAACCCTTCTGCTTCAACGATACGAAACAATCTTGGTTTATCATTTCCTGCCTGAGCACGTGGAGTCACAGTACCAATTTCAATAAAGCCAAATCCCATTGCACCAAATGCATCAATACAATCGCCATCTTTATCAAGACCTGCCGCCAGACCAAGGGGATTTTTAAATGACAGGCCCATGCAGGTAACAGGTTTTGTAGCAACTGACTGATGGATAAGAAATTCGAAAGGAGTACCGGTAATACGTTTGAGCTGGCGGAAAGTTAACTCGTGCGCTCGTTCCGGATCAAACTGAAACAACGCCTTCCTGATTAGTGGGTAGCACATCATCCTCAACCTGTTAATTAATTCATAAACACTAAGTTATAAAAATAAAACTAATACGTTTCTATACACATTCATGTAACACTTAGAAATTCTTGAACGACACAATGCTCATTGCTAATCTCCAAGAAATCCTGTCAAGAGATTAACCGAATAGCGTGGGTTGAGGCTACAGAAATATGCTCACCAGAAGCAAATTTTTTCCATCCGTGACTAAAACTGTCGTTTAGCTGCCTTTAAATAGTAAAAACATACCATTAAGGATACAAAAATTAACTGCCATTTCAGTGTGTTACCCTACTTTCTTCCCCAAGATTAAAAACGCATCGAAAGGTTAAAAAAACCTGCGAAATTTTTATAAAATCCCAAAGTATCAAAAGCATCTTGCTAAAGTACATACGGAGTTTTTCCACCTTTAATAAAGGTATGATTATCCAATATTTAAAACTTTCCCCCTACAAGAGTTAAGTAAGATCATTTTAAATTAGTACAGATTCATTTCGCTATTGAATAATGCTTCATATAATGATAAAAAAATGGAGATTATTTTATCTTCTATTGTAATAGAAGGAAATCTTAAATAAACTGTGACTTTGAATCATATGAAAAAATTAATCCTTGTTATCTCCATCTCTTTACTTTCAGGCTGTGCAATTAGTTTAACAAAGCCTATGGAAGATTATTCAGGTACTGATTATGCCAGAATTAGAGTCAGAAATTACCTCCCACCACTGACATTGGAAACTTACGAAAAATCGGGGGAATGTTTTAAGCTTGTTGACCTCAGGACTCTAACGGCTGGTATTAACTTTATTGGCATTAAATCAACATACAATAAAAAAATACCAGGTATGACTCCTCCGTCACTGCACATGCAAGGTGCAGACGCTCTTGAGTATATTATTAAAGCAAATCAACATATGAGTATTACTTCCCAAGAACACACTTACAGGTCTCCGAGCGGATACATATCAAGCTTTTTTATTCCTGAAGTTGGTCACGATTATGACATATATCCACATGAATTGAATGTAATCATTAAAGATCTATCAAGTAAAAATGGCTATCGAAATTGGAATGACGACGATAAAGAGTGTAAATACAAAACAAGCCTATTGGGCGGTAGAAATTACGAATAACTGTTACCTTTTTTACTACAATAGCCCTCTCTCTATGAGGGCAACAAACCTCTGCTTATCTTTAGCTCTGTTTTCAATTCCAAATTGAATTTTCAAATAATTGCACATCAACCTTCAATTGACATCACATCTATTTTGCACCGACAAATAGGGAATATCTGTATGAAAATCACTGTGCAACCTAGTAGGTAATTAAATTTCACTAAGGTGATAAAATTTTTATTAAGCGCTGAACACCTTAATAAAAGCTGATCCGAAAGTAAATAATTGCAAGGAACTTATTATCCAGAAAATAAAGCTGAAAGAATATCGGGCTAAATAACCATTAGCCCGATAAACAGTGATCAGCTTTCTAACGCCTTGGTAATTTTCTCAAACAAATCACCAGACAGATTTTCCAACCCTTTTAACTGTTCCAACACACTACGCATCATATCTTTACGTTTATCGTCATAACGCTTCAAGCGCATCAACGGTTCAATTAAACGGGAAGCAACCTGCGGGTTACGACTGTTAAGATCAGTCAAAATTTCCAACAAGAATTGATAGCCACTACCATCTTCAGCATGGAATGCCACCGGGTTGTGAATAAATGTTCCAACCAGCGCACGCACTCGGTTTGGATTCCCTATGCTAAATGATCGATGATTCAGAAGATTGCGCACATTAACCAGAACATCTGCTGACGGGCTACTTGCCTGTAAGCCAAACCATTTATCCATAACCAAACCATCTTGATGCCAGCGCTCATCAAATTCCGCCATCAGTTGATCACAGGAAGGCAATTCCGCTACTACCGCAGCAAATAACGCAGCGAGTGCATCAGTCATATTGTCAGACTGGTGATATTGATTTGATACCAGCTTATCAGCCTGAGCTTGATGACCAAAAGCCAGATAATATAAACAAATATTACGCAGAGAGCGCTTGGCTATATCCTGGTGATCGACACGATATGCACCAATATTGATGGCGTTATAAACTGCCGCAAACTCATCAGCCATTTCCTGAGCCAAAGTACGGGTAGTTGCATCCAGAACTTCATGAATTGCTTTTGGATCAATAATCGTAAACAATTCCGCTATCTCACTTTCTGATGGCAAAACCAGAATCAGAGCAGCCAAAGCAGGATCAATATCCTTATCTAATAACACTGTACGGAAAGCATCTACCACATGCATTGGCAGTTCAATCGGCAGCTTCTGCTGGTAACGAATAACATTCAGCTTGATATAGTTTGCCATCAACGACTGAGCAGCATCCCAGCGCGAAAATTCATTACGGGCATACTTCATCAGGAATACCAATTGCTCATCACTAAATGGGTAATCTAGCTTCACCGGCGCTGAGAATTCACGTAATAAAGAAGGGACTGGCAATGACGGCACATTATCAAATACAAACGTCTGCTCTGCATTGGTTACATTCAGCACATGGTGTACTGGCTGACCATTATAATACAGTGGAAGCACACGGCCTTTACTGTCATAGAGTTCAATATCCAACGGAATATGCAGAGGTTGTTTCTCTTTTTGATCAGCTGTAGGTGGTGTCATCTGACTGACATGCAACTTGTACTGCTGTTTTTCTGCATCGTATTCATCACGGACTGTCAGCACTGGTGTACCAGATTGGCTATACCAGCGGCGGAAAAGTGACAGATCCACATTTGATGCATCTTCCATTGCCTGAACAAAATCATCACATGTTGCAGCACTACCGTCATGACGATGAATATAAAGCTGCATCCCTGCCTGAAATTGTTCTTCACCCAGCAAGGTGTGAATCATGCGAATAACTTCTGCCCCCTTTTCATACACAGTCAGCGTATAGAAGTTATTCATCTCAATCACTTTATCGGGACGAATGGGGTGAGCCATTGGGCTACCATCTTCAACAAATTGCGCTGAACGCATAACGCGCACATTATCGATACGATTAACAGAGCGTGAGCCGAGATCAGAGCTGAATTCCTGATCACGGAAGACAGTCAGTCCTTCTTTCAGGCTAAGCTGAAACCAATCACGACAAGTAATACGGTTACCTGTCCAGTTATGGAAATATTCATGGCCGATCACTGCTTCTATGTTAAGGTAATCTTTATCAGTCGCAGTTTCAGATTTTGCCAATACATATTTGGAGTTAAAGACATTTAGCCCTTTATTCTCCATTGCGCCCATATTGAAAAAATCCACTGCAACAATCATATAAATATCAAGATCATACTCAAGACCAAAGCGGGTTTCATCCCATCTCATGGCATTTTTCAGGGAAGTCATTGCCCAATCAGCCCGGTCAAGGTTACCGCGATCAACAAACAGCTCCAATGCAACTTCGCGATCGCTACGGGTCGTAAAAGTATCGCGCAGAACATCAAAATCCCCAGCAACCAAAGCAAACAAATAACCTGGTTTTGGGAATGGGTCCTGCCACTTCACCCAATGACGCCCATCATCAGTTTCTCCCTGCTCAACCCGGTTACCATTTGAAAGCAGATACGGATATTTAGATTTATCGGCGGTGATACGAGTTGTAAAACGCGCCAACACATCAGGGCGATCAAGATAATAGGTAATGTGACGGAAACCCTCTGCTTCACATTGGGTACAAAGTGCATCACCAGAAACATACAAGCCTTCAAGAGCCGTATTTTTCGACGGATGGATGGTATTCACAATTTTCAGCGTGAACTGAGCTGGTAGCTGCTCAATGATCAGAACACTCTCCTGCTCACGGTAATGTTCCCACGGTTGACCATTTACATGCAGACTTTTCAGTGTTAAGTCTTCTCCATCTAGCACTAATGACGTTGTTTCATAACTCAGACGTTTTACCTGGCTTATTGCGGTAACTTCTGTGCTATCGGCATCAAGATTAAAATCGAGTTCAATATCAGTAATCGTATAGTCGGGAGCGCGGTAATCCCGGCGATACTTAGCTTGTCGCTGTTGTGTCATAAGAAACCTTTTGGTTCATATTTATGGAATTAATTCAATACTAAATCTTACGCTGCCACAGAAATAGGTTGAATTTCAAGAGCAAAATAACGCACCTTTTGGCGTTAAACATTCATTCAGCACGAGTATGATATTATGTAAAGAATATGTTTGCTCTTTGGTGCTTGTTATCACGCAATGATCAAATAACATGATAACATTTAACTAACAGCCCCTTTTAGCTTCGATCTTTTGGTGAACTTTATGATGTTATGTGACTTCAATAACAAAATAATCTCGGTATACTCTTCCAACTTTATCGATTTAGCTGATATGAATACGCTCCGTGAGGATGCATAACGCGCCATGACCCTAGACGCTACCCTGATTATTAAATCACTGCTTGATACTGACGCTTATAAGCTTCATATGCAACAAGCAGTGTACCACCGCTACAACGACATTCCTGTAGTTGCAGAATTCCGCTGTCGTGGTGATGAACTGCTAGGTGAATATGCCGAAGAATTACGCCATCAGGTTAACATGATGGCTAATCTGGCATTAACCGATGCTGAATTTAATTATCTTGCCAATCTGCCTTTTTTCAAAGCTGATTATCTAAACTGGTTAAAAACTTTTCGGTTTAATCCACAACAAGTCAATATCTCTGTTACAGGTGCCGGTCAATTAGCCATCCGTATTTCAGGATTATGGCATGAAGTCATTATGTGGGAAGTCCCCTTACTGGCATTGATCAGTGAGTTGGTCCACCGCCATCACGCACTGAATAACGCTGCTGAAAATGCAACCAACCAGCTTCGCAAATTGATTAAATTGTTCTATCAAGATGCCAAAGAGGAAGGAATCGATCTCTCCGGTTTTAAACTGATGGATTTCGGCACACGCCGCCGCTTTTCACACAGTGTTCAGCATGCCATTGTCAGTGAACTGCAACAGCATTTCCCTTACCTGATTGGCACTAGCAACTATCAACTTGCACAACAACTTGGACTCACTCCGGTTGGTACGCAAGCACATGAGTGGTTTCAGGCTCATCAACAAATCAGCCCTGAATTGGCAAACAGTCAGCGGGAAGCATTACAAAATTGGCTAAATGAATATCCCAACCAATTAGGTATTGCCCTGACGGATTGCATTACCATGGACGCTTTCCTGCGGGATTTTGACGCCCAGCTTGCCAACAGCTATCAGGGTTTGCGCCATGATTCGGGAGATCCAGTTCAATGGGGTGAAAAAGCCATTGCTCACTATCAAAAGCTAGGTATCGACCCGATAACAAAAACCTTGGTATTTTCTGATAGCTTGGATTTCCAGAAAGCGCTGACGCTCTATCGTCATTTTCACAACCGAATCAACCTGATTTTTGGTATCGGTACACGGCTGACCTGCAATATTCCGGGGGTTAATCCGCTGAATATCGTCATCAAACTTATCGAGTGTAATGGCAAACCGGTAGCAAAACTTTCAGACAGCCCCGGAAAAACCATTTGTGAGGATAATGAATTTGTTAACAGGCTACGGGCTGCTTTTGATATACCCCAGATCAAACAAGCTTGTTAACACAATTTTTATTTGAAAATACATCCGTGCCGCTAGCAGAAAAGTAGCGGCACATCTTAAAAAGACCTTTTTCCCTCTATTTCACCGTTTAAATTAGTGATTTCCTCTTGTTTCCTGAAATATGGCAAGTAACATAGAACAAGTTGCCCCTTAACGGGTATATTCATTTTCACAAACCTGAATTGTATATATATAAAGAAGAGAGAAATTTATGAACGTAGCGCCTGTAGTCGACGTACTGCAAGGTCGGGTTGCGGTTGATAGTGAAGTCACCGTTCGCGGCTGGATACGTACAAGGAGAGATTCTAAAGCTGGTATCTCTTTCCTCGCCGTCTATGACGGTTCCTGCTTTAATCCATTACAGGCCGTCGTTAATAATAATTTGCCCAATTATCAGGATGAAGTTCTGTATTTAACTACTGGCTGTTCGGTAGAAGTGACAGGGACCGTTGTGGCTTCTCTGGGTCAAGGGCAGAATTTTGAACTACAAGCGACAAAAGTTGTGGTTATTGGCAAGGTTGAAGATCCTGACACTTATCCGATGGCAGCTAAACGCCATAGCATTGAATACCTGCGCGAAGTGGCTCACCTGCGCCCACGTACCAACCTGATTGGTGCTGTTGCCCGTATGCGTCATACCCTTGCACAAGCATTGCACCGTTTCTTCCATGAAAACGGTTATTTTTGGGTTTCTACTCCATTGATCACGGCGGCTGACACAGAGGGCGCTGGTGAAATGTTCCGAGTCTCCACACTGGATCTGCAAAATTTGCCTTTAACTGACAAAGGTGAAGTGGATTTCAACGAAGATTTCTTTGGCCGCGAAGCTTTCTTGACGGTATCAGGCCAATTGAACGGCGAAGCATATGCCTGTGCATTAAGCAAAGTCTACACATTCGGTCCGACTTTCCGGGCTGAAAACTCAAACACCAGCCGCCATTTGGCAGAATTTTGGATGATTGAACCAGAAGTTGCTTTTGCTGATCTCAATGATGCGGCATCACTAGCTGAAAACATGCTGAAATATGTTTTCAAAGCCGCATTAGAAGAACGCGCCGATGATCTGCAATTCTTTGCTGAACGTGTAGATAAAGACGTCATCACCCGTCTGGAAAAATTCATCAATGCCGATTTTGCTCAGATTGATTACACCGACGCAGTTGAAATTCTGCAAAACTGCGACCAAAAATTTGAGAACCCTGTATTCTGGGGGGTTGACCTTTCTTCAGAACATGAGCGTTATCTGGCAGAAAAACACTTCCAGGCTCCCGTTGTTGTGAAAAACTATCCAAAAGATATTAAAGCCTTCTATATGCGCATGAACGACGACGGCAAAACTGTCGCGGCAATGGATGTACTTGCACCGGGCATTGGCGAGATTATCGGCGGTTCACAACGTGAAGAACGTTTGGATATGCTGGATAAGCGCATGGAAGAGATGGAGCTGAATAAAGAAGATTATTGGTGGTACCGTGATCTACGTCGCTATGGTACCGTACCTCACTCCGGGTTTGGTCTTGGCTTTGAACGTTTGGTCGCTTATGTGACCGGTGTCCCAAATGTACGTGATGTCATCCCATTCCCACGCACACCGAGAAGTGCCAGCTTCTGATAAACTCGCCAATATAACATTAAAAATTCTTATATAAAAAAGCCAGCTTTTGCTGGCTTTTTTGTTTTTTTATCCCGTTGGCGATCATAAATCTCTCCATATTTACATTTTCACATATATTATTTTCACTTTATTACAAAAATCATCTCTTTGTATCACTTTATTAGTGGATAAAGCCCTCTACCAATGGAAAACTCTGCCCCAACACGGACAGCACCATGTTCTCATAAATAGTTCCAAAGATTTTCTTAAAGGAATTATTTCTTGAAGTAACAAATGTCCGAATCACACCAATGACGGAAATTAATAGAAGGTAACAATTAATGAAGGGTAGTATTCTTGCAGTGGTAATCCCAGCACTGTTAACTGCGGGCGCAACAAATGCCACTGAAATTTATAATAAAGACGGAAACAAACTGGATTTGTATGGTAAAGCTGATGCACGTCATCAATTTTCTAAAGCCTTCCAAAAATCAGATAGTGATCCTAGCCAGAGTGAAGATGGTGATGCAAGCTATGTTCGTCTGGGTTTCAGAGGTGAAACCCAAATCAATAACCAATTGACAGGTTTTGGTCGCTGGGAATACGAAATTCAAGCTAACAACTCAGAAGCAGACGGAGCTAAAGGTAACAAAACCCGCCTGGGCTTCGCTGGTTTGAAGTTTGCTGAATACGGTTCTTTGGACTACGGTCGTAACTACGGTGTTCTCTATGATGTCAACGCCTGGACCGATGTATTGCCAGTATTCGGTGGTGACTCCATGTCTCAGGCCGACACTTACATGACTAATCGTGCGACTGGTGTTCTGACTTACCGTAATACTAACTTCTTCGGCTTGGTTGATGGTCTGAACTTCGCTCTGCAATATCAAGGTAAGAACGATGAAGACAACAAAAATGGTCGTAATTCACTTCGCAAGCGAGGTGATGTCATCAAACCTAATGGTGGTAGTAACGGTGACGGTTTTGGCTTATCTGTAACTTACGATCTGGGATATGGTATCAGCGTGGGTGGTGCCTATTCCAACGCTGACCGTCCTATCATACATGAAAGATTAGTGACGTCTGTCGCTCGCGGTGAAAGAGCCGAAGCATGGAACGTTGGTGCTAAATACGATGCCAACAACATCTATCTGGCTGCTATGTACGGTGAAACCCACAATATGACCTCTTTCGGCTACCAAGATATCGTCTCTGCAAAAACCCGTAACATCGAATTAACCGCTCAATATCAGTTTGATTCAGGTCTGCGTCCATCCCTAGCATATGTTCAATCCAAGGGAACAAATTTTTTTACAAATCAGGACTGGGTAAAATACATTTCCATTGGTTCTTATTACAACTTTAACAAAAATATGTCTGCCTACATTGATTACAAGATCAATTTAGTAAAAGACAACAAATATACCAACTATTTCGAAGTTAATACCCAAAATGCTGTTGGTGTAGGCTTGGTATATCAGTTCTAATTAGCAGAAATAAAATCAAACAGACCTACGGAAAACCCAATTAATACGTTATGGCGTTCATTTAAAGTGAACGCCATTCTTTTTTTCAAGGAATAATAATAATCACACCATTGATTAAAAATAGTACGGCGACTGAGGCAATGTGCAGATAAAAATATCAGCAAATTACGTATAAAAAATTTCATGAAAAATTAACACTTTGTTTTACCTTTTTTACTAAGATCAACAGATACTTTTTCCCTTCACTGACTCCTATTCATTTTCTGCTCTTTTGAACAGCTGGACCAACCAGCGTTCAAAAAATAACCCATCATTTACATTTTGAAACACTTTGTTTCACATTATTACTAAATTCTTTTTTTTATAGCACTTTGTGAGTGGATAAAAATAACAACCAATGAAACACTTGACAGCGAAAAAGACGACACTAAACTCTCACAAATAGTTCCATAGATTTTTAAAGAATTATTTATAGCAGTGGCAGGTGTCCGAATATAACACCAATGAGGGTAATAATAATGATGAAACGCAATGTTCTTGCAGTGGTAATCCCAGCTCTGTTGGCTGCTGGCGCAGCAAATGCAGCTGAAATTTATAACAAAGACGGTAACAAACTGGACCTGTACGGTAAAGTTGATGTTCGTCACCAATTCGCTAACAACGACAGCGGCGAAGATGGCGATGATTCCTTCGCTCGTCTGGGTTTCAAAGGTGAAACTCAAGTCAATGACCAACTGACCGGCTTTGGTCGTTGGGAATACAATATTAAAGGTAACCGTACAGAAGGAGGTTCTGACGCAGAAACTAAAACTCGTCTGGCTTTCGCTGGCCTGAAGTTCTCCGACTACGGTTCACTGAACTATGGCCGTAACTACGGTGTTGTGTATGATGTCAACTCCTGGACCGACGTGTTGCCAGTATTTGGTGGTGACTCCATGGCTCAGACTGACAACTTCATGACTGGCCGTTCTACTGGTCTGTTAACTTACCGTAATACTGATTTCTTCGGTCTGGTTGACGGCCTGAACTTCGCTCTGCAATATCAGGGTGAGAACAGTGGAAACACCAGTAATGCTAGTAATGGTCGCGCTAACCGTAAAGACAATGGTGATGGCTACGGTTTCGCTGCAATTTATGACGCAGGTTACGGTATCAGCGTAGGTGGTGCATACTCTAACTCTGCTCGTACTACTGAACAAAAAGCGCTGGGATCATCTCTTGCCTTAGGCGATCGCGCTGAAGCATGGAACATCGGTGCTAAATACGATGCCAATAATATCTACCTGGCTGCCATGTACGGTGAAACCCGTAATATGACTCGCTTCGGTGGGAAAACTGATGGCGGAAAAAGCTGGGAAAATATCGCCAACAAAACTCAGAACATCGAATTGACTGCTCAGTATCAGTTCGATTTCGGCCTGCGCCCATCTCTGGCATACGTCCAGTCTAAAGGTAAGAGCCTGTTCGGCGACGTTCGTGGTTATGAGAAAGAATCCGGCAGCCACGATCTCGTTAAATATATCTCCGTCGGCACTTTCTACAACCTGAACAAAAACATGACTACCTATGTTGATTACAAAATCAACCTGTTGGATGACAATAACTTCACTAGACATACCGGTGTCAGCACTGACAACGTTGTTGGTGTAGGTATGGTTTACCAGTTCTAATTACCATTGATGAATATGTTTAACTGAACAAGTTAGACATAATTGAAATAAAGCAGCGCTTCAAGTGCTGCTTTTTTTATACCTATCTTTTGTTACTGTTATTTAAACTTTTTTTCACTCCGCAAACTGCTTCACAAGATTATCTTCTTTTTGCTACAAATAGTTGGCAAACTGTTTCGGCGGCGTTAACCTGACTACCCTTTTAGGCTTAACTCAGAGCTTTGGAATCACAAACATGTTTGAGAAAATCACCGCAGCGCCTGCCGACCCTATTCTTGGCTTAGCCGATAGTTTTCGTTCTGATCCTCGTACAAATAAAATCAACCTTGGTATTGGTGTCTATAAAGATGAAACAGGAGAAACCCCTGTTCTGACCAGTGTCAAAAAAGCAGAGCAATACCTGCTAGAAAACGAGACGACCAAGAATTACCTGCCGATTAGCGGCTTAGCTGAATTTGGTCGTGTCACTCAGGAATTGCTGTTTGGTAAAGATAGCCCTATCGTAACAGATAAACGCGCCCGTACTGCACAAAGCCCAGGCGGTACAGGTGCTTTACGTATTGCCGCAGATTTTGTTGCCAAACAGACTAATGCTAAACGAGTCTGGATTAGCAATCCAACCTGGCCAAACCATAAAAATGTTTTTTCTGCCGCTGGCCTGGAAGTTTGCGAATATCAATACTATGACGCTGAAAAACACGCCCTGAATTTCGAAGACATGCTGGCAAGCCTGTCTGAAGTTCAGGCAGGTGATATCGTTCTGTTCCACGGCTGCTGCCACAACCCGACAGGTATTGATCCAACCCCAGCACAGTGGACTCAACTGGCAGAAATATCTGCGGAAAAAGGCTGGTTACCTATTTTTGATTTCGCTTATCAGGGATTCGCCAAGGGCCTGAATGAAGATGCAGAAGGTTTACGCATTTTTACCAGAAATCATAATGAACTGATTGTTGCCAGCTCCTACTCCAAAAACTTTGGCCTGTACAATGAGCGTGTTGGCGCTTGTACTATTGTTGCCAAAGACAGCGATACGGCAGAAAAAGCTTTCAGCCAAGCTAAAGCGATTATCCGTTCTAACTATTCCAACCCACCAGCTCATGGTGCGTCTATTGTCGCCACTATTTTGTCAAATGAAGAATTAAAAGCTGTCTGGGAACAAGAACTGACTACCATGCGCGAACGTATCCAGCGTATGCGTCAACTGTTCGTAAACACCTTACAAGAAAAAGGTGCAAACCAAGATTTCAGCTTCATTATCAACCAGAATGGTATGTTCTCATTCAGTGGGTTGACAAAAGAACAAGTAGAGCGCCTGCGTGAGGAATTTGGTATATATGCGGTCAGTTCCGGCCGTATTAACGTCGCTGGCCTGACACTAGAGAATATGGCTCCGCTATGTGAAGCCATTGTTGCGGTTCTCTGAGTCAATATTTGCCTTGCTATAAAAACCGCTGAAATTCAGCGGTTTTTATCACTCAGAAGATGCAATGTCACCACTAGACAGCTATTCAAACCAACACTTATTTAATATAGATACCGTTGTTCCATCACCAACTTGGTACTTCGTCTTGTAAAAACGGATTGGTCTGCCGTTCATAGCCTAATGTAGATATTGGTCCGTGCCCCGGAATAAATTTATAATCATCACCAAGTGGCAGAAGTTTATCTTTAATTGAGTTGATTAACTGCTGGTGATTACCGCGTGGAAAATCGCTACGCCCAACTCCGCCTTTGAACAGTACATCTCCCATATAAATCAGTTTATCGGTATGATTCACAAATACCACATGCCCAGGTGTATGCCCCGGACAGTGCAATACGGACAAATCGACCCCACCAACGCGTAATTCATCACCTTCATTCAACCAGCGATCAGGCTCAAATGATGGGCATTCTTCAATGCCAAACATCCGGCTTTGAGCCTGTAAGCCTTCGATCCAGAAAGCATCTTCCTGCTGTGGCCCATAAACTGGTACATTAAAATACTTAGCGACTTCTACTGTTGCACCAACATGGTCAAAATGACCATGAGTCAGTAAAATCTGGGTCAATTTCAAACCGAGATTCTCTATCTCAGCGATCAGCTTTGCTGCCTCACCGCCCGGATCAACAATTGCCGCTTCCTTAGTCTCTTCATTCCAAATAAGGGTACAATTTTGCATAAAAGCAGTAACAGGAATAACTTGGTATTTCATTATTTCATTTACTCCATAGTCAAAACAAAATAGTTACTCACCAGATTACCACGTCCTAACGGGACCTGTATCAATATGAACAAAATTACTGTTTGGATAGTATCCCACACCTCCGGCTTTCATTTTCAAAGCAGCTTTACGGATACGACTAAGCTCAATACCTTCAATATGAAAATCCATCGCCCTCCCACGGGTATGGTAACTCTGTTTAGCAACACCTTTGTTTTGCTTGCGCAACTGATTATTGGTCACCAGTGAGCGGTAACCAGAAATAAGCTGTACAGGCTTATTAACACCCAGCATCATTTGCAGTAAATAAATTTGGTCAAATAATTTAGTATCGATAGTCTTAACTTTATTTTGGCGATAATCACGAAACAGATGATTCAGACGAGCCAATTCTTCTTTGTTATAACGATGACCATCGAAAAATTCAGCCTTGATCGTTTCGCCAGTATGTAAGTTATCAAAACGTAAAATTCGTGGGCGGGGAGTCGTCAAAGTAGCAAAAACCGGCCCCGGCAACACACTCAAGCCTAAAGCAGCCACCCCCACACTAAGCCACTTGCGGCGGTTATAATCGATTATATCCATGAAGAAATATCTACCCAGATTATGGAAAAAAATAAGCCAACTAGCAGCCAAACACCGGTTACTATGACCGATGATAGTGAAAATTAGTTGCATTTAGTTTTGTAAAGGTAATAACTTTGACAAAAACTGGGAACCTTGTCTCACACTGTTGTCGTAATCATAAATATCTGTGCGGTACTGTGCTACTCCCAGCTCATCTACCCAGGCAGTCAAATAATACAAATAAACCGGAATACGCTGCGGGATATTAACATAAGCCGTATTGCCCTGTTTCAGGGTATTACTCACTCTATTTTGGTTCCAACCAGCATCTCCCAGTAACATGCTGGCCAATTCCGAAGCTTTATTAACCCGGACACAACCAGAACTAATCGCCCTAATATCTTTGTCAAATAAACTATGATTTGGCGTATCATGCAAATAGATAGCATCAGAATTTGGCATATTGAACTTATAGCGGCCTAGTGAGTTAGCCGCCCCCGGGGCTTGCCATATGCGATAAGGAAAATTAGCCGGTGTAATCACATTCCAATCAATTGTGTACGGGTCAATGACACTGGCATCAGCACGCCAGCTTGAAAAGATAACATAGCCACGGCGCTGGAAATATCCGGGATCATTAACCCCTCGTGGTGCAATATCTTTTCTTGCCAGACTGGTTGGTACACTCCAGGGCGGATTAATCACCACATTATTCAGTGCATTACTCATAATGGGTGTTTTACGGCTTGGGCGACCAACAATAACTTTCGAGTTCAGCACTTCCTGATCATTAAGATAATACTGTAATGAATAATCAGGAATATTGACCATAATCCCAGTGGATACATGACCCGGGATAATCCGCAGACGCTGGATATTAAGCGCCACCAATCCAGCTCTATCTTGAGGTGAAGTATTCAGCCAATCCCTTGTGCGTTTACCAATCACACCATCTGGTGCCAATCCCTGCCATTGCTGAAAACTTCTTACCGCAGCGACCAATTCAGGGTTGTAGGTATTATCTGATTTGGTTATCAGTTCACTCAACATACCGGTGCGAATAAGTATTTCTTTTAAAGCTGTAACATCAGGGCTACTCTGCCCTAGCCTTAATACGCTTTTGTCAGAAAGTTGTGGCCACATTTTACTATCAGCCAATTGTTTCATCATCTCCTTGCGCATATTTCCATATTGTGGATGCTGTGGTGCTAACGCTGCAACATAAGTTGCTACATTGCGATCTGCAATAGCTTGCTGCCACTGATCTATAACTACTGGTGAAGGTAAAACAATTTTGTATGGCGTAGTACGATAGAGCCAGCTTTGCCCCTGCTGACCGACATTTGAAACAAACTGTAAATAACCTAGCATAGCATCCGATAAGATGATATCCCGTCCCATATGACTCAATTGGGAATCATTGAGTTCAGTCAGCCATTGACCAAATTGCGGTTGAAAGCCCGCCAATGCAAGTTCTGAAAGTTGCTGTTCAAGATGCTGAGCGGCGGCTTTATTCTGCCATAAAGGTTGCATCTGGTTAACGGCGTACAAACTAACCAATCGCTCAAAGAAAACAGGCTTAACTTGTGCTGGTAACCAGCTTCGAAGCATTTCACGACGTTCTATTTCTGAAATTGCAGCAGTTTGAATTGGTGCTTGTTCAGGGGTTATCGTCTCAGATATCTTTTCGGCCTGTATTTTTGACAGATTTTGAATATCATCTTCAACCAGCCTACTCTGATGATTAGCTAAAGCATATCCAGCTACCATCAATGCACTGCAAATAACCGAAATGCGCAGTAGCCTTATCGCTCTTTTTACCATATCAACATACCCATATTCCGAACATCTTCAAAAATCAATTTTGATTATGATAAATTCAGACTCTAATCAAAGAAAAACAATAAGTTAATACATTGTAAACTATTTACCTACAAAGGAAATACAATAAATAATCGCAAGTAAACTAAGCACAAAAGAACGAAAAAGACGCCGAAGCGTCTATTTCACGACATTCAAACCGCGTTACTGTTATTCTGGCCCAATTCCGCAAAGAGACCTGCCTGATAACGGGCAGGTCCTTAATTAACTCCATTCCCGCAATAACTTTCCGGTTACGGTAATGTAACTATCATGAGGCAATACTATATGCAGCGAGAAATGACTGAACAGCGATAGCAATTCGCTGAGATTTCTCCTCCTGAGTGAGTAAACCAATGCCTAAAGTAGCCTTAAGCCTTGGCGTACCAATGATGCTATCGATAAACACCTCTGCGGAGATTTCCGGGTTTACTATATTCAATTTCCCTTCTTGCACCTTTCGAACCAGATATTCGACTAAAAAATCTACGATTTGTTTCACCCCTTTTTCATAATAAATCTTGCCCAATTGTGGAAAACGTTGGGACTCCAAAGTTACCACCCGATAGTTTTCGATCATTGTTTCAGAAAGGATTACTGTGGACATTTCCTCTGCAAAAATTGTTAACGCTTTCCCAATATCCGGTTCGGGGTTCATGGCCTTATCCAGACCAACTTCAACATCTTGTATTCTCTGCCTGATAACGGCCACTAACAGCTCTTCTTTAGAAGGGAATCGGCTATAATAAGTCCCTTTCGAAGCATTAGCACGTTTTGCCATCTCATTGACACTGGCACCATCAAAACCCCGTTCTGCAAATACTTGAGCAGCGACTTTCAACAGCTCGTTAACGCGTTCTCCTGAAATTCTAGAGTACGAACGGGTTCTTTTGTGATCTGTTTGGGCTTTAGGCGTATTTGTCATGTAAAAAAACCTGATTTTTATTGATACCGAACGGTACGGTATACTATTATTAAAACTATAGCATAAAACTATAGCAGTAACACGACTGATGTCTGAGATCAGACGGTCCCAGCCAGCTACAGTCACCACGATTCTTTCAGAATCACATCGTACTACTTACGGAGAAAAAATAAATGAACGTTGGAATAATTGGTTCAGGAATTGGTGGAGCATGCCTGGCTCATGGCCTGCGCAAAAACGGCATAAAAGTGAAGGTCTATGAACGTAGCTCTTCCACATTATCCATACCTTCCGGCTATGGAATTTATATCGACACATTCGGCCAACAAGCAATGCAGGAATGCCTCCCGGATACCAACTGGCAGGCATTTAAAAAAATCTCAAAATCTGTTGGTGGACAGATAAGATTCTATGATGAGCATCTACATCTTCTTCTCTCGGCCCAGAGCGATATCCGTCAGAAGGATGGACAGATCACTTCCGAAAATCGAATGTTAATCAACAGATCTGATCTTATTGAAATACTACACGAGGGACTCTCAGATACAATTCAATGGAACAAAACCTTCGAGCGCTATGAACACATTAAAAACAATAGCATCAGGCTTTTTTTTACAGATGGAAGTCACGAAGATGTTGATGTTCTTATCGGTGCAGATGGTAGCAATTCAAAAGTACGCAAGCAGTACCTACCTGCCATAGAAAGGCTGGATACTGGTGCCACTCTCACCATTGGTCGTTCGCGCCTTACCCCGACTCTTGCAACCTTGTTGCCCTCATATATGCAGGATGGGTCCCCCAACAATATCGTGCCTAAAAGCTCCGATGGGATGTTTATCTCTCAATGGTGTGCTCCGGTCAATTCCCGAGTAAAGACCACTTCGACAGAAAATGATAATTTTATCGTATGGGCCTACGCAGCGGCAACAAACAGCTACCCAGATACTATTACTGATTTTTCTGCTGAATCTCTGTGTGCGCTGATACGCTCCCGTGTTACTTCATGGGATCAAACTCTGTATACCCTGATTAAACAGAGTGATATGGAAAACATATCTATGCTGCCTATACGCAGTATGGTCCATCTCTTACCCTGGCGATCCAGCTCTGTCACATTACTTGGAGATGCCATTCATAATATGCCGCCAGTGATGGGAATGGGGGCAAATACAGCACTTCGAGATTCACTTTTACTCACGCAGGAGCTTACTCGTGTCGCATCCGGGCATGAAGACTTAATTAAGGCGATCTCAGATTATGAACAACAGATGCGCATATATGCTAATGAAGCCGTTGAAATTTCGTTACGCGCCACCCTAAATACAACTAATAGCTCGATAATCAAGCGAATACTATTCCGAACTGCACTGCGGGTTGCACAAGCTTTACCACCAGTGAAACGACGGCTATTCCCGTCAAAAAAATATGTCCAACACCAGGGAAAAATAAAATTAGGTACTACCAATTTCTTTAGTAGTACACAATAAAGAGACTTTCACTTTACCTTAAACAACTTGAATGAACGATTAGTAGAAGGTTTACTACAATATTGTTTCATATCAAGAGTAGAATCTGTTTTTGGTAAATAATTGAGATCCTCTTTTTGAAAAAATAAAGACTCAATAAGAGAGAGGCGATTATCTTCTATCGCATCAACCGGAAAGTCTTTGTCTAAAATAATAATAAATAATCCATGCCTGGATTATTCAGTAGACTCTTGTCCTATTTTACAGGACTTGAATATATGTATTATCCTGGCGACAAATAACATCTTGATACCTAAGAGAGATTTTAACTTTCAACTTAATAAAATATAAAGAAGGATATGATTAGGAAATTAAAAACTGCCAAATTAAAGTGAACTCCAATTATTGGACAGTTTACCCGGTGGTTAACATGGCCTAAGTTCGGTATTACGCCGGACTTAGGCTATTTAACTTTGTTTTTATCCTCTCATGATTGTGCATAAACGACGTAATATTGGTGAGAGTGAGTTTTTCAGAATTTTCAATAAATTCTCGTTGTAGAACGCTAAAATGCCTATCGAGAACATAATGCCTTACCTCTATTAATATCGTTTGAAATCATCCATACTGCACTGACCGGTGCAAGAAAACGCTAAAAGGCGGTTATGGCAGCTATCCGGTCACTACCCCTATTTACGAAGAGCGGTTAAAATGCAACTCAATGCGATAAGAATCAGCCCCATCGCCACAGACACGGTTACTGATTGTTCTAAAAATATAGAATCAAACATAATAACAAAAAATGGGATTAACAGAGATGGCATGGTCGAAGACATTACATTGAGTGATGGCAGAATAGAAAACCAAAGAGTAAATGCCACAACAGAAGCAAATATACTGGTATAAAGTAATATTCCCCACTCTATATAATTTAAAGATAACCCTAGCGGATTCTCAAACCAGAAAGAAAGAGCTACCAAGCCAACTGACCCAAACAACATTTGCCATGTAGTTAATACAAACTTATTATGTTTAGCAAAATATTTTTTTACAAGTATATTCGAAACAGCCCATGAAATGGCAGACAGCAATAATAAAAACAAACCAAAAATATCACTCTCAATTGAAATGCCAGGTACAAAAACAAAATAAACGCCAATTATTCCAAAACATAAAATTAGAATGTCCTTAGCTTTTAGTGGCTCCTGTAAAAACAAATAAGCCAATACAGCACTCCATATCGGCATAGAATAAATCAAGATAGAAGCCTTACCAGCACTTACGTTTTGCATACCTATATTAATAAAGGTAAACATCAAAGTAGTTTGAGTAAGACCAACTAGAATAACAATACACCATTCTTTCCGACTAAAGTGATTACATTTATATTTTATACTTGCAATCAAAAGCATTAATACAGCAGCAATTACAAACCTTAATGCCGCAAATGTAAATGGCGGCATATGATCCAATCCGACTTTGGTTAGTATCCAACCAAAACTCCAAATTAAAATGACTAGCAGAGTATAAATTACGCTTTTGTAACTAACTATCTGCATATGGCCTCACCCATTTTTTGCTATTAATGACAGACATGATAATTTCCTCATATGACATGCCGTACAATAATGCAGCTTTGACAAAAACACTATACCCAATGGATTTCAAGATGGATCGCGACGGCAAGGGAGCGAATCCCCGGGAGCATAGCTAACTCTGTGACCGGGGTGAGTGAGTGCAGCCAACAAAGAGGCAACTTGAAAGATAACGGATATATGAGAATTTAAGCCTGTCAATGTATTCATTCCGACTGATTTTCATCATTAATCTCGACATTAAACAGATGGCATAGATAGCGACTGTTCAATAGCATTCTCAATGCCAGACACCGCTGTAACCACCAGCATCAACATGCCACCAATCATAAGAATTGAAGCCAACAGGAACCCACGAGTCACTATTTGCACCTTAACTATTGTTTCATCCAACCAGTGCCGTGCAAACTTCGCCATTGATTGATCAAAACCCTGCAATCGTGACAATAACCTCAGATAGCTGATCGCTTCATCGTCTGGGAAACGATAACCGGTATCACGTAACGCCTCGCCAAAACCAGCCCCCATTGAAATATGCTCCAGCGTAGCAGCGATACGCACATACAACCAACGTGAACCCGCTTGTTCCAGCAGTAATTCCAGCGCCGATTGCAACATCATCCCTGAGCGGATCAGCAACGACACATTCAATATAAACATACTGCCATGAATAGTTCTGTACAGTGACCATGGCGGAAACCGGTCAAGCACCGTTCGTAATCGCCCCCCCAAAAAAGACAACGATAACGACAATAAAATGATAAATATCACCATAAATATCAGCGAATAAAATCCATAATCGTTAACAAATGTTCCCATCAAATAAAGGATATAAGCAGCACCATCCCAAGTTTCCGGCTTAGAAACAGCAGCCAATTTGGGCACCAGATTGCCTGCCACAATATGCAGCAATACGCAGATCATGCCAATAAGCACCACTGGATAAATAGATGCACCAATAACAGCATTGCGGATCTTATTACCCGCTTCGATCATAGCGATCGCATCCATAAAAGCGCTACATATATCGCCGGAACGCTCACCCGCAGCAATCACTGCGACTTCATTGGGACCAATCCATTGCCGCAAGCTCTCTGCCAAAGTGCTACCCTGACTCACAGATTCATAGCAACTACTTAACACCAATGCACAACCATTGTTAGGTTTATGGCCTTCGTTGCTGGCAATATTATACATCTCACGTAATGCATCAATCAGCATGACACGATTTTCCAGCATCATGACAAGATGCCCGTAAAAACGAATCCGCGCTTTCTGACCAAACTGTATCTTCGTCAATCGATAGTTCAGTCTTTCAACAAAATCGGTCATAACCATATCGTTTCACTCTACTTGATTGATCGCAGGAATAATCGGCCCCATAACACGTTCTGCAGCACGGGGATCAATAATTCCGTCATTTATTTTGCGAATAAGTGCGTCGAGCTTGCTTAATCCTCCCATCTCGGTAATCCAATATCGGGTTGCTTCGTGATGGTGACCAATTCGATAAGCTTGCATTAAGTCAGGGGAAGTCCGTATCACTTCAGCAACTACAGTTCGGCCCAAAGTACCGCACTGTTTACAATAGTCACAACCTTCTCCCTGTAGGTAAACTGATTCCGGCTGGCAGTAAAGATTGAGCCTTTTCAATAGGCGATCGGAAACTTCCTGTTCATGCCCTTTCAGGGGAACTTTGCAGTGAGGGCATAACACCTGGATCAACGATTGACTGACCAAACCGATCACCAACCGCGAATCCATCAATAACGACTCCATCACAGCCTCATCCTGTAAGCGGGGCAAAATCGCTAAAGCATCGTTTGCATGTATCGTGGTCCAGATCAAATGGCCCGTCATGGCTGCACGAAATGTCATCTTTGCCGTCACTGCGTCACGTATCTCACCGACCATAATCACATCGGGATCGAGTCGCATTGCATCAGCAATTGCCATAGCCCATTCTTGTTCGATAACGACGCTATCACCTCGATCTCCGGTTATAGGAGATTGATTAGCGCCAGTAATCTCATATTCAGGTGGATCTTCGAGTGTGAGTAGATGAATGCCAGCTTGTTCAGCTATCATCTTCTGCATCACGACTTTCAAGGTGGTGCTCTTCCCGCTACCGGTCGCACCAGACAAGAGGACCACACCGGCCCGATGGTCCATAAGTTCTTCCAGGATCTGACACTGTTCCGGCAAATAGCCAAGATCGCTTAGGGTGCACATTGTCCCGGGGCTGTCCGCATACAACAATCGCAATACCATCAACATGCCGCGATCGAGCGGACGAGTATTAATACGCGCCCCGGAAAGTCCACATTCACTCAGGAACTCATCCTTCATTCGCGCACGCTGTGCCTGCATCGGCTTAAACGTCGGCTCGGCCACATCACACATACTTTGATAGATAGTCGCGCATAATCGTAATCCTTCTTCCGGGCGCAATTGTCCGATTGGTCGCAAATAACCATCAACCCGGCAACGGATTTCACAATAATTGTGGCGAGCAACAACATGTAAATCTGACGCACGCTCCTCAGTCACTTCACTGATTAAGCGAATGATATAACGCTGAACATCCGATTCAGTACCTCCCAGCCCATGACTATGCCCCTTACTAAGACGGTACAATTCTAATATGTCTCCCATACCACAAGTGACAATTTGGTAGATGAGACCATGTCTTTTAACCGTTTCTTCATAGGCCAGCACATGTGGATCAAGCCGGTGGGATGCAGACACGGCAAGTACGCATTGCCCTTTTTGCTGGGGTAACTCAACAAGGCAGATCAAGCTACGGTTAGCCAACTCTATTTCAAGTGCACCGCTCAAGGCAGATAAAACTTTTGCACCTTGCCTGACCATACACAACAGATCGGAACTTGTTATTACCATTAGAAATCTCCATCCATTAGTGATCAATGGCTTAACGGCAATGGTGGTGCAACCATTAAATCAAGGCTATCCAACAACGATGCATCATTCGTAGCCGTAAGACCGACATCATAGAATCGCCCTTGTTTGGTGAAAGTCACTACCCCTGTATCGATGCGGATCACTTTATAACCATTTGGCAGCTGATCACCCGTTTTCACGTCCATAATGCCGCCAGAACGAAACCGGAGTGTCGCGGTCAATGCCCCATTTCGCCCGAAAATTGACTTGACCAAAGGCAAATCATTATTGACAGCACCTCTTTTACTCACCTCTCTGGAAATTTTATCGAATTCAGCCTGAGCATTTGCCCTTGCGGTTTCAGCTTTAAGTAACATCAAATCCGTCTGTAACTTTTCCAGCTGCGCAGCAACGCTGCCAGTCGTTACCGCTGGCAATGCAGGCTTCTGGGCAACATGCTTCGCCTGAGCTGCCGGTAGCTCAGTGGGTGATGTTTGTGCATATGCCAAGGAAAATACCGACACTACAAATAGAAACAGGCTAATTATAAGCTGGCTAATTTTTTGCATAGAAAACTCCACTCAGCTTCCACTCAGGAAAACCATCAGATAACACAATTCTGGCACTGGTCACTCTTAATCCGGGAAGTGGCTTACCTGAAAACAATGCATCCGGCGATAACTGAGAAGTCAGTGTCCAGTCATAAGTCTGCCAATCAGGATTAGACCACACACGCGTTTCCCCCCCCGGCAAAAGTGGAGGCGGAGGGGGCAAAACGGAAGCACCCTCCGTCAAAACTGGAGATGGTAAACCCAATGCTTGAAAATAAGACATCAGCTCAATCAACGCCTGATCTGACGGCTGCAACACATCGTCATTGTTTTCCTGATCATGACCTTGCGGCTGCTCAAACGGTATCAAGACCTGTGCCTGCTCCCCACCATTAGAAATCACCGGGCCAGCTCGGAAAATATTGATAGCCGCAACCTGAAAAATGTTGATCGGCATCCCGTCATGACGCTGATAACTCACGGAAACCGTATTAGTGTCCAGCATAATGGATTCAACCTGCCAACCCGCGAGCGATAAGGGAACCTTGGCTAAAGCTTTATTCCATGCAGAAAACTGCCATGCCATTTTTGGCTGTGCAAGCCACGGATGCGGCGGTGGAACTTCCACCACCTCATTAGATAAATCCGGTACTCTTATTGCTGTATTCTGCTGATAGATGTGCCACATCCACCAACCACCAGCCAACAAGAAGACAGTGCCGACGGTCATGCCAAAGACCTTAATTTGATACTTCGACATTTCGCCGGTTAAACTCTCGATCTGACCAATTGATTTTCTCAATGCGGACTTCGGTAACAATTGCACCAATGACATCTCCGGCCACGGCGATTCAAATTCCGGCGGCGCATAGATCGCATTCCAAACCCCATTGGCGCCCTCTACCAACTGCACCGTATCACACAATTTCGCTTCAATTTCTTCACGAGTCCCGATCAAATCACGTCCGGACATTATCGCGCCCTGGTGTACCGCTACCAATGCATACTGTCCATCAGGTAAACAAAACGCGCCTATCCAGTTAGGCTTATCCACGGCTTTAGCAAGGATAACAGCTAATGAATAACAACCCGGTGCGCCTGCCTCCTTTGGTATATACCCAACCTGTATACATCGTCCAACACGATGCCGGACAACCAAGGTAAACCCCGCCGCAATCCCACTTCTACGTATATTAGAACGCGCCAACGCAGTAACAGGCGGTTGCCAAATGATGCCTGCTACCAAAGTTTTACCATATAACTTGATTTGCATAGCGCGCTCCACGCCTGTTTCAGTCTGGGTCATTTTTCAATCTACCACTATAGGGGTAATCATGACTACGATCACATTATGGTTTCTTTTACCCTCACGACTTCCCCCCAGAAATTGATTATCCGGGCTACCCAAGCCACTGCGATCGCTGGTATCTGACTGTTGCTCAAATCCTGACAGCACCAGAGTTTCACCTGAATGTAGCCTCACTTTCTGACTGAATGCACGTAAGTCTATGGTCGGTAACTGCACCTGACCGGTTTCTTCCTTGCCAAATTTCTCCAACCTTTTTAAATCGCTCAAGCTAATGTTGTACTGTAACAATATTTGCTTATCGGCCATTGCATAAGGCAGCATCAACATATTAAAACCCGTCGTTACTGTCGCAGGCTCAATCCCTACCGAAGTGCCAATTTGTGGCGTTGAGGTGTTAGAAATGGATGAAACATAACCGGTCTGCGTTGCGACCTGCATCGGTACCGCCTGCAAATTTAGTGTAGTCACCGAAGGTTGAGTCACTATAGAGACTTTACCTTGAGCCGATAACGCCTTGATCAGTAAGGTACTGTCACTAAATGGCCCCTTGAGAATATGAATATTCGTACTAATATCGCGCCCATTAATGGCACTACTGCCCTCCCCCCCCACTCCTATGTGAGCGCTTTTATAAGCCAGTGACCAATCAACACCATACTGATCAGCCCGATCAAACGTCAGGTTAAGGATCTTAACATTAAGCACCACTTGCGTTGTCAGTAACTTGTTCTGCTGATCGATATAATCCTTAATTCTATCAAGCACTTCAGGTGAGTCCGTTACCACCAATGACGCTGTCGCCATCGACAAAGTTAACTTCCCTTCACCAGACGTTAACATATTGGATACTGTTTTTTGGATCTCATCCATCACCGAACGAGTCAAAGAAGTCGCAAGAGTTTGGGAACTACCGCTGTTACCACTATCCTCTCCACCTAAGCCACCACCGAATGTTGCACTGGTGGTCGCCGTCACGCTGGAAGATAACGCATCGGTACCCGGCAGTGCATATATTTGAAACACCCGCGTCTCTGTTTTGAAAATATGCACTGCACCGTTGTGTACTTTCCAATGCAATCCTGATGATAAAATAACCGAATCAAGCAAACCTGCCAAAGAACCATGCCAATTTACGTTGATTTTCATCTCTTCTGATCCACTGCCTTCAGATCCTGACTGAGTGTTCGAATTGACAATAACAACCTCCCTGCCGCTCTCTTTCTCATCCGATGCCGAACTGGAATACATTGCAAGCCGCGCATCGGCACTGATAAGCACCGGCACACCGCAGATACGTTTGATCTTTTCTGCAAACTGGTTCAGCGTCATCGGCTCGGCTTCCTCCAGAGTCAACATACAGGAAACGGTCTCACTCTCTTTCCTTGATGGAATCTCCTTGGTTGACACCCAATAACCATGCTCGTGAACATGAACAGCTACCGCAGCGGGAGTATTACGTAATTCCTTGATAATATCGGTAGCCTTTGCCATCTCGGTATCTGCCCGATGATCGACATTAGAAATTGCTGTACAACTTGGCAAACCAGCGACTATGCAGGGTAACAATATCAATCTGAAAAACTGCAAAAATTGGATACGCATGTTATTACCCCTGTGCCTGTACATGGACAAGTCGCTGTTCCTGATAAATATCGACGGTGAAAGGACGATTCGCCATTGCATAAGCTTCGAACAGCTCACTGACCGCATGGATAAACGAGCCATTAAAACGCAAGCCAGCCCTGATCGGAAAATCATAGGAAGCATCCCATACCACCTGATAGCCGGACTTACTCGCCCACTCTTGCGTCACACCACGCAGAGTTTGCCCCGGCGTTGCTATCCATACCGCCGCGAAAGGAACCGATGTTGGCGTAGGTGCTGCGTAAACGGCGATATTTGACATACAGACAAATGCCGTCAAAACATATGCGATTATTTTGTTCATCGATCTTTCCAAATAAAAAGAAGTAGCCAAACAACCCATTAATCAAGTTCAGTGACCCGAAGAAAACCCACTTGCAGAACAACAACTACAGTATTTCCACCAACGCTCCGTCAGACACAAACTTCCGAACATCATCCGGTAATTGTCTGGCAAGCGGACTTCCTATTCCTCTTCCTCTACCATCGATAAGCCTGGAGCCGCTCTTGAAACCAATCTGATCGGGTTCTGCCCCCCATTTAAGCAATTCCCCAAAAGCGCTATGTAACAACACATTGTCGCCGGGGTTGATATTTTTGCGGAAAACATAGATATGCTTCCCCGAAATCATCCCCCCCCAAAGACACTGGCTGGAAAAGCGATTACACCAAGCATCGGTATTCACCCACGTCATATGCAGAGTGGTTAATGCTTGCTGCATCTTGCGGTGACTAATCACACCAACAGAATGATTATTAAGCAATTGCACCCCCGCTGAAGCATAGCTACGAAACAACGCAGCTATATCAGTCCTGGCACGCACTGACTGCTCACGCACTTCATACAACAGCTCACTGAACATCAGTTGCATGAAAAATCCGACGGCGATCCCAACAATAGCTAATGGCCACATTGATGTTCTCCTATTTAGGTTAAAAACAGCCGTGATCCTATAGATTGGTTAATTCCAAATAACCAGATACCGGGTGCTGTTAATCATCAGTGATGACTGCCCAAAATATGAATGTTGTTTTTAGAAGAGTGGAATACGCTGGTAATGTTATATTTGTGATGTGGTCTCGCAATGAATGCCACTACACAAGCCCTCGTATTCTGTCGATTTACATTGGTACTCACTTCTGGATAGTCCACTAATCCAGATCGCTGAAAAACAAGCGGTAAGTCAGATTCTTGGTTGTTACCATTTTTATCCGCCTCATACACAGCCAACACACAACACATATAACAGCCATCAGAAATCGGAGATGTAGAAGCAGTGACTAACACAGGGAAATCAGAGTTGTTAAAAAAGGGCTGACTATTTGCCTTACCACCATTCCCGATTACCGGTTGATCCGCAAATAACCGCCCGCTTCCGGTTGCGTCTTTCCATTGCAACGCCGGCGGACTAATGCCGGTTTTCTGACACACCAGCAGTTCCCCTTGTTTGTTCATGGATACGTTACCTAACGCTGGGCAAGTACCACCAATAAAATTTCCAGTTTTGGTGTTTATCACTAAGTTGTTGCCAACAACGACATTTTTATCTGCCTGAACCTCGCCAGCAGCCAAAATACCTTTATTACCAGAATTAACATTACCATCAAGGATAAATAACGAGCCATGTGCTGGATTGATAACTATTGCACCGTCATTATTTTGCTCAATATAAGATGGTTTCTCTTGAGAATGGGAAGAAAAGGCTATCTTATTCGCACCGTTAACTATTCCAGCGCCTTGCATCGACAACGTATCCACCTGATCGAGACTATTGCCACCCATACTGATGCTGGTTTCCATCTTATTCCACTCTGGATGCCCCCCGGTTTTTTGTCGGTGAAGCAAATCACCCGCCAATGTCCCGGGGCCATAGATTGACGCATCCCGCATGAACGGAGCATAAAAAATGCGGCCAATTTCAGCGGGCTGCTCATTGAAAAAACCCGCAAAAGATTCAGGCGCATTAACTTGACCATAACTATTCCAATAAGTGACCGGATTATGGTTGTCACGATTTCTGTAATCCAAATACAGGCCACCAACCCCAATCAATTGCGCGATCTTCATCGAATGATCAGCCACATTTGGCTGTTTTCCATCAGCCATTGCCGGCACGGTATAAATCAACGGATCAATGCGTTTTTTGCCATTGGGTAGCATGACAATACGCAAAACGCCATCATATTTCTGACCAAGCGGATTGACCGTATTCTGGTCAAGTCCCGGCGGTAAATAGGGGATCATCTCTGCCCAATTGATTGATACAGGCGTTGCCCCATGACTTAAAACAACATAATTGTCATTAACATAATCCACCACCGCATCACCAAGATGTTGGATCTGCCCGGCGACTACCTGATTCACCAACATGTCACTCTGTCTACTTAGATAAACCACACCAACCACCATCATTGATGCCAGTACCATCAGTGCAACAATCACTTCCAGTAAAGTGAAACCTGCATCATGGCGGCGTATCGTCAATATAGATACAGACTCATCATCATGCATAAATAGCCCTTCTTACATAATAAGTACGAAAACCTCTTCCATCCGATAACCTATTTCCCCAAAAGAGATCCTGCTTAAGGGGACTACACCACTGCTCATACCACTCCCTAGCTACCTTTGGCAAAATGCGACAATCAATCCAGCCATTGCCAAACCTGGACCGAAAGGTATCTGTGGCTCCGTTCTTATTCTGCGTAGCCGCCAAATCGTCAGATAACTTATTAGTGTGAGACTTGCTGCAAGCAAAACCACCAATGGGAGCGCTTCCACCCCCAACCAAGCACCAAGCGCCGCCAGAAATTTAGCATCTCCCCTTCCCAACGCATCACACTGGATCAATTGCCGGGCAATCCACCCCACCAACCTAAAAAACAGATATCCACAAACCACGCCACTGATTGCCAGAGGTAATGCCACAAATCCGGCAGAATACAGATTGAACAACAGCCCTAACCACAACAAAGAAAGGGTCAGTTGATCAGGTAGCAACATAGACTCGAAATCAATGACAGCCAACGCTACCAACATCGAACTCAGCATCAATAACCCCAACAACGAATAATTCCATCCAGTGAACAAAGCCAGCAAAGAAAAGAGCACTGCCACGGTACCTTCAACCAATGGATAACGTATTGAAATCATACCGTTACAGTATCGACAGCGCCCTTTCTGGCACAAATAGCTCAACAAGGGAATATTATCGCGGACTGCCAACACGTGGCTGCAACGTGGACAATGAGAACTGGGAAAACAGAGATTAAAACCAGCGGTCTCATTATTGCTTTCAGAGATAATCATGATCGGCAGGCGGCAGATCACCACATTCAGAAAACTTCCGACACACAATCCCAGTAACCCTGCTACCAAAACTAAATATCCTGTCTCAGATTGCAACCACCCTATCACCATGATGATCTCCCGGTGCATTCGCTTAAAGAATCAATGTCCTAACTGGCAGAAATAAGTGTCACCGTATTGGCATCACTGGCATTACATGCGGCATCAATTTGAGCCAAAGTCGAATCTGGTTTAATTTCTGTAGCAGACTGCTGCCCCTTCCCGCTACCAACGGTCATTTTCGACCAACCCGCCACCCGCAATTTCAGCGAAAGCTGCTGACAAGCCTCATCAGGCACATTTTGATACTCAATCTTGAACGTCTGAGCGGTAGTATCTCCCGGAGAAATCGTTACTTTGCCATTCCAACTATTAAAAATAATTCCGGCCTTACCATCCTGAGTCATATTAGCCGGAACAACTTTGTAATTAATGGCAACTTTGTTATCCAAACTGTCATAGCCTTTAGCGCCGTTTTTAATTGATTTCACATTTGCTGCCATCTGAGTAATATTTGAAGATTCAGTTGAAATTTCCGAAGCCCGGAACAACTTACCGATCCCGGCTGCTGCTGCGGCTAATATCACAATACCAACAATCATCACAACCAATGCTTCAATCAGCGTAAAACCTGATTGACGCTTGGCGCCACGCAGTACATTGACTTTCTTATTCATGCTAATCACTCCAAAATCAAAATAAGAGACGTATTACCACTCACATACTCACCAAATGAAATAAAATATTAACGTAATAATAACACATACGAAAACATTTAAAACACTTTAGTGTTTCATGTTGAAATTAATACTATAGGTTACAATTTGAAAAATAAAATTGTTTAAAACGTTCAAAAATCGCACAAACGATCGTTAAAAACTATCAAATATTTTAATTTCAATCGTGAATATCGATTAAAACTGATGATATAGCCCATTAAAAAATCAATGGATTTTATTCTGCCAATTAGCTGCAAACAACCATTGGAAAATTTTTCTTATATATGAAATTAACTTGTTGTTAAGACTTACTGTTGTACCGAACCTGTCATAGATCACATTTTCGTAACAATGGGACATGCAGCAGTGCTCCTTGCTAAAGAAAAACGCCTTTCATTAACCAAGGTTTTTTAAATGCCGACAGGAAATTTTTGCTCACTATCTATCAAGAAAGTCTATCGAGAAAGGGAATAGAGAATTAAATACTCAATTAAAGCCAAATAACACCTACTCATCTTTTAAATAACAGAACGAAATACACATAATGATCATAAGTTGATCAAATAAAAAAATAAAATTAAGTCATTAATCCAGATAAATAGAAAATAACTCTATTAATTACCCAATTTGAATTACAAAAACAATATAAATATATAGATACGTAACATCATTAATAAATTCATCTTGCTCTCCCTATTAATTAATGATAATCATAAAATAAAAATTATATGCATACCTTATACCTATACCGGCATTTATATTGAAGAAGACGCCTCACTTGCACTCTCAGTTAGCTCAGGATCAACAGCAGTGCCTGCTTTTGCCGTTGCAAATGACAATGCATTTTTACCCACAGATACCCCTGCCCGTATTAATAGCTGGCTGGATTATTTGACACTAAAAGGTGGACAATTTGATCCCACCGATAGGCTTGATATCGCACTGCGCGCCTATTTTATTAATGGCGGTGGATATGGCTATGATAGGAATATTTTTGATATTACACCACGAACATCACCCATTACAACGCCATTATCCCAAAAGGAAATACAAGCCCGTATTGCTGCTGGCAATAAGAAAAGAAAATAATTCTATTGTTGGCGAGTGGCATAAGATAATACAGATAATGTAAAGACTCACTGACAGAGTGACAGAGTATTTTTACGTTCTCATTTTTTCAAAAAAATCTCATAAGGCGTTTTACCTTTCAAACCACCGCAGGGTCTGTGATAGTTATAAAACGCCTCCCATATTGTATTCCCTATAGAGGAACTGTACCTAACCGGGGTCTGCCGTACTAGATGTCATTTTCCTCCGAGCCATAGTGAAAATACCACCGACACATTCATTGCATTAAATAATTTATATAAAAACCTATTCCAGAATATCGCTCCTTAGTTTGTATGACCTGATGCAAAATAAAGAGGACTTAGGCTATCTTATGTCACTCAACATTACATATGGAAAATCTTTAATACATAAAGGTCTAACAGAATTTTCTGAAAGTGAAGCAGAGGTTTTTCTGATTCCTAAATAACATTTAAAAATAATAGATCACCTGAAGATAACTCAGTTAAATTTTTGCGATCTGAACATCCAAGATTAACGGAAATATAAGCAATCGATGTTTTTACAAAGGAATTATCATTCTGAGAATACAAGTTAAAAACTGATTTAAATAAATAGCTTTCATAAAGAAGTTGTTGTAAATATAATATTTTATCGTTTTTCATTTTCTGATATTTTATTCTTTAGGCTCTTCTATTAATGCATTCGGTAAAGATTTGTCTGAGGAAATCTGAGACAATGTTTTTTGTAACTTGGTAGAAATACTATACCTTAACAATGAGTAATAATGACTACCTGATAAGACAGAGAAACAGACTGTGGCAAAGAAAGAAAAACGGCCTCACCATGACGCGTTATTCAAGCATTTTTTAACGCAGCCCGAAACGGCCAGGGAGTTTTTATCCCTTTATCTGCCCGAAGAGATCCAGTTGTTGTGTGATTTAGCCACAT
>NZ_RCWA01000026.1 GCF_018448905.1 Photorhabdus heterorhabditis | reverse complement strand
TGGTAAACCGATTAAATAATCGCCCCAGAAAAACACGGGGAGGGAAAACACCGAATGAATTATTTAAAGGAATACGAACATGTTTACTTCCGGATTAACGATGTTGCACTTATTATGTGAATCCAAGACATGTTATTATTACTATCTTTAGTTTCAGCGACATATTTTTCTGGAGGTATAGCCATAGCAATAATAGCACTAGTCGCATATAGTATTTTTGAGGCTATAATAATCCCTGAAATTTATTCAACTTCATCAAATATAGTCAATAAAGAGAAATCTAGTATAGCATTCAGCTTGCTATTAGTTATGGCAAATCTTGGAGAGGCTGTTGGATCAACATCAATCGGATTTCTTGTTGATCTTTTTGATTATCGCTCCGGTTATTTAATTAATCTATTTATACTTTTATTTTCTTTATTATCTGTTGTAACTTTAATTATTAGCAAAAAGTTAGGAGTGAAATATAATGTTATCAACTGATGGTGGTATATATTTTTCAACCGGTGGTACAACGTCTAAAGGAAAGAATGTTTTTCATTCCTGGTCGCAATTCAATTTCGTTAATCAAATTGCTGCGATGAAAATGAAACCTTATTTTGATAAATTAGGGATTAAAAAAGTCGCCAATTGTTTAACATCAGGTAACCTATGGGGCGGTTTCTTATTTGGTCATGAAATATGTCGATATAATAATCTGTCTTCTTTCCCATTCTGTTCCCATGTCGATCATGACACCTTACTCAATTACATTAGTGAATATGACATAGATACGTTATTTTGTCTTCCTAGCTTTGCCTCTAAATTATATTTTGAATGTAATGATAATCGTTTATTTAAGATAAAAAATATATTTTATCTTGGTGAGAAATTCAGTGAGTATAATAGAAATAAGATAAAACTGAAAGTACCCGATATTACAATAATTCCTTTAGCATATACGACTCAAGAAACAGGTGTGATAGGATATCAATGTTCACATTGTAACGATGACAACTATCATTTATTTGAACACATCGATGTTGACCTAAATTCTGGCTCTAAAGAAATCTTAGTATCAGTAAACTATCCAGACGGAAAAAAAGTCGATAAACATAATACAGGAGATATAGGTGAACTATCTAAACTTATCTGTCAATGTGGATTCTCAGGAACCAATATAATATTAAAAGGTAGAAATAACCACTCCTCAGTAATATTAGGAACAACAATATCTATAGATGAATTCATCGAATGTATTTCTTCATCCTTAAAAAACTCTTATTCTGTAGACCCAGACAGTTTACAAATTATTAGCTTAGAAAACGCAAATGGCACCATTTCTGTTTTTGTTATTATATTGTTAGAGTTATTTCATATGGTAGATAATTGGAATAAGCGTTTACACAATTCTACATTAATAAGTGAAATAATTAATGATTCTGCATCATTCACAGTGATTGGATGCAGTTATAAAGATTTCTTACTCACAAAAATATCAGAAAAGAAAAAGCATTTTCATATAACTAACAATGATAGTCAGCTTACAAAACTAAAATCTGAAAATACTTTTATAGAATTGAAAAAATAATTTAAATAAAAAATTTAAATATTATGAGCTAATTTCCTCTATTATTCACTCAGGCAGGATATGCCCCTGCCTTAGAAAACCGCCTGTGAAGTGAATAGTGACGTCATGCTGTCAGCGGCAAAAAACCCGACACGGTCAAATCAGCCGAGTTATCATAAACACCAACGTTACAACCGATACACGTTGTTACATCAATCAGCTTCGCAACTTCTTGTTAGTCATCCGCACCCATGGCGCAGGAGTTAAGGAGTGGGTGGCAGAGCGACGAATGATGTCTTGAGTTTGAATGACATAATTTTTCCCCCTTACACCTTTTCCACATTAACCAAGAACGCTTTGAATTCAGGCGTTTGTGTGTTTGCATCACCAACAAATGGTGTCAACGTATTGGCAATAAAGCCTTTTTTCGCTGCCCCTTCAAATCCCCAATGAATTGGAATACCAATAGTATCCACTTCACGGCCCTGTACATTCAGGGTTCGAATACGCTTGGTGACAACCGCTTTCGCTTTGATGTAGCCACGGTTAGAACTCACTTTGACGGTATCACCGTGTTTGATGCCCTTTTTCTCTGCCAGTTTTTCACCAATTTCCACAAACTGTTCAGGCTGGATAATCGAGTTCAATAATGCATGTTTCGTCCAATAGTGAAAATGTTCTGTCAGGCGGTAAGTCGTTCCTACATAGGGGAATTTATCTGGTTTACCCATGGCCTCAAAATCGCTTTTGAACACCCGGGCAGCCGGGTTAGAAACCACGTTCGGATGCAACGGATTAGTGCCTAACGGCGTTTCAAAGGGTTCGTAATGTTCAGGGAACGGCCCTTCCGCCATTTTATCAATAGCAAACAAACGCCCCATACCTTCCGGTTGCATGATAAACGGACCAACTTCTGTTTCCGGGGCAGCCACACTGTAATCAGGAATATCAATACCTCCCCACTTAGCACCATTCCACGCCAGTAACTGGCGTTTCGGGTCCCATGGTTTACCCTGTGGATTAGCCGAGGCGCGGTTATACAAAATACGACGATTTAGCGGCCAGGCCCACGCCCAACCCAGCGTATTACCCAAGCCTGACGGGTCAGAGTTATCACGACGAGCCATCTGATTACCTTCTGGCGTCCAGCTTCCGGCAAAGATCCAACAACCACTAGCCGTCGTACCGTCATCACGTAACTGCGCAAAAGAGGTCAACTGCTGGCCTTGCTTCACAATGACGTTGCCATCAGCATCAATTAGATCAACCAATGCCCGGCCATTGCTCTCCTGAGCCACCTCTTCCGATGTAGGACTATCCGGGTTGAAGTAATCCCAGGTCATATTCAGTACCTGCTCAGGTAATGCGCCCCCTTCGGCAAGGTACATATCGCGCATACGCTTGAAGATACCAGAAAGAATTTCCGCATCACCGATAGCTTCTCCCGGAGCATCAGCACCTTTCCAGTGCCATTGCAACCAGCGACCAGAGTTAACAATCGAGCCACTTTCTTCCGCAAAACAGCAACACGGCAGACGGAAAACTTCTGTTTGAATTTTGGCTGAATCAACTTCATTAAATTCACCGTGGTTCTGCCAGAAAGTTGACGTTTCAGTATTAAGCGGATCAATAGTGATCAAAAATTTCAGCTTCGACAGTGCATCAACCACTTTGTTTTTATCCGGGAATGAAGCAACCGGATTAAAGCCCTGACAGATATAGCCATTCACCTCACCTTTCGACATCATTTCGAAAAATTGCAGGACGTCATAACTTTTATCCCACTTAGGCAACCAGTCAAAACCCCAGTCATTATCTTTACGAGCATTGTCACCGTAGAAACTCTTCATCAGACTGACAAAGAATTTCGGATAATTACCCCAGTAGTTAACCTGACCCGGCAACATAGGTTTTGGTGTATTTGCCTGCAAATAAGTTTGCAGATCAGCTTGTTTTTCTGATGGCAACGTCAGGTATCCCGGCAAGCTCTGTGACAATAGCCCCAAATCAGTCAATCCCTGAATATTCGAGTGACCACGCAATGCGTTAACTCCGCCACCAGCCATCCCCATGTTACCTAGCAGAAGCTGGATCATGGCCATACTACGGATGTTCTGTGCACCAACCGAGTGCTGAGTCCAACCCAGTGCGTATAGGAAGGAAGCGGTCCGGTCCTTAACGCAAGTCTCGGCAATATATTCACAGACTTTCAGGAAATCATCTTTTGGCGTGCCACAAATATTACTAACGACGTCGGGCGTATAACGACTAACGTGCTCTTTCAACAGATTCCATACACAACGTGGATGACTCAGTGTGATATCACGTTGAGCAAAGCCGTTTTCATCCAGTGCATAATTCCAACTGGTTTTGTCGTATTGACGTTTTTCGGCATCATAACCGCTGAATAAACCATCATCGAACGAGTAATCTTCACGCACGATAAGACTAGCGTTGGTATATGCTTCAACATATTCGCGATTAATCTTTTCATTGGTTAGTAGGTATAAAATCACACCTAACAGGAAAGCAATATCAGTACCAGAACGGATCGGGGTATAGAAATCCGCCACAGATGCCGTACGGGTAAAGCGTGGATCGATCACGATTAACTTAGCGTTATTATGAATTTTCGCTTCCATTGCCCAGCGGAACCCCACAGGATGCGCTTCAGCAGCATTTCCCCCCATAACGACGATCAGATTCGCGTTCTTAATATCAACCCAGTGGTTGGTCATCGCACCGCGACCAAATGTTGGAGCAAGACTTGCTACCGTTGGTCCGTGTCAGACACGCGCTTGATTATCTACGGCAAGCATGCCGAGGGCGCGACTAAATTTCTGGGTTAAATAGCCGGTTTCATTACTGGAAGCAGATGCGCACAACATACCCGTCGTCAGCCAACGATTGACCGTAACACCATCTTGATTAGTTTTAATGAAATTAGCGTCACGGTCTGCTTTCATTAACTTAGCAATGCGATCAAATGCCTCATCCCAAGAGATACGTTGCCATTTGTCAGAACCCGCAGCACGATATTTCGGATATTTCAGGCGACTTTCGCTGTGGATAAAATCAACCAAACCAGCCCCTTTCGGGCAAAGTGCGCCTCGATTTACCGGATGATCAGGATCGCCTTCAATATGGAAAATACTTTCTTTCGCATTTTTTGCGCCATCGCCAAGGCTGTACATCAACAACCCACAACCGACAGAACAGTACGTACAGGTATTCCGGGTTTCACGCGCACGCAATAGTTTATAATTACGTGTTTGTGCAAGAGCTACGGTTGGAGCAAAACCCAACGCCGCTACCGTCGTACCTGCCATACCGCCAGCGCAGATCTTAAAGAACTGCCTTCTGCTGACTTGCATGGGGATCTCCTCACTCACATTGTTTTAAACATACGCCCATTCCTTCACGGGAAAAATCTTGAATGTGTCTTCTTTTATTAACCACTTTCCATAGCGTGATCAGATTCATGACCTGATAAATAGTATAGACTCTTTTTCTATTATTATTATGTAGCAATACTATTAGGTCATTCGTCTAATGCATAACACAAGATCAGAGAAATTGTTACAACTTTATGTAATTGAGGGCATAAAACAAACAAATGTGCAACAAAAGCATCACCTCAATATATCAAAAGCGGATTGGGTAGCAGAAGAAGTTCCTGTTGCTTTAGTCTACAACGGCATCTCTCATGTCGTGATGATGGCCAGCCCTAAAGATCTCGAATATTTCGCTATTGGGTTTTCACTTTCTGAAGGCATTATTGAATCTCAACAAGAAATTCGTGGTATTGACACTATTGTCAATTGTCATGGCGGAATTGAATTGCAAATAGAGCTTTCCAGCCGTCGTTTTGCTAGTTTGAAAGAGCGCAGACGCAATATGGCTGGACGGACGGGCTGCGGGATCTGTGGTACAGAGCAACTTTCTGATATTTTCCGCCCGATTACGCCACTACCTTTCACTCAAACTTTTTCATTAAGCCATCTCGACCATGCTCTTTCCCAATTAACCAATATCCAGAATATTGGTGTACTGACCGGATGTACCCATGTAGCAAGTTGGATCAACCCAAAAGGTGAGTTATTGGGTGGCTGTGAGGATGTGGGCCGTCACGTCGCGTTGGATAAGATACTGGGAATGAAAGCCAAAACAGACTGGCAGCAAGGTGCCATTTTAGTATCCAGCCGCGCCAGCTATGAAATGGTACAAAAATCTGCCATCTGTGGCGCTGAGATTCTATTTGCTGTTTCAGCAGCAACTTCATTGGCAGTGGAAGTCGCTGAACGATGTAATCTGACACTGGTCGGTTTCTGCAAACCCGGCAGAGCAACGGTTTATACTCATCCTGAACGGTTAATAGATTAATCATTCAGGCTGTAAAACATCCATAAATTGGGTTCAATGTAATAACCTGTTTGCTGTTGTACATCCACTAGCAATGGCACTAAACCACCAGGAATAACGTACTGCCCACTTTGTGGGAATTTCATTTCTGTCCACTCCTGCCATTTATCAAGCGTGGCATCTATATACATTGAACGCATAGCATAACCCTCGCACCAAGCCGCCAATGCGCTCGTATCTATGGCTAATAGCTGAAATTATATTTTAACAATAAATTGTTTATATTCTTTTATTCCTCTCTGGTTACTTACACAAGTTATTTAACCAAATGACTTAACGTTCAATTTTATAATACATAAATTATTCTATTTTACTAAAAGAACAAAAATGAACATCTATCAACACAATTTAATTGATTTTCTTAGCTAGATGACCGATCATAATCATCACATTAAGACAATGATAATTATATGAAATTTATATTTTTAACAGATATTCACGGAATTTCAGAACACGTAAAAATAATTGCACAACATTTAGGTCGTGATGTGTCATTCATTTCTGCCTACGAAAAAGAGAATGAAATTCCAAATAATAAAAACGAAGTATACCAATATTTTCATAGTGTGTCCTCAATAGAAAAATACACATGCAAAGTGAGGGATACTCTTACATATATCAATTCTCCTGTGATATTGGTTGGATTCAGTATCGGCGCGACAGTAGCCTGGAGACTTTCTAATGACAGAGATTTACCCGTTCAGCATTTTATTTGCATCTTTGGTTCACGTATCCGCGATTACCTGGATGTGCAATCAGTAAAATCGACATCGTTGTTTTTTTCCAACGATGAAAAATACTTTATCGACAAGATAAAATGCTCTGACAAAATAACCGTAGAATTGGTAGATTGCGCCCACTCAGAAATATCAAAACCCAATGGTTGTAATATTGCTACTGGGTTAATAAACAAAGCATTGGGGCGTTGATGTTCCCTTATCCCCCAGAGTGATATTCTTTGGGGGATAACTATTTCCGGGCTTCATCATCCACAGTAGACAATATTGATGACAAGAATGTTAATCCCATCCAATTACCAGACGTTTAGCTCTGGCGTACAATCCTCCCAATATCGAGTCACTGATATGGGCAGGGAAATCTACAGGCAACTGGCTTTTGACATTAATGATAACTGTATCAACAGTCTCAGCATACTCAATAAGAATTCTTGCCATAGCATCCTTATCAAACCCAACAACTTTGGCTGTTTGAAAGAAATGTCTTGGAAAGATCTGCTCTATCTTGTACTTCTTACCTTTTGTCCCCGTTAGCCCCATTGCCAATTTGGCATCTCTGGGATGAAGCCCCCTGCCTCCGAATACAGGATACATGGAAAGGATGTCATAAAAAGGCGTTAGCCGATAATACCCCTCAGCCTCGATAAACAGTGAAAAGTTTTTTGCATGGCCGTCTGTTGCGGCCAACAACCAAAACAACACCTGGGCCTTCATAAACTCATAACGGTCAAATTGAGCATTAACCGAGCCCAAGAGATAGGACATGATCTCGGTAATCCCTGAACCACCATGACTCTCATATTTTTTCGCTGAAGGCACGTTCAAGGTTTGACAAAAGTCTTCCTGAGGCAGCCGCATGATCCAGCTGTTGTCAGATGAATACTTGCGATCAAATCGTTCTACTGCCAGTGCTTTTATTCCCCCCACTTTCATCATGAAACAGTGAGGAACAGACAGCCCAAACTCCCTCGCAATCAACATGCATAGATATTCATTTTCCACACTGTCAGACATATCAATGGAGTATGAATGACTCTCAATTTTGCCGATGGGAAGTTTAATGATGTGTGTTGTCGGCGTGGTATTTAACGGTAAACACCAATGTCCATCAATATCTAAAAGCGCTGTTTTTTCCTGTGCGCCGGCAATGGATATACGAAAATCTTCCTCGTCTTTGATCATCCCCAATGGCGCATCATCCTGATAGCCAGTCAGCACTTTCTCCAGTTCCGCCTCAGATAAGGGCTTATATTCAATCTTCTTGATATCATTGACGAGAGTGCCTTGTTGTACCAGTTGCAAAGCTCCAACACTGTCTTGACCCACTTTAGCCAATAGATCAAAAGGTTGTGTTGATTCTGCATTGTGCCTGGCAACGATTCGTCTTCTGACTTCTAGATTATCCGGCAGCAAATTATCGAAAAAGTTATATACCTCGTCACCTTGGTAAGCCTGATAGCGCAGCGGCATAGACAGTGAAATAGGACGGCTGCCTGGTAACTTGAGCCAGACTTCATCATATTTGAAGTGATGGGCGCCGGTATTGGTTTTAGTGAATACTCCAACTTGGTAACCGTTCATGTAGACATCCAGCGCTGCCATTACCACTCCTCTTTCCACACTTGGTCTGACACTGTGCGATCATCTTCCAATGATGAATTTATTTCAGTAGAGTTTCTTGGCCGGATATCGAGTTCTAAATTCAACGCTGACAGAATTTTAAAGAAGGTCTCCAACTTGGTAGAATCCGGGTGCTGCTCAAAGCTTGATACCGTGTCCTGCCGAATACCCACTTCCCTTGCCACTTTACCTTGGGAAAGCTTTTTAGTGAGCCTGACATCTTTTAAATATGCGCTGAGCTGTTTCGAGTTAGTCACTTTCATATTGCGGTCAACCAATTTGAGCAATTAACCTCATTGTTACACGCTATAGAAGGTAAATCAAATTTTACACGCTAAAACCGTTAAAGTTAAATATGATTTTACCCATTCACTTCCCAATACAAAAACTCGAAAAAATCCTTCCAAGCAAATCATCAGAAGTGAATTCACCCGTGATTTCACTCAATGTTTGTTGTGCCAAACGCAGCTCTTCTGCCAACAACTCCCCTGAGCGGGCAACCACCAGCTGTTCATGACCTTGTTGTAAATGCTCTGCTGCGGCATTTAATGCCTGTAAATGACGACGACGAGCCAGGAAACCACCTTCCGTATTGCTGTTGAAACCCATAGTTTCCTTTAGATGATCGCGTAGCAAATCGATTCCTTCACCACTACGAGCAGAAAGACGAATTAGCGAGTAACCACTTACTTGAGTAATAGTCGTTTCTTCATTGGTCATATCCGTTTTATTTCGGACAACAGTGATAGGAAGTGATGCCGGTAAACGAGCCATAAATTCAGGCCAGATTTCTACAGGCTCAATCGCATCAGTTGTCGTACTGTCTACCATAAACAGTACACGATCAGCCTGTTCAATTTCCTGCCATGCACGTTCAATACCAATACGTTCCACTTCATCACAAGCTTCACGCAAACCCGCAGTATCAATGATATGCAATGGCATGCCATCAATATGGATATGTTCACGCAACACATCACGGGTTGTACCCGCAATATCGGTAACAATCGCCGCTTCACGACCTGCTAGTGCATTAAGCAGACTCGATTTCCCAGCATTAGGTCGGCCCGCGATAACAACTTTCATTCCTTCACGTAAAAGGCTGCCTTGACGAGCCTGAGAACGCACACGCTCAAGTTCAGCAATGACGTTATCCAGACTGGCTTCAATTTTCCCATCAGAAAGAAAGTCGATCTCTTCATCAGGAAAATCAATCGCAGCTTCTACATAGATTCTCAAGTGAGTAAGTGCTTCCACCATCTGATGAACTTGGGTAGAAAAAGCACCCTGCAAGGAATTCATCGCTGAACGGGCAGCCTGCTCCGAACTGGCATCAATCAAGTCAGCAATGGCTTCCGCCTGAGCCAAATCCAGTTTGTCATTAAGAAAAGCACGTTCAGAAAACTCACCAGGATTAGCAATGCGTACACCAGGCAGAGTCAGAATGCGTTTCAACAGTAAATCAAGAATAATCGGTCCACCGTGCCCCTGAAGCTCCAGTACATCTTCTCCAGTAAAGGAATTAGGCCCCGGAAAGTAAATCGCAATTCCCTGATCGAGTATCCGATTATCTACATCACGAAATGGCAGATAATCTGCATAACGGGGCTTGGGTAACTTACCTAATACCACCTCCGCCACTTGTGCTGCTTTCGGGCCAGAAACACGTAAGATGCCAACACCACCCCGTCCTGGTGGGGTAGCCTGAGCGACTATCGTATCGGTGGTATTCATGGCTATCTCCCTTTGACTTTTTAGCTCAACGTTTACTTTTAACTCAAATAGTTAAGGCGGCCAATGACCGCCTTTTATATTACAACTACCAGAATGAATACTGGTTGAAGCTATTTTTATTTCGCCGGTTTCTTTTCGCGACTGTGCAGACCACGTTTTTCCAACCCACGATAAATCAGCTGCTGCTGAATAATTGTCACCAAGTTACTGACGATATAGTACAGAACCAGACCTGACGGGAACCACAAGAAGAAGATGGTGAACATGACAGGCATGTAGGTCATAATCTTCTGCTGCATCGGATCAGTGATGGTCGTCGGAGACATTTTCTGGATGACGAACATCGTCACACCCATCAACAATGGCAGGATGTAATAAGGATCTTGTGCAGACAAGTCATTGATCCAACCAGCGAATGGCGCATGACGCAATTCAACAGAACCCATCAACATGTAATACAGCGCAAGGAAGATTGGCATCTGGATCAACAGAGGCAAGCAACCTCCTAGCGGGTTCACTTTCTCTGCTTTATACAGCGCCATCATTTCCTGACTCATACGCTGTTTATCATCACCAATACGCTCACGCATAGCCGCTAACTTAGGCTGCAACAGACGCATTTTCGCCATTGAGGTGTACTGCGCCTTGGTCAACGGGTACATGATACCACGCACGATAAAGGTAATAACGATAATGGAGAAGCCCCAGTTACCAATAAAACCATGCAAGAATTTCAGTAGCTTAAATAATGGCTGAGAGATAAACCATAACCAACCATAATCCACAGATAGATCCAGATGAGGCGCTACTGCGGCCATTTCATCTTGAATTTCCGGGCCAATCCACAGTGTAGACGAGATCGTTTTTTCACTATTAGCCGCAACAGAAATTGGCGCACTCTTATAACCAATCGCAGCCATCTCTTTACCTAATGCCGTAGTATAGAAGGTGCTGGTTTCATTAGCCGCAGGAACCCATGCCGTAGCAAAATATTGCTGCAACATTGCAACCCAACCGCCTTTAGTGGTTACAGATAAAGGTTCACTTTCAATATCGCTGAAACTGTGTTTTTTATATTTGTTATCATCTGAAGAATAAGCCGCGCCACGATAAGTATGCAGTGCAAAGTTACTGCTACCCGTATCACGGTGTTTTGGCAGTTCAACATTCTGTTTCAATTGACCAAAGAAGGTCATTTGTAATGGCTTTTCTGTCGTATTGTGAATGCGATAATCCACACTAACCGCATATTCACCCCGTTTCAGGACAAATGTTTTAACATAAACAACGCCATCTTTAGCGACGAAATTCATCGGGATACGTAATTCATCCTGCTCTTTAGACAATACATAGCTATCCTGTGCTGTGGTATACAGCGGGCGCTCACTATTCGTCGGGTTATCCGGGCCATCTTTACCGGTCAACCCACTTTGCGCCTGATAAGTGAAAGCAGGTGTTGTCTCCAGCAATTTAAATGGCTGGTCTGAACCCAAGGTATCAGGGTAGGCTAATAAATCAGCCTCTTCGATATCACCACCACGAGTATTGATGGTCAAAGAGAGCACATCAGTTTTAACCGTGATCAGTTTACCTTTCCCACTGCCTGGCACTGCCTGATTCTCACCACTCGGCATATCCGTTTGTTGCGTGGCCTGTACTGTAGTTGGTTGCGGATTTTTATCTGCTTCCCATGCTTGCCAGACCAAGAAAGAAACGAACAGCAAAGCGATGAGAAGAAGATTGCGTTGCGAATCCATCGTTAGTGTTCTCTATTATCGTTGTTTTTTTTAGGTGGGACGGGATCATCACCACCTTCGTGTAAAGGGTGGCATTTTAATATGCGTTTCACTGTTAACCAACCGCCTTTTATCATTCCAAACCTGCTCAATGCGTCAATGCCATACTGAGAACATGTAGGATTAAAACGACAACGGGGTCCCAGCAGCGGGCTTATCACCAACTGATATCCACGGATTAATCCGATCAGGAGGCGCGAACCAAGCGACAGTGACGACGCCATAATTTACCCAAAGCTTCCGTTAATTCACGGTTATCAAGTTCAGAAACCCCTTTCCTAACCAATACCACAAAATCCATAGGAGGCAGACTATGTTGGTTCAAACGGAAACTTTCACGGGCCAACCGTTTAATTCGGTTACGCTCATGAGCACGTTTAACATTTTTCTTGGCTATGGTAAGACCGATGCGGGGATGCCCCAGCTCATTAAGGCGACCAAGGATAGTAATCTCTGGTGAACTTGCCCGTTGGGGTTGCTGGAAAACATAAGTGAAATGCTTGGGAGTTAACAAGCGTAACTCCCTCGGAAAAGCGAGCGTAACCACTAGATGGTTAGCTTTATTACTTAGAAACGGTCAGACGAGCACGGCCTTTTGCACGACGGCGAGCCAGAACCTGACGACCATTTTTAGTGGCCATACGAGAGCGGAAGCCGTGAGAACGGTTACGCTTCAGTACGGACGGTTGGAAAGTGCGTTTCATAGCGATTTCTACCTAACTTAAAATTATTACTGATTCAGTAAACGCGTTAGCAGCCAGTGAGAAGTGACACTGACGCCTCAATCGCAACATCAATATAAAAGAAGCGGGATTGTAATAAAATGTACAGCTCTGAGTCAATTAAACATGACACAAGCCGACCGGCTTTTCTACTGAGTTGAATGTTTACCGACAACCTGCCAATGCTTACACAGGAACCTCTCACCAACCACTACCGGCAAAAAACTCTGGCAATGCACGCAAGGTCCAGTATTATACGGACTGCTCAGTAAAGCGCAATGATCACCACCTGATCTTCATTCTCTGTTATGATCCTCAGTTCAATTTTGTCTTAAATATCGATTTATCATCGATCCTTATTTGAGATATGCAATGACCATATTTAAAGCGCCTTCACAACCCTTTATTTCACAGGTAATTTTCCCCTGTGGATAAAAAGCGCTTAAACTGTGTAAAAGAATGAAGATCTGTAGCGCCTTTTGCGCTATGATCCCGCGTCATGATCCAGATCTTATCTACGGATCATTGGGGAGCGATAACATTAAAAATCGCCACAAGCATGACAATTAATCCTTCCTTGCCCTGAAGGAATCGTTGTTTTGAACCCAATACAATATAATGAGCTAACCACTCCGATTTTTTTAATTGTTAATTGGCCTTGTTTTAGGGGAGTCCGCCGTGTCACTTTCGCTTTGGCAGCAATGTCTTGCCCGATTGCAGGATGAATTACCTGCCACAGAATTCAGTATGTGGATACGCCCCCTTCAGGCAGAGCTAAGCGGTAACACTCTGGCACTTTATGCTCCTAACCGGTTTGTTTTGGACTGGGTCAGAGAAAAGTATATCAACAATATTAATGGATTGTTGAATGACTTCTGTGGAGCAGAAGTACCGTTATTACGTTTCGAAGTTGGCAATAAACCTGTTTCACAAAACGACAACCCACCACAAAGGGTTGTTGCTCATGCACCAGTTACACCTGCACCACAGAACACATCAGTACGTCCCAGTTGGGATAATACTGCGGTACAACCAGAGCTATCTTATCGCTCTAACGTTAATCCAAAATATACTTTTGATAACTTTGTTGAAGGTAAATCCAACCAGCTTGCCCGCGCTGCCGCAAGACAGGTAGCAGATAACCCGGGTGGCGCTTATAACCCACTGTTTCTTTATGGTGGTACTGGCTTGGGTAAAACCCACCTGTTACATGCTGTAGGTAACAGTATTATGGCACGTAAGGCAAATGCCAAAGTGGTTTATATGCATTCTGAACGTTTTGTCCAAGATATGGTCAAAGCATTACAAAACAATGCAATAGAAGACTTCAAACGCTATTACCGCTCTGTCGATGCATTGCTGATCGATGATATTCAGTTTTTTGCCAATAAAGAACGTTCTCAGGAAGAGTTCTTTCATACATTCAATGCATTACTAGAAGGTAATCAACAGATTATTCTGACATCAGATCGCTATCCAAAAGAGATAAATGGAGTAGAAGATCGGTTAAAATCCCGTTTTGGCTGGGGTTTAACCGTCGCAATTGAACCACCGGAATTGGAAACTCGTGTCGCTATTTTGATGAAAAAAGCCGACGAAAACGAAATTCAGTTACCAGGAGAAGTTGCTTTCTTTATCGCCAAACGCCTGCGTTCTAATGTCCGTGAACTCGAAGGTGCATTAAACCGGGTAATAGCCAATGCCAATTTTACCGGTCGAGCGATTACTATTGATTTTGTACGTGAAGCATTACGTGACTTGTTAGCACTACAGGAAAAACTGGTGACTATTGATAATATTCAGAAAACAGTCGCTGAATATTATAAGATCAAGGTAGCCGATTTACTTTCCAAACGGCGTTCTCGCTCCGTTGCCCGTCCAAGGCAAATGGCAATGGCGCTGGCAAAAGAGTTAACCAATCACAGCTTGCCTGAAATCGGGGATGCCTTTGGTGGACGTGACCATACAACTGTGCTGCATGCTTGTCGTAAAATAGAACAACTGCGCGAAGAAAGTCACGACATCAAAGAGGATTTTTCTAACTTAATCAGAACATTGTCTTCCTAGCGCTATGAAATTTATCATTGAACGTGAGCAATTACTAAAACCACTGCAACAGGTCAGTAGCCCCTTGGGTGGGCGCCCTACTCTGCCCATTCTTGGTAATTTATTACTACAGGTAACAGAAAGTTCTCTATTGTTAACCGGTACAGATTTAGAAATGGAAATGATGGCACGTGTCACGCTTTCATTACCACACGAAAAAGGTGCAACCACTGTACCGGCACGTAAGTTCTTTGATATCTGGCGCGGTTTGCCGGATGGTGCCGAAATCAGTGTGGAACTGGATGGTGATCGTCTATTAGTGCGTTCTGGTCGCAGCCGTTTCTCACTTTCCACATTGCCTGCGGCTGATTTTCCAAATCTTGATGACTGGCAAAGTGAAGTTGAATTCTCACTGCCACAAGCCACACTGAAACGTCTTATTGAATCAACGCAGTTCTCTATGGCTCATCAGGATGTCCGCTATTACCTCAACGGTATGTTGTTTGAAACCGAGGGTGAAGAATTGCGTACAGTGGCAACGGATGGTCACCGTCTGGCAGTCTGTTCTATGGGAATCGGTCAAAATCTGCCCTCCCATTCGGTAATCGTGCCACGTAAAGGCGTTATTGAGCTGATGAGACTACTGGATGGCGGCGATACTCCGCTACAGTTACAAATCGGCAGTAACAATATTCGTGCTCATGTTGGTGATTTTATTTTCACCTCTAAACTGGTGGATGGGCGTTTCCCTGATTATCGCCGCGTATTACCGAAGAACCCAGATAAAACCCTGGAAGCGAGTTGTGATATGTTGAAACAAGCTTTTTCACGCGCTGCCATTCTTTCTAATGAGAAATTCCGGGGGGTTCGCCTCTATTTCAGTAAAAACCAACTGAAAATCACAGCAAATAACCCTGAACAAGAAGAAGCTGAAGAAATTGTAGATGTTAGTTATCAGGGTACTGAAATGGAAATAGGTTTTAACGTCAGTTATGTTCTGGATGTACTCAACACATTAAGATGTGAAGAGGTTCGTTTACTGCTGACCGATGCTATTTCCAGTGTTCAGATAGAAGACTGTGCCAGTCACAATGCGGCTTATGTCGTGATGCCTATGCGCCTGTAACAGGATCTACATTTCAGGTATATGACTCTTACGCGTTTACTTATCCGCGATTTTCGTAATATCGCAGATACAGATTTGCCTCTAGCCCCCGGATTTAATTTTCTGGTTGGGCCTAATGGCAGCGGCAAAACCAGTGTACTGGAAGCGATTTATACGCTGGGTCATGGACGCTCTTTTCGTAGCATTCAGGCAGGGCGAGTAATCCGCCATGACTGTGATGAATTTATTCTACATGGACGACTAGGACAACCAGAGAATGAACGAGAATTGTCTATCGGCCTGAGTAAAAACCGTAATGGCGATAGCAAAGTCAGAATTGACGGCAGTGATGGCGGTAAAATTGCAGAACTAGCCAAAATGCTACCTATGCAGCTTATTACCCCGGAAGGATTTACCCTGTTAAATGGCGGACCAAAGTACCGTAGAGCCTTTATTGACTGGGGTTGTTTTCACAATGAACCACGCTTTTTTTCTGCATGGGTAAACCTGAAACGATTACTTAAACAACGCAATGCAGCTCTACGACAAGTCACCCATTACAGCCAGATACGGCCTTGGGATCAGGAATTGGCACCACTGGCAAACCAGATAAACCAGTGGCGTACTGAGTATGTTACACACATTACTCAAGGTATTGTTGATACCTGTAAACAGTTTTTACCCGAATTTATATTGCGCTTCTCTTTCCAGCAGGGATGGGACAAAGAGAGTGATTATGCTGAATTACTGGAACGCCAATTTGAGCGTGACAGAACATTAACCTACACGGCTTCCGGCCCGCATAAGGCTGATTTGCGCATCCGTGCGGAAGGAACGCCAGTAGAAGATATGCTATCCCGCGGTCAATTAAAATTATTGATGTGCGCACTGCGGTTAGCACAGGGTGAATATTTCACCCGACAGAGCGGACAACAATGTCTGTATCTGCTTGATGATTTTGCCTCCGAACTGGATGCCGGCCGCCGTCAGTTGCTGGCCGAGCGTCTAAAATCCACGCAAGCTCAGGTATTTGTCAGTGCGATAAATCCCGGCCAGGTAACAGACATGCTTGATGGAAATAGCAGGATGTTTCGCGTGGAAAATGGCAAAATAAAGATTCAACCACAGGATTAAAAATGAGCGAGAAACGTTGATGTCGAATACATATGACTCCTCAAGTATCAAGGTATTAAAAGGGCTGGATGCGGTTCGTAAACGTCCGGGCATGTATATCGGCGATACAGACGATGGTACCGGCTTACACCACATGGTCTTCGAGGTTGTCGACAACGCTATCGACGAAGCCCTCGCAGGCCACTGTAGTGAAGTTATCGTCACGATCCATGCTGATAACTCAGTCTCCGTACAGGATGATGGCCGCGGTATTCCTACCGGCATACACGAAGAAGAAGGTGTTTCAGCAGCCGAAGTTATTATGACCGTGCTGCATGCGGGGGGTAAATTCGATGATAACTCTTATAAAGTCTCCGGCGGTCTGCACGGTGTAGGAGTTTCCGTTGTTAACGCCTTATCTGAAAAGCTGGAACTAATTATCCGCCGTGACGGTAAAGTTCATGAACAGACTTATCACCTTGGTGTGCCACAAAGCCCACTGAAAGTTGTCGGTGAAACAGAACAGACCGGTACTCGTGTCCGCTTCTGGCCAAGTATGGATACTTTCCGTGACAACACTGAATTCCAGCACGACATTCTGGCTAAACGCCTGCGTGAACTCTCCTTCCTGAATTCCGGTGTATCCATCCGCCTCATTGATAAGCGCACGAATACTGAAGATCACTTCCATTATGAAGGTGGAATTAAAGCGTTTGTTGAATTTTTAAATAAAAACAAAACGCCAATCCATCCAAACGTTTTCTATTTCTCGACAGAAAAAGATGGCATCGGTGTTGAAATTTCAATGCAATGGAACGATGGCTTCCAGGAAAATATTTACTGCTTTACCAATAATATTCCACAGCGCGATGGTGGTACTCACTTAGTTGGTTTCCGTACTGCGATGACTCGTACCCTTAATAGCTACATGGATAAAGAGGGGTACAACAAGAAATCTAAAGTCAGCGCTACGGGTGATGATGCCCGTGAAGGTTTAGTCGCCGTCATTTCCGTTAAAGTACCTGATCCAAAATTCTCTTCTCAGACTAAAGACAAACTGGTCTCTTCCGAAGTGAAAACCGCAGTTGAAACACTGATGAATGAGAAGCTAGTGGAATACCTGCTGGAAAATCCAAATGATGCCAAAACGGTTGTCAGTAAAATTATTGATGCTGCTCGTGCTCGTGAAGCAGCCCGTAAAGCACGAGAAATGACACGCCGCAAAGGGGCTCTTGATCTGGCCGGCTTACCAGGCAAACTAGCTGATTGTCAGGAACGTGACCCGGCATTGTCCGAACTCTACTTAGTGGAAGGGGACTCAGCGGGCGGTTCTGCAAAACAAGGGCGTAACCGCAAAAATCAGGCAATCTTGCCATTGAAAGGTAAAATCCTAAACGTTGAAAAAGCGCGTTTCGATAAAATGCTCTCTTCTCAGGAAGTCGCAACACTGATCACTGCATTGGGTTGTGGTATTGGCCGTGACGAATACAACCCGGATAAGCTACGTTATCACAGTATCATTATAATGACAGATGCAGACGTCGACGGTTCTCATATCCGTACTCTATTGTTAACTTTCTTCTATCGTCAAATGCCAGAAATCATTGAACGTGGTCATGTATTTATTGCTCAACCACCTTTGTATAAAGTGAAAAAAGGCAAACAGGAACAGTACATTAAAGATGATGAAGCTATGGACGAGTACCAACTGTCTATTGCTTTGGATGGCTCATCCCTTTACACCAGCGATCACACACCAGCCTTGAAAGGGGAACCGTTGGAAAAACTGGTGACAGAATTTAATGGTATCAAGAAAATCATTAAACGTATGGAGCGTCTATATCCAGCAAGTTTACTGCACAACCTCATTTATCATCCAAGGCTGACTGAAGCAGCATTAGCTGATGAAACAAAAGTTCAGGAATGGATTGAAACGCTGGTAACTCGCTTGAATGACCGGGAACAAAACGGCAGCAGTTATAGCTATCAACTCCATGAAAATCGTGAGCGCCAAATGTTTGAACCCGTTCTGCGTGTTCGTACACATGGTGTCGATACTGATTACCCACTGGATTTCGACTTTATCCACGGTGGTGAGTACCATCGTATCACTCAATTAGGTGATAAACTCAGCAATTTGATCGAAGAAAACGCCTATATTGAGCGTGGTGAACGCCGCCAACCGGTTTCTGACTTTGAGCAAGCTCTGAACTGGCTGACTAAAGAGTCACGTCGCGGCCTGTCTATACAGCGCTATAAAGGTCTGGGAGAAATGAACCCTGAGCAGTTATGGGAAACCACCATGAACCCAGAAACCCGCCGAATGATGCGCGTGACAGTAAAAGATGCGATTGCCACTGATCAACTGTTTACAACCCTGATGGGTGACGCCGTTGAACCTCGCCGGGCATTTATTGAAGAGAATGCGCTGAAAGCAGCCAATATTGATATCTAACTGATATTATTAAAAATTCAAAAAGCGCCCATATTGATTCTCTATTGGGCGCTTTTTTTATCTGTTATTTATAACCAATAAAGTGTAATTTACTTAATGTTTCTATAAAACATCACTTAAATATAATCTGAGGGTATAATATGGCTGACATGATTTACATGACAATAAAGGGAAAAAAACAGGGATTAATATCGGCTGGATGTTCTTCTGTTGATTCTATTGGTAATAAATATCAAGCAAACCACTTTGATCAGATATTAGTTTATAGCTTAAGCCATGCGATAACACGGGCTCAAAATGTCGACCATCAACCCATTATTATCCAAAAACCTATCGACAAATCATCACCATTACTCGGTGTTGCTATTTCTGAGAATGAGTCTCTTGAATGCTCTATTGATTTTTACCGAACTAATTCAAATGGTGCTCAAGAACGTTATTACAATATAAAGATCACTGGCGCCACAATCACTGAAATAAGTGTCTTACATCCACATTCTTTGAATCATAATGAGCTTCCACCACAGGAAAGTATTTCGTTAAAATATACAAACATTACCTGGAATCACCTTATCGCAGGTACTGGCGGTTATAGTATTTGGGATGATAGGATTTATTAAAAGAGCAAAACAAGGCGTTTTAACCTCACGCCTTGTTTCATTAACGAACTTTTCTCGGTAGGACCAAAGCATATAAAACAGAGAATATCATACTTCCTATTTTAATCTCTTCACTATTTAAATTAATGAATTTCGATATAAAATCATGGTGCTCATTAAGACCAACAACAAATAGCTGTATATAACCAAATATAATTATTAAAATAGAAACAAAAACAGACAAAATATAATTACGTTTTTTATCCACAATCTTTTTTATAAAATAAAATGAGATAAAAACAACTAAAGACATAATGTAATAAAGAGAAATATCCCACAAAGTGGGCTTAGTGGAAATTATAACATCAATATAATCCATATTCTTTCCTATATTAATCAACAAATACTCAACAAGCATATTATGGTTTTTTCAGTAATCAGATAGTTATTATAAGCTTATCCTATCCATTAACAAATTCATTTCACAATCATCTAATCTAAAACTAATTTCAATATTTTCTTGGTAACATGCAAGCATATAAAATAGAAAAAATCACACTACCCACCCTAATTACCTCACTATTTAAATTAATAAACATTGATATAATTTCATGATAACCACCATATTTAACAATAAACAATTGAATTGAGCCCAATATTACTATAATAAAAAACCCAAGAACAGAGAGAATATAACTTCTTCTTTTCTCTATGGTAATTTTCATAAAAAAAAGAAAAAATAAAAGCGTTAATGATAAAAGATAGTACAGAAAAATATCCTGCCAAGTAGATTGAGTGGAAATTGTAACATCGATATAATTCATTATTTATCCTCTTGTAACTGATAAATACTCAAAATTGTAGAACTATCAACGATACCTTCTGTAGTTAAGCTCACAGTTCCCATTTCTCTCCACCCTCTGATAAAATCATTATCTATATTTCTGAATAACTTCCATGACTTTTCTCTTGGCTTCAAGACTTCTCTAAAAGCGCCATAACCTGAAAGAGCCAAATCAACCGTTGCATAAGCAATATCTGCATCTTTATCACTTAAACCGATTTTATTAGCAATATATCTGTATCCTTCTCTGACACCACCATTAATATTTTCTCTGTACAATAGATAATATCCATTTTCAACAACATTATTGTACCCATGAGCCATTAATGGCGCACCGAATGAGGCACACGCTAACCCTAAAGAAGCTTTACAGACTGTATAACCTGCAAGAATTTGAGTACCACCACCAACAAACCCGATCTGTTTTAATATAAGATTAGTATAACTTGATTTCTCTTTTTCCCTTTCAATTATTGCATATTGCTTTACTCTGTTTGCTGTCAAATAGAAAACTTGTTCTTTTAAGTGATCTATTTCAAACTGAATAATCTCAATTGCACCATTTGAAGATAAACAGTGAATACGAACCTGACCTAATATATCCTCTACAAAAAGATTTATTTTTGAATTAAAATCCATTCTTATTTTACTATGAGTTAAATAGCGAAAAGATAAAGTTTTCGCCAACTCTCTTAATTCCCTTACCTTTAAATTCAGTAGGTTATCTTGCTTCATATCTCCCCCTATAAAACCGATTTTTTATTTTCAAACCAAAAAATCATTAACATAGCTTATATAACATAGCAAAAATAAACCAACAAAGAAACAATGAACAGAGCTATATAGAGAAATCCACCCGGATAACGAGTGGATTTTCACATAAATAGATAGATTAAAATTATTAAATCAAGATACGTAGCATACGACGCAGAGGCTCTGCTGCTCCCCACAGCAATTGGTCACCTACAGTAAAAGCAGATAAATACTCTGGGCCCATATTCAGCTTACGTAAACGCCCAACAGGAGTATTCAACGTTCCGGTTACGGCTGCCGGGGTTAATTCGCGCATGCTCAATTCGCGATCATTTGGAATAACACGAACCCAGTCATTATGCGCAGCCAGTAATTGCTCAATGTCAGGAATCGAAATATCTTTTTTCAATTTCAAAGTAAATGCCTGACTGTGACAACGCAAAGCACCAATACGGACACACAAACCATCAACGGTAATAAGATTTCTACCGGTATTGAGGATCTTGTTGGTTTCTGCCTGCCCTTTCCACTCTTCACGGCTTTGACCATTATCAAGTTGCTTATCAATCCATGGAATCAAACTACCTGCCAACGGCACACCAAATTGATAAGTTGGCATAACACCACTACGGGTAAAATCCGTTACTTTTCTTTCAATCTCCAAAATAGCCGATGCCGGATCTTGTAGTTCTTTTGTTACTTGAGCATGCAGAGATCCCATCTGAACCAAGAGTTCACGCATATGACGAGCGCCAGCACCAGAAGCTGCCTGATAAGTCGCAACAGAAGCCCATTCAATCAAATCATTAGCAAACAAACCGCCCAAAGACATCAACATCAGGCTAACGGTACAATTACCACCCACAAAAGTCTTTATACCTTTATTAAGACCTTCCTGAATATGAGCATGGTTAACCGGATCAAGAATAATGATAGAATCATCATTCATACGCAATGCTGAAGCTGCATCAATCCAATATCCCTGCCAACCTGTTGCTCTTAACTTTGGATAAATCTCATTAGTATAATCTCCCCCCTGACAACTAATAATAATATCCAAAACACCAAGGGCTTCGATATCGAAAGCATTCTGTAATGTACCTTGTTGACCCGTAAAATCAGGAGCCGGCTGTCCGTATTGTGATGTTGTAAAGAATACAGGGCGAATAACATCAAAATCCCGCTCTTCAATCATACGTTGCATTAATACTGAGCCGACCATACCGCGCCAGCCGATAAAACCCACATTTTTCATCATTATTGTCCTGCTTTGGTGAGTACTCTGATTACATTAAAGCTGACAAAATATGGCCGGGGACGCAAGTGAATTTATTCGCTATTCATAAGATATTTAGCAATATCTCTAGCAGCAAGATAGAGAATCGGGGGACACAATAAAAAGCCACCCATCGGTGGCAAACATTTACAGCTAATTTGTGACTCTTCAAGCCAAATTCAACTGAGTTTTAGGCTTTTCTTTCGGATGCGGTTTCACACTGACCACTTCACCCGGCTTGGAAATAAAGCGAACAAATGTTTCATGGCTGACGAAGGTTGCACCACAATTGATATTTTGACACTGGTTGTAACGTTCTTTTGTCTGACTGGAATGCTCAAAGCTGCTGCGTGCATGAGCAGCTTTACCACAAAGAGGACACTTGATCATATTTATTACCCTTAACTAAAACATAAAATCTCATTTCGCGAACAATATAGCAATAAGATCTTATTTAAAGAACGATTATTTCATATCGAGATCATCAATTTTTAATTCCAGAGTCAGTGCCGTTGTAAAACCACCGCTAGATCCATTCATCGTGTGAGTAACTTTTGTTAGCGTCCATTCCGTTTCATCTATTTCAGGTTTAAAACCAATGACTTTTATCGGTACTTCGGGGTAAAGATCTGCACGCCCTTGAGCCAATTGAATTGAAAATGTCGCCGTACCACGTTGTATTTTTTCCCAAGTAGCTTTGGCCGCACGCTTAGCGCTGGCTTCATCAGCATAAACACGGGAAAGTTCCAATACATTATCCTTACTACCAATCAGATATGATTTTGAGTTACCAGTACCTCGAACTGACAAAATGTGTTTTTTCTCCGGTTTACGGGTATCTAACCAATTTGCCACCACGCCGGTATAAGCCTCACGATCAGATAAAGTAAAATTATGGCTGTCCCCTAACCGACGAGTGATCACTAATGCAGGGATAGCTTGACCGCTGGCTGTTTTGTTCAGCCCTTGCCGAATAAATATCAATTTGCCATTTTTTACTGAAGCAATTGCCCCTTCCTGATTTGCCAACCGGGTAAGAAAGCTGCCATCAGACTCATTTGTCTGATCAATATGATTAATAAATACCTTCTCTATATCCTTATGCAAATCGGCGGTGAGTTTATTTCTGGCGGCAATAGTATGGACAATCTCACCTATTGTTTTCTCATGATAAGATACTTCACGTCTCATATTGAGAGATTCACGAAAATCAGCACTACGGGCACGGATAGTTAATTTATCCGGTGTTCCACTGTGCTCAATTTCATCCACAGTAAAACGCCCTTTATCTATAAGTGGCTGATCACGCCACCCTAATGCCAATGAAATCACATTACCTCGAGAAGGTAACATCAAGCTTCCATCTGCATCATCCAGTTCAACATCAAGCTGATCGGCCTCAAAACCGCGATTATCCGTCATCGTCAGTGATATCAGGCGCGATTGAATGCGCCCGCTGATATCTTTATTATCAATTTCCAGAAGAAATCCCGGTGCACTGCCTTTTTCTGGAACCCTGTCAAATTCAGACATCATCCAATACCTCTTTCTTTGACTCTACCCACCAAACTTTCTGTAAGCATGGAGAACTGATTCTGAAGATCACCGAACATTTCACCCAAAGAGCTATCAACTCGCCGCAATTTCAAAGTAAAATCAATTTTGCGAGCAGCACCATTCGACATAAGTTCCGTTTTTGTCTGGTCGATGCTCTCAATGACAAACATGCCGTAAACCGTGCCACTACCATCTATAAAAGACCAGGCTTTACCGCTATCAGCCATAACCTGTAGAGCCACCAATGATAAACGACCACCGGTAATTTCTGGATATAACGAGCCTGAAAGTATCATTGTGTCATTATCTGGCCCCAGAAATTGCCCGGCAGGCCGGAGCCCAATACGGCTATTAAAAGCATGTCTCCATGACTGCTGATATTGCAGGCTCTGGTATGGCGTGGTTTTCAACATAAAAACAAATAAACCCAGTGCTGCCATCATAATTAGAATTCTCCTCTGTCAGAGAATGAACTGCGTAAACGAGCTTGCTGTTTACGGTCCCGATCATCCAGTTCGCGCCTGACCATTGCAGCGATATCCTGCGCAGACTGCTCTGGAGCGCCATAGATATTTATATGATAGACCGGGGATTCACTAAGGTACTGTATCTGGCGCTTCTCTGTTTTCTCCTGAATTTGTGGATACGCCTCAACAGGTAAACTCTGAATATGCAACGGTGCTGTTCTAGCTGCCGCAGAAGGCGCCATCACACTTAAAGAAAACGCAGCAGCGGCTGCAAGTTTAGCAGTCTGACGCCGACTAATAACATTAACAGGGCCTGTTACAATCTCCGGTCCATATTCACCAACAATACCAAATCCACCAACTGGGATAATTCCACCTTTGTCATGTTTCGGCAGAACCGAGCTGACATTAGGAGTCATGTTATTACCCGTACCTTTTGCAGTATCTTCCCCTGGCCGCATCCAATCAGGGATATACTCAGACAATGAGGTCAGTTTCTTTTTCAATGCCTCCCACTTTTCATTAATCCCCTCCAACAAACTGTTAATTATCGCTGTGCCAACCTCTTTAAATTTACTGGGTAAGTTCATTACATCAGCAATAATTTCATTCCATTTATCCGAGATCGATATTTTAATATTCTCCCAGATATCCAATGTATTCTGTTTAACTAACTCCCAGGCATTACTTATATTAGTTTTAATATTCTCCCAGATTTGTAAGGCACTCTGTTTAATTGATTCCCATTTCTCACTCAAGCTGATTTTAATATTTTCCCAAAGCTGAGAAAATTTCGGCCCCAATGTTTCCCAATTTTGCCAAATATAAACAGCAGCCATAGAAATTAAACCAACAATAGCAAGGATTGGGTTAGCCATCATCAGACGACCAACTATCATCATGGTACTTCCCAACACTTTCAGAGCATTTCCAACTAATCCAAAAGCTTTCACACCAGTACTGCCAAAGAGAGTGAGACTATATTTCGCTACAGCTAATGGCAGTAATATTGAAGCAATCGCCTGCGCTAATGCACCAAAAACAGTTAACATCCCTCCGACGACCATCGTGATAGTCGCAAGCATTGCAGCTAAACGAGGGTTGGCTTTCATCCATTCACTTACTTTATTAACGACATTTGTCACTTGCTGAGTGACCTCTCTTAAAGGTCCCTCTACGCCGGAAAACGTCTGAACGCCCAGATCACTCCAAGCGGCATTAAGCTTTTGAATATCACCGGTAAGGCTATTCGTCATTACTGATGCAACTTTTTGGGATTCACCTTGAACATTTTTTAGTGCAGCGATAAAAGCTTGTAATCCTCCCTGTCCAGCCTGATTTACCAACACATCCAAAGCAGGTACGGACTTTTCACCACCAATTGCTGTGAAATAACTTGTACGTTGTTTACTGCTCATTGACCGGGTTTTATCATCCAATTCAGCGAGGATGTCAGGTAATTGCCGTAAATTACCTTTAGCATCCCGGGTCTTGATACTTAGTTGCGCCAATGCAGCGGTAGCGGCTTTAGGTGGCTCAGCCAACCATTCCAGCACACTATTCAGAATCTCTCCAGCTTCACTTCCTTTGATATTAGCATCACTCAGCTTTCTGGTAGCAGCAGCAACTGTTTCAATATCAATCCCCAAAGAAGAAGCGGTCGGCGCAACAAATTTCATGGTGTCACCCAATGCTGCCAACGTCGTTTTTGAACCAGTAAACGTTGCCGTTAAAACATCACTCACACGGCTCATCTCTTCGGATTGTAATTTGAACCCTTCCAGCACATTAGTGCCAATATCAATGGTAGCGGCGAAATCTGCACCACTAGCCTGTGACATTGATACTGTACCGGGCATCATATTCTTTATCTGAGCAGGGGAATAACCGGCAGAGGCATAAAGACTCTGCCCTTGCGCAATTTTGCTGGCATCAATTCCGGTACTTTTGCTCAACTCCCGACTTTGATTGAGCAACATGGCATATTCAGGAGAATTTTTTTCAATATTAGTTTGTACCCGAATTTTGGCCATTTGAGCATTAAGATCGTAACCTGGCATTAAAAAGTTTTTGCTGGTTGTCAGTATTTTAACACCTGCCGATTTTGCATTAGCACCATGCTGGCTAATACGATCACGAAGATCTTTAGTTTTGCTATAGCGGCTCTCTTCCTTTTTACTACTGTCATGCGCAGTTTCCTGCGCATATTCAGGAACAGAATAAGGTTTAATTGCTTCCCAAGTCTGATTTAACTGCTTGAGTTCACCACGGTTTTGCCGGATGGAATCCGCCAGCCTTTTATTATTTCGCTGTGCGGATTTCAAAACGCTGGTCAGCTTATTAACGGACTGTATTACCCATTTAAGCTGTGACTGTGTATTACTCATTTTCTGCACCACTTCGTAAGATGGCCCGATGTCGCCAGTCCAGTAATTCTGTCAATGACATTTCACTTGTCACTGCCGGAGACCAGTGGAAAACGGTGGCAATATCTGCCACCAAGTCATCTACGGTTAGTCGGTCTGGAAACCGGATTTCGCCGACTTCGGTAACAAAAAATTGACCACCTCAACACTGAAATTAATCAGATCGCCCGGTGTCATTGCCAACAGGTCGCTTTTAGTGAGAGCGGGAGTGGTAACACGTGGCAAAACTAGCATCATTGAGTCCACATCCATCTCCAGCAAAGCCTGTAGCCGAGCACCACGCAGCGCTCCACTGTTAGGTTTGCGCACCACCACTTCAGTGATGTTGCTATTACCACGTGCAAGTGGTTCTTCTAATACGATTGTGCGCTGCTCGTCGTTTTGAGTAATGAGTGTTTCTGTCATGGTTCAACCTTGTTTATCCGATTAGATTAAAGACCCATAGCGCGGCGATGATCTGCCAGACGATCTTCACCATTAACAATTTCAACCATGTTAACGGTATCCACTTCGATCAGAACTTCACCATCCCATGTCAGTTTGAAATAGGTGTTTTTAGCGCTGATTTTGGTCTGAGTATTATCCCCTTGCTTATAAGTGCCATGGTCAAACTCATGGAAGCGGCCACGCATCACGATTTCAACAGCAATCACATCATTGGTATCATCGCGCTGGTAGGAACCCGCAAAACGCAACATTACGCCGTCGGCTTTAGTTATTCCCCACTGCCGATAATGCTGAGCTTCCATACCTCCCAGAGTAAATTCAACATCCAATGCACCTTCATCCAAGCCCAAGTCCACCGTCACGCTACCGTTCATACCACCGCCACGATAGGTTTCTAGTTTACGACTCAGCTTAGGCAGAATAAGTTCTTCCACTATTCCCTGATAACTATTGCCGTCATTAAACAAGTTCAGGTATTTAAGTTTGCGAGGTAATGCCATCTGTGTCCCCTTAGCCGTTTATGCTTTTCGCGAAATCCATCAGGTAACGATCTGTAATACGCTGGCGTAACATCATATTTTCCAGTGGTGGTACAGGTGTGTAGTCGTAATCGAGGGTCAATTTACCCGCTTTCAGAGTGTCTTTATCATTGGCATTTTCGTCGTACCAGCATTTACCATCAATGATGTACCCCCCGGACCTCAATTCACGGAACTTGGCGTTAACACCTTCGATAATGTCTCGTACCAGTGAAGCAGTCAGAGGCTTATCGATTGCCCACATATGTGCTTCCGCCATGGTATCAGCCAGCACCTGAGCAGTGCGGGTGTAACTTTCGAACTGGAACAATGGATCATCAGCGCAGGTACGAGAACCCCAGAAACGGAATCCGTTTTTGCGGATAAGTGTCGTGATGCCTTTTTCATTTAGATAACCAGCATCAGTTGCTGGATCTTGCAGATCCCAGAATACGTCTGCTGAAATACCCGTCACACCATTGACACCGATGTTTGACAGAGTTTTATGCCAACCCGTTTCTTCATCAATTTTTGCCCGCAGGCCCAGTGCTCGGGCAGTAGCGTAGGCGATAGATTCTTTTTTGAGAACAGAGTCCCAACCTAAGAAATCAGGCCAAATCAGCATCACTTCTCGCTGACTGAAGTTTTTACGATATTCGGCAACTTCTTCTTTATTCTTACAACCATAAGCACTGATATAAGCCATTGCTCTTAGTTTTTGCGCAATACTCGCCAATTCAACAGCAACAGCTTTTGTATCCAGCCCAGGAACCCCCAGAATACGTGGCTTAACACCTAATTGGCCTTGTGCTGCCAACAGTGCCTGCATGCCCGTTTTCTTACCTTCACTAGTTGTAGTACCAATGATGTTGGTGGTGGTATCACCTTCCGTTTCACCTTGTTCTACACGGACAACAACAGTAACGGGTTTAGCTTGGTCTGCGATAGCTTTAAGTGCCTGAGGCAATGTACCGGCATCACCCGCTTTGCCAATTGCCATCGAAACATCAGTAATCAAAACCGGGGTGTTTAATGGAAAAGCGTCTGCGTCTGCTTTAGGGCCAGTACAGACCATACCAACAATAGCGGTGCTAATTGTGGTGATGGTGCGTGTACCTTCGTTAATTTCCTGTACACGGACGCCATGATGATAATCTTGTGCCATATTAGCGGTTCTCCTATTAAGGTGTCCCGCTATGTTGAGGTATCCAAGTTATTAAATCATTCGATTAGAAATGTGTGGCAGATGATACAAATCAGGTTAGTTAATCTATTGTTTTTTCTAATAAATTAACCTTAAGCACTTCATAGGTAAGCAGGAAATGGAACCTCTATAAATCAATGCATATTTCTTGCTGTTAGGAATTTTTATCTCTGTTTATCAATTGTTTTTTCACAGATTTTTCCTACAAAAATAGATTGTAATTTATACATATCAACACATTTCTCTGTAAATCACCATTCTGGTCATTTGTTGACACTCGGATATAGCCAATCTTTTCCATATGTAACCCTGCTGAGTACCAATGAGAGACTATTCTTTTGGAAATTTCACAGAATAGTGAGTTTTGAAAAATCTGGTTTAGTGGAAACCGTTACTAAAGCCGCAGACGCGTTGCAACGTAGCGGGGGCAATGTAACAGGTGACATAACTATTACTACTGACTCTATGCTGAGTTGGAACAGAAACACCGACTTTGCCTCTATCGGTTTTAAAAACACCGGAGATGGTGATGCAGATTCCTATATGTGGTTTAAAACGGGGGATAATGGTAACGAATATTTCAAATGGCAGCATGCCCTCTCTGGAGGACCGACTAATGAATGGATGAGCCTTAGACACGATAATCTTCGAGTTAGGAGGTATCAGGTCTATCATGAAGGATATAGACCAACCGCTGCGATTATTGGCGCTTATACAAAATCAGAATCAGACACGCGTTATATTCAAGACATTCGCTTTGGTGCCAAAGAGTACGCACAAGTACGGGTAAATTATGGAGATACAGACACAAGTGGGTATGCCACTACTGCTGTAATAAATGGAAATAGAAATGAGTTAGTTGATACCGTAAATCGAGGCCAATACAGAAAAAGGTTAACGGCATATGGATGAATATATCCAATATTTAGTAGGGTGATGAATATATGCAAAACATTAAAAATTTTTCCCAATATACACCAGACTCAAAACAAGCCAGAAAAATCATTGAAGATTTTAATGTCATTTATTTGAAGTCAGAAGACGACCAAGACTGGTATGAATGCCAGAAAAGCTTTAATCCTGACACAATCAAAGTAATGTATGATTTTAATAATGTAATCCGTTGGTTTGGTGGAACAGCTAATTCCGGTCGGTGTGCCACTTCCCTGGCCGACTGAAATACCACCGGAAGGATGGGTTCCGTGTAATGGGGCGGCCTTTGATAAGTCGAAATTTCCGGAGTTAGCCAAGGCTTATCCTAGTGGTAATTTGCCCGATTTGCGTGGTGAATTTATTCGCGGCTGGGATGATGGGCGTGGGGTCGATCAATCACGTGCATTGCTGTCACAACAAAATTCAACACGATTACCCAGCGTTTATGTTCACGCGGCTTCTGCTGATAGGGGGATATTGGTATCACCTCCTGTTAATACGTATTCCCGTGCTTATCCATCAGAAATTATGGCCAGTGATTTTGAAGATAGTACTACCGGCAGTGGCCCGTATTACACGACAAGCACGTCATTAGTACCAAGTGGTGCAGTTGGATTATCTGCTTTTCGAGTACGTCCGCGTAATATCGCATTTAACTACATTGTGAGAGCAGCATAATGATTACAACTATTTTAGATGGAAATAATATTTTTATAGGGCCAGGTAATATCACTGTATTTAATTATGATGTAGTTACCGGAGAATATTTAGATAACAGTAAAAAATTTCTGACTATTGGTATAGAAATTCCCGTACACTCTGGTGTTGAATGGCTACTTACCGAAAGATAGGGATATGCTATTTGTCATAGTGCAAAATTAGCATGCTAATAATAGATATCTGATTATCTTGTAAAAATAGCCTATAGTATCAAAGTCCTTGAACAATAAAAAATCACTCGGAAATGTTGACATTCAAACACACTGATAATATATGGTATTACTGAGCAAGGTTAATACTTCACTGGCTTCTGTTATTGAATAAGTGACTGAAGATACTACAATAAATTTATTAAGACCGGGAGTTATCCTAACCCCGGTCATTTTTATAAGCTACGATAATGGTGGAATTGGCCAGACAATTTCTGGTGCGGTTGAAATATCAACTCGACTAAGCATTATTCGGTATTTTTTCCATTCCAATAGAATGTTTTTTTCTTCTTCTGTCGCTATATTTAAATCAATGGCATCTTGTAATGGAACTATAATATTATTAGATTTAACTAGTAACTGAATTCTTTCATGTTCTGCTTTCCTAATTAATTCTTCTTTAGTTGCGACATAAGGAAATATTTTATAACCATCAAATACCCATTTTTCATTGGTGTTTTCGTCAAACTCTTTAGGCACATCATTCTTATTAATTTCTGCAACAGAAAAACCAAGCGGTGCAAATTTAGATACATCCGTCGTTATTGCACGAATGAGACCATTATTATCATACATAATCTTTAATGTTTCTGTTGAGAATTGATTTTGAGATGTATACCAATCATTACCTTGCTTATCCTGAAGATAAAGAGCAAACTGTACAGCGTCTTCACTGTCAGGTATATATTGCTTAAATGGGCCAAGATTTACCAAATTCATTATTTTTATCCTCGTACAATAGTGATCCATTGACCATTTTTAAGAAATTGAATAGGACTCCAATATAACGTCTCAGCGGAATAATCCCTATCTCTATTATAAAACCCAGTTAACACATTAGGGCCGTGATATTCCAACACACCACCAGCTCCTATTTGTACTTCAACACCAAGGCGGATGTTAGAAATGTAAAGACTATTGCATTCTTCTTTTGTATATACGCCCAAATTTCCAACAGAAGGGGGATTTGATGTATTATATTCCCTAGTCCAAGGAGTCCATGGTAAATCATTATATTGGCTACGAGTATATATCCGGCTGCTGTTATAAACAAAATAGCGTTGAATAATCCCCGCAGCTTTCAACACAATAAGAGAACCAGCAAGTTGCTCAGGATAATTAGCACCATTTTGGGCATGAACATTATAATCTTGATAATAAACCCCTGGTATTTTGTAATTATCTAAATTCGCTTTATCACCTAAATAAATAGCTTGCCCATTAAATATGTCTTGAGAAGTAATATCGATATCTCTGGATAGAGCCTTACCATTTATCTTACGGATTCCTGTAATATATCGAGAGTCGGATTCCGTTTGTGTATAAACCCCAATATCTACGGCAGTCGGTTTATTCAGTGTATTATATTCCCTAGCCCAAGATGTCCATACTCCGATGTCATTTAAGGAGCGAGTATATATCCGGCTGCTGTTATAAACAAAATAGCGTTGAATGATCCCCGCAGCTTTCAACACAATAAGCGAACCGGCCAGAGGTTCAGGATAATTAGTACCAGATTCTGCTGAGGCGTTGGCATATTGAACATAAACACCTGGTGTTTTGTAATCATTCAAATTGATTTTTTCAGGGATAGTGACTGCTTGCCCATCAAAGATATCCTGAGACGTAATATTGATATCCCCAGACAACACCTTTCCATTCACTTTCCTGCTATTAGGCACCGCATTTTTCGCTAAATTTACTGTTTCCATCAAACCAAGGTTTTTCAAAATTCTCTAATACGTGATAATTTCTATAAGAATAGTCTCCTATTGGTATTAAACAGGATTAAACATGGCGAAGATTGGTTATGTCAGGGTGTCAACAAATGACCAAAACAGTGATTTACAGCGAAACGCTCTGATAAGTATAAATTGTGAGCAGATTTTTGAGGATAAAATCAGTGGAAAAACAGCCAACAGACCAGGTTTAAAACGAGCTTTAAAGCAACTTAAAAAAGGGGATACTTTAGTTGTTTGGAAACTTGATCGACTGGGACGTAGCGTAAAAAATATGGTTACTTTAATTTCTGATTTAAGTGAACGTGGTATTCATTTTCAAAGCCTGACTGACAGTATTGATACTAGTACCTCTATGGGGAGGTTTTTCTTTCACGTTATGAGTGCACTGGCTGAAATGGAACGGGAATTGATCGTTGAAAGAACAAATGCAGGATTAATAGCTGCTCGTGCTCAGGGAAGAATAGGTGGCAGACCTGTATCATTCTCATTTGCTGAACAGCAACAGGCCGCAAGATTGTTGGCTAAAGGCCATTCGCGGAAACAATTATCATTGATCTACAACACATCGTTATCCACGATATATAAATATTTTCCGGTAAATAAAACAGATTACCGATCAACTTAATATTTTAGGTTCAGCTAACTAAACGTTTACTTAGACAACAGATTGCCATCAAGCATGGATTTACATATCTGAAAAAATTAATTTATCGACAATGAAAAAAACTTTCAGTACCTGGAAATCATCAGGTAAACTCGACCAATGAAGTTAATCTCATCAATTGCACAATCAAAGGTCACATCATTATCACATACCCTGATTTTACCGACCGGGATTTTTGTGATCTTTTTAATACTATGCATTCCTTCAATATCAATTAACCATAAACCATCCTGAACATCAGGTTCTTTTGTATCCAACAAATACCAAGTGTTATTGTTATCTACAATGAGAGGTTTTCTTATTTCTCTGGCAATAAGTTGAGTATCTAAAGTCACAGGGTTGTCAGCGTTCAACTTTCCACCAACTAATTTAACCCGCTGTATTGTCGGAGTGATAATGTTTTCTAAAGACTCCTTTTTCTTTTCTCCATCAGGGAACATGTCTCCTTGCCCTGTGCTTAGCCATAACAATGAAGCATTGGTTTCAAGGTTGCATTGAATAACCCAATCTGCTGGAAAGCTATCTCTTAAGTACCGGTTTGCCATTGTGCTTTTAGACACACCTAGATGGTCGCTTAGTGCTTGACGTGATTTAAACCCATATGCACTAACAAGGCGTTCGATAGCTTGTTTTCCTCCACTATCTGCACCCATTTTTATCTCAGTTACATTTTTTTTCATTTAAAGTACAGTTTAGTGAGTTTTTCTTCTCCACAACTCTCTCTAATTAAAGAGCTATAGTGATTCCAAATAAATTTACTAGATCCAACGAATGATATTGCATCATGGGCATCTAAATTTCAATCTATATACTTTGTGAAACTATACAATCTAAATAAATAGCAAAAATCTTCTAAGTAATAAAATAAGAAAAACTTATTAATTACAACGGATTGTGATAGGAAAGAAACCTTTTTAATCATTAATTATTTCAATAAAAACAATAATTAATATATTAACACTATCAAATATAGTTCTTAAAAAAGATAAAAAATCCCTTTAATTTTTTCTAATCAAGGTGTACTGTCCTTATATACAGTTATGTTATACGGGGGTAAGTTTGTCAGTGGACTTTCTTATGGAATCAGTAATAGCGCAACGTATTAATTTTATTGCCAGAATGGCAATAAGCTGTGAATGTAATCATATTGAAGATAAAGAGCTAGCTTTGACTTGGATTGCAGAATTATCGACGCCACTTACGAAACAACTTATTAATTGTCACGAAACACGTGAAGAATAAATGCGACAAATAAACAGTACGCATGTGGAGTTTTTGTATGATAAATAATCTAGAGTTTCTAAGTTGGTTATGATTGTATTGAAAAATTAGCCACTGAAAAGTGGCTTCTTGCTTTTCATTTGTACTATGGCTCTAACAATGTTGTTTCATTGTTTCCCCTCTTTTATTGGCACACCATGGTACTCTAATTTAACAATATTTCTTGTAATAGAGATTACCTAATGAAAATAATTGCACAGCAAAATGATACTGTTGATGCCTTGTGCTGGCGCCACTATGGCCGAACTCAGGGTATGACTGAACGTGTTTTAGAAGCTAATCCAGGATTGGTTGAATTGATATTTAAAAAATTTCCGGAATTGTCCGAATCTGAATATAGCGTAATCCTGCCACATGGCACTGAAGTTGAAATGCCTGAAATTATGCCAACTGCAACAAAACCTATTCTGCAACTCTGGGATTAAAGGTAACGAATGGGCGTGAATACAACCATGCCATTTATGGTAGTGTTAGTTTGATTGTTTTTTCAAAGGATTATCACTCTATTTTTACCAGCGTTGCCAGGAGTATGGCTTGATCTACTGGCCTTTTAAGAGCAAATAAAACCTATCCGCATTTTACAGGATATTCTGGAAAAAAATTGTAACTGTATTGTTTTCGACATTCGAGCAAGAATTATCTGTAATCAGCTTACCTTTAGTATCTTATATCCAGCATACGATTAGACAATACAACATTGGAATTCCTTAGATTACTGCATTAAGCGTTGATAGAAAAACCACCTACAGATTATTAAAAAGCCTTTCCCTTTAAGGAAAAGGCTTTTTAATTCATATTGTTATAGTCTTTACCTTCCAAGAAATTTGTCTGACCTTTCCTACAATTCGTCTTTAATGTCTACCGCTACCTTTAATGTCATTCTTCCAAACATAAACCCATAACTACCTACATGGCATTTTTCCGAATATGGATACACAACTAACAGAACTTCTACGCTTATTACGTAACCTGATCAGAACTGGTGTTGTTACCGAGGTAGATACTCAGCGAGGAATGTGTCGAATTGCGACAGGTAATCTCGAAACTGACTGGAGACCTTGGTTGACAATGCGAGCGGGTAATTCCCGTACTTGGTGGGCTCCCAGCCGTGGTGAGCAAGTTTTGCTATTATCTGTTGGCGGTGAATTGACCACATCCTTTGTATTACCGGCTGTTTATTCTAATCAATTTCCAGAGCCATCGACTCTCCCTACAGAAACTGACCATATTGATTTTCCTGATGGTGGATTACCGGCCATTTATTCTGATCAATCTCTGGCATCACCGCCTCGTTCTGAACAAGCTGTTCATATTGCTTTCCCCGATGGGGCTGTAATGGAGTATGAGCCGAAATTTGGTGCTTTAGTGGTAAAAGGTATTAAGACTGCCAGTGTGAAAGCTGCAAATTCCATAACACTTGAGGCAACGAATATAACACTAAAGGCATACAACAAAATTGGATTGGAGTCGTACAACGAAATTGGGATAAATGGATACAACAAAGTTGGATTGGAATCGTACAACAAAATTGGATTGAATTCAAAAAACGAGATTGGACTAGAAGCACTTAATAAAATTGGATTGGACTCAAAAAACGAGATTGGACTAAAAGCAGGAAAAGAAATGGGTCTGAAAGCGTCAAAAATTAAATTGGAAGGTGATGTTGAAAACACAGGCGGAAAACTCAGTTCTAATGGTGTGACCTTACATTCTCACCAACACTCCGGCGTCATGGCAGGCGGTGCGACAACAGGAGGTCCAGTATAATGATGTATCTTGGAATGAACCGGCAAACCGGTCGTAGCCTGACAGATTTGGAACATGTACGCCAGTCTGTCAGCGATATCTTACTAACCCCCGTAGGTAGCCGTTTAGAACGTCGCACTTATGGTTCTCTGCTACCCGAATTAATTGACTGGCCACAAAACGCGGCTCTACGTCTGCAAGTTATGGCTGCCAGTTATACAGCTATCAGCCGCTGGGAACCACGAATTAATCTGACAGCTATCACCATAAATACCCAACAAGACGGCAAAATGACAATAGATATATCCGGTCATTATCAGCTGTCTCCTGGGGTGTTTTCTCTATCCATCCCTGTGAGGTAAAACAATGCCGACTATTGACTTGGTAGATCTAAGCCAACTGCCACCACCTGATGTAGTAGAGCCACTGGATTATGAAAGACTATTGGCTGAGCGTAAAGCCAAATTAATATCTCTTTATCCTGAAGAACAACGAGATGCTATTACTCGAACACTAGAGCTGGAATCCGAACCTCTGGTTAAGTTGCTGGAAGAAAATGCTTACCGAGAATTGATATTGCGTCAGCGGGTAAATGAAGCGGCTCGTGCAGTGATGCTGGCCTATGCAACCAATGGCGATTTAGACCAATTAGGTGCGAACTATAACGTTACTCGGGCCGTTATGGAGCCTGATAGCACCTTCCGTAACCGTATCCAGAGAGCCTTTGAAGGGCTAAGTGTTGCAGGGCCGATAGGTGCATATGAATATCATGCCCTTAAAGTTAATGAAGGTATTAGTGTCAATAAAGGTGACGGAAAAGGTAAAGGTGAATATCAAACTGTTGCGGATGTTTCTGTCATCAGTCCATCACCGGCTAATGTAACCGTCACTATTTTGTCACAGAAATGGATATGGGAAAAAGATAAGGACGATAAGGAAGATGAAACACATAACGGTATACCTTCACAAGACTTACTGGATAAAGTGGTTATAGCACTTAATGACGAAGATGTCAGACCGGTTGCTGATCGGGTAAAAGTGCAACCAGCCAAAATAATGGAATATCAGATTGATGCTGTGCTCTATCTTGAGCGGACACCTGAGTCTGAGCCTATCCGTAAATTAGCTCAAGAAAATATGGATAAGTACGTGCTAGATCAACATAAGTTAGGGAAAGATATTCGGTTATCCGCCATCTATGCCGCACTGCATGTAACTGGGGTGAAACAGGTGGAATTGAAAGCTCCGACGAAGGATATAATTCTGTGTAAAGATCAAGCTCCTTACTGCACTGGTAAAAAATTAGAGCTGAGTAAAATTCAAACTTCTGATTGCTCTAAGCCAGATCCAATAGTGGGAGGTTATGATGAATGACCGCCTGTTACCAACAGGTTCTACCGTTTTGGAGTTGGCTGCTGCTAAAGCATGTTCGCAACTGCAAAATATAGAAGTACGACGACTCCGTAAACTCTGGAATCCTGACACTTGCCCTCCAGAGTTTTTACCCTATCTCGCATGGGCGTGGTCGGTTGATCGTTGGGATGAAAACTGGTCGGTGAGTACTAAGCGGGAAGTTATAAAAAACTCGATGTTTCTGCACAAACATAAAGGAACCATTGGTGCCGTCCGTCGCGTGGTAGAACCGTTAGGCTATCTCATTCAAATAAAGGAATGGTGGGAGAACAATGAAACACCAGGCACATTCCGATTGGCGATAGGGGTACAGGAAAACGGCATCACCGAAGAAACTTTTTTAGAGCTGGAACGGTTAATTTCTGATGCCAAGCCTGTTAGTCGTCATCTGATAGGTTTGTCAATCAATTTGGATGTTAAGGGCGAATTTTATTGCGCTGCGACAAGTTATAGTGGAGATGATCTCACTGTTTACCAATATATCCCTGACGTCATCACAACTAGCGACAATGCTCCTTTAGGGGCAGCAATTCATTTGATCGATACAGATACATTGAGGGTTTCACCATGAAATACTTTGCAATTTTAACCAAACTGGGAGCGGCTAAGCTGGCAAATGCTGCTGCTTTGGGAACAAAAGTCGATATTACTCACATGGCTGTTGGTGATGGAGGCGGTAAATTACCTGATCCTGACGTTAATCAGACACAGCTAGTTAATGAAAAGCGTCGGGCCGCAATTAATACATTGAGTGTCGACCCGGTAAACACCAACCAAATTATTGCCGAACAGATTATCCCTGAAGGTGAGGGGGGCTGGTGGATGCGTGAAATTGGTCTGTTTGACAGTGAAGGTAACTTGATTGCGGTGGCAAACTGCCCGGAAACTTATAAACCACAATTACAGGAAGGTTCGGGTAGAACACAAACTGTCAGAATGATCTTAATTATCAGTAATACTGATTCAGTAACACTGAAAATTGATCCCTCTATAGTTCTGGCAACTCGTGAATATGTAGATAGTTCAATTCTGAAACATGAAAAAAGCCGCAATCACCCAGATGCTACGTTGACAGAGAAAGGTTTTACAAAACTTAATAGTGCGACTAATAGTAATGATGAAACCACAGCGGCAACACCCAAAGCAGTAAAAGCAGCTTATGATAATGCTAATAGTAAATTGGCAAAAAACCAAAACGGAGCGGATATCCCTGACAAAAATGCTTTTGTGAAAAACCTTGGTTTATTGGAAAAGCTAATTCCGGTCGGTGTGCCACTTCCCTGGCCGACTGAAATACCACCGGAAGGATGGGTTCCGTGTAATGGGGCGGCCTTTGATAAGTCGAAATTTCCGGAGTTAGCCAAGGCTTATCCCAGTGGTAATTTGCCCGATTTGCGTGGTGAATTTATCCGTGGTTGGGATGCTGGGCGTGGAGTCGATCCATCTCGTCCATTATTGGTATGGCAGGAAGGTTCTTATTTACTACAGGAAATTGCTGGTCAGCCTGCTGATAATGTTGTTAATTTCTCGCTCAATGAGCGCATAAAGTTACAGTGGGATACTCCTCAACCACAACCTAACGGTATTCCACTAAGAGCCAGATCTGTAGGTTCAGCAACAACCTGGACTACCAATGCAGGTTACATCGGGGTATCAAGGCCACGTAACTTAGCATTTAACTATATTGTAAGGGCAGCATAATGAGTACATCTGTACTCGAAGAAATCCCGGTGGGAATACCTCTTCCTTGGCCGACTAACATACCACCAAATGGATGGGTAAAATGTAATGGAGCAATCTTTGATAAATCCTTATATCCAAAATTAGCAGAAGTTTATCCTAGTGGTAGATTACCTGATTTACGGGGTGAATTTATCCGTGGCTGGGATGATGGACGTGGGGTGGATGTTGGTCGATATCTACTTTCCAATCAATTGGCTGATATTGCTCCACATAATCATAGGCTTAGTCGAATGTGGTCTAACTCAAATGCTGGAGCTGATGGTTTGGGTACACCGAGCTGTATTCTCAATAGTGTCACCAAAGATGCTAACTACGGATTTGATGGCCGTGGATTGGGTATCGCTACCGGAATTGGAAATGGTGGTTCCGGTTATATGGACGATGCGATTCTTGCTTCAACAGGAACAGAAACACGTCCGCGAAACGTAGCATTTAATTACATTGTGAGGATTGCCTGATGAATAAGGCTGTACTGGATAAAAATAATATTGCCATCAGTACCGGAAGTATCGTTGTGTTTAATTACGATGCGATTACACTGGAATATCTAAACAGTACTGATGAACATCTTTCCGTTGGTATTGGTCTTCCTGCCAATTCCTGCACAGACGCACCACCTGATCCCCAAGAGGGGTATGTCATCTGCCGTTCATCTGATTTAACCAACTGGTTGATTGTACCAGATTATCGCGGAAAAATAGCTTACAACACCCAAACTGGGAAACAGCAGGAAATTATTGAACTAGGTGAATTACCAGAAATACTGACATTTAAACAACCCGCTACCGATTTTGATAAATGGGATGACGAAAAATGGGTAACAGATATCGAAGCCCAAAAAAACAGTCAGATTGAACAAGTAGAACTACAACGAGCCACTCTTCGCCAACACGCTAATGAAGCTATGACTTTATTACAATATGCTGTTGAGACTGAAATGGCCTCAGACGCAGAGAAAGCGTTATTACTTGCCTGGAAGAAGTATTTGGTATTACTGAGTCGTGTCGATACTTCAATAACCCCAGATATTGATTGGCCACAAGTACCAGAATGATAAAATTGTCAAGACCGGGCATTATTCTGTCTCCGGTCTTTTTTCAGTTATGATTGGCTATGTTGGCCAGTCCGATGTTTTTGAAGTATCAATTCAGTTAATATGATTTGGTATTTTCTTCATTCCAGTGAAGCCTGACGCATCAAATAAGCACTTATTGATTGTCCTAAAAACTAGGATAGAAAAAGGCCTGCGGTTTGTGAACTGCGGGCCTATATTATTTATACTGGTTGTGCGGGCCACCCAATATCTGGTGCTATGGTGGGATCAATGCGGTTTGCTTGTATTCGGTATTTTTTCCAGTCTTTGAGTTGTTCTATCTCTTCCAGAGTTGCTTCATCTAGATCAACGGCATCCTGTAAAGAGGCAATACTATTGCTGGCGAGGGATAGCAATTCTTCTTTACGTCTCTCTGCTTGAGCCATTAACTCGACCTTTGTGTACTTACGCGGAACAATAGCACCATTTATATATTGCCATTTGCCAGAAATATCACAAGAATCAGGTAGATTACTTACCTCAGCTACACTCATTCCATCTGGGTTAAAAGCTGATACATCTCCTGATATAGAAGATTTTTCAAAACTCACTATTCTGTGAAATTTCCGAAAGGGTAGTCTCTCATTGGTACTCAGCAGGGTTACATATGGAAAAGATTGGCTATATTCGGGTGTCAAAAAATGACCAGAATGGTGATTTACAATGAAACACATTAAAAAGCATAAATAACGAACTACTTTTGAGGGAAAAATCTGTAGCAATAGCAGACAACTAAATGTTTAATTTTGTACCGTGCAATCAATATCTCATGAAGTTTTACTTTACAAAAAATACAGCTTATCTACCTAAGTCATGTAATTCTCTTCCCAAATAAATCTCATGCTAACTATTTTCCAAATGGTTAAACAAGGGCAGAAAACCCGCAGTTATAAGCTGCGAGTTCTACCATTAGCATTAAGTATCAACGCTTCTTTTTCTTCCCCTGAACTGCTTTAAAACGTGGATTGGATTTACAAATAACATACAACCGGCCACGACGTCGTACGATTTTGCAATCTGGGTGACGGGTTTTCGCCGTTTTAAGTGAACTTAACACCTGCATTTTTATGATCCTTCAATTTATTTATTGCCAATAAAACGCCCAAATTTTTTCTGGAATCGTGCTGTGCTGCCTTCCTGAGATAAAGTTTTCTGCTTACCTGTGTAGAAAGGATGTGATTCCGATGATACATCAACTGTCACATACGGATACTCTTCTCCATTCAAGGTAATTGTCCGCTCAGTACGGATAGTGGAACCAACTGTAAAGTAGGCATTAGTACTGGTATCGTGAAATACAACTACCCGGTAGTTTGGATGGATATTTGGTTTCATAACTTCGCCACAAATGTAATGTTATAATATAGCAATAATGCAGTTCGTTTTTATCAGCAAGAAAATAATGAAAATTTTTTTCAGACCAAAAAAAAGCCTCTGTATTTTTAATGTACAGAGGCTTATTTCAACTTATTACTTATAAAACGACTATTCTACAGTTACTGATTTAGCCAAGTTACGAGGCTGATCAACATCAGTCCCTTTAATCAAAGCAACATGATAGGAGAGTAGTTGCAGTGGAACGGTATAAAATATTGGTGCAATCAGTTCTTCAACATGCGGTAATGGGATAATCTTCATTCCTTCGCTGTCCGTAAAACCGGCATCCTGATCCGCAAATACATATAACAATCCACCACGGGCTCGTACTTCTTCAATATTGGATTTCAGTTTTTCCAATAGTTCATTGTTTGGAGCCACAATGATAACAGGCATGTCTGCATCAATCAGTGCCAATGGACCATGTTTCAATTCACCTGCTGCATAAGCCTCAGCATGAATGTAAGAAATTTCTTTTAATTTCAGTGCCCCTTCAACCGCTATCGGATATTGATCACCACGGCCAAGGAACAAAGCGTGGTGTTTATCAGAAAAATCTTCCGCCAGCGCCTCGATAATTTTATCCTTCGACAACATGCTTTCAATGCGGCTCGGCAGTGCATGTAATGCATGAACAATTTCTTGCTCCTGCTCTACATCAACACCGTTTAAGCGTCCAAGATAAGCCACCAGCATCAGCAACACTGTCAGTTGGGTTGTGAAAGCTTTCGTTGAAGCAACACCAATTTCAGCACCAGCCTTAGTCATCAGTGCAAAATCAGATTCACGGACTAAAGAAGAACCCGCTACGTTACAGACTGTCAACGATGTGAGATATCCAAGTTCTTTAGATAAACGCAAGGCTGCCAATGTATCTGCGGTTTCACCTGATTGAGACAATGTAATTAATAAGCTTCCCGGACGACGTGCCGATTTGCGGTAACGAAATTCAGAGGCAATTTCTACATCACAAGGAATACCGGCCAATGCTTCAAACCAATAACGGGAAACCATACCTGCGTTATAGGATGTACCACAGGCAACAATCTGAATATGTTCTACTTTGGATAATAATTCAGCTGCATTAGGGCCAAGTTCAGACAGATCTACTTGTCCATAACCTAAGCGCTTTTCCAAAGTACTTTTGATTGCCATTGGCTGTTCATAGATCTCTTTTTGCATATAGTGACGATAAATACCTTTGTCACCAGCATCATATTGAATATTAGATTCAATATGTTCCCGTTCAATTGGCTCCCCGTGAATATTAAAAATACGCACGGTACGACGGGTTACTTCAGCAATATCGCCTTCTTCAAGGAAGATAAAACGACGAGTAACAGGCAACAGCGCCAATTGATCAGACGCAAGGAAGTTTTCCCCCACACCCAAACCAATAACCAAAGGACTACCCGATCTTGCAGCGATTACTGCTCCGGGATCACGGCTATCCATGATAACTGCGCCATAAGCACCACGAAGCTGGGGGATAACACGCTGGACAGCCTCTAGCAAGGTACCACTCTGTTTTTGCTCCCAATGAACAAGGTGAGCAATAACTTCTGTGTCAGTATCCGATATAAATGAATAACCACGCTCAATTAATTGAACCCGCAATTCTTCATAGTTTTCAATAATGCCGTTGTGAACAACAGCAATATAATCGGAAATATGCGGATGAGCATTCTTCTCGTTCGGTTCACCATGTGTAGCCCAACGGGTGTGCGCAATACCTGTCCCACCAAGGACTGGTTGTTTATCAACCTCATCAGCTAGCATTTGCACCTTACCGACTTCACGTAGGCGGAGCATATTCTTTTCGTTATCAACAACCGCCAACCCAGCGGAGTCGTAACCACGGTATTCCAAACGACGAAGCCCTTCAATCAGGATTTCAGCAATATCTCGTTGTGCTACTGCACCAACAATTCCACACATCAGTTTTATTCCTAAAAACAGGGCTGATGAAAGCCCTTTATAATGTCACGAGCCTGATTGTTTTCCGGCTTTGCCGGTCCCCGAGCCTGTAGAGTGGGGATTATTATTTTATTTTTTCTTAACAGGGCGTTTCCAACCCTGAATATGCGTTTGCTTAGTTCTGCTTACTACCAGTTCATCTTCAGCAACATTTTTCGTCACTGTCGTCCCCGCACCAATTGTAGCGCCGTTAGCAATTGTCACTGGAGCAACAAGTTGGGTATCAGAACCAACAAAAACGTTATCGCCAATAATAGTTTTGAATTTATTAGCGCCATCGTAGTTACAGGTAATAGTACCTGCACCAATGTTTACATCACTACCAATATCAGTATCACCAAGATAAGTTAGATGTCCCGCCTTAGAACCTTTACCCAGATAAGATTTCTTCATTTCAACGAAATTCCCTACATGGGCTTTTTCAGCAAGTTTAGAGCCGGGACGTAAACGGGCAAAAGGTCCAACAGTACAACCAACCCCCATTTCAGAATCTTCAATGACTGTATATGGACTAAGAACAGAATCATCACCAATAATGCAGTTCTTCAGTACGCAACCTGTGCCAATCTGTACATTATTTCCGAGAGTTACATTGCCTTCGATAATAACATTAGTATCAATAACTACATCATGGCCATAGGCCAACGTGCCACGTAAATCAAAACGGGTAGGGTCTAGCAGCATAACACCAGCCAGCAATAATTTTTCTGCCTGTTCAGATTGATAAATACGTTCAAGAGCGGAAAGCTGTAGGCGGTTATTCACACCTTCCATTTCACTCAAACGTCTTGGATGTACCGCTTCAATTTTTTGACCTTCTTTATAGGCCAAAGCAATCACATCAGTAATGTAATATTCACCCTGAACATTGTTGTTATCCAATTGGGATAACCAACGTTTTAAATCGCCACCATTAGCAACCAAAATACCTGTGTTAATTTCATTAATTTTGCGCTGCTCATCAGTTGCGTCTTTTTGCTCAATGATTCCAGTCACATCCCCGTCTTCACGAATAATACGACCATAACCCGTTGGATTATCCAGAATTGCTGTCAGTAAACCAATACCACCTTCAGGTTTAGCCGCCAACAGACGCTCAAGGGTATCTGTACCAATAAGAGGTACATCGCCATACAGCATCAGAATATCTTCATCATCAGTAAAATGTGGCGCTGCCTGCAGCATTGCGTGACCTGTCCCTAACTGTTCCTCTTGTAATACCCAATTCAACTTTTGTTCAGAAAGGGTCTGCTTCATCAGATCACCACCATGCCCATACACCAAATGAACATTTTTAGCACCCAATACCATTGCAGTATCAATCACATGCTGAACCATAGGTTTACCTGCCAGCAAGTGTAAAACTTTAGGGAGATCAGAATACATGCGGGTTCCTTTACCCGCAGCAAGGATAACAACACTTCTTGCACTGTTAGACATAAGAAACCTGATAACTCCAATTTAAGATAAAAAAAGTAAACCTGTTTGCGAGATAAATTACTACATATTTCGCAATACAAAAAAGCCAGTTAGCTCACACCAACTGGCTTCTTTTCTTTAACTGCCTGTATTACATTGCCTTTTTTGTCAACTCGATTACCCGAAGTTTTGCAATCGCTTTAGACAATTCAGCTGATGCCTGAGCATAGTCAACATCACCGTGAGAATTACGGATGCGTTCTTCAGCTTTACGCTTAGATTCCAACGCCTTAGCTTCATCCAAATCTTTACCACGGATCGCAGTGTCAGCTAGTACGATAACGCCGCTCGGTTGTACCTCAAGGATACCCCCAGAAAGGTAAATAACCTCTTCTTCACCGAACTGCTTAACAATACGTACCATGCCAGGTTTTATGGCAGTAAGTAGTGGTGCATGTCCTGGGTAAATACCCAGTTCACCTTCACTACCTGTCACCTGAATTTTTTGTACCAAGCCTTCAAACATCCGGCTCTCAGCACTGACAACATTCAAATGGTAAGTCATTGCAGCCATATCAACCTCCGGTCAGCCGTATTAAAGTTTTTTCGCTTTTTCCACAGCTTCTTCGATGGTACCTACCATGTAGAACGCTTGTTCTGGTAGGTGGTCATAGTCACCTTCTAAGATACCTTTAAAACCACGGATAGTATCTTTCAGGGAAACGAACTTACCTGGTGAACCAGTAAAGACTTCTGCAACGAAGAATGGCTGAGACAGGAAGCGCTGGATCTTACGAGCTCGTGCAACTACCAACTTATCGTCTTCTGACAGTTCATCCATACCCAGAATAGCGATAATATCTTTCAGTTCCTGATAACGTTGCAGGATAGACTGAACACCACGAGCAACGTTATAGTGCTCTTGACCAACAACCAATGGATCAAGCTGACGGCTAGTAGAATCCAGTGGATCAACCGCCGGGTAAATCCCCAGAGAAGCAATCTGACGGCTCAGTACTACGGTTGCGTCCAAGTGGGCAAAAGTCGTCGCTGGAGATGGGTCAGTCAAGTCATCCGCAGGTACGTAAACAGCCTGTACAGAAGTGATAGAACCGGTTTTGGTGGAAGTAATACGTTCTTGCAGAACACCCATTTCTTCCGCCAACGTTGGCTGATAACCTACCGCTGATGGCATACGGCCCAGCAGTGCAGACACTTCTGTTCCTGCTAAGGTATAACGATAAATGTTATCAACGAACAACAGAACATCACGGCCTTCATCACGGAATTTCTCAGCCATTGTTAGGCCAGTCAGCGCAACACGCAGACGGTTTCCTGGTGGCTCATTCATCTGACCATATACCAGAGATACTTTATCCAGTACGTTAGAATCTGTCATTTCGTGGTAGAAGTCGTTACCTTCACGGGTACGCTCACCTACACCGGCAAATACGGAGTAACCTGAGTGTTCAATCGCAATGTTACGGATAAGCTCCATCATGTTTACGGTTTTACCTACACCCGCACCACCAAATAGACCAACTTTACCACCCTTGGCGAATGGACAAATCAGGTCCATTACTTTGATACCCGTTTCCAGCAACTCTTGAGAGTTAGATAACTCTTCGTAGCTTGGAGCCGGACGGTGAATAGCCCAACGCTCTTCTTCACCGATATCGCCTTTCATGTCGATTGGTTCACCCAATACGTTCATGATGCGACCCAGTGTCGCTTTACCAACTGGAACTTCGATTGGGTGACCTAAGTCAGTCACACTTAAACCACGGCTTAAGCCATCAGAAGTACCCATTGCAATACAACGAACAACGCCGCCGCCTAACTGCTGCTGAACTTCCAGCACCAGCTTAGCTTCGCCGTTTTGAACCTCAAGTGCATCGTATACTTTTGGTACAGCATCTTGAGGGAATTCGACGTCCACCACGGCGCCGATTACCTGGATAATCTTTCCAGTAGCCATCTTGAATCCTCTACGTAATTCGTAAACCTAGCTGTTAAACCGCGGAAGCACCCGAGACAATCTCGGTCAACTCCTGAGTTATGCTGGCCTGACGAGCTTTGTTATAAACCAACTGCAGCTCTTTGATCAGGCTGCCACCATTATCAGTCGCGGCTTTCATCGCCACCATTCTTGCGGCCTGCTCACTAGCCAGGTTTTCAACAACGCCCTGATAAACTTGCGACTCTACATAACGACGCAGTAGTATATCCAGCAACGCCTTAGGATCAGGTTCGTATAAATAATCCCAGGATTTCTTCTTCAGTGTTTCATCATCTCCGGCAGGCAGAGGCAATAACTGAGTAATAGTCGGTTCCTGAGACATTGTATTGATGAACTTGTTTGTCACCACATACAATTTATCCAGACGTCCTTCATCGTATGCCCGCAACATGATATTAACCGGCCCGATCAATTCGGACAGTGAAGGGTTATCTCCCATGCCTGTAACCTGAGCAACAATATTGCCCCCAACAGATGCAAAGAAAGAAACAGCCTTAGAGCCGATAAGTGCCAGATCACACTGGGCACCTTTATCAGACCAACTTTTCATGTCCAACAGTAGTTTTTTGAACAAATTAGTATTCAAACCACCGCACAAGCCACGATCGGTAGAAACAACCAGATACCCGACACGTTTAGTTTCACGTTCTTCAAGGTACGGATGTTTATATTCCAGATTACCTAACGCAAGGTGACCAATCACGCTGCGTATGGTTTCTGCATAAGGACGGCTGGCCGCCATGCGATCCTGCGTTTTACGCATTTTGGACGCAGCAACCATCTCCATCGCTTTAGTGATTTTTTGCGTGTTTTGCACGCTGGCGATCTTGGTACGTATTTCTTTTGCGCCGGCCATTCCTGATTCTCCTCATTAACCAGACGGCCCATGTTTAATTAAACCGGGCCGAATAGTGTTACCAGGACTGAGTTGCTTTGAAAGAATCGAGCAGAGCTTTCAGCTTCGCTTCGATCTCTTCATTGTAACCACCAGACTGGTCAATCTCTTTCAGAAGATCAGCATGTTCACGGCTGGCATACGCAAGCAGCGCAGACTCGAAATCAATAATCTTAGCGATTTCGACATCTTCCAGATAACCACGTTCCGCAGAAAACAGAGACAGTGACTGTTGTGCAACAGACATCGGAGCATACTGTTTCTGTTTCAGCAATTCAGTTACTTTCTGACCATGATCCAACTGCTTACGAGTTGCATCATCAAGGTCTGAAGCAAACTGAGAAAATGCTGCCAGTTCACGATACTGAGCCAGAGCAGTACGAATACCACCAGACAATTTCTTCACGATCTTAGTCTGAGCAGCACCACCTACACGGGATACAGAGATCCCTGGATTAACTGCTGGACGAATGCCCGCGTTGAACAAGCTGGATTCTAAGAAGATCTGACCATCAGTAATTGAAATAACGTTTGTTGGTACGAATGCTGATACGTCCCCTGCCTGAGTCTCAATGATAGGCAGAGCTGTCAGAGAACCTGTTTTACCTTTCACTTCGCCATTAGTGAATTTTTCTACATATTCAGCGTTAACACGCGCAGCACGTTCCAACAAACGGGAGTGCAGATAGAAAACATCACCAGGGAATGCTTCACGTCCTGGTGGACGTCGGAGCAACAAAGAAATTTGACGATAAGCAACAGCTTGCTTAGATAAATCATCATAAACAATCAGCGCATCTTCACCGCGATCGCGGAAATATTCGCCCATTGCACAACCAGAATATGGTGCCAGATATTGCAATGCAGCAGATTCTGAAGCAGTCGCAACCACTACGATAGTATTAGCAAGAGCACCATGCTCTTCTAATTTACGAACAACGTTCGCAATAGTAGAAGCTTTCTGACCAACTGCAACATAAACACATTTAATGCCTGAATCACGCTGGTTAATGATTGCATCAATAGCCAGTGCAGTTTTACCCGTTTGACGGTCACCGATAATCAGTTCACGTTGACCACGACCGATAGGGATCATGGCGTCAACAGATTTATAACCTGTCTGTACCGGCTGATCTACGGATTGACGATCGATAACGCCTGGAGCAATCATTTCGACAGCAGAGAAACCATCATGCTCAACAGGGCCTTTACCATCAATTGGTTCGCCCAGAGTGTTCACTACACGACCAAGCAAACCACGACCAACAGGTACTTCAAGAATACGGCCAGTACATTTAACCTTCATGCCTTCTGCTAAATCAGCATACGGACCCATCACAACCGCACCCACGGAGTCGCGCTCCAGGTTTAATGCGATTGCATAACGATTGCCAGGCAGTGCGATCATTTCACCCTGCATAACTTCGGCTAAACCGTGAATACGAATGATACCGTCGTTAACGGATACAATCGTACCTTCATTGTGAGCTTCACTCACTACATTGAACTGAGCAATGCGCTGCTTGATCAGTTCGCTGATTTCGGTGGAATTCAGTTGCATATGCTCCAGTCCCCTTAAGACTGCAAGACGTCTGTTAAGCGATCTAAACGGCCACGAATACTGCCATCAATCACCAAATCACCTGCGCGGACTACCACACCAGCAATAACAGACTTATCAATTTTGCAATTCAGCTTAACTTTGCGTGACAGACGTTTATCCATCGCTGCAGAAATTTTAGCCAGCTGTTGCTCACTCAGTTCGGTAGCAGAAATCACTTCAACATCAACAGTTGATTCAAGTGACGCACGCAATTGAATAAATTGCTGCAAAACTTCCGGTAACGCCAATAAGCGGCCGTTTTCTGCCATAACACGAATAAAGTTCTGAGCATGTTCATCGACCAGTTCACCGCAAATTGCGATGAAAGTATTGGCTAACGTTTCCGATGCCAATGAACCGGAAAGCAGTTCACCAACTTGCTCATTACGAGTCACCTCAGCTGTGAACACCAGCATATTCTGCCAATGTTCGAGCGATTGTTTTTCCACAGCAAAGTCAAAAGCTGCTTTGGCGTAGGGGCGAGCTACAGTAGCGAATTCAGACATGCCCCTCCCTCCTTACAGTTCAGCGACCAGTTTATCAACGATGTCGCTGTTAGCAGCTTCATCCACGGAACGTTCGATGATTTTCTCGGCACCTGCGATAGCCAGCATAGCGACCTGCTTACGTAACTCTTCCCGAGCACGCTTACGTTCGGCATCAATTTCTGCCTGAGCTTGCGCTACGATTCTGTTACGTTCCTGCTCTGCGTCAGCTTTTGCATCATCAAGGATCTGGGCTTTTTGTTTATTAGCCTGTTCAATGATGACCTGAGCTTCAGCTTTCGCTTTCTTCATTTGGTCGGTCGCATTGGCTTGCGCTAAGTCCAGGTCCTTTTTGGCACGTTCTGCAGAAGATAAACCGTCAGCAATTTCTTTTTGACGCTTTTCAATGGCCGCCATAATTGGAGGCCATACAAACTTCATACAGAACATAACAAACAGGACAAACGCAATGGCCTGGCCGAGGATTGTTGCATTAAGATTCACAGCACAATACCTCTTTCAAATTAATGAGTTGACGTAGTTTCGAATTTTTTCTGCAAACTACGCGACAGCAAACATTACGTACAAGCCAAGGCCCACAGCAATCATCGGAATGGCGTCAACCAGACCCATAACGATAAAGAACTGTGTACGCAACAGAGGAATTAAATCCGGCTGACGAGCAGCACCTTCCAAAAATTTACCTCCGAGGATGCCGATACCGATCGCAGCACCGATTGCCGCCAGACCCATCATTACAGCGGCAGCCATGTACAGCAGATCCATATTCAGGTTTTCCATGACAGTCTCCAGTTTGTTTCAGTTAAAACACAGTTATTGTGGTAAAAATTAATGTTCTTCAGATGCCATCGACAGATAAACAATCGTCAGAACCATGAAAATAAAGGCTTGTAACGTAATAATCAGTATGTGGAAGATAGCCCAAGGCAGGCTAAGCATCCACTGCGACCACCACGGTAACAGACCAGCTATAAGAATAAAGATCAATTCACCCGCATACATGTTACCAAACAGTCGTAGACCGAGTGATACTGGTTTTGAAAGCAGGCTAACCCCTTCCAGAATTAAGTTAATCGGAATAAACAGCGGATGATTAAAAGGCTGTAAAGTCAGCTCCTTTGTAAAACCACTAATTCCTTTCATCTTAATACTGTAGTAGAGGATAAGGACAAAGACACCGATAGCCATCGACAAGGTAATACTGACATCCGCTGTTGGTACAACACGCAGAGCAGGTAAGCCGAAGACATGTTCACCGATATAAGGAAGAAAATCGATTGGCAGTAGGTCCATTATATTCATCAATAACACCCAGACGAACACAGTTAATGCCAGAGGGGCAATCACTTTGCTCTTCCCGTGATACATATCACGAACGCTGTTATCAACAAAACCCATGATCAATTCTATAGCAGTCTGAAGTTTGCCAGGTACGCCACAGGTGGCATTAACCGCAACCTTTCTGAATACATACAGAAATAAAATCCCTAATACGACTGAGAAAAAAAGCGAGTCAATGTTCAACGTCCAGAACGTTGCAGAACCACCAGAGTTGGGATCGACCAACTCAAAGGTACGTAGGTCCAACTGAAGGTTATTCAGGTGGTGGCCTATGTAGTCCCTTGCAGTTGAAACTTCTCCTGATGCAGACATGATGCCTCTTACCCTTTGTTGTTGAAAACCTAACCGTTTATCACAGCTGATGCGATGATCTGCACAATCAGCACCACTAAATAAGTCAAACCTAGCGGTACAAACGCCGCTTTAAACACCCCTAAAGCAACAATCAGCACTGCTATCGTAATAATAACTTTCAACCCTTCGCCAATAGCGAAAGACCATGCAACACGCACAGAAACGTCTTCTTCCTTTGCTTCCTGAAAACTGGCAAATAGCATAAAGATGGCATTCGGTAACCAACATGCTAATCCACCAGCAAAAGCAGAAGCGCCCCACTCTATACTTTTGGTACAAAAAGCCGCACTGAGAATAACAAAAGTCATTAACTGCAAAAACAGCAACTTCAGTGCAATTTTACCGTTGTAAAGGGATACAGACATGACTTTTGTTTTCTCCCCTGCACGCTTTGCATATCAGGTTTTGCTGAATGTTGTATAAAACTGCCTTTGCTTAAGAGTGTCAAGTGACAAAAACGTGCAAATTATACGGGCAGCCAAAATGAATTCAATCCATAAGTAGCGAAAAGGTGAACAATTATTTAAATTTTTTACTTTGACACCAGATTACAAGCTAATTATTGTACTGATTCTTCATCTTTAATAATTTCATACTTTCAAATTTAAATGTGAGTTAAATCACATAAAATTTTCATTTATTAATTATTTTTAACATTTTAAACAAATAAAAATAAAATATATTATAAGTAAAATCAAAAACTTAACTTCATAAATTGGAAATAAGGTTATTATATTATTGACTTAAATTACCAAGTTAATTTTTAGCTGTTTTAAAAAAGTGAATCTGATGAAAAAACGCTTTATCTGATTTTTAAAAACTCAACTACCTTAATATCAAGATAACGTTATTTTTATGTGATAACTCGGTAAATTAAAGCTGAAACGAGACAAATCATAATTGACGATGTTGAACACAACACAATTGTGCTCAACATCACTAATTATTTATGACTTTATTGACAAATGACAAAATTAGTTTGATTTAAGTATAACCAGATGCCGTTGCCCTTCCAATTCAGGAACATCTAACCGAATAACTGAATCAACAGAAATTCCGGAAGGTAACACAGTGAGTTCCTCCTCAGGGAGTACACCTTTAAGCGCATAGAAACGCCCATGAACAGACTTAGGTAAATGACCGCACCAAGAGACCATATCTTGTAGTGAAGCAAAAGCTCGGCTTATAACACCATCAAAAGGTGGTTCAGAAGGATACGTTTCAACCCTACTTTGCACTGGTTCGATATTTGCCAAACCAAGTTCATGCTGAACTTGACGCAAAAATCTGACTCTTTTACCTAAACTATCCAGCAATGTAAAATAAGAATCTGGACGAACAATAGCTAACGGAATACCCGGCAACCCCGGACCAGTTCCTACATCGATAAAACGATAACCTTGTAGATAAGGACTAACAATAATGCTATCCATGATATGACGTACTAACATTTGCTCAGGATCACGAACAGACGTGAGGTTATAGGTTTTATTCCACTTATTGAGCATATCAACATAGGCTATAAGCTGTTGTTTCTGCTGTTGTGAAATTTCTATTCTTGCTTTAGTCAGCAACAATTCCAGTTTGTTCAGCACAATAAAGATCCTCTTAGGCACTGCGGCGCAGCAATCCTTGTTTTTTCAGCCATACAAGCAAAATTGAAATTGCAGCAGGTGTTATTCCTGAAATACGCGAAGCCTGACCAATTGAGCTTGGTTTGTGATCATTAAGTTTAGCTACAACTTCATTGGAAAGACCACTAATCTGACAATAATCGAGATCAATCGGTAATGATGTATTTTCATTACGCAATTGTTTTTCAATTTCTTCCTGTTGACGAGCAATATACCCTTCATACTTGACTTGAATTTCAACTTGGTCAGCGGCTTGTAGCTCTTTAATACCTGGTGAGAACAGAGGTAATGAGGTCAACAGTTCGTAATTTATTTCAGGACGACGCAGTAAATCTTCACCATTAGCTTCTTTCGATAATGGCATTTTTAGTATCTTGTTGATGTCATCAAGGTTACTTGAATGAGGATGGACCCAAATATTACGCAGGCGCTGGCGTTCTTGTTCAATCATTTCTACCTTACGGCAATAATGTTCCCAACGGAAATCATCCACTAATCCTAATTCGCGACCTTTTTCTGTTAAGCGAAGGTCAGCATTATCTTCACGTAACATCAAGCGATACTCCGCTCGGGAAGTGAACATACGGTACGGTTCTTTAGTACCTAAAGTACACAAATCATCAACCAGAACGCCAACATAGGCTTGATCACGGCGGGGGAACCATCCCTCTTTTTCCGAAGCATAACGAGCTGCATTCAGACCAGCCAGAAGACCTTGGGCAGCCGCTTCTTCATAACCTGTTGTACCATTAATTTGCCCGGCAAAGAATAAGCCGTGTATAAATTTACTTTCCAGCGTTTGTTTCAGGTCTCTTGGATCGAAGAAATCGTATTCTATTGCATAACCAGGTCGAACGATGCGAGCATTTTCCATTCCTTTCATGGAGTGAACAATTTGCATCTGTACATCAAATGGCAAACTGGTAGAAATGCCATTCGGATAAATTTCGTTACTGGTTAATCCTTCTGGTTCGAGGAAAATCTGATGAGCATTACGATCCGCAAAACGCATGACTTTATCTTCGATCGAAGGACAATAGCGCGGGCCGATCCCTTCAATGATCCCTGCATACATAGGGCTACGATCTAGATTGCTGCGGATCACATCGTGCGTTTTTTCATTGGTATGAGTGATATAACATGACATCTGCTGTGGATGTTGCCCCACATTTCCAAGGAAAGAGAATACTGGTGTTGGATCATCACCTATTTGTTGAGTTAATTGGCTAAAATCAATAGTTCTGGCATCAATACGTGGTGGTGTACCTGTTTTTAGTCTATTTACACGTAAAGGTAGCTCACGTAAACGTTGTGACAATGAAATTGCTGGAGGATCACCAGCTCTTCCCCCACTGTAATTCTCTAGGCCGATATGGATTTTACCGTCCAAGAATGTACCTACAGTTAGAACAATTGCCTTAGCCCTAAATTTAAGCCCCATACGGGTTATTGCACCAGTGACAGCACTGTTTTCAACAATTAGATCTTCTACGGGTTGTTGGAAAATCATCAGGTTGGGTTGATTTTCTAATGCTGTTCGTACAGCTTGACGGTAAAGGACTCTGTCAGCTTGAGCACGTGTTGCTCGAACAGCCGGTCCTTTACTGGCATTTAAGGTTCTAAATTGAATACCAGCTTGATCAGTTGCCCTTGCCATTAGACCACCAAGTGCATCAATTTCTTTAACCAGATGTCCTTTACCAATCCCACCGATGGCTGGGTTACATGACATTTGGCCCAAAGTATCAATATTGTGAGTCAGTAATAAGGTTTGACGGCCCATACGAGCGGCTGCCATAGCAGCTTCAGTACCGGCATGACCACCACCGATAATGATGACGTCAAATTGCTCTGGATAAAACATGGTGATAGAACCTTTCGTTGTAAGAATGCTAAGTGTGCATTACAGGGAGGAGAATTCTACTCAAGTTTAAGCGATAGACCAAGTAGGGGATCTCGCAGGTAATTAAAAGAAGATCTTTTTATTTAAAGATCTCTTTATTAGATCTTTTATTAGGATCATGATCTTTTGTGGATAAGTTATTTTTCCTCAGTAAGATCATAAAGCTGTAAAGGATCATTTGCTGTGAATGATCCGTGATCCCAGCAGGTATAAGCTGGGATCTAAATTGGTAGTTATTCACAGAGCGATCATGGACAAATAGTTATACTATGGATAACTACGGGTTAACCCCGGCTTTTTATATAAGTTATCCACAGTCAACCGCGTGTTTTTTGCTCAATACTGAGTGAGTTTGCCCAAATTTTAATCCATTCTTCTGCGGGATCTTCGGGGATCTCATGTTGCTGGATATCAATTTCGAGACGATCACCGAGACGTTTAGCGCTATTTTCCATCAATAGTTGATCTAATGATCTTATTGCTCCACAAAAAGTATCGTATTCGGAACTACCAAGACCAACAGCCCCAAATGTTACTTTGCTGAGATCAGGTTTTTGTTCAGAAATTTCTTTTGCTAGTGGCTGTATGTTTTCTGGTAATTCTCCGGCACCATGCGTGGATGCTACTACCAACCAAACTCCTTCTTGGGGAAGTTCATCTAAAGAAGGACCATGCAGCATTTCAGTGGAAAAACCAGCATCTTCCAGAATTTCAGCCATATGTTCAGCTACGTATTCCGCGCCACCCATAGTACTGCCGCTGATTAAAGTAATAGTGGTCATAGTGATCCCAACAGATTTCAAGAACGGCTATTGTACGCTGTGAATCTGTTGGGATCTACCTGTGGATAATATGGTTATAACAAATTTTATATTATGGCTTGATTGTCCGCATGATCGGGTTTTGCAAGGAGATCAGGGTTTCTGTTGACTGGATTTCATCAATAGTCTGTATCTTGTTGATAAGTACATCCTGAAGAGACTCAATTGAGCGGCACATAACTTTAATGAAAATACTGTAGTGACCTGTTGTGTAATAAACCTCAACCACTTCATCTAGATTGCCCAGCTTTTTTAGAGCTGATGGGTAATCTTTAGCGCTCTTAAGGATAATACCAATAAAGCAACAGACGTCATAACCAAGCTGTTTAGGGCTGATATCTACCCTTGTACCAGTGATGATCCCCGCTTGCTTCATTTTTTCTACACGAACGTGAATTGTTCCTGGACTGACGGCAAATTTCTTTGCGAGCTCGGCATAAGGTGTACGTGCGTTGTCCATTAAAGCGTGAAGTATGTCACGGTCCAGATTATCGATCTGATAAATTTCTGCCATTTCTAACCTCGTTTTTTATTGAATCATCATTTTTATCATCTAAAAAATGAATTATTTAAACAATAAAGACTATTTTTATTAAAGTATATTGAATTTATTCCCCATTCTATTGCTTAATGTTTCTAACAGGACATCAGGGCCATTTAGAGAATTCGAGAATAATATTATGAAAAAGTCATTTATTGAGAAGCAGCAACAAATCAGTTTTGTGAAGTCTTTCTTTTCCCGCCTGCTGGAAAGCAAATTGGGTTTGATTGAAGTACAAGGGCCAATGCTGAGCTGCTTGGGGGATGGCGTTCAGGACAACTTGTCCGGCCATGAAAAAGCTGTTCAGGTAAAAGTGAAGACTTTACCGGATTCAACTTTCGAAGTAGTGCATTCACTAGCTAAATGGAAACGTAAGACATTGGGACGTTTTGATTTCCAGCCAGAGCAAGGGCTTTACACTCACATGAAAGCATTGCGTCCAGATGAGGATCGCTTGACACCAATCCACTCTGTTTATGTTGATCAATGGGATTGGGAAAAAGTGATGGGAGATGGGCAACGCTCACTTGCTTATCTTAAACAGACAGTAGGTAAAATCTACGAAGCGATAAAAGAAACAGAAAAAGCTGTCAGCAAAGAGTTTGGTCTGGCACCGTTCCTGCCAGATCAAATTCACTTTGTTCACAGTGAAGCGCTTCTGAGCCGTTATCCGGAGCTGGATGCAAAAGGACGCGAACGCGCTATTGCTAAAGAGTTGGGCGCTGTTTTCCTTATTGGTATCGGTGCAAAATTATCTGATGGGCAATCTCATGATGTTCGTGCATCAGATTACGATGATTGGACAACACCAAACAGTGATGGTTTTGTTGGTTTGAACGGAGACATCATTGTTTGGAACCCCGTTCTAGAGGATGCTTTTGAAATCTCTTCCATGGGTATCCGTGTTGATGCAGAAACACTGGAACGCCAATTGGTATTGACTGGTGATGAAGATCGTTTGCAATATGACTGGCACCAAGCGCTACTTAAAGGCGATATGCCACAGTCAATTGGTGGAGGGATTGGTCAATCCCGTTTGGTGATGTTACTGCTGCAAATGAAACATATTGGTCAAGTTCAATGTAGCATATGGTCGCCTGAAGTACGCGAAGCTGTGGAAGATATGCTCTGATTCACTCAGTGACGCCATTTTCGTAGTAAACGGCTTTTGAGTCCGGTATCAAAGCGCCAGATATGATCGAATATTCGCATAATACCGGGCTTACCATATTGGGACATGGAGACCGCATGGAAGCGGTGTTGCTGATGCTGTTGCAGATTTTTTATCTGATGGATTAGTGAGTCCGGCAAACGTTGGGCAATGAAATCTGAAATAACAACAGCATCAGCATCTTTCCAATGTTGCTCTTTCATTTTTTCTATTGTGTTTGTTAGGCAAGAAGCTAAATCTGTTCCCCCTCTGAAAGTTTGACTAAGAAAACGAATAGCTTGTTCCAGACCATCTGGTGAAGATAGTTCATAATGTACAACTTCTGTAGCAAATAACATGATATGGCAGTTGCGATCATCAGCCAGTGCAATGCGTAACAATGCGAGGCAAAAGGCTTTGGCACATTTTTCGTTGAATCCTCCCATAGAGCCTGAAGTATCGACACAGACAATAAATGGTCCTCGAGGTTCTTCTTCTTGGCTGTAGTGAGTGACTGACCGTAATGTTGTTTTTTGTTTCCAACTATCGCCTTGTAATTGATAAGTTAGTAGACGCTTTTCTACCAATCTGCGATAAAATTCATACTCTAGATCTTCGATTCCCAATATCGCCAATTCTGTCGGTAACAACCGCAAAATATCATCACTTTGCCCTATACCATTTACCTGTTCAGGAATGGTAAATGGTATTCGTTCAATTGTGGTAAATGGTTCGAGAAGATGGCTTTCCTGTAGTTTTGATTTTGCAGATTGACTGCGCCCAAGTAATTGAGCCAGTTTTTCCAGTTCAGGTTGTTGGCGAAGAAACTCACTATAATGAATCAATAACTGTGTATCATTTCGGGAATGATTTATCTGACTTTTACTCATATCCCATAACCGTCCTGCTGCTCTGTCATTTTTACTGAAAATGGGGTCGAGATTACCACTGAGTGTCAGCCTCTGTTCCAGTTCCGCTAATAATTGTTCTTTTTCTTGTTCCAATAACTCTTTGTGGAAGTTTGTGGTTTGCAGTATCAAATTGAGTCGCCATTGTTGAATAAACAAAGTTTGCAGTGTATTTGAATGATCAATAGCATTAGTTGCCAGCTTCTGGGCTTCTGCATAAAAAGGTGATTTAATTCGGCTCAGCGTTTTGAGAATTTCGGGGAGTTTAAGGTAAAAATTATCTGTGCTGACAGGCAGTAATTGCTGGTATAACTGAAATTCTTCTGCCAGAGTCGCAGGAATTAATGCTTCTTTGATCCTCTGTTGTAAATCTTGTTTCCAGCCGGGAATGTCTTTCAACAATGCACGTTTCAAGCGAGGATATTTTTCAAAAAAGATAGCCAACTGAGGTGAAGCCAAGAGGATTAGTACGATTTCCTCTATCAGTTCACCTTCGTTTACTGACAATAAAAGATCAAGGGTTGTTAAGCTAATCATTTAATTAGTTTCTCATTTTTATTTTCAGTTGGTTTACTTTATCTGTTAGTTGGATAAAGCTTTTTTCTATCGCATTAAGCCAATGACTTTCAATAAACAGGCATGGTTTATGTTGGTTAAGTAATTGGCGTTGTTGGTAAATTTCTTGATTAATTTTTTCCAATCTCTCTTGCCACTCGCTGTTTTTTTCATTTTGTTGGTGTTGGCTATCTGGTAAATATAAAGTGGATGAACGACGGCTAATATCGAAAATTTCTATCTGGTATGCTGAATTAATTTCGGCTGTTATGCTTTGTGGAAAACCAATACTGTTCAGGCGAACTGGTAATTCTCCACCTTTTTTTATCCAGACATTCAGAGTCTTTTTTTCTATTTCAATGAAATTGACCTGAATATCATGGATATAAAGAGGTGTATGCAGAAATAAAGTCAATTTCTCTTCATTGATATGATCGGGTAGAGAATATTGTGTTTTGTGCCCAAACAGACGGATTTTTTTTCCTATCTGGAATGCTTGCTGATTGTTTTTATCCTGAAGGACCTGAATCCATTGATGATGAAGTGAATCAATTTTCTGAGATAATATTCTTTGCTGATATGCCTGCTCGGTTATTAGAGTATTTAAATATTGAGGCAACAGTTTGAAAGAGTTAAGATCATGCCATAAACAATCTTTTAGTAATATTAAATCAAGCGGTGATATTTCCTTTCTACCATTAAAGAAAGCACTGGCTTGTAATAAATGAATTGCTTTCTTCCAGCGTCGATCTGAAACGTAAGGTGAGTGTTCTGTCATATCGAGTTGTTGACGTAGTTGGTAGATAATATCAAAACAACTATCTGGCAGAGTTATTCTATTAATCTCATTTTGCCATTGGTGAAATTCTTCACTTGTTATCTGAATGTTTTCAGGGACAGGATTATCAATTTCATTTTTGTGGTTAATGAGTAATGCTCGGAAATTCTGTTTTTCCTGAATTTTATCCAACCAAATACGGATTAGCATTCGGTCATAAAGAGCTTCAAGGCTACTATCTGCTTCAGGTAATTCATTGGAGGCTGTTACCAGTAACCTCATTGGAATTTTTTCTTCGATATCCCCGTTTCTGAATTTTCTTTCATTAATTGCCGTCAGCAAGGTATTAAGAATTGCTGGGCCAGCTTTCCATACCTCATCAAGAAAAACAATTTCAGTTTCAGGTAAATAGCCGGCAGTTAGGCGTTGATAACGTCCTTCTTCTTTCAACGCTTGGATAGAAAGAGGTCCGAAAATTTCTTCAGGAGTAGAGAAACGGGTCATCAGATATTCAAATGCTCTGGCATCATGAAATGCAAATTTTAATCGGCGGGCGATTAGACTTTTAGCGATTCCTGGAGGACCAAGTAGAAAAACACTTTCCCCACACAATGCGGCTAGCAAACATAAACGAATAGCCTGTTGTCTTTCATACAGGCCACTTTCCAGATAGTTACTTAAACAAGCTATTTTTTCTGCTATTTGCATAATCCATACCAATGTTATCTACGAGGTTAAATAAATTATTAGCTATATGTGAAATAAGTCTTAATCATAGGTTTTAGTCATCATTTATTGATGAAGATAATATTTACCTTAAAAATCGATTCAGCGTCAAATATTCAATAAGTTAACGTTTATTTTTTGTTTTTTTATTAGCGAAACGTTTCGATGACGATCACACTTTTGTATCAATAATGTTGCATTTTAAATGTTACTTTCTATATTGCTTAATTAGCGAAACGTTTCGCTAATGGAATAAAAATGAAAAAAGGTGTATTGCTTAATTCTGAAATTTCAGCCGTCATTTCTCGGCTGGGGCATACTGACCAGATTACAATTGGTGATGCTGGATTACCAATTCCTTCTTCAGCCCAGCGGATTGATTTAGCGCTAACCCAGGGGATTCCCTGTTTTATATCTGTTCTCAAAGTCGTTACTCAGGAAATGCAGGTTGAAGCTGCATTTTTAGCAGAGGAGATCATTAGCCATAATCCTTTGATTCATCAATTAATATTGGATCAAATTAAAGAGCTTGAGAAACAGCAAGGGAATTCAATCACTATAGAATATATTAGTCATAATACATTAAAAGAGAAAATGGAACATAGCCGAGCGGTGATTCGTACCGGAGAAAATTCTCCTTATGCCAATATTATCCTTTGTGCTGGTGTAACTTTCTGAGGTGGTTATGCAACCTGTACTAGAACTAAAAGGAATTGGTAAATCCTTTCCTGGTGTCAAAGCATTATCCGACGCGGCATTACGTGTTTACCCGGGCAAAGTTATGGCATTGGTAGGGGAGAATGGTGCAGGTAAATCCACAATGATGAAAGTATTGACTGGGATATATACCAGAGATACAGGAGTGATTCATTATTTGGGCAAAGAAGTGACTTTTTCTAGTCCTAGATCCTCTCAGGAGGCAGGTATCGGAATTATCCATCAAGAATTAAATCTTATTCCTCAAATGACCATTGCTGAAAATATTTTTCTGGGACGCGAATTTGTTAATAAATTCGGTACCATTGACTGGAGGAAAATGTATCAGGAAGCTGATCGCCTTTTGAGAAAGTTGAATCTGAGTTATAGCAGTCACCGGCGGGTAGCTGAACTTTCTATCGGTGGGCAGCAAATGGTTGAAATAGCCAAAGTACTGAGTTTTGAATCCAAAGTTATCATTATGGATGAGCCAACAGATGCACTGACTGATACAGAAACCGAATCATTGTTCAGAGTGATACATGAACTGAAATTCCAGGGATGCGGTATTGTTTATATATCCCATCGATTGAAAGATATTTTTGAAATATGTGATGATGTTACGGTATTCCGTGATGGGCAATTTATTAGTGAAAAACAGGTAAAGGAATTAAAAGAAGACGACTTAATTGAAATGATGGTTGGTCGAAAATTGGAAGATCAATATCCCCACCTGAATTTACCTCGTGGTAAGAAACGGCTCAAAGTTGAAAAAATTTCTGGTCCCGGTGTGAGAAATGTCAGTTTTTCCCTTTATAGTGGGGAAATTCTGGGTATATCGGGGTTGATGGGGGCAGGCCGCACGGAATTGATGAGAATTATTTATGGCGCATTGCCAAAAACGCAAGGGAGGATTGCTTTGGATGGGAATCCCGTTATAACTCGTAACCCTCAGGATGCGTTAGCTTATGGGATTGTTTATATTTCAGAAGATCGGAAGCGTGATGGCTTAATTTTGGAAATGTCAGTTAAAGATAATATGTCTCTGACTGCCTTACGTTATTTCAGTAACAAATTAGGTGGTCTGAATCATAAAGAAGAGCGGAAAGCAGTTAGTAACTTTATTAAGTTGTTTAATATTAAAACGCCTTCAATGGAACAGACCGTTGGTCTACTTTCTGGTGGTAATCAGCAAAAAGTGGCAATTGCTCGTGGATTAATGACCAGACCAAAAGTTCTTATCTTGGATGAGCCTACTCGAGGTGTAGATGTTGGTGCAAAAAAAGAAATTTATCAGCTAATTAATCAGTTCAAAAAAGAAGGTTTGAGCATCATACTCGTTTCTTCTGAGATGCCGGAAGTGATAGGAATCAGTGACCGAATTTTGGTCATGTATGAAGGTCATATCAGCGGAGAATTCCTTGCTGAGCAAGCAACTCAAGAAGCTTTAATGGCGGCAGCTGTTGGCAAACAATATGATGTGATTCAGGAGTAATTCAGTATGAATTCTAATGTATCACCGACATCTAAACGTTGGTTTACTAAAGAATGGCTGCTGGAGCAAAAATCACTGATTGCGTTGTTAGCACTTATAGCAGTAGTTTCCTCTCTTAGTCCGAATTTTTTCACTTTAAATAATTTGTTTAACATTCTGCAACAGACATCGGTTAACGCCATTATGGCTGTTGGGATGACGCTAGTTATTCTGACATCGGGTATTGATTTGTCTGTTGGTTCATTGCTTGCGTTAACAGGTGCAGTAGCAGCTTCGCTGGTTGGAATGGAAGTTAATGCATTGGTGGCTATAGTCGGTGCTTTAGCTTTAGGTGCTGCGATCGGTGCTGGTACAGGAGTAATTATTGCTAAAGGTAAGGTACAAGCCTTTATTGCTACTCTGGTCATGATGTTATTACTTCGTGGAATAACTCGCGTCTATACTGATGGTAGCCCGATAAATACAGGATTCAGTGATAATGCAGATCTATTTAGCTGGTTTGGTATTGGTCGTCCATTGGGTATCCCTACTCCAGTATGGTTGATGTTGATAGTTTTTGTTATTGCTTGGTACATCTTACACCATACCCGTTTGGGCCGTTATATTTATGCTTTAGGCGGTAATGAATCAGCTACTCGTTTGTCCGGTATCAGCATCGATAAAATCAAGATTATTGTTTATTCCTTATGTGGTTTACTGACTGCACTGGCAAGTATTATTGAGGTAGCCCGTCTCTCTTCTGCCCAGCCAATGGCAGGGAATGGTTATGAACTAGATGCGATTGCTGCCGTAGTATTAGGAGGAACCCGTCTGGCAGGTGGTAAGGGGTTAATTGTTGGTACTCTAATTGGTGCGCTGATCCTCGGTTTTTTAAATAATGGCTTAAACTTATTAGGTATTTCTTCTAACTACCAGATGATCGTTAAAGCAGTTGTAATATTGTTGGCAGTTCTGATTGATAACAAAAATAGTAAATAACCTTATCCTCTACAGGAAATAACACAATGAAAATGAAGAAATTGGCAGCTATTTTATCTGTTGTTGCACTAAGTGCGACTATGAGTGCTAACGCCCTAGCAAAAGACACTATCGCGTTGGTCATTTCTACACTGAATAATCCATTTTTTGTCACCATGAAAGATAGTGCTCAAAAAGAAGCAAATAAGCTGGGTTATAATTTGATTGTCTTGGATTCTCAGGATAATCCCGCAAAAGAATTGGCCAATGTTCAGGATCTAACGGTACGTGGCACGAAATTGATGTTAATTAACCCAGCTGATTCTGATGCTGTAGGTAATGCCATTATCATGGCTAACAATGCGAAAATTCCGGTAATTACTCTCGATCGGATGGCGAATAAAGGTAGCGTTGCTAGCCATATTGCTTCTGATAACCGACGGGGGGGTAAAATAGTGGGCAATTTCATTGCTGAAAAACTAGGGAATGGAGCACAAATTATTCAGTTGGAAGGTATTACTGGCACATCTGCTGCCCGTGAACGTGGCGAAGGATTTAATAAAGTAGCACAAGAGCATAAATTTAATGTGCTGACTAGTCAGCCTGCTGATTTTGACCGTACAAAAGGCTTGAACGTTATGCAGAATTTACTGACAGCTCATCCAGATGTGCAAGCTGTGTTTGCTCAAAATGATGAAATGGCGTTGGGTGCTCTGCGTGCTTTGCAGACGGCAGGGAAAAGTGATGTATTAGTTGTTGGTTTTGATGGTACTGAAGATGGTATCAAAGCTGTTCAAGCTGGAAAACTAGGAGCAACGATCGCTCAGCGTCCTGATCAGATTGGTATTATTGGTATTCAGACCGCAGATAAGGTGCTGAAAGGTGAAAAAGTTGATGCCATCATTCCTGTGGAGTTGGAGTTAGTTATTAAAAAATAAGCCAATGTGACTGTGCCATTGCTATTAATAGTAGTGGCATGATGGAAAAGGATTAAGAATGAGTACAGCAAAACTTGCAGTGGTTGGCAGCATCAATGCTGACCATATATTAAACCTTGAATCATTCCCTCGTCCGGGTGAAACGGTGATCGGGAAACAATATCAGATTGCTTTTGGTGGTAAAGGTGCTAACCAGGCTGTAGCTGCAAGTCGCAGTGGCGCAGACATTACATTTATTGCTTGTGTAGGTCAGGATGATATTGGTTCCCGTATTTGCCAACAATTAGCAATGGATAATATTAAAATCTCCGGCATTGAAGCTATTGAAGGGGAAACAACAGGTGTAGCGTTAATTCTTGTAAATCAACAAGGTGAAAATGTTATTGGCATCAATGCAGGGGCCAATGCTGCATTAACACCAGAATATTTTCATCGTTACCAAAATATTATCAAAGAGGCAGATGCATTATTAATACAACTTGAATCACCATTGGAAACGGTACAACTTGCGGCAGAGACAGCTAAACAGAATAATACGAAAGTCATACTAAATCCTGCACCAGCACAAAAATTATCTGATCAGTTGCTCTCTTTGGTGGATATTATTACGCCGAATGAAACTGAAGCTGAATATCTGACCGGAATTACAGTAAAAGATAATTCTGATGCAGAAAAAGCGGCTCAAGTATTACATAGTAAAGGTATTGAAACGGTAATTATTACATTGGGTAGCCGTGGAGCATGGTTGAGTGAGAAAGGTCAGAACGGAAAACATGTTCCGGGACTTAAAGTTAAAGTTGTAGATACTATTGCGGCAGGAGATACTTTTAATGGTGCATTGGTGACGGCATTATTGGAAGGAAAAGAGATGTTATCTGCTGTACGATTTGCCCATTCTGCTGCTGCAATAGCAGTAACCCGTCAGGGAGCTCAACCATCTATTCCATGGCGAAATGAAATTGATATTTTTTTAACTGAACAGGACTAACAGTGGCTACAATCAAAGATGTTGCTCGCTTTGCGGGTGTTTCTACATCAACTGTGTCTCATGTTATTAACAATAACCGTTATGTCAGTGATGGTGTAAAAAAGAAAGTTAATGATGCGATTGTTCAACTGAATTACACGCCATCGGCGCTTGCCCGAAGTCTCAAAATCAAGCAAACCAAGACCATTGGTATGCTGGTAACAACCAGTAATAACCCTTTTTATGCTGAAATTGTAAGAGGGGTGGAACGAAGCTGTTATGAACGTGGTTACAGTCTTATTCTGTGTAATACAGAAGGTGATATCAAACGAATGGACCACAGCATGGAAACTCTGTTGCAAAAACGGGTAGATGGATTGCTTATCATGTGTACTGAAAACCAATGCACTTCCTGCGAGGTTTTGCGTCGTTATCCTCCTTTACCAATGGTTATGATGGACTGGTCTCCATTTGATATTATTGGCGATATTATCCAGGATAACTCCTTGTTGGGGGGTGAAATGGCGACTAATCATCTTATTAGCTGTGGTTTTAAAAAAATAGCCTGTATTGCAGGTCCACAAGATAAAACTCCTGCCCGCCATCGATTGGAAGGGTATAGAAAGGCAATGGTAAACGCTGGCTTTGTTATTCCTGACGGATATGAAATTTACAGTGATTTTGAGTTTGCTGGTGGTTTTGAATCAATGCAGAAGTTGTTGCAGCATCCAGAACCCCCAGAAGCTGTTTTTGCTGGTAATGATGCAATGGCTATTGGCGCTTGTCAGGCTATTTACCAAGCTGGGCTTTCTGTGCCAAATGATATTTCCATCATTGGGTATGATGATATCGATCTTGCCCCTTATATGATCCCACCTTTGACAACCATTCATCAGCCGAAAGATGAACTGGGGAAATTAGCTATTGATACTTTGCTTTATCGGATGAGTAATCCGGAAAGTGATCCTAAATTGTTAGTATTAACTCCAACATTAATTGAGCGTAACTCAGTTTTCCGCGCTTAAGTGCTCTTTTTCTTAACTAGATTATCTCCATCTTCCTTATGTAATAACAGGAAGGTGGAAGAAGAGAGTAAAGTCATTATTCCTACAGCGATAAAAGTGTTATGGAAGTGATCAACTGTTGTTCCATAAGGCATAGAATCATAGAAACGGAGAATAGCGGCGCTTACTGCAACACCGAAACTAATAGATAACTGCTGAGTTACAGCTAATAAACTATTTCCTGAGCTAGCATTATTATTGGTCAGATCAGCCAGCGTGATAGTATTCATTGAAGTAAACTGAATAGATACAGCCATACCCAGTAAAAATAGCGGAATAACTAAAAGAACAACGGATATTTCTGGTGATTGTAGTGAAAATTGAGAAATTATCAGGCCGATAATGACTGTTATACTAACTAGGGTCTTTCGATAACCAAAGCGAGTCAGTACGTTAGTCACAAAAGACTTAGCAATAATGGAACCGATAGCTATTGGTGCCATCATCATCCCGGCAATGACTGCTGGATAACCAAATCCGACTTGTAACATTAAAGGCATCAGAAAAGGAATACATCCAGTTCCCAAGCGTGTAACGATATTACCGATGATACCGATAGAAAATGTGCGGGTACGAAATAAGTTCAAACTGATTAGTGGCTGGGAGTGTTTTCTAGCATGTATCAAGTAGCCAAATAACATTATAAAACCACCAATCATGGCTGTGAGTGGTATGTAACTTGGTAATGAACTTTCTCCTAGTAAATCCAAACTGACAGAAATCATGACTAAACTCAGTCCGAAAAGTATGAAACCGGAAAAGTCAAATGAACGTTTTGGCATTGCGAAATTAGGCATATGCTTTTTAGCATAAATAATCCCCAATAAACCGATTGGAATATTGATAATAAATATCCAGTGCCAGGTGGCATAAGTTACTAATAATCCACCAAGCATAGGACCGAGAATAGGCCCTACTAATCCCGGCATAGTGACAAAATTCAGAACGGGTAAAAGTTCACTACGTGGATATGCGCGTAATAAAGCAAGACGAGCAACAGGCATCATCATTGCACCACCAATTCCCTGAATTACCCGGGAAACCACCAGAAAAGCTAAATTGCCTGATAAAGCACAGGCAAGGGAGCCTAAAGAAAACAAGGATACAGCAAGAATAAAAATCCGCCGGGTACCGAAACGATCAGCTAACCAGCCACTGACTGGAATTAGTAAGGCTACAGTCAGAGTATAGCTAACAACAGCAGATTGCATCGCTAGGGGGGAATGTTCGAGGCTTTCAGCAATAGCGGGCAATGCTGTATTGAGAATTGTTGCATCTAAAGCTTGCATAAAGAAAGCTATTGCGGCAATCCAGGGTAGCCCCGCCATATTACGAGCGGTTTTTACCATTAAATAATCCTGCTTATTTATCTAACCAGTATTTGATTAGATATTAATCTAACACATTACTATATAAGATCATTCTCTGTTGTCCGATTTTTTCAGCGAAAAGAATTAAGAAAGGTTTTTCTGGGAAGCTTTTTTTTGCTCTTTAAATTGCTAGTAGAGACGACCATTACTGGCAGCTATTTTGAAATTTGAGAATAATTACTGTCGATAACATCCGTTTTTGTATAAAAAACTCCCAAAAATACAAAATTTGTTGAAAAAAACCGCGGTCGTTAACTTTTTTCAAATAAACACTTGCCAGCGCCGAAGAACGCCCTATAATGCGCCACCACTGACCGACACAACGCTGAGAAAACGTGTGAGGTTGGGCAGGGGAGCGCAAATAAGCGCTTGACTCTGCGGGCAAAAAGCGTAATATACGCAGCCCGGCTGACCGAGAATATCAAATTTTAAGGTGGCCTGCTCTTTAACAATTAATCAGACAATCTG
>NZ_RCWA01000025.1 GCF_018448905.1 Photorhabdus heterorhabditis | reverse complement strand
GATGTTCAGCCAGTGCGGCCCGCTCTGTTGCGGTGGTGGCCTGTACCTCTGCCGCTTCCTGCATCGGCACGGCACTGTCCAGCAACAACCCGAAGGCCCGTTCCGGCTCGGCGACCTGACACAGATAGCCGTTGGCATCCATGCCCTCGGGGAACACCACCCGGAACACGGTGATACCGACGGCGGTGAGTTCTGCGGCCAGTTTTACCGCCGCTTCATTGCCTGCCGGATCATTGTCGTAGGCGATCAAGACCTGCTTAACGCCATGCCGCCGAAACGCCTGCCGCATCTCATCGGTGAAGCCGTTCACCCCATAGGCGGCGGTGACATGGCGGTGACCGGCCACCCAGAACGACAGAGCGTCGATCAGGGATTCACAGAGAATGACCGCCCCTGAACTGATCAGCGCCGGCTCATTCCATATCCCGCCATGTGCGCCGGGAAGGTACAGATGCAGCGGCGTTCCTTTACGTAAACGGTCGGTGATTTTGCGCCCGTATATCTCACGGATCTGGCCGTTCGGGTCGATAACCGGTATGACCAGCGAACCGGTAAAGTGCTCGTGCCCGCTGTCGCGCATCAGCCCCACGGTCCGAAGACGGGCGCGGATCTGTGCGCCGGCCTGCACCGCCTTGATGGGCAGGCGATAGGCTAACGTGCGGTTGGCAAAGCCCAGTTTAAACTGAGCGACTAATTCCGGGTGGTTGAGCCGCCGTTTTTCCAGATAATCCAGGGCTTCGGGGGCATTCAGCAGCGTATGATGGTAGAACCCGACGACCCGACTGAGCAGCGCCTGCCGTCCGGCGTCATCATCGGCCAGCATGGCCGGTTCATCCGGTTGCACCAGCGGGGCCACCGAGGGGTTATCTCCCAGTATCCCGCGCAACTGTTCCACGGCCCGGCGCAGACTTAAGCCCTTAGTTTTCATTACCCAGTCCAGCACGGAGCCGCCGGCATCACAGCCAAAACAGTGATAAAGATTTTTTGCCGGTGAGATAACCATTGACGGGGTTTTCTCCTGATGGAACGGGCACAGCAGCACGTAATCTTTGCCGCGTTTAAAGAGCTGTCGCCCCTGTTGCTCCACCACGGCGACTAAGGAGACGGCGGCTTTCAGGTGCTGTAATTCGGCTTCCGGGATGCGGGCCATATCGTTAATCCTTTAAAAAATACGTCAAGGTCTATATTGACCTATTTTAAACAGGACATTAGAATACTTTCAAGAATTAATTTTCAGGAGGGGATTTAGCATGTGGAACAAACAACTAACTTGGCTATGTTTGTCCATGACTGATTTTGGTAAAAACCTCTCATCTATTCGTAAATCAAGGCAGTTAACACAACTGAAACTGGCGGACCTGTTGGATATTCAGCCCCGCATGGTAGGGCGCTGGGAACAGGGGAAAGCCAAGCCTCAGTTTGATTACATCATCAAGCTGGCGCAGATATTAGAGGTCAGTATTGACCATCTGTTACTGGGTGATAAAGGCAGTGCCGCCCCGGAGTTTGATATCAAAAACAAGCGGCTAAAAGAGTTGTGTAAACAGGCCGATGCATTGAAGCCGGAAGATCAGGAAGTGATTTGTCATTTTCTGGATATGGCTATCACACAAGACAAGATAAAGCAGGTGATAAAGCGATAATCTGTTGATATTTAGCGCGGGGATAACGGGCTGGCACCCGTTACCGCCGCTTACCACAGCAACTATAGGAGTAGTGACTATGGCTAAGGCGCATTCTAAGGCAGAAGCGGCGATAAATAAAGCCGTGAAAACAGAACGTTATTACACGGTGGGCTATGTGCCGAACGGGAACAGGGTTAGTAACGCCACCCCGGCGATACATCTTAAGGGGCAGTGGCTGAGACAGGCGGGATTTAATACTGGCGGCCAGATTACCGTGAAGGTGATGGATGGCTGTCTGGTGCTGATCCCTGACAGTGAAGCCACGCAACAACAGCATCAGCAGTACCAGCGGCAACAGGCCCAACTGCAAGAGATCAAGCAGCAGATGCAGGCGCTGATAACTGGTTTTGTGGGTTAAGAGGAGAGCATGAGATGACGATAGCCATTGAACATTTACAGGATATTCAGTTAACTCACATTGAAGCACTGGCCCTGGCCCAACTGGTTAAGCGGCTGTGCTGGGCGGAGATACGCGCCTGTGCCGTGAATGACGAGGAAGCGTATCAGATCAAAGATGCGATCTCTAAGCTCCAATCCGCTCTGGCTTACTGTGGGTATGCGCCACGGTAGATATCATCAGAAGGCCGGAAGATCTCGAAAGATCTTTCCGGCGTTGTTTAATGATTTTTATACTAGCTTTACAAACACATATATTTTTATTTGCTTATGTAGACAGAAGGGCCAGTAAGACTTATATGTGAGCAAATAATTTTTATATTTATATCGTTATTTTTAATACTCACTATATTTTTATTATCCATAATTTTAATATCTACTTTTGCAACCATATCGGTTTCGATTCCTTGCATATTTAAGTCAGAAACACCAAAGCAATAAATACCTGCTCTACATCTATTAAAATCTTTACCCCATTTATCTGGAGTTTTATCAGGAAGACTATTTACAAGATCAAATGACATAATTACTGTTGGCCCATCTCTTTTTACATCAATACTGAAAATATCTATCTCATTGATAAATGGAGGGTTTGAATAAACTCTCCTCATCAATTCACTACCTGGCAAATCAGTCCAATACATATATGTCTCCATTAGTAGCTATAATGGTCTAATGTTCCATCAACGCTACCAGTTCTAATATTATCATGAGGTCTCACATTAAAATGAGGTCCCTGATCACCTACACCACCTTGCCCAAAATTATGACCAGCAGCATGATCTTGTATAACAACTTTAGTGCCATCAGATTTTGTGAAGTGATATTCCCTTGTCCAAATAGGTTCTTTATTTGAATTTAAGATAGGTTTACCATTTCTGTCTGTTAACATTACTTGATCATATTCTTTTGTATTTTGATGTTTCTGATTAAATATTTTATTTGGACGCTGGTTTTTAGGAATACCAACATCTCTTTTTGCTGCTCTAAGCGCATCTTTTCTTGAATTAAATTGGGCATTACACCCAGCAAGACCCAGCGGATCAATCCACGACACCGGATTCGGCACGTACGCATACAGGTTCAGACCCCCTGCTAATCCTATCGGGTCGGGTGTTATAAACCGGCCAATTTCCGGCGCATAATACCGATACGTATTAAAATGCAGCCCCGTCTCTTTGTCAAAATATTGTCCCGCATAACGCAGGTTTTGCCTGAAACGCGAACTCCATGATGACCGGGCCGGGTCGGTGAAGTAATCCAACGGGATGCCACCCAGTTCACCGAAAGTATTGTATTTTTCCGCCCACGCAATTTTACCCTCCTCATCCGTTACTTCCAGTGGCGCGCCGTTGATGTCCGTGTGATACCAGAAGTAATTGTGTGTGGCGCCTTTCGTGACAATGCTGGCAAGCGGGGTGTAGCTGTCATGGGATTCGTAGCAGTAGGTCTGGATTTCGCCACTTTTCGCATCCCGCTCTTGCAACAGACGCAGCCCGTGCCAGACAAAATCGGTTTGTTCATAACGCGCCAGTCCATCAATCCCGATTTTCACCACTTTGCGAATGCGCCGCCCCAGAGCATCATAGTGATAACGTGCTGTTGTGTTGCCGATAACTGCCACCGTCAGGCGGTTATCACCATCATAACGATAATGCTGTGTTTCGCGCATCTCATGCGCCCGGCTGATAACGTTGCCATGCGGGTCATGTTCATAGCGCCATTCGCGCCAGTGGCTCAGGCGGTCGCCCTGCGGCTCCATCGTTTTGCCCAGCCCCCGTTCTTCCGCCTCACGTTTCAGTATCGACTGGGGTTGCTCCAGCAGGTTATCCGCTCGGTCATACCACAACATATCATCATAAGCGCTGCCCCAATGCGTCACTTTTTTCAGGCGACTTTCAGAGTCATAGAGATATTCGATCATGCCCCGGTAATGATCTTCCATCACCTGCAATTCGTCTTGTGGGTTGTAGAGCCACGCCCGCCACGGCTTGCCTTCGCTAAGATAGGGCTGGGGCTCTGTATTGGTCCGTTTCAACGGCAGGCTATACTGGTGGGTACAGCGTCCTAGTGGATCATAATCACGAAGTTGGAACAGCTTGCCCTGTGTGCGGCGCGTTTCACGATGCAGACGGTCACGCTCGAATTCAGCGATAAGTGTCTGTTCATGCCGGATGGCACTCAGGTGACCCGAGCCGTAGTAAAGCCAGCTTAAGGTGCCACTGTGTGGCAATGTGAGTGCGGTCAGGTTATCCAGTTCATCATAGTCAAATTGGAGGCTGTCGTCGCCGTTCTGCTCCCGAGTGACCCGCCCCAGTGCGTCATAATCAAAACGCACCGTGTTGGACTCTATCCCCAGTTGTTTACCGTTATCATTAGGTTCGCGCCGGGCTTCCAGCAGTCTGCCCATCTTGTCCCACTGGTACTGATAAGTGTCCGTGTGAGTTTCCCGCTGAATAAGATGACCCGCCGCATCATAATGCTGGTGTACCCGATGCTCCGGGTACTTGAATACTTTGTCACCCATGCGCCGTTCAAGGCTCAGCAAGCCCGCTACGTTGTATTCGTACTGGATTAAGGTGTCGTCGGGGCGGATTTCTTCGATTAATCGTCCTTCCGCATCACGGTTCAGCAGGTAACGGCCATCGTTGGCGTTGTCGAGCCGGACCAGATGGCCTTCGGGACTATAGCGATAATGCACCTTCCGTTGCAGCCGGTCAGTGACACAAACGACCTGACCCAGCGCGTTATATTCCCAATGACGGGGCGGGTTTTGATTGCGTTGGTGGCTGATAAGCTGGCCCGCCTCGTCCCACGTCATTTGTTCGGTGGAGTCATCAGGATAGGTGACCTGAGCCAGCTGACCGTTATCATCATAGTGATAGCGGGTACTTTCCATCAGGGCATTGGTGACTTTTTCCAGCCGATTCTCCCGGTCATAACTCCATATCGTGGACTGACCCGAACAATCCGCATGGCGGATAAGCTGTCCCTGCGCATTCCACAGAAACTGGCTCTCGCCCCCTTTAGCATCCGTGCGCCGGTCAGGCCGCAGCGTGTGACGATGCATATAGTGGTAGTGCGAGGTCTGTTTCAGTGGCGAGGCTTCACTGACCAGTCGCCCGACGTCATCGTAAGTCAGCGCCGTTTCCGTGCCATCCGGCCAGAAGATAAAGGTGAGCCGGTCAGTATCATTTTCGTACTGCCAGCGGGTCTGGTTGCCGTTAGCATCAGTGAAACTCAGCTGGCGACCATGCTTATCCCATTCACTCAGGCGGGTATTACCGTCTGCATCTTTGTAGCCGTTCGGCAGGCCAAATTCATCCCACAGGATATGATGTTCGGTGCCTGTGCGGTCGAGACAGTGGATGATGTGGTGCGCGTCGTTGAGGAGCCACACCGTGCGGGTACCGTCATGCCAGTGGGCCGTACGGGTGAGGTTCTCGTCATCGTATGCCAGCCGAAAACCAGCCCCTTCGCTAGTTTGTTGGGCAGTGACGCGCCACAAGCCATCTTCATCCTGCTCCCACTGGTAATCACAGCGTAACCCCCGCGCATCCTGATGCCAGGCCATCAGACCGTGTTCAGTCCAGCCGAATTGGCGTTGGAGAGGGTCATTACGATGGCTGACCCCGGTCAATTGCGCCTGGTCATTATAGTGGTAGCGGCAAAGCGGGATACGCTGACCATCATGGAGTTCGCGCCAGACGGCGGTGAGACGGGAAACCGTTTGGTTATCATTTTCCCTTATCACGTAATCGCAGTGCAGGTTAAGCCCGCCGCTGCCCGTGATGTTGACCATCTGACGCTGCTCATTGTAATGGAAGCGCTGCTCGTTACCCACATTATCGCGAATATGGCTTAGGCGGCTAATGCCGTTATCATCGAACTCCGCATAATGGTAAACCTGTTCGCCAGCATCACGGATTTCCCAGGTATCTGCCGGTGTGTGTATCAGGTCGCTTTGAGCGTCAGGGCAAAAACAGCGGTGCCCTGCCGGCACGTCAGGAAATGGCACGATATTCCCTGAAGGGGAACGCCAGAGCAACCCGTCCTCCACGCGCGTGAGGCGGCTTTCCCAGAACAAGTTCCAGCCCGGTCCGAGTACGCTGTCATAGCGATAGCTGCTCAGGTAGCTGCGTTGCCAGTCAAGCGGCAGTTCGCTCTCCAGCACAAAATCCAGCTCGTCCTCATCGTTCAGGAACTTTTGTCCGGCAATGACTTCCACGGGGTTCATGAGAATCCCCACGACAGGCACAGCCACAGCCAGCGGACCCAGCCGACAGGCGATTTTGCGGATTTTATCCGCCCCCGGTATCTTGCTGAACAGCTTTTGCAAAGCGCCGGGGCCTTTGGCTGCCGCACCACCGAAACTGATTAACCCTGCCGCAAACATCGTTAAATCGGAAACGGTATACGCCCATGGGGGGATTTCCGGCACAATTTGGGCCGTCTGCGCCGTTCCCCCGCCGATGAAGACATTAGATGAACCGGTCATGACTGCCGCATCACAGACCGTTTTGTCTCCGACCCGCACCGCAGGATAGCCATTGATGAAAACGGAATCAGAACCCTCCGCCATCTGGCGAATGCCGTTCTCTTTGCTGCATTCCACCTGACTGCGTGTCGCTATAGCAGCGGGTTTGTTGTTGATAGAAACATTGGGGGAACCCTCCTTGATTTCCCCGCAGGGACTTCGCGAGGAGGCCCCCGCAGAGACGCAGGCATCACGCGCCATGTCACCTAAATATCCCGCTGCCATTCCCACCGCAATAGAGGCGCCAATCAGCAAAACACCTACCCCGATACAGGATGCGGCCAACCCCGCGACAAAGAGGGCGCCTGATAAAATTCCCCCGGCAGCTGAAATTAATGAACCTATGACTGTGCCCGCAATCAATCCCGCCATGGCACTGGAATGACCGATTGTGTCCCCCACTCGCGCCGCTTCTGGCATTGTATCCCCTCCTTAGAACTGGAAACTTTTCAGGCAATCATCCAGCCACTGCCGCTGAACCTCGGTGAATACCTGCCGGGATGATAGCGTGAAAATCAGCGCTTTTTTCTCATCTGACAGGAATACCGCCTGATATTGATAGACTTGCTGCCCTTTTTGGGGACGATAACGGGAGAACAATGCTATACCTTGCAACAGGTTATCACCCAGAATTGCAGGTTGTTCTTCCAGTAATTGCCAGTCACGCAGACCCTTTTTCAGCAGACTTTTCTGGCGGGTGAGGTAACTGGCGAGATCTTCGCCTTCGGTCAACGAGTCGCGCGAGATGTTGAGTACGGGAGCATCGGGTGCGGTAATGATGTTTACGGTCTGTTCCTGATAGCCTGCCGGCAACATAATGCTGCCTTCAGTGAACCGACAACGTGGGTGATTATCCATATATGTCTTTTTGTCTTATTTTTATTCAATCATTCAGTCATATCAATCAGGTAGAATTAACAGCAATACTGAATTGATAACTAAAATTGAATATATTTAAGGGGGGCATCTTCATAGTCATCAATAAAGATACACAATCAGTCATGCTATCCATTTTATATTCAGGTAAAAAGATATAACAAAAAGTCTGCGGTGTCTTGATTGTCAGACAAATTCATCCCCCATTAATTTAATAAAATGTGATGGCAATCACGAAATAATGCCGATGATTTCGCTGAAAACCCCTTTTAATTAAATTAAATAGTAAGAATCCGAATTAAGTACATTCGTCTTCGCCGGTTTATAGATCTTGCATTATTCACCAGATAAGATTAACTCTGTATTTTATCTAATATTCATAATATTAAATAAAATATCCCTATTGTCATCAACAGCTCATTGCGAACGGTTTGTTTAAGCATCGTTGCTCAACTATGTCGGATGTTGACCTTAAAAAGAAGAGCGTTCATTTCCCATAGTTCTGGGATAAAATAATGAAGTGGCTCACAGAGTAGGTGAGCCGTTCTTTATCATTAACTAACTGATTTTTTGTTTCTCACATGATCCTACATCAGTGTTCAGAAAACGATGAATTGCTCTTAAAACCGCATCTGGTTTTTCTGAGTGAACCCAATGACCGCAATCGGCGATAACCCAAGCTTTAGCGTGTGGAAATTGTCTGGCGATATCATCACGGTACTCTTCCTGAATATAAGGAGAAAGGCCACCACGAATAAATAGAGCGGGGTGAGGCCATGCGGGAATTTCCTGCCAGCCAATAATCTTTTCATATTGATTAATTAATACTGGTAAATTGAATTTCCATTCTCCCTGACGGAATGATTTTAGTAAAAACTGAATGACACCTTCTTCCTGAATATCTTCCCGCATAATTTCAATGGCATCTTGACGGGTTTTAACTCCCGCTTTCGTGACTTTATTTAATGCTGTAAATATCTTATCATGGCGGCGAACCTGGTAGGCGACAGGTGCTATATCAATAAGGATAATTTTTTCTATTCGTTCTGGTGCCAGTGCGGTCATTGTCATTGCGATTTTACCGCCCATTGAATGACCAATAATAATGGCTGACTGAATTTTCAGATGATCCAGCAGAGAAATAATATCTTGAGCCATATCGCGGTAATCGATGTTATTGACCCACGGGGATGAACCGTGGTTGCGTACATCAACTTGAATGACTGGATAATATTGCTGTAAATTACGGGCTAAGACGCCAAGGTTATTTAGATCACCAAATAAACCGTGGATCAATACAACAGGTGTGGTAGAGACCGGATTTTCCGGTACTTGTATATGATAATTTAGCTGGCTGTCTAATTTCATGATGAAAAATTTTTTCCTCTGGGTATTAAATGTCATGCTACATATTGTCAGGGATACTGTTGCTTAAAGAGCGAAAAAGCAACCAGAATGCAATTATAGTTAATAATCTTTTTTAATTAAATTGTTCTGAAAATGTTCAAGGTGTCAAAAATTTGTTAATTTTCCAACAGTAATGCTTAATGGATTGAAAGATAAAAACTCTTCAAATAACAAATATTTTTAAATAGGAAGTTATAAATAACTTGTGAGATGATTATTGATTCAGTCACTTTAGTATGGTTATTCATTGTGTGTTTATGTGATCTATATCTTAAAAAATTGTGTGTTGGTTTTAAAATTTTGTGAAAAAATGATAATGGTTATGTTATATTTTGTACAAATTAATACATAAGGTAAATTAAACAGTAATCATACTGTTCTAATAAGAATAAATAGAATCTGATTTTATACTATGGATTAGGAATTAATAGTGAAAAAAAATTTACTAAAAAGTCTTTATTTTCAAGTTTTGGTTGCAATAACTATCGGTATTCTTCTGGGGCATTTCTATCCTGAGCTTGGGACAGAAATGAAGCCGTTGGGAGATGGATTTGTAAAATTAGTCAAGATGGTTATTGCACCTGTTATTTTCTGTACTGTTGTGACAGGAATTGCAGGTATGGAAAGTATGAAAGCTGTTGGTAAAACAGGCGCTATTGCACTGGTATATTTTGAAATAGTTAGCACAATTGCTTTGATTATTGGGCTGATAGTTGTCAATGTTATGCAGCCTGGTGCAGGGATGAATATTGATCCATCCACATTAGATGCTAAGGCTGTATCTATATATGCGGAGAAAGCGTCTGAACAAGGCACAATTGCATTCCTGCTTGACGTTATTCCGAACAGTGTAATAGGGGCATTTGCCAGTGGTAATATTTTGCAGGTTTTGTTATTTGCGGTGTTATTTGGCTTTGCACTTCATCGTTTAGGCGATAAAGGAAAACCAATCTTTAATATTATTGATGGTTTCTCTCATGTGATATTCGGTATTATCAATATGATAATGCGATTAGCGCCTTTGGGGGCTTTTGGGGCAATGGCATTTACCATCGGAAAATATGGTATTGGTACATTAGTTCAATTAGGGCAATTAATCGTTTGTTTCTATATCACCTGTGTTCTTTTTGTCATATTTGTTTTAGGAACAATAGCTAAAGCCACAGGATTTAATATTTTCCGGTTTATTAATTACATTAAAGAAGAATTATTAATCGTATTGGGCACATCCTCTTCTGAATCTGTATTACCTCGTATGTTAGATAAAATGGAGAAGGCGGGATGTCAGAAATCTGTTGTTGGTTTGGTTATACCGACAGGATATTCATTTAATCTGGACGGCACTTCTATTTATTTGACAATGGCAGCCGTATTTATTGCACAGGCAACAAATACTCATATGGATATCGTGCATCAAATAACATTATTGGTTGTGTTACTTTTATCCTCTAAAGGTGCCGCTGGCGTGACAGGTAGTGGATTTATTGTATTAGCGGCAACAATTTCTGCTGTTGGGCATTTACCATTAGCAGGGTTGGCGTTGATTCTGGGCATAGATCGTTTCATGTCGGAAGCAAGAGCTTTAACAAACCTAATTGGCAATGGAGTTGCAACTATCGTAGTAGCAAAACGTTGTCGTCAGCTTGATGAAGATAAATTAAACCAAGCATTAAATGCTAAATAAATTAATGAGTTGGTTTTAACTTACCGATGACAAATTCGGTCTTTAGGACCAATGTTTGTTAGCTAACACTATAATAAATTGATTGATAAGTTAGCCGTTCAGGAAAGCCGGGTCAGATAATGATTCGGTTTTCCTGTTATTGTACGGGGATAGTTTAGCCTGAAAATAACCGGTTTGTGGGTCTGCCTTTACATCCAGGCGCAATCCGTTATAAGTTGGTACTTTAAAAGGTGACATACCCGCATCCAACTGATATTTAAGGCAGTCTTTTGAGATATACAAAGCAGATATATACGGTTTGGTGTATTTCGGCGCGACACCCTCCACGGTAATTGATGGCCCCTTTCCGGCAGATGAAAAGGGAAATAGCCAGTTAAAAAAGGTATCACCAAACGCCCAGTAAATAAAAGAGAGAAATAATAAGAGCAACATTATTTTCAATATCTTCATACTGATAGTTCCTTCTTATCGCAGTAATGTTGTAAGGCCAGTGTGCCTTGTTCTTCCTGTTGGCTGACGGTCAGTGATTTTATTAACTGTTTGTCCATCTCCAGAAAATAGAGATTACGATAGTAAATGTTGTCAGGGATAAGCATCTTATCATTATCCATTGTCGCCTTAAATTGACGCTGACTGTCCTGATAGACCGTAATCTTATCCGGTTCGCATAACTCTCTGAGGCGCTCATCTATATAACCCGCATATTTATACGAGCTATGATTAGAAAAGCCAAATCCCCCTTTTAAATCAGCCCCTCTGTTTTCAACAAACAGTTTATCTTTTTCTTGTTGACTGAGCTGATTAAATAACGCATTTTGCCGCTCACCGGCCAGAGAAAAATCCTTTTCTGTTTCCGGGTTTAATTCAGGAATTAAATAAAGCTTAGTGGTGTTATTCAATACTTCTTCGGTCACAGCCGTTATAAGGAGGGCATTCCTAGCGGAAATCAGCCATTCCGAGCAACTGTTGGCTTGAAAAAAATGAACAACCTTACCATGATGCAAATAGATTTCTTTACTGTTAGTCGCTTGTTTAATGGCTTTAACAATCGGTGACGGTGGCAACAACTTTATCATTGCCCATTCATACCCCACCGGCACCCAGTAATTAAAAAATCTATTATCCATATCCTGTTCAAAAGGCACCGAAGGGATCGGGTCATCTTCATTTACATGACGATAATGGGTAATGGCAGACAATTCCTCTACCGCACTGCGGGTCAATGTTCTTGGCATCCCATAACTGTAGAGACAAGGATTATGTTCTTTCAGTTGTGCGCTGTGCAATAATGCCAACGCGCCTCCCAAACTATGGCCACAAATAAATAATCGCTTGTTTTTAACTAAGTTAATAATGTCACTGAATACTTTTTTATCCTTATCACTGGGGACTATTAACTCTCCAACCAAATTAAACGCTTCCCAAAATCCTTTGTGCACTTTACCACTATGGATAAACCCACTGCATAATGCTTTGTCATCATCGCAGCTTAAAGCTAATGGCTGGAAGGTGGCATCAGTCAGGTAATTTTCCAGAGTAGCCGTACCCCGCCAACTGATAATCACATCTTTCTTACTGGCAGCATAAAACAGTTTGGTATCACCCTGTTTATGATCCCCTGCTTGTGAATCAATAAACTCCACCTGAGTATAACGTTCACTAAATGGCACATTATAAACCACAGGTGCCGCCGACGCTTTTTCCACCTGATAAGGCAGTTTGGAAACATCCACCATTTGCCGGTTAAAAAAATGTTTAACAGAACCTTCAATATCAACATCCCCGCCCGCATAAGCCAATACGCTCATCAAACACTGATTATAGGCATTCACAATGGAATACTCTTTCTGATGATGCAACAGCAAAACCCAGGCCCGGTATGGACAGACTTCCAATACATACCGTTGATTTAACGGATGGACCTGATAGCCTTTGGGTTCCGGATCAGGAAAATGATAGGGGGGTGGGATATCTTTGGGGTCCCATCCTTTAATCACCGGCAGCCCATCACTGATTTGCCCGATAGTCACATAACGATATTGATGGCCTTCGGCTTCGGCTTTTGGTTTCACCACCGATGCCTCTTCTCCCCGTATTTCTCGCAATGGCCGTTGTTCCATCTCATCAGCCAGCGATTGGGCATGGATATACAATTTCACGGGATAAGCTGACAGATCTTCTTCCCGGAGTACCCCGAAACCATCTGTCCTCCCACGGCGCACATGATTCGGTAGTCCTCTGCTTATCAGGCCATAAGGCATATTGACCAAGGGTTTCCCTTGTTCATCCACCAACTGAAATTCCACCCAGTGTTTCAGTATCCTACAATCAAAACAGTCTAGCGGATTTAATGTACTCATCAGTGTTGTTTCCTTTGCTTGCTATTACATATAGGCGTGCAACCCAAACATCATGGATTGAAAGTCTCATAAGACCTCTGCCCGTCTATCAATCACCTTCATCCTCAGAAAAGCACCTGTGCTGATGAAACCAATATAGATATCCCGCCAGAAATGAAAATGATTGATTTCATTACCAAAGAAATAAGGTAGTAAAAATCCTATCCCACAGACAAAAAGCCGTGACAATAGTGAGCTGAACGACAGGAATACAGAAATGTATCCCTATCAGATTAATCCCTTTGAACAAGGGGAACGGAGTTTGAAGTTTCCTTCATACTGACCATACGATGGAACTTAAGTTATGATTATTAAATCATCACCAAATGGCAAGAAAAATTTTCATTTTTTTAATTTATGAACAGTAAATTTTGTAAGAAAGTGTTACAAACTCAATAGAGATTGAGTTATCGGCAATCTTATATAAGGATAAAATAATAAAAATAACTTATTTCTAAGATAACACCGCTGGCATTAAATACCGGAGATATTGGCTATCTTACCCAACCCGTTGTTGGCCGATTTTCTGTTAGACATAGATAATGCCCTGATGATTCAATTGAGTCTGAATGGTATGGTGGACGTTAGTATAATGCGCTATCCAGCTGCTAATATCGTAAATTTATATATCCACCGTTGGGAAATTATTGAGAAATGAAACAACATTGATTGAATAACAATTTCACCCCACGAAGTAAGTAACCCGCCTTGGTTTCCTAAGCTACGAACGTGTTAATAAATTTTCTATAGTGTTAACTGATAACAGTGTTAATTGATATTTTATTCGGATTTTTTGTTTCCACAGAGGAAATTCATTCATAACGATAAATAAAGAATATAAAAATATCCTTATTCATCATGAAAAACAGTTTATTTCTAGATTAAGTTTTGGGCCGATTGGGTATTGGCCTCAGAATTCGGAAACACCCACTATATTATTTTCCGTTTAAACCGTAATTCGTCCAACATGGCGTTATGACTCCAGGCTTGTCTATCACCATCTGAATCCGTATTTTTGTCAGCTTGAATGGCATATTATAACCTGCATTTATTATTTTTACTTTTCTGACAAATCAGACATGCAAGGTAAATAACGAATGTCTGTAATGAATCCTTTTTATCGTTTTTTGGCCGCGGAGTGACCAAATGCTCATTGTTACTTGGGTTTTTCTTACTCTCCAGCGGTTTTGAAAGGTAATTGAAGCCGCTGCAAATTTGGGTTGATTATATTTTCTGAAATTTTATGTAACTAATTGATTTGTTTTAGATGAAAAGAGTCTATTTTGTTACGTTGTTTTCCCCACGGAAATACTTTTAAGTTATTGAAATTTTACTTGTTTTGTTTTCCCTATTTATACTTTATAATCCAGCTAAATTTTTTATTTAGAACAGTACTGGATAGAAATGAAAACAATAGAAGTTGATGAAGACCTTTACCGCTATATTGCCAGCCATACACAGCATATTGGTGAAAGTGCATCTGATATTTTACGGCGAATGCTGAATTTTAACGCCGAACAGCCAGTACAAAGTGCACAGTCTGCCAGCGCTGTGGAGAAAGCGCCAGTAGCCCGCCCGCGTGATTCTGTTCGCGTTATACGTGAATTGCTGCTTTCAGATGATTATGCTGAGAAGAAAAAATCAGTTGATCGTTTTATGTTGATCTTGTCCACGTTATATAGTTTGAACAGCGAAAGTTTTTCTCAGACTACCGATGAGATGCATGGCCGCACCCGGGTTTATTTTGCCGGTGATCAACAGACATTGCTTGCTAGTGGTAAACAAACCAAACCACGTCACATTCCAGGTACACCTTTTTGGGTAATTACTAACACCAATACTGACCGTAAGCGTAATATGGTTGAGCAAATTATGCAGGATATGAAATTCTCAGCCAATCTTATTGAAAAGGTGTGTGGCACGATTTAACTGATTAAAGCTGCGCTGCGAAATAGGCAAAACGGTGCAGCTATCCAGGAGAAATTAAAGTGGCAATTCATTCGCGAGCGGGGCAGCTTACCCGCCAAAGTGATCTGATAAACGTAGCACAACTGACGTCGCAGTATTACACCTTACATCCTCAGCCAGAAAATCCGCTGCATAAGGTTAAATTCGGGACATCCGGCCATCGTGGTAGCTCTCAGCGTAGTAGTTTTAATGAAGCTCATATTCTGGCCATTGTTCAGGCAATAGCAGAAGTGCGCAAGCAGCAGGGGATAAATGGCCCTTGCTACGTGGGTAAAGATACTCATGCTTTGTCAGAAGCGGCTTTTATTTCTGTGCTGGAAGTACTGACGGCTAACCATGTAGATGTGATTGTGCAGGAAAATAACGGGTTTACTCCAACGCCTGCGATTTCTCATGCCATCCTCTGCTATAACCGCCAGAGGGGAGAGTTGGCTGATGGGATTATTATTACGCCATCCCATAATCCACCGGAAGATGGCGGTATTAAATATAATCCGCCTAATGGTGGCCCCGCAGATACTGATCTGACCGCGATTATTGAACGTCGTGCGAATGAGTTGCTTGAAGAAGGTCTGAAAGGCGTTAAACGTCTGCCATTTGCTCAAGTATTGAGTAGTGAATATCTACACCAGCAAGATTTAGTGGAGCCGTATGTTGCTGCGCTTGGGGATGTGGTTGATATGGTTGCTATCCAGAAAGCAGGGTTGAAAATCGGCATTGATCCTTTGGGTGGTTCCGGTATTGCGTTCTGGCAGCGTATTGGTGAGTACTACCATTTAGATTTGACATTGGTTAATGATCAGGTAGATCAAACATTTCGTTTTATGCATCTGGATCACGATGGTGTCATTCGCATGGATTGCTCGTCCCCTTGGGCAATGAGCGGTTTGCTGTCAATGCGCGATAAGTTTGATCTGGCTTTTGCAAACGATCCTGATTATGACCGCCACGGTATTGTGACTCCTGCGGGGTTAATGAACCCAAATCACTATCTGGCAACGGCAATAGATTACCTGTTTCGCCATCGTCCACAGTGGTCAGCAGATGTCGCGGTAGGTAAGACACTGGTTTCCAGTGCAATGATTGATCGCGTCGTGGCCGATTTGGGGCGTGAATTGGTGGAAGTTCCGGTTGGTTTCAAGTGGTTTGTTGACGGTCTGCATAAAGGTGAATTGGGCTTTGGTGGTGAAGAGAGTGCTGGCGCTTCTTTCCTGCGTTTCGATGGTACGCCATGGTCCACGGATAAAGACGGCATTATTTTGTGTTTGCTGGCGGCAGAAATGACGGCAGTGACAGGGGAAAACCCACAGCAGCGTTACAATAAGTTAGCTGCCCGTTTCGGTACACCGAGCTACAGCCGTATTCAGGCGTCGGCAAGTCATCAGCAAAAAGCGCTATTAGCCAAGCTGTCGCCAGACATGGTGAAAGCGGACAAACTTGCGGGTGATCCAATCACCGCCCGGTTAACGAAAGCTTCTGGTAATGGAGCATCAATCGGTGGTTTGAAGGTGATGACAGAGAATGGTTGGTTTGCGGCCCGCCCATCGGGGACAGAAGAAGCTTATAAAATTTACTGTGAAAGTTTCCTTGGCCCTGAGCATAGGGAAAAGATTGAACAGGAAGCACTGAATATTGTTAATCAGGTTTTTGCTGCCGGTTAATATGTTATTCAATTAAAAAAATCCGCAATCGGCTGTAATGGTTTTTTGCGGATTTTTATTTAAAATTGATAAATCATTTCGGTTAGTAGATATTTTAATTTGGTTGGATGGTTTCCAGTTTTTATCGCCGATGTTTCATCTAATGAGTAAATAATCATTACGCGTATTCAATGGTGAATCAGATTCTGTTTTCTATTTTTAAAAAAATTAAATATACCAGATTAAAAAGTATTTACTGTGAAAACATTAATTATAGTTTGGAAGAAAGCATGATATTGATAAGTAATTATTTCTTGAATTTATTAGTAAATTTTAGATAATAACTGTTTTTACTGTATTGGAATACGCTAATGTATAATCTTATTGCTACAGATCTTGATGGAACGCTTTTACTTCAAGGGGATACGATTGGTAAGTTTACCCGCCAGGTGTTAACTGATTTATCAAATATGGAAAAGCAAATTGTGTTTGCTACTGGCAGGCATCATACGGATGTAAGTTCCCTTGTGGATGACTTTGATATACCGATACACTTGATTACTTCTAACGGGGCCAGATTAACAACGGCTTGTAAGAACCTGGATATCAGACAATATCTACCAAGCCACATCGTAAAACAACTGATTGAAGAGACGCAGGCGGATAATGATTTAGTGATCAATATGTATTGTGGTTCTCAATGGTTAACCAGTGAAATACACCATAGTTTCAGCGACTTTAATCAGAATGATAATTTTAGTCCAATAGTCAAATCAGCTGATGAAATGCCTTGTGAGATGGTTGAAAAAATTTTTTTCATTCATAAGAGAAGAGATCATGATGAGTTGGTTAAATTAGAACATCATTTAATTAATCTATTTTCTGATAGTACCAATATCGCTTTCTCATTCCCTTGGTGTTTGGAAGTAATGGATAGTGTTGTTTCAAAGGGATGGGCTTTAACTCAGTTAGCTGAGTTTCTTGGCATTCCAATCAGTCAAACTATTGCATTTGGCGACGGAATGAATGATGTGGAAATGCTTTCAACGGTGGCTAAGGGCGTGGTAATGGGAACTGCGCATGATAGGGTTAAACAAGCGCTTCCTCACGCTGATGTTATCGGTTCTTGCCGCGAAGAATCCGTGGCCCATTATTTATCTGAAAATATGTGTTAGGTAAACTTGAGGCGTCAGGATTCAGATCTTGGCGCCCTTTGAAAGATAACAGGTATATAACAATTTAATTGTTATATATCCCGTCTATTAATTATTTTGTAAAATTATTCCTATTGTTTTAATTTGCAAATTAATAGTTATGAATATTCAATGTGGAAATAATGAATAAAGAAATGATATGCTAATTTTTCGCTATGAATTTAAAGAAAAAACATGATATTGTCGATAGTGATTGATATTTTAAATAAACTGAATGGCGCTGGTAAATTAAGTTTATAAATACATAATATGACAAATTATTACTTTTGATGGTAATTTTGTTTTATTGTCGAATAGCATCTATTTCAGGGCGCACATTATTATTTTTACCATCACTTTATTGATATTTCTTACTTCTACTCTATTCTTTTTATACCCAATAGATTTCAAGATGGATCGCGACGGTAAGGGAGCGAATCCCCGGGAGCATAGCTAACTCTGTGACCGGGGTGAGTGCCACCAACAAAGAGGCAACTTGAAAGATAACAGGTATATAGGTATTAAACTCCGAATCCTCATCCAGAATGCGGCGATATCTATTGTCAATTTATTCCCTATCAATATGAGGTTCCATTATGTCTAACGATAAAACAGGAAAATCACTAGAACAGGAAAACAGCGAAAGAGATGTCGAAATATGTGGCCGAAATTATTTTCGAAAACTGTCCCTATTCGATGATACTGTTATAGCTGGTGCTGAAATGATCGGCACAAGTTATGATGTTTTTGGTAAATATTGCAATGTGGGAAGTTGTATGAATTCGCTTTTCGATGAGCGGAAAGTTAACTCAAGTGAAGATAATTTCAAAAAAATCACTATTCTCGGCAAAACCCTAAAAGTCCCTTATTATGTCGATTGTTATAGTGTCGGGGACTTAAAATATACCAATGCATCAGGCGAATCTATTGAGTCATATCAAAGCAGTATTTCCAGTAAAAGCCGCATTAAAGGTAACTATTTATTCTTTAGTGCATCACTGAAAGTCGATTTTGATACAGATAGTCTGACGGCTTTTGAAAATGCGTTTTCCCGCATTCAGTATACTTATGATCTTTATATACTCAAAAGTTCAGCAGAAGCGTTAAAAGAGTTTCTTAAAGAGAGTGTTAAAACGGCCCTTGATAAGGCGGATACTGAGGAGGATATGAATGACCTATTTAATACTTGGGGCTCTCACTTTCTGAGTGGCGTGGTCATGGGTGGCTGCGCGCAATATTCATCATCTACGAACAAATATACGTCGAATCTAACAAACTCTTTTGACGTGGTTGCCGCAGCCTCATTTGCGGGATTTATCGGTCTCTCTGTTCGTACAGACAATTCATTTAAGGAGGATATAAAGAAGTTTCGTTCAGCATCCAACATAAAAACCCACGCCATTGGCGGTGACTTGTCTCGATTTGATCCTTTTGGTAGCGCGACAAGCTCAGAACAACCTTCCGCAGAAGAAATAGCTGCAGCGAAAAAAGCCTTTGAAGACTGGAAAGCCAGTGTTCCCAATTCCCCTGAATTAGTTAACTTTGCAGATTCCAACCCCTTGACGGGGATTTGGGAACTGTGTTCAGACAGAACACAAAAGGCCAAACTTAAAAAGCATTTTGAAACTGTCTGGGCTCCGGCGGAGTCGGCTAAACGACGTGTGCATGTGGATTATATTGATAAGATTATTATTGGTATTGGGAATTACGGCTCTCCTCCTGAAGGATATATTGGATTAGAAAACGGTAAAGGTTCAGAAACATGGCTGAATTACCAGGACAAGATAAATATTTGTCTTTTTATGCATAAAGCAAAATATGATCCCGCTATTGATAATAAAGATTGCATCACTGAGTTGAAGTTTATTACTGTAAAAGACAAAAGTCCGGGGGGAGATTGGGTTAAGATCCCTCAAAATATTTATAACTCATCCAGTAACTATTTATATTTGTGTTACTTACCAGCAAAATATTCCGCTGAGAAGGCGATAAAGGACATTCAAGTGCTATGCAATCAGTATAGCTCCAGTATGATACTGCCTTATGGATATAACGATGTTTTGGATGAAAGAGGTGAGAGAGTTAATACTGACAACGCTCATGTTCATTATCTTATCTATAGCGCCGGGTGGAACTGGAAAATCTAAATGAGTGAGTTTTAGCCATCTGGAAATGGCTAAAAACAGCGTCACCTTTGGGGGAATTTATTTCCCCTTTATTAATTCAAAATATTCTTACCCCGTGATCTCACTATATCTTCATAATGAACTTACAGATTTGTTCAAACTTTGCAGTTATTCTGAATTTTAGCTCCAGTGAATTACAGCTAATATGCACTGAAAAACGCAATAAATAAATGCAGGCTTGCGATATTTCAAAAGCGGGTTGCTGCAAACCAGAATCTTGTGACTTAGCAGCGGGAGCGAGTCACGGCATAAAACGATAGCCAACGCCGGTTTCAGTGAGCAAATGTTTTGGTCTGGTTGGGTCAGTTTCCAGTTTTTGTCGCAGATGTCCCATATATATCCGCAAATAATGGTTATGTTCGACATAATTAGGACCCCAAACCTGATTCAGTAGCTGGCGTTGGGTGAGTACTTTACCGCTATTTGCTAATAATTCGCCCAGCAAACGGAACTCAATGGGAGTCAGATGTAGTTCTTTCTCATTTTTAGTTATCCGGCGATTAATGAGATCGACAGTGACATCAGAAAAATGAACGATAGACTCTTCCTGATTGGTTCTGGCAAAACGGCGCAAGGCGACCCGAACTCTTGCTAACAATTCACTAATGCCAAACGGTTTACTCAGATAATCATCAGCGCCGGCATCCAGTGCCGCCACTTTAACGGTTTCTGTATCACGGGCAGAGAGAACAATAACTGGAATTGAACTCCATTGGCGCAGATCACGGATCAAATTAATACCGTCACCATCGGGTAATCCCAAATCAAGAATAATCAGATCAGGCTTACGGGTTCCTGCTTCAATCAGACCTCGTTTCAGCGTATCACTTTCAAATACGCGACAGCCTTCACCTTCCAGCGCTAGCCGAACAAAGCGTCGGATCTCTTTTTCGTCTTCAATAATTAAGATGGTACTGTTATTGGTAATAGTCACATCTCCTCAGTGAGCTCTTCAATCTCAGGTGGCTTCTCTAACGGTAGAACAAAGTGAAAGCTTGCTCCACCTTTTTCGTTGTTGTCAGCCCAAATATTTCCACTATGAATTTCAATAATTGCGCGACAGATTGCTAATCCAAGGCCGACTCCAGGAATGGCGGATTCTTTGCGGGCGCGGGAAAATTTATCGAAAATTAATTGCTCCTGTTGTGGTGGAATGCCGTTGCCGGCATCCCAAACTTCAATGTGAATCTGATTTTTTTCTGTTGTTGCTTTAATGCCCAATGGGGTTTGTTCAGCCGTATATTTGATGGCGTTTTCTAATAGATTGATAAAAACCCGTTCCAGTAAACTGCCATCACAGTGCAGCAATAAGCCCGATGGTAGGGAAACGGTGACCGGGTGACGATTGAGCGCATATTCCAGTGAACGCAAGGTACTGCCGACGATCTCTTCCAGTGATTGCCATTCCAGATTGAGTTGAATACCCCCGGATTGGATACGTGCCATATCCAGCAAATTGTTGACCAGACGGGAAGTGCTGAGAATTTGCTGACGGATTTGATTCACTTGCTTAGTATGCGGAGAGCCGTCAGCAGATAAGTCTAGCATCAGGATTTCTGCCTGACCGAAAAGCACCGTCAGAGGGGTACGTAAATCGTGTGAAAGGGCTGCCAGAAGTGAGTTACGTAATTGCTCCCGTTCTGTATCCAATTTAGCCAATTCTGCCTGACGGGAGAGTTGTAATCTTTCTAGTGCGTTGGCAATCAATCGGGTAAAAGTTTGCAGTAATCGCTGCTGTTCAGGGATAAGTAGCTGGCGTAAATAGGCGGGTTCAATAGCCAGTACACCAAAAGTCTGTGAAGGTGTTGCCACTGGCAGTAATTGATAAGGTACGCTAGGCAAGGTATCGGTTCCCGCGCCTGCGGGGTGATTCTTATCAAAACTCCATTTCGCAATGGCATTATCAATCAACATATGACCGCCATTATTTGTTGTGAGCTGGCGCAATTCACCATCATCATTGGGTAAAAATAGGCCGGTTTTAGCCTGAAAACCATTGGCAAGGAAATGGTAGCTGGTCCGGGCAATATCCTCTTCATTCAGTGTTCGGCTAAATTCGCGGGTCATTTCATACAGATGTCGGGTTCGCTGTTCGCGGTAACGGGCAATGTTCGCCTGATATCTGATTCCCGCTGTCAGGTTTCCTACCACGACACCCACTATTAGCATGACGGTAAAGGTCAATAGATACTGCATATCCGTGACAGCAAGAGACCAGTGTGGTTGCACAAAGAAAATATCGAAACTGATGACATTAATAAAAGCGGCAAAGACTGACGGCCAGCGTCCATAAAATAGCGCGATAATAACGACACCAAGCAGATAAAGCGTGACAAGATTAGCTTTATCAAGGGTTAGCAGTAGAGTACGGGAGAACAAGGTGATAAGCGTGCAGAGAGTGATAGCAGCCAGGCAACCTTGAATTTGTCCTTGCCATTTTTCACTGACAGGGCGGTTGTCCTGTTCTTTATCCCATTGACCACGCGCTTCCAGGGCGACAATCACCAAATCCAGATCTGGCCCTAATTTTCCTAATCGGTCAGCAAAACCGGGCAACCATTTCCAGCCAAACAGCTGCCGGCGGGATTCACAACGACGGCCTATCAAAATTTTGCCAAGGTTATGTTCTCTTGCATAACGTAATACTGCTTTTTCTTTGTTTGGATCGGAGAGTGTCGCTGTTTCAGCCCCCAATTCATGCGCTAATCTGAGCGCTTTTAAGATGGTGCGCCGTTTACCTTCTGGCAATTGGTGCAGTTTTGGCGTTTCAACATAAATTGCATGCCAGATACAACCTAGCCGGGCGGCAAGGCGGGCTGCGGTACGGATCAGTTTTTCATTACCAGAACTGTGACCGATGCATAGCAGAAGATTATCGCGGGTATGCCAGACCGGCTCATGTCCTTGTGTATCGCGGAATGCACGCATTTGATCATCAACGCGATCGGCAGTACGACGTAAAGCCAGCTCTCGCAATGCAATCAAATTTCCCTTACGGAAAAAGTGTTCAATGGCGCGTTCTGCCTGACTGGGAATATAGACCTTGCCTTCATTAAGCCGCTGGCGCAGATCATCGGGAGGCAGATCAACCAACACAATTTCATTAGCTTGATCAAAGATATGATCAGGAACGGTTTCTCTGACTCGGATGCCGGTAATGTCACCAACGACATCATTAAGGCTTTCCAGATGCTGAACGTTAATGGTCGTTAGCACATCTATTCCAGCTTCAAGTAACTCTTCAACATCTTGCCAGCGTTTGGGATGGCGGCTGCCGTGAGGATTACTAAAGGCCAGTTCATCCATTAGAATCATAGCCGGATGGCGGGCAATGGCGGCATCAAGATCAAAGACGGTGATTTTCCGTCTTTGGTAGTGCATCTGTTTAGGTGACAGCTGTGGTAGACCATCAAGCAAAGCGGCAGTTCCCTGCCGCTCATGAGTTTCTACCACACCGATAACCACATCCAGCCCTTGAGCACGCAATCTATGAGCTTCTTGTAACATGGCATAAGTTTTCCCCACGCCAGCGCAGGCACCAAAAAAGATTTTTAATTTACCGCGCTGTTTCTCATTAACCAGTGTCAGTAATTCATCAGGGTCAGGACGTTGTGGTTCGTGTTGATCCATATTCCAGCCTTACTGTTTTTTCTTTTGCAAATTATCCAGAGCAAGATTGAGTTTTAACACATTAATAACCGGTTCACCGAGAAATTCTGATGGGGGTGTTTCCGTATTATCTCTGATTAACTGTTTTATCACTTTAACGGGTAAATGGCGTGCATCAGCGACACGTTGGGCTTGAAAGTTAGCGGCTGCGGGCGAGATATGAGGATCAAGGCCACTACCGGATGCGGTCACCAGATCAACGGGCACTGGAATGTCTGGTTGGTAGTTAAATTTGCGCAGTTGCTCAACTCTATGTTTGATTTCATCAGCCAGTATTGGATTGGCGACAGACAAATTGCTGCCACCGGATGACTGGGGGTTATAAGAGTGGTCTGCGGTAGCGGAAGGGCGCCCTTGGAAATAGATATCTTTTGTGAAGGGTTGACCAATCAATTCAGAGCCAACTACCTGACCATCTTGTTCCACCATAGAACCTTGTGCCTGATAAGGGAACATCAGCTCTGACAAACCCGTTGCCAGCAATGGATAAGCTACGCCAGTAATCAGAGTCAGGAATATCAACAATACAACAGAAGAACGTAACCAAGTCATTTTCATCACCTTTATTTAAATATCAGCAAAGTCAGCAACATATCTATCAGTTTGATGCCGATGAAAGGCGCTATCAGACCACCCAGACCATAAATCCACAGATTGCGGCGTAACAGTGACAACGCATGCATCGGCCGATAGCTAACACCTTTCAAAGCCAGTGGGATCAGAAACACAATAATCAGTGCATTAAAGATAACGGTCGATAAAACCGCCGAAGTGGGTGAATACAGGTGCATGATATTCAAGATATTTAATTGTGGATAAGTGATGGCAAACGCCGCCGGGATAATGGCAAAATATTTTGCAATATCATTGGCGATACTGAATGTGGTCAGAGAACCGCGTGTCATCAGCATCTGTTTACCAATATGAACCACTTCAATCAGTTTGGTTGGGTTGGAATCCAAATCCACCATATTGCCAGCTTCTTTGGCGGCCTGAGTGCCTGAATTCATGGCAACCGCAACATCAGCCTGAGCAAGTGCCGGCGCATCGTTAGTTCCATCACCGGTCATGGCGACCAGACGGCCTTCGGATTGATATTGGCGGATAAGGGTCAGTTTGGCTTCGGGGGTCGCCTCAGCCAGAAAATCATCCACGCCTGCTTCTGCGGCAATAGCCGCTGCGGTTAGGCGGTTATCGCCGGTAATCATGACGGTTTTGATCCCCATGCGGCGCATCTCACTGAATCGCTCTTTGATGCCACCTTTAACAATATCTTTCAGCGCCACAACACCCAATACTCGTTGATTTTCTGCTACAACCAGTGGTGTCCCCCCTTTACGTGCCACGTTTTGAACCAAAACTTCTACTGCCTCGGGGAACTTTCCGTGATTGATTTCAATATGGCGGCGAATGGCATCTACCGAGCCTTTGCGGATCAGGCGATTTTCCACATTAACGCCACTCATGCGGGTCATGGCGGAAAAAGGAACAAAAGTTGCATTCAGTGAGTGCAGATCACGTTCACGCAGGTTGAATCGCTGTTTTGCCAGAATGACAATGCTGCGTCCTTCCGGCGTTTCATCTGCCAGAGAAGAGAGCTGAGCAGCATCTGCCAGCTGTTGTTCCGTCACACCGGACACAGGCAGAAATTGAGATGCCTGACGGTTCCCCAATGTGATTGTGCCGGTTTTATCCAGCAGCAGGACATCCACATCACCCGCTGCTTCAACCGCCCGTCCGCTGGTGGCAATGACATTAGCACCCAGCATACGGCTCATACCCGCGACACCAATGGCAGAAAGTAAGCCGCCGATAGTCGTAGGAATAAGACAGACTAATAACGCGATTAATACAGTGATGGTGATCGGTTGACCAGATTGGTTAGCCTCCACACTAAATATTGAGAATGGCAGTAGAGTGACACACACCAACAGGAAGATAATCGTCAGCGCGGTAAGCAGAATGGTCAGGGCAATCTCATTGGGGGTTTTGCGACGTTTAGCGCCTTCTACCATTGAAATCATGCGGTCAAGAAAAGTTTCACCGGGATTGACCGAACATTCAACCACCAACCAGTCAGACAGCACGCGTGTACCGCCAGTAACAGAAGAGAAGTCACCGCCAGATTCGCGGATAACCGGGGCAGATTCTCCGGTGATAGCACTTTCATCAACGGAAGCGCCACCTTCAATAACTTCACCATCACAAGGGATAGTTTCACCGGCTTCAATAATGACAATGTCACCTTTGCGCAGGCTATCAGAGGGAACTTTCTCTCGGCTTGCATCACGACTGGCTGAGGTGAGTTTAATCGCCCAGCTGGTTTTTCTCACGCCTTTAAGACTCGCTGCTTGAGCTTTGCTTCTGCCTTCTGCTAATGCTTCTGCAAAGTTAGCGAACAGCACGGTAAACCACAGCCATAAGGCGATATTGCCAGTAAACAGCGTATTTTCTTTAAGCTGACCAGCCAGCATAGCAATCCATAAAATGGTGGTTAACCCGCTACCCAGATAGACCACAAACATCACTGGATTACGCCATTGCGCCGCCGGATGGCATTTTTTTATTGAATCAATAAGTGCATTACGAATTAAAGAGGGTTCGAATAATGCCTGTTGTTTGTTTGTCATATGTTCCTCACTTTGGCACTTACCGGGATATCAGCCAGATTTGTAAATGTTCAATGACCGGGCCAAGGATCAGAGCTGGAATAAAGGTCAATGCACCGATTAACATAATGGTCAGGATTAGTAAGCCGATAAACAGCGGGCTATCGGTTGGTAGTGTGCCGTTGCTGGCAGGCTGACGTTTTTTTGTTACCAAAGAGCCAGCAATAGCCAGTACTGGCAGGATGACACCAAAGCGGCCAAGAAATATCACTGTTGCCAGCAGCAGGTTGTAGAACAGGTTGTTTGCACTGAGGCCAGAGAAGGCACTGCCGTTATTGTTGGCCGCAGAGGAAAGGGCATAAAGTACTTCACTGAAACCATGAGCACTGGGGTTTAGAATACCCACGCGTCCATTTTCTGTTGATATGACAAGAGCAGTACCTAAAAGCACCAGTGTAGGGGTAACCAGAATCGCCAGTGCAACCATTTTCATCTCGAATACTTCGATTTTTTTCCCGAGATATTCAGGAGCACGCCCTATCATTAAACCGGCGATAAAAACGGTTAGCAGAACAAACAGCAACATGCCGTATAAACCGGAACCCACACCACCGAACACGACTTCGCCAATTTGTATCAGCCACATTGGGATCATACCGCCAAGTGCGGTGAAGGAGTCATGCATAGCGTTGACGGCACCACAGGAAGCGGCGGTTGTCACTACGGCATAAATTGAGGTTGCAAGAATACCGAAGCGGTTCTCCTTACCTTCCAGATTGATATTGCTGTCAGCACCTAACAGGCTGAGATGTGGATTGCCTTTCAATTCGGCATACATGACCCCCAAAGTGGCAATGACAAAGATGATACACATTGCCCACAATAAAGCGTGTCCCTGACGGTTATCGTCAATGACTTGACCAAAGGCAAAGCAGAGTGCGCTGGGGATAAGGAGGATCGACAAGATCTGAATAAAATTGCTGATAGCGGTTGGATTTTCAAAAGGGTGAGATGAATTAGCCCCAAAGAATCCACCGCCATTGGTTCCCAACAATTTAATTGCTTCCTGAGAGGCAACGGGTCCCATCGGGATTAATTGTTGTTGGTCTTCAATGGTATGAATGAGCTGATAAGGTTCGAAATTCTGCATCACGCCCTGACTGACAAAAACCAGCGCGATAATCATAGACAGCGGTAACAGCAGATACAGTGTAATGCGTGTGATATCAACCCAGGCGTTTCCCACAGTTTTCACACCATGACGGGAAAATGCGCGTATCAGGGCAAATGCCACCGCGATCCCGGTTGCCGCAGAAAGAAAGTTCTGTACTGTCAGGCCAGTCATTTGACTAAAGTAACTGAGCGTGTTTTCCCCACTGTATGCTTGCCAATCGGTATTTGTAATAAAGCTGACCGCTGTATTCAGTGCCAGATCCCACTTAAGCCCGGGGAAATGTTGAGGATTAAGTGGGAGACTGCCTTGTGTGACTAAAAGGGTAAATAACAGTAATAGCCCAGTCAGATTAAAAATAATGATAGCTAATGCGTATTGCCACCAGTTCATCTCTTTAACTGTGCCGCCAGGTTTCTGTAAACCACAGCAACGCCAAAGGCCAGACTCTGTTCTCGTTAGCCAGCGTGGAATATCGCCTTCGATCATATTGGCAATAATACTTCCAAGCGGTTTTGCTAACAGCAGTAAAATCAGTAAGAAACTTGCGATCAGTAAAAAAGCGGATGCAGCCATTTAAAAATCCTCCGCATGGAGTAACGCATAAATCAGATAAACTAATAACAGGGCTATCAATAACGCGCCGGAAATGAAGAATATGCTCACTGCTTATCTCCTTAGGATTTGGATAGGTATAAGGTTAAGCAGGCAGATGAAAAGAAGCTGATAAAAGAGTGAGTGGATGTGTAAAAAAAGTATAAAAATGACAATAATAAGTGAAGTTAAAAAGAGCCTCCGTCAAAGGCTACTTAGCTCATTTGTTTCAAAAGTCATTCACAAGGACAAATAATCACTGTTGAGTATATACCCGTCATCTTTCAAGTTGCTTCTTTGTTGGCTGCTTTCACTTGCCGCCGCGCTGCAATTTGAAATCTATTGGGTATATATATGAATTGTTTTAAGAAAACATTTAATTAATCTATGGCTTTTTTCTGGAAGGAGAATAAGCCATAGATTTTCATCAATTCAAATAGTTGACTATTTCTTCAAATGTTGTATTCGAATCTATTGCCTGATAGAAACCATTTTCGACATGTATTGGCGTAATTATATTGGTATTTTTCAATATTGGTTTATTGTTAAAAGAAACAGATATTTTTTTTCCTACGTTTTGCTTTATAAAAAGATTAAATGGTTTGCTACAATGAGAGTTATTTTTTACTTTGATGAAAATGGAATAGTAGTCACTTCCTTTTTTCGGGCTGATTTCCTCTATACATGGCGGAGTCAAATGAAAAGTTTCGCCATTTGCTTTATAGTCAATAGAAAAAGAGTGTTTTTTGGGAACACAACCTGAGATATTTGTTAATAATATTAATAACATAAGAGTAAATGCTTTCATCTTTCCTCCGGTTATAGCCAATCTATGAATATTCTAAAAAAATAATATGGTGCAACGGTTCGTATCATTTTTACGTATCTATACCTGTTATCTTTCAAGTTGCCTCTTTGTTGGCTACACTCTCTCACCCCGGTCACATAGTTATCTATGCTCCCGGGGATTCGCTCCCTTGCCGTCGCGATCCATCTTGAAATCTATTGGGTATATATAACAATATCAATGAAAATTTTCATATTGGCAATCCTTGCCTCTATTCTCAGATGACTTGTATAACTGCATTTATTCTTATTTTCTTAAATTGATAATCATTCTTTTCTTACTCCAGTTTTATTATATATTGTCAGTATGAAGATAATACGTCTTGTTCGTTGTTATAAAATAACTCGTTGTAAGATAAAGGTAATTATGTTTTTGTCATCACTGAACTGTCCTGAAATAATGGATTGTGAGGGTAATGATGTGTTAAATATAAAAGGGGATATAAATGGTAATGTTTCTGATGTTTATTTTGTGAGTCCTTTTGGTGGTAATGTAAAATAGAGAATAACAAAAAGAAAAAATAAACTTATATGGGTTATTGAAGATTAAAAACTATTTGATGATGCTAATATGAGTGTGAAAAACAAAATAACATTTATACCCGTTATCTTTCAAGTTGCCTCTTTGTTGGCTGCACTCACCCCGGTCACAGAGTTAGCTATGACATAGTTCTCTATGCTCTCGGGGATTCACTCCCTTGCCGTCGCGATCCATCTTGAAATCTATTGGGTATATACGGTGTTTGATAATTATGAAAATAATGAAAGATCTAGCGGAGTAAGTATTGTAAATAATTTGTGTAAGATTGGATAGTACCACTTTTGGGGTTGAAATAGTGGGAATGGACAGTAATCGCCTGTGTACAAATCCATACCGCCCATAGAACGTTCAGGAGCTTTCGTTCATAGCATGAACCATGATGGCCTTAATACCAACAATTAGTTCTGTTTGCCTAATGGGAGCATCAGCGTGTATGGTTCCAACGGTGACTGGGCGAAGCCAAGACGCGTGTAGAACGTTCGGGCGCTCTCATCAAGTGCGTGGACGATTATAGCTGAAATGCCCACCTGTTCCGCTGTGCTGGCGACACGCTTCCAAGCATCCTGGAGAAGCAATGCCCCGAGCTTCTTCCCCTGATATTCCACATCGACAGCCAGACGGCCAAGAAGCACTACAGGGATAGGATCTGGCATATTGCGTTTAAGTGATGGTGTAGATTCAATATGATTAATTGAACCGGCGCTTAGACAATAATAACCGATAACGTCTTTTTTGCCTTCCTTGCAAATAACAAATGTGCGGCTCGCGCCGAGCTTATTATTTTTTAAAGCCCGGCGTGAAAGCCATTCGTTTAATGTTTCATGCTGGCAATAAAAATCATTTATATTATGTTCAGCCGTTAATATTTCAGGTGCGCTTATTCCCATGGTGCTTTATATTCCATGAGTTTTTTGAAACCTGCATTATCAGAAAGCGGTTGCTCCAGCATCTGCATGAACGCATGATATTTTTCGTCGTTAACGAAAAAGTGGCGCTGATTGAGTATTGCCTCCTCGGCTGCGCGACAGGCAGCATCCAAGATGAAATCAGTTCGGGTCTTTGAGTGCAGGTTTGCTGCATGGTCAATAAGCTCCCGCTGGAAGGCTTTCGCCCGGATGTTGATCGGAGTTTCTTTAGGTTGTGTTCTCATAAATCACCTGTGTAGCAAATTGGCAGATAGTCATTGTAGCAATCGTGTAACTAATAGCTATACATTTCGTATCTGGATTCACTCTGAGTTTTTTATAGGACTTGGTCTATTGGAAAAACGTTGAAATAACAGCCCCTATCAAGCTTAGAAATATGGGGGGACCTTACTAAGAGAATAATATTTGTTCACAGAAGTTTGAGCAAAAAATTAATTATTTTAAGAGAGGTGCTTAAATCACTATCAGGCATGAGTGTTGTAGCATCTCTGTCACTAGAGTTTAAGGAGAAGAATATGAGAATTACTCAGATTCGAAATGCTACACAGATTATGCCTATGTTGGAAAAAAATTCCTTGTTGTTCCAATGGTTGCCAGAAAATGCGTTTATTTGGGATTTGAAGGAGCAGCCCGATCTGAACTCTATATCCCTTTTTCATTACGTTATTTTTATGAATTAATTTGTAAAATAATGGCGAAAAAACACTTGAGTATATCCCGCTAAAAAGAGAGTGAACTGAGTTAAATCTACCTTTTATATAAAGCTTTAATTTCTCTGTATTTGTGTTTTTAAATGGTTATAGCAGGTTGGATAAATGTAAAATAAGCAAAGGACCGGATCTTACTTTTTATAGAACTTTTCGTCATTAAAATGATCTGATTATTCTCTTTCATAAAAAAGTGATTTTGACGATGATTATTGGACAGTCAGGCAGCAAAACACTGAACTTTGGTATTGTTTATTATTAACGTTTTCACCCGTCGTTAATAAAATGTTTATAATTTGTTTTTAATATTACATTCTTATCATGTTTTTTGTAATGAAATTACATATAGTGAAAAAAGTAACGATAAATAACCCTAAAAATGGGGATTGAAAGTGGTAAATTTTCATTTTATCCGATAAAATTTTAGACAATTTACAGATTGTTGTTTTTGAGATTCCGCAAAAAAGTGGGGTCTTTTTAAAGGAGGGTCTATATGTCTGTATATCGTAAATATCCTTGGCATCAGGTTCTCTTACGTCGTATCAGTGCTGTGACGTTAGGTGTGTTGGCGCTACCGATTATGCTGTTCCGCCGTGATCGCACGCGTTTTTACAGTTATTTGTACCGTGTATGGATAAAAACCAGTGATAAGCCAGTATGGTTAGCACAATCAGAGTTGGTTATTACAGTCAGAAATAATTAATGTTTGGTTAGCGGGATATCAAGTTAACTTGGTTTTCTGCGGTTGATAAATAGTTTGACGCCTTGCCCGTTGATTCTGGCAGGGCGTTTTGTTTTCAGGGATCAGAAAAATCAATCAAGCCTATTTACTATAGCGGGTGTGGATGAGTATGTTACTTCCACACAATTAAAATATAGGACGAATATGATGCATAATATTGAGCTGGAAAACGTGATTAATGAAGAATTGCATATCAGAGAGTTTCAGGATTATGCGCCCAATGGCCTACAGGTTGAAGGGCGTGCTCATATTCAGCGGGTCGTTACTGGTGTCACAGCTTGCCAGGCTTTATTGGATGAAGCGGTTCGCTATCAGGCTGATGCGGTGATCGTTCATCATGGCTATTTTTGGAAAAATGAGCCGGTGGTGATTCGTAATATGAAACGTAATCGTCTGAAAACGCTACTTTGTAATGATATAAATTTATATGGCTATCATCTGCCGCTTGATGCTCATTCAGTATTGGGAAATAACGTACAACTGGCTCGTCAGATTGGTGCAAAAGTTGTCGGACTGATTGATACGTATGTACCATATGGGGAATTTGAGCAGCCACTGACGCCGGTAGAGTTAGCTGCACGTATTGAACAGGTGCTTGGTCGCAAAGCGTTGCATGTGGGCGATAACGCACCCGCAGAGATTCGCACTCTTGCCTGGTGTACTGGTGGAGGTCAGAGTTTTATTCAGCAGGCGGCCGAATTCGGTGTTGATGCTTTTATTACTGGTGAAGCGTCGGAACAGACGGTTCATACTGCCCGTGAGATGGGACTGCATTTTTATGCGGCTGGTCATCATGCCACTGAACGTTATGGCATTAAAGCTTTAGGTGAGTGGTTGGCGGATAATTATGGGTTAGATGTTACTTTTATCGATATTCCAAACCCGGTTTGATTCGGTTTATACGTTAGTCAGGAATAAGCGAAGCCCACCGAAAGTGGGCTTCAAAGTTTTTATAAACTTTTTAACTAGCGTTGTTCTATCCGCTTCATAGAATTGTGAGTTTTGATCTCGGTGATCTGGCTACACACGCAAACGGGAGGCTACGTTCGATCATTTAGAGAACAGGGTAGCTTAGTACCTGCTCTTAAAACGAGCATACACAAGTAAGATAGCCAGATCAATTTCAGTAGTGATTGTATTGGCACTAAATCTTATCGAATATCTGTCCAATTAAATAAAAGCCCTAACTATCAAGTCACAGCTTTGCCCTTATCGTAATCGGATTTAATTATTATTTTTCCAACTGGCTTTGGAAATCTCGCTGTGTATAGCCAGTGTAGAGTTGACGAGGACGGGCGATTTTTACACCGTCATCATGCATTTCGTTCCAATGGGCAATCCAGCCGATGGTACGGGCAATTGCAAAAATGACAGTGAACATAGTGGATGGAATCCCCATTGCTTTCAGGATGATACCAGAGTAGAAATCCACGTTCGGATACAGTTTCTTCTCAATAAAATACGGGTCATGCAGAGCAATACGCTCAAGTTCCATAGCAACTTCTAGCAGACTGTCATTCAGCCCAAGCTCATCTAACACTTCGTGGCAGGTTTCACGCATGACTGTTGCGCGTGGGTCATAGTTTTTGTAAACACGATGACCAAATCCCATCAGGCGGAAAGCGTCGTTTTTGTCTTTGGCGCGGGCAATAAATTCAGGAATGTGTTCAACCGACTGAATTTCTTCCAGCATTCGTAAGCAAGCTTCGTTTGCGCCACCATGAGCCGGTCCCCAAAGTGAAGCGATACCCGCGGCAATACAGGCAAATGGATTAGCACCGGAAGAACCCGCAGTACGTACTGTAGAGGTAGATGCGTTCTGTTCATGGTCGGCATGCAGAATAAGAATGCGATCCATAGCACGTTCTAGTACCGGGTTCACCTTGTACTCTTCGCATGGTGTAGCGAACATCATGTGCAGGAAGTTTCCTGCATAGGAAAGATCATTGCGTGGATAAACGAATGGCTGACCAATAGAGTATTTGTAGCACATTGCCGCCACTGTTGGCATTTTGGACAGCAGACGATATGCAGTAATGTCACGGTGATGCGGATTGTTCACATCCAGAGCATCGTGATAGAAAGCAGCCAAAGCGCCCGTGACACCGCACAGCACCGCCATCGGGTGGGAATCACGGCGGAAGCCATTAAACAACCGATTGATCTGTTCGTGGATCATCGTATGACGGGTAATGATTTTTTTGAATTTATCAAACTGTTCTTGTGTTGGTGTTTCGCCATACAGCAGGATATAGCAGACTTCCAGATAATTGGATTTTGTCGCTAGTTGGTCGATAGGAAAACCACGGTGAAGTAATATGCCTTCGTTGCCATCAATGTAGGTGATCTTGGATTCGCAAGATGCTGTTGAAGTAAAACCAGGGTCGTAGGTAAAAAAACCTTCGGAGCCGAGAGTACGAACGTCGATTACTTTAGACCCCAGGGTAGGTGTTAGCACGTCCAATTCAATAGCAACTGTACCATCTGGGGTTAGAGTTGCTTTGTTATCTGCCATTACAGTCTCCTTAGCACTTTCATTTTTATAACTCTTAACAACCGCAGCGGAAAGACACGATGTAAAGTCTATCTCATCAGGCTATTCTATTTGCCATTCTTTGTCGTTAAGAGCTGACCTGGGTAGTGCTCTGACAAAAGCGCTAGCTTTTGAATGCACCTTAGTGTGGCCCGCGCAAGTGAGCGATTTATCAATGAATCGCTTCTCACATACTGCCGTGCATATTCTGGTTTCTGCATGCGGCTGCGCCCTTAATTTATTGACCAGAATGGCCTACGCCAATGATGCCTATTGGAATAGGTTCTTATACTGCGCCTTCCTGGCATTGTGCTACCGGAGAAAATTTGAAATCAGGCTAATATCACATTTAAGGCTGAAATTTCACCCCGGGCAACAATGATTTTTAGATTGTTAGCGAGTTTTTGTGTGTTATGTTTTATGCATTGACTACAAAAACCATTATGATTCGTGCGGACTACACAGTTACATAACTTTAGCTTTTCGGGAAGTCTTTCCTCTTATCGGAAATCAATCTCAAAAGTGTTTTCAACCATATATGTAAGATAAATGTTTAAAGTTTGTCAAACAAGATAATTAATTTTGTGCAATATGTTTGAATCGTGATCTCAATCACTGTTCAGTGGAAATGTAGCTAATCATATTGTGTTGGAATTGTAATAATAATGTGAAGCACATATACTGCCGCCAGGTCTCCGGATTACCCTGATGTAGGAGCACCCAGCGTAACCAAATCACAACATTTTTTAACATGAAGGATCTACCGTTTGATTAAATGTTGTGTCTTTGTATCCCCTTATCGCTGTCTGATTTCCGCCCAGGTCCGGAGGAAGGAAAATAATAAAAGAGCTGTGTGGGCAAAATTGTGAAAAAACAAAGACCTGTCAACCTTGATTTGCAGACGATACACTTCCCAGTTTCTGCAGTAGCCTCGATCTTGCACCGTGTCTCTGGCGTCATCACTTTCATAGCAGTAGGAATTCTCCTCTGGTTGTTAGGGATGTCTCTTTCCTCGCAAGAAGGTTTTCAGCAAGCCGCCGATATTATGACGAGCTTTTTTGCTAAGTTTATTGTGTGGGGTATTCTGACTGCACTGGCTTACCATATTTGTGGTGGTATCCGCCACTTGCTGATGGATTTCGGCTATTTGGAAGAAAACTTAGCGGTCGGTAGTGCTTCTGCCAAAGTGGCAATCGCGCTTTCCGTTATCTTGTCGATTCTGGCTGGAGTACTGGTATGGTAAGTAACGCATCTGCATTGGGTCGCACGGGTATCCATGATTGGTTATTGTTGCGCGCGTCCGCAATCATTATTGTTCTATATGTTATCTATATTTTGGGCTTTGTTGCTGTAACGTCGGATATCACTTATGAAGTCTGGCGGGGTTTCTTTTCCTCATCCATCACTAAAGTCTTCACTGTGCTGGCGCTGTTTTCCATTCTGGCTCACGCTTGGATTGGTATGTGGCAAGTACTAACTGACTATGTAAAGCCGCTGGCACTGCGTTTGGTGTTGCAACTGGCGATTGTCGTTGCACTTATGGCTTACTTAATTTACGGAACAATTGTGGTGTGGGGTGTATAGATGAAACTGCCAGTAAGAGAGTTTGACGCAGTCGTTATTGGTGCAGGTGGGGCAGGTATGCGTGCCGCGCTGCAAATTTCACAAATGGGATTATCCTGTGCTTTAATTTCTAAAGTATTCCCAACCCGTTCTCATACAGTATCCGCGCAGGGTGGTATCACTGTTGCGTTGGGTAATTCCCACGAAGATAACTGGGAATGGCATATGTATGACACGGTGAAAGGTTCTGACTATATCGGTGACCAGGATGCGATTGAATACATGTGTAAGACCGGTCCAGAGGCAATTCTGGAACTGGAACACATGGGATTGCCATTTTCTCGTCTAGATGATGGTCGTATTTATCAGCGTCCATTCGGCGGCCAGTCAAAAAACTTTGGTGGTGAACAGGCCGCACGTACAGCCGCAGCCGCAGACCGAACCGGTCATGCACTGTTGCACACTCTGTATCAGCAGAACTTAAAAAATCACACCACTATTTTTTCTGAATGGTATTCGTTGGATCTGGTTAAAAATCAGGATGGCAGTATTGTTGGCTGCACTGCTATCAGTATTGAAACCGGCGAAGTCGTTTATTTCAAGGCGAAGGCAACTATTTTAGCAACAGGTGGTGCTGGTCGTATTTATCAATCTACAACTAATGCTCACATTAATACCGGTGATGGTGTAGGTATGGCGCTGCGTGCAGGTGTACCGGTGCAGGATATGGAAATGTGGCAATTCCACCCAACCGGTATTGCAGGCGCGGGTGTTCTGGTGACAGAAGGTTGCCGTGGTGAAGGTGGTTATTTGCTCAATAAGGATGGCGAGCGCTTTATGGAGCGTTACGCGCCAAATGCCAAAGATTTGGCGGGTCGTGATGTGGTCGCGCGTTCCATTATGATCGAAATCCGCGAAGGCCGTGGTTGTGAAGGTCCTTGGGGGCCTCATGCTAAGCTAAAACTGGATCATTTGGGCAAAGATGTGTTGGAGTCTCGTCTGCCGGGCATTCTCGAACTGTCCCGTACTTTTGCACACGTTGATCCGGTAAAAGAACCTATTCCGGTTATTCCAACTTGTCACTATATGATGGGGGGAATCCCGACTAAAGTTACCGGTCAAGCGCTGACTATTAACGAGAAAGGCGAAGATGTTGTTATTCCGGGCTTGTTCGCTGTGGGTGAAATTGCCTGTGTATCAGTTCATGGCGCAAACCGTTTGGGGGGTAACTCACTGTTGGACTTAGTAGTGTTTGGCCGTTCTGCCGGTTTGCACCTGAAAGAGTCTCTGATGGAGCAAGGTACCAGCCGTGAAGCCAGCGAATCTGATATTGAAGCATCAATGCAGCGTCTGAACCGTTGGAATAACTGCCGTACTGGTGAAGATCCAGTTAAAATTCGTAAAGATTTGCAGGCTTGTATGCAGAACAACTTCTCTGTATTCCGTGAAGGTGATGCAATGGCGAAAGGTTTAGAAGAGCTGAAGGTTATCCGTGAACGTTTGAAGAGTGCGCGTTTGGATGATACTTCATCAGAGTTTAATACCCAACGTATTGAGTGTTTAGAGCTTGATAACCTGATGGAAACGGCATTTTCTACAGCTGTTACTGCTAATTTCCGTACTGAGAGTCGTGGTGCTCACAGCCGTTTCGACTATCCTGATCGTGATGATGCGAACTGGTTATGTCATACCCTCTATCTACCGCAAACTGAAACTATGACTCGTCGTAATGTCAACATGCAGCCAAAACTGCGTGAAGCATTCCCGCCGAAAGCGCGTACTTACTAATGAGTTGCTGAATAATCCAGTTGCGGAGGAATAGATTATGAAACTTGAATTTTCGATTTATCGTTACAACCCGGATGTTGACAGCGCACCTCGTATGCAGGATTACACGCTGGAAGCAGAAGAAGGGCGTGACATGATGTTGCTGGATGCATTAATTCAGCTTAAAGAGCAGGACCCGACACTCTCTTTTCGTCGTTCTTGCCGTGAAGGTGTTTGTGGTTCTGATGGCCTTAATATGAATGGTAAAAATGGTCTGGCCTGTATTACACCTGTTTCGGCTTTGCGGCGTGGCCGCAAGAAAATTGTTATCCGTCCTCTGCCAGGTTTACCGGTTATCCGTGACCTGATTGTAGATATGGGGCAGTTTTATGCACAATATGAGAAAATTCGCCCATATTTGCTGAATGATGGTAAAAATCCGCCGGCTCGTGAGCACTTACAGTCACCTGCACAAAGGGAAAAACTGGATGGTCTGTACGAGTGTATTCTGTGTGCATGTTGTTCAACGTCTTGTCCGTCATTTTGGTGGAATCCTGATAAGTTTATCGGACCTGCGGGCTTGCTGGCAGCGTATCGCTTCCTGATCGACAGCCGTGATACTGAAACAGATTCACGATTAGATAATCTGAATGATGCTTTCAGCGTTTTCCGCTGCCATAGTATCATGAACTGTGTCAGTGTGTGCCCTAAAGGGTTGAATCCAACAAAAGCTATTGGCCATATTAAGTCTATGTTGTTAAAACATAGTGCATAATTGGCTAGCCCTCCGTGAAGTTTATCTGCGGAGGGCACAAAGAATTGAGAATTGTGAGTTGCCAACTGCTAATGATGATTAAAGCTTTGAGGCAAGGAACCTTTAAAAACCGTTAAAGGGTTTTTAAAGGTTCCTTGAAGGGTTCCGAAACCCAAAATAGAACATGCATAAAGCACGTCCAAATGAACCTTTTATCGATACCGCATTTAAGCGGTAAGTTAACCACGGCGAAAACTAAAGCTTTTAAAGCTTAAGGGATCACAATGCAGAACGGCGCAATGAAGGACTGGCTAGATTCGAGCTTCTTAGCTGGTTCAAACCAGTCTTACATAGAGCAAGTCTATGAAGACTATATAACCGATCCAAACTCCGTTGATGCAAGTTGGAGAGAAATCTTTCAACAATTGCCGAATGCGGGACTAAACGGTGAACAACTCCACTCGCAGACGCGTGATTACTTCCGCCGCCTTGCGAAAGATACTACGCGTTATCACTCCTCTGTCAGCGATCCGGCAATGGATGCAAAACAAGTTAAAGTTTTGCAGCTCATTAACGCATTCCGCTTCCGTGGTCATCAAAACGCTAATCTTGACCCGTTGGGATTATGGCAACAGGATAATGTTCCTGATTTAGATCCTGCTTTCCATAATCTGACGGAAGCTGATTTTGCAGAAACATTTAACGTAGGTTCTTTTGCTGTCGGCAAAGAAACGATGAAACTGGCTGATTTGTATGAAGCTCTGAAACGCACTTATTGCGGTTCTATTGGTGCTGAATACATGCATATCACCAATACGGAAGAAAAACGTTGGATTCAGCAACGTTTGGAATCTGTTACTGTCAGCTCTCAGTTTAGCGCAGAAGAAAAGCAGCGCTTCTTGGCAGAACTGACGGCAGCCGAAGGTTTGGAACGTTATTTGGGAGCCAAGTTTCCGGGAGCGAAGCGTTTCTCTCTTGAGGGTGGTGATGCCCTGATCCCAATGTTGAAGGATCTTGTCCGCCATGCGGGTAAACATGACACACGGGAAGTTGTGCTGGGGATGGCTCATCGTGGTCGTCTAAACGTTCTGGTTAATATCTTAGGTAAAAAACCTGCTGATTTGTTTGATGAATTCGCGGGTAAACATAAAGAGCACCTTGGAACTGGCGACGTGAAATACCATCAAGGCTTCTCGTCTGACTTTGCAACCGAAGGTGAAAAAGTTCATTTGGCACTGGCATTTAACCCATCTCATCTTGAGATTGTCAGCCCGGTGGTTATCGGTTCAGTGCGCGCCCGCCGTGATCGTCTGGATGAAGGCCGTAGCAACATGGTATTGCCAATCACTATCCACGGTGATGCTGCGGTTACTGGTCAAGGGGTTGTGCAGGAAACCCTGAACATGTCTCAGGCTCGTGGTTATGAAGTTGGTGGTACAATTCGTATCGTAATCAATAACCAGATTGGTTTTACAACGTCTAACCCGAAAGATGCCCGTTCAACACAATACTGTACCGATATCATCAAAATGGTACAGGCACCTATTTTCCACGTTAATGCAGACGATCCAGAAGCGGTGGCATTTGTTACCCGTCTGGCTTTAGATTTTCGTAATGCCTTTAAACGTGACGTGATGATCGATCTGGTATGTTACCGCCGTCATGGTCATAACGAAGCTGATGAGCCAAGTGCCACTCAGCCAATGATGTATCAGAAAATTAAGAAACATCCAACTCCACGTAAAATCTATGCTGATAAGCTGGTTGCTGAGAATCTGATATCAGTCGATGATGTGATCGAGATGGTTAATCTGTATCGTGATGCCCTCGACCGTGGTGACTGTGTCGTTGAAGAGTGGCGTTCAATGGGGCTGCACTCCTTTACATGGGAACCCTATCTTAATCACGAATGGGATGAAGAATACCCATATAAAGTCGATATGAAGCGTTTGCAAGATCTGGGCAGACGTATCAGCTCTGTCCCTGAAAAAGTGGAAATGCACTCGCGGGTCACGAAAATTTATCACGACCGCGCAGAGATGGCGAACGGCGATAAACTATTTGACTGGGGTGCTGCGGAAACGTTGGCTTATGCGACTTTGGTTGATGAAGGGATTCCAGTGCGTCTGTCTGGTGAAGATGCGGGCCGTGGTACTTTCTTCCATCGGCATGCTGTTATCCATAATCAGGCTAACGGTTCTGTTTATGTTCCTCTGGAGAATGTTCATAACGGCCAGGGCGCATTTAATGTTTGGGATTCTGTTCTGTCTGAAGAAGCGGTGTTGGCGTTTGAGTATGGCTATGCCACAACGGAACCACGCGCTCTGACAATCTGGGAAGCACAGTTCGGCGATTTTGCTAACGGTGCACAAGTTGTTATTGATCAGTTCATCAGTTCGGGTGAGCAGAAATGGGGCCGTATGTGTGGCTTGGTTATGCTGCTACCTCATGGCTATGAAGGTCAGGGGCCTGAACACTCTTCCGCTCGTCTGGAACGTTATTTGCAATTGTGTGCAGAACAGAACATGCAGGTTTGTGTGCCGTCAACGCCGGCGCAGGTTTACCACATGCTCCGCCGTCAGGCTCTACGCGGTATGCGTCGTCCATTGATTGTTATGTCACCGAAATCACTGTTGCGCCATCCATTGGCTATTTCCAGCTTGGATGAACTGGCTAATGGTAAATTCCAGACGGTTATCGGTGAAGCTGATGAGCTAGATCCTAAAGACGTTAAACGGGTTGTGCTCTGTGCGGGTAAAGTTTACTACGATCTGCTAGAACAACGCCGCAAAAATGAACAAATCGATGTTGCTATTGTACGTGTTGAGCAACTGTATCCATTCCCTCATCAGGATGTTCAGTCAGCACTGGAACAGTACGCCCATGTGCACGATTTTGTCTGGTGCCAGGAAGAGCCGTTAAACCAAGGGGCCTGGTATTGCAGTCAGCACAATTTCCGTGAAGTGATCCCATTCGGGGCTTCTTTACGTTATGCAGGTCGTCCTGCGTCTGCTTCCCCGGCAGTTGGATATACGTCAGTTCACCAGCAGCAACAGCAAGAGCTGGTTAATGACGCACTGAACGTCGAATAAATAAAGGATAGAAAATGAGTAGCGTAGATATTCTGGTTCCTGATTTGCCTGAATCTGTTGCTGATGCCACTGTTGCAATCTGGCACAAAAAAGAGGGTGATTATGTTGAGCGTGATGAAATACTGGTTGAAATCGAAACGGATAAAGTTGTACTAGAAGTCCCTGCTAGTGAAGCAGGAGTTCTGGAAGCCATTTTGGAAGTTAAAGATGCAACAGTTCTGTCCCGTCAGCTTCTTGGGCGTATCCGTTTGGGTGATAGCACAGGTAAGGCGGCAGAAGTCAAAGAAAAAACTGAAGCAACTTCAGCAAAACGCCAGACTGCGAGTTTAGAAGAAGAGAGCAATGATGCACTTAGCCCGGCGGTTCGTCGCCTGATTGCAGAACACGATCTTGATGCCAGCGCGATTAAAGGCAGTGGCGTTGGTGGACGTATCGTCCGTGAAGACGTGGAAAAATACATGGCTAATAACAAAAAAGCGGATAGTCAACCAGCTGGAATTGCACTTTCTCTTTCTGCTCAGGATTCTTTGTTGCCACATCGTAGCGAAAAACGGGTTCCAATGACTCGCTTGCGTAAGCGCGTGGCTGAACGTCTGTTGGAAGCAAAAAATAACACTGCGATGTTGACAACGTTCAACGAAGTTAACATGAAGCCAATTCAGGATATGCGTAAACAGTACGGTGATGTGTTTGAAAAACGTCACGGTGTGCGCTTGGGCTTTATGTCTTTCTATGTGAAAGCGGTGGTTGAAGCATTAAAACGCTATCCAGAAGTGAATGCTTCTATTGATGGCACTGATGTGGTTTATCACAATTATTTCGATATCAGTATTGCAGTATCTACACCGCGTGGCTTGGTAACGCCAGTGTTGCGTGATGCGGATGCGTTGAGCATGGCTGATCTTGAAAAACGCATTAAAGAGCTGGCAATTAAAGGTCGCGACGGCAAATTGACCGTAGAAGAGCTGACTGGCGGTAATTTCACGATTACCAATGGCGGTGTATTCGGCTCCTTAATGTCTACACCAATCATTAACCCACCACAGAGTGCGATTCTTGGTATGCATGCCATTAAAGATCGGCCAATGGCGGTTGATGGTCAAGTAGTGATCCTTCCTATGATGTATCTGGCACTGTCTTATGACCACCGTCTGATCGATGGACGTGAGTCTGTAGGCTTCCTGGTGACCATCAAAGAAATGCTGGAAGATCCCGCACGTTTGCTGTTGGACGTATAGCAACAGAATAGGGCAGATACGCGCTAATATCTGCCCGGTCTGAAGTAAACAAATGTATATGAACAGCCAATCTTTAGAGATTGGCTATATCCAGAGCAACAAAAAAATAAGGGAGCAATTTGTTAATTTGCTCTTATCAGACTAACTATGGATAGAACATCATGAATTTACACGAGTATCAGGCAAAACAGCTTTTTGCACGGTATGGTTTGCCCGCTCCGGCTGGTTATGCCTGCACGACACCGCGTGAAGCAGAAGAAGCTGCATCTAAAATCGGCGCTGGCCCTTGGGTGGTTAAGTGTCAGGTTCACGCTGGCGGTCGCGGTAAAGCGGGCGGCGTGAAAGTGGTTAACAGTAAGGAAGAAATTCGCGCTTTCGCTGAACAATGGCTAGGCAAACGTCTGGTCACTTACCAAACAGATGCGCAAGGACAGCCTGTTCGCCAGATTCTGGTAGAAGGGGCAACTGATATTGCGAAGGAGCTGTATCTCGGTGCTGTGGTTGATCGTGGTACGCGTCGTGTAGTGTTCATGGCCTCTACTGAAGGTGGCGTTGAAATTGAAAAAGTTGCGGAAGAAACCCCGGAACTGATTCATAAAGCCATTATTGACCCATTGACTGGCCCTATGCCTTACCAAGGGCGCGAACTGGCGTTTAAACTGGGTTTAACCGGTAAACAAATTAGTCAGTTCACCAAAATTTTCTTAGGATTGGCAAACCTGTTCCTGGAGCGTGATCTAGCTCTGGTTGAAATTAACCCATTGGTTATCACGACTCAAGGTGATCTAATTTGTCTGGATGGTAAACTAGGCGCTGATGGCAACGCACTGTTCCGTCAGGCTGAATTGCGTGAAATGCATGACCCATCTCAGGAAGATCCCCGTGAAGCTCAGGCGGCACAGTGGGAACTGAACTATGTCGCACTGGATGGCAATATTGGCTGTATGGTTAACGGCGCTGGTCTGGCAATGGGAACGATGGATATCGTTAAGTTGCATGGTGGTGCACCAGCAAACTTCCTTGATGTAGGTGGTGGCGCAACTAAAGAACGTGTTACAGAAGCGTTTAAAATCATTCTGTCAGATGAAAATGTGAAAGCAGTATTGGTTAACATCTTTGGTGGTATTGTCCGTTGTGACCTGATTGCTGACGGTATTATTGGTGCAGTGGAAGAAGTTGGTGTTCACGTACCGGTTGTTGTTCGTTTGGAAGGGAACAATGCTGAGCTGGGAGCGAAAAAACTGGCTGACAGTGGTTTGAATATCATTGCGGCAACCAGCCTGACAGACGCAGCTAAGCAAGCAGTAGCAGCAGTGGGGGCAAAATAATGTCTATTTTAATCGATAAAAACACCAAAGTTATCTGTCAAGGTTTCACTGGCAGCCAGGGGACTTTCCATTCGGAACAAGCGATTGCTTACGGTACCCAAATGGTTGGCGGGGTAACGCCGGGTAAAGGCGGCACTGAACATCTGGGATTACCTGTTTTCAATACCGTTCGTGAAGCCGTAGAAGCAACAGGGGCAACGGCATCTGTTATCTATGTTCCGGCTCCATTCTGTAAAGATTCTATTCTGGAAGCGATCGACGCAGGTATCAAACTGATCATCACGATTACTGAAGGCATCCCGACGCTGGATATGCTGGTGGTTAAAGTGAAGCTGGATGAAGCAGGTGTGCGTATGATCGGCCCTAACTGTCCGGGTGTTATCACACCGGATGAATGTAAGATCGGTATTATGCCGGGCCACATTCATCAAGCGGGTAAAGTCGGTATCGTTTCCCGTTCAGGTACACTGACTTATGAAGCAGTGAAACAGACGACTGATGCAGGTTTAGGACAATCTACCTGCGTTGGTATTGGTGGTGACCCAATTCCAGGTTCTAACTTCATCGATATTCTGAAATTGTTCCAGGAAGATCCGCAAACAGAAGCTATCGTAATGATTGGTGAAATTGGTGGTACTGCGGAAGAAGAAGCGGCAGCCTACATTAAACAGCACGTCACTAAACCGGTTGTTGCCTACATTGCGGGTGTGACTGCACCAAAAGGTAAACGTATGGGTCATGCGGGTGCCATTATTGCGGGTGGTAAAGGAACCGCAGATGAAAAATTTGCTGCTCTGGAAGCGGCTGGCGTGAAGACGGTTCGCAGTCTGGCAGACATCGGTGATGCAGTGAAGGATTTACTCGCTGGCAAGTAATCACTAATAATAAATTCTTATCTATGAGGCCGCTGTAAAGTGGCCTCAGATCGTTAAAAAAGCGGGTTAAAAATAGTTTTTCAGCATCGAAAATTTCATAATTCATCTTTGCCGATTGATTTTCTCCATTGGATTTCAATATTGGATTTGAAGGGGTGGATAGATGAATTGTGATGTGTTTTCTTTACTATAGGGGTTATTGGTATAAGAAAACATGACAGGAAATACGTTATCATCTTTAGTCGTTATAATAGTAGCCTGTAGGTCTAATATATATCTTTCATTATTTTTCCAACATATTGGTCCAAAATCAGCGTAACCTGTGTTTTTAGAAAAATCCCATGATAAATTTGTATTATTACCTTTGGCAGGATCATTATTGACTTTTGTATGTTTCCAAAATCCATCGTTATCTATTGTTCTTACTTTACATGCCCCTCCAGTATCAAGACCAATTAGTGTCAGATCTACGAATGGTTTATCTCCTTGAACTTCTGTAGGTTTCCCTTTTTCATCAATCGCGATAGGGTTATTGAATGTAACATTACCTGCTATTTCCAGCTTGATTGTTGATTCATGATTTGGTTTACCGGGTGATGTTGGGCCATAATCGCATAAGCTAGGAGCATTTTTTCAGGGTTTGCTCTATTCAAGCAAACAATTAATGGATTACGTTTGTCTAAATTCTTTATACGAACCGGTGCTGTATTATGCATACCATTCGCAATAGGCATAAACTGCTTAAGAATGTCGTCATTGTTTATCCGTGTATTTTTACTTTCTAATATTGGTCCATACGTCCCATTAACAGATAACGAACGCCCGTTTTTTTCCTGTGGAAAAGAACAACAAACCATATTTTAGCATCTGGTTTAATATCAGTACGATGAAGTTTACTGGATTATATAGAAAAGCTCCGTACTTCCTTGCCTGCTGTTTTTTTGTCTCAGTCATGACCTGCTTGCCGTGCACATTATTAGTTGATATCGCTCCCACATCCTCAGTATTAATAGTAATATCTTATGTCAACACTTTTCCATTTATTTTCAGGGTGTTGGGTGCTTTTCATTAATATTTTCACGTAATGAATTTATGATTTCCTGAGCAAATTTCTGTGTCACTGCCAGCGTGTCATTATTGCCAATTTCATTTGTCAGTTGAACGATTCCCTTTTGTGTTAATGAGGCATTGGGAATTTTTGTTGTGGTGACTTTTTCTAATGCTTTATTTAATTGCTCGATGAGTTTCTTTTCATCACCATCATCGAGAACATCTTCACCAGATTGTGTCGCAATAAAATCAGCCACCACAGATGATATGGTTGACGATTGACGTAATACTTTATTTAACAAATGATTGGGAATCTCACCGGGTAGAATCCCTTCTTGCAAACTCGGATCTTTTTCATACTTTTCTTGAGCCAATATATTAGCATTATTGCTGATAGCAAAAGCTTTAAAATCATTTTTTTGATTCATGGATACTCCTTAAATTAAATAACGTTCTTTTATAATCAATATATTGAATTATTGAAAAAAACACTTTAATAATTCACATAAATTACAGTCTGGTTCAGTTGATTAATAATTAAATGTTCTTATAAATTAAAGGATTAACTGTTTTTAGTTAATTGGTAAAAATGAAAAAATCAATATTTGAAAACTATTGTTTTCTCTCTATTTATTATTGTAATTCACCCTAATAATCAATTTACAGTGAAAAGATTGATAAGGTAAAATTTCACGTAAATTTAATTTTCGAATGGATGACCAGAAAAATAATTATTCATTTAATGATGGTATATATACTCAGTCTTAAACTTCTCAAAAATTCCATTTAGGTCAGTTAATATTTGGTGCTAATGAAATATTAGTTCGACTGAGTAATACCTAATATTTTTTTCCAGCCCAGTAACAACGCTTTTTTAACTTCTGACTGCATATTAGTTTCAGCAGCGTATTCATGGTGGTGACTGGCGTGAACTTGGGGACCATTATGCTATCTGAGTGACAGTCAAACAGTGGTGCTTTCATTGCCAATGCAATGCTAATAATAATATTTTCTTAAGTATGAAAATAAAAAGTTAATTTTAAAAATCATTTCACAGCAATATAGAAATCAATGACTATCTAAATAAACAAATTTTTAACAATATATCAACCAAAATGAAATAATAGACAAAGTAGTTAACACTAGCCAGAAATAAGTGACTAAAATCAGGTTATTACCTATAGCATTATTTTTTTAATTTGCTTAAATTGATCCTGATCAAATTCATTTTCATTAAGTAATAACCGAAATTTTTGATCCATATTCGGAATTCTAATCTGAATCACGTAAAACCTATTTATTGTATGGGAATATAAGCGTACTATACTATTAGTCTAATTATGTTTTTAATTTACTTGGTAATAAGTTGTTATTTTATAGGCATTTATTGCTGGTAGTTATACCCAATGGATTTCAAGATGTATCGCGACGGCAAGGGAGCGAATCCCGGGAGCATAGAGAACTATGTGACTGGGGTGAGTGAGTGCAGCCAACAAAGAGGCAACTTGAAAGATAACGGGTATATAAGGCTTTTGTTTTAGTGCCTTGAGACAGGTTCTTATTACGAAGCCAGGTTGCTGCAAGTCGATGCCTTCCTGCTAGGAGCAAGGAGTCAAGATGTTTGATATTGTCGAACTGTCACGATTACAGTTTGCCTTAACTGCAATGTATCACTTCCTGTTCGTTCCACTAACGCTCGGTATGGCGTTTTTGCTGGCGATTATGGAAACGGTATATGTGCTTTCCGGTAAACAAATTTACAAAGATATGACAAAATTCTGGGGCAAGTTATTTGGTATTAACTTTGCTCTGGGTGTTGCAACAGGGTTGACCATGGAGTTTCAGTTTGGAACTAACTGGTCATACTTCTCTCACTACGTCGGTGACATTTTTGGCGCCCCTCTGGCGATCGAAGGTCTGATGGCGTTTTTCCTGGAGTCCACATTCGTAGGTCTGTTCTTCTTCGGTTGGGATCGTCTCAGTAAAAAGCAACATTTGGCGGTAACCTGGTTGGTTGCACTAGGGTCTAACTTCTCTGCTCTTTGGATTCTGGTTGCTAATGGTTGGATGCAAAACCCGATTGCTTCTGACTTCAACTTTGAAACCATGCGTATGGAAATGGTGAGTTTCGCTGAACTGGTACTGAACCCAGTGGCTCAGGTGAAATTTGTTCATACCGTTGCCGCAGGTTATGTGACGGGGGCGATCTTCGTTCTTGGTGTCAGTTCTTACTACCTGCTTAAAGGCCGTGATATTCCATTTGCTAAACGTTCATTTGCGATTGCTGCAAGTTTTGGTATTGCCGCTGTGTTGTCTGTTATTGTGCTGGGTGATGAATCCGGTTACGAAATGGGTGACGTACAGAAAACCAAGCTGGCTGCAATTGAAGCCGAATGGGAAACTCAGCCACCACCGGCAGCCTTTACACTGATAGGTATCCCGGATCAGGACAAAATGGAAAACAAATATGCAATTCAGATCCCTTACCTTATGGGGCTGATTGCTACTCGTTCCGTTGATACCCCGGTAATTGGTTTGCGTGATCTCATGGATCAGCATGAGCTGCGTATTCGTAATGGGATAAAAGCTTATGCATTGTTAGAAGAATTGCGTGCAGGTAATACAGACCCGACGGTTCGTACTGCATTCAATGAAAACAAACAAGACCTTGGTTATGGCATGTTGCTGAAACGCTATACCAGCCAGGTGACTGATGCCAGCGAAGAGCAAATTAAGGCCGCTGCGAAGGATTCAATTCCTCGTGTTGCTCCACTGTATTTTGCATTCCGTATTATGGTTGCTGCTGGTTTTCTGATGTTACTGTTGATTGGTCTGGCATTTTGGAGTGTTATCCGTGGCCGTATTGGTAAGCAAAAATGGTTACTGCGCGCAGCGCTGTACAGTATCCCATTGCCATGGATCGCCATAGAGTCAGGTTGGTTTGTGGCTGAGTATGGCCGTCAGCCTTGGGCAATTGGTGAGGTTTTACCAACCGCTGTAGCGAGCTCTAACTTGGCAGCCAGCGATATCCTATTCTCGATGGCACTGATTTGTGGTCTTTACACCTTGTTCCTGATCGCAGAAATGTTTTTGATGTTCAAATTCGCACGTCGTGGTCCAAGTAGCCTGAATACTGGCCGTTACCACTTTGAACAGAAAACAACTTCAGCACATGATGCTCAGTAAAACGGGAGTCCACTTATGTTTGATTATGAAGTACTACGATTTATATGGTGGCTGCTGATTGGTGTGTTGCTAATCGGTTTTGCAGTAACTGATGGTTTCGACATGGGAGTGGGTATCCTGTTACGAATCATTGGTAAAAATGATACTGAGCGCCGCATCATGATTAACTCAGTGGCACCACACTGGGACGGTAATCAGGTTTGGTTAATTACTGCTGGTGGAGCACTGTTCGCAGCTTGGCCGATGGTTTATGCCGCTGCGTTTTCAGGCTTCTATGTTGCCATGATTCTGGTGTTATCCGCATTATTCTTTCGCCCGGTGGGTTTTGATTACCGTTCAAAACTGGAAAATCGCAAGTGGCGTAACATGTGGGATTGGGCAATATTTGTCGGCAGTTTTGTGCCGCCATTGGTTATCGGTGTTGCATTCGGGAACCTTTTGCAAGGCGTGCCGTTTAACGTTGATTCCCAGTTACGTTTGTTCTATGCCGGCTCCTTTTTTGGATTGCTGAACCCGTATGGCCTATTGGCCGGGGTGATCAGCCTGATGATGATTGTGACTCAGGGCGCAACTTATCTGCAAATGCGTACTACTGGTGAGCTGCGTCTGCGTTCCCGTGTGGCAACATATATATGTGCGCTGGTGACTATGGTAGCTTTCCTGCTAGCAGGTGTATGGCTGATTTATGGTATCGATGGTTATGTTGTGACGGGTGGTCTGGATACTATGGCTCAGTCTAATCCATTACATAAAGAAGTTTCCCATCAGGCTGGTGCCTGGTTGACTAACTTCAATAATTATTCGTGGCTGTGGACTTTACCTGCATTGGGTGTTGTCTCTCCTTTGCTGACTATGCTGATGACCCGCATGAATAAAGCTGGATGGGCTTTCCTGTTTTCTTCACTGACAGTTACATGCATCATTTTGACCTGCGGTGTGACGATGTTCCCATTTGTGATGCCTTCAATCACTGATCCTAATGTCAGCCTGACAATGTGGGACGCGACTTCAAGCTTGATGACACTGCGTGTTATGTCTGTGGTTGCATTGATTTTTGTTCCCATCGTTTTGGGATATACCATTTGGTGTTACTACAAAATGTTCGGGCGTTTGGACAAAAGCTTTATTGAAGATAACAAACATTCATTGTACTAAGGAGCATAAAGCATGTGGTATTTTGCCTGGATACTCGGAACGCTCTTGGCTTGTAGTTTCGCTATAATTGCTGCCTTAGCGCTTGAACATAATGAAGCAGAAAAAGCTGCTGAAAATGGCGAAAAGTAATGTTGATGGATAAAGGCTCTATAAGGGGCCTTATCCTTATTCTGGCATTGGTGGTTGCTTGTTGTGTATTTTGGGCGCCTGCTGCGCGTTTTGCAGCCAATACTAGCTCATTGCACATTTGGCAAGGTATTTTGCTGATATGGGCTGTATGCACAGGTGTTACTTTCGGGATAGGTTTTCATCCAAGAAGTATCGTCTGGCGTATCTTTTTCTGCCCTCTACCGGCATTTTTAATTTTAATTTGGGGCTTGTGCCAATTCTTCTGTTAGCCAGCTCTGCATATTATGGGTTATTTAGCCCATAAAATTTTTATTGGCGCATTATTCCAAAGCCGCATTGTCTTGAGTATAGTGGCAGCGTTAATTCGCCTTATATAGGATTGAAAGTGAGTAATACGTTATTCCGTTGGCCCGTCCGTGTTTATTACGAAGATACAGATGCTGGTGGGGTAGTTTATAACGCCCGTTATGTCGCCTTTTATGAAAGAGCACGTACAGAGATGCTACGTCAGCATGGCATTCATCAACTGCATTTACTTGATGAACAAATTGCATTTGTTGTCCGGCGGATAGTGGTTGATTACCATGCTCCAGCTCGGCTTGATGATCTGTTGGAGGTGCAGAGTGAAATTACGGATATTCGTAGAGCATCTTTGACATTTATTCAACGGATTGTTGATAGTAACGGAAAAGTTCTTAACAGCGCAGAAGTGTTAGTTGCTTGCGTGAATGCATCTCAAATGAAGTCGATTGCGCTTCCAAAGTCTATTGTCGCGGAGTTTAAGCAGTGACTGACATGAATATTCTTGATTTATTCCTGAAAGCGGGCCTTTTGGTACAGCTGATCATGCTTATTTTGATCTGCTTTTCCATTGCTTCATGGGCGATCATTATTCAAAGGACCAAAATTCTCAATGCCGCAACCCGTGAAGCGGAAGCATTTGAAGACAAATTCTGGTCGGGTATTGAATTATCACGCTTGTATAAGGAAAGTCAGTCTCGTCGAGATTCATTAGGTGGAACGGAACAAATCTTTTATTCTGGTTTCAAAGAATTTGCTCGTTTGCACCATGCAAATAATCATGTTCCAGAAGCCGTGGTGACCGGTGCTTCACGGGCAATGCGTATTTCTATGAACCGTGAATTAGAAACGTTGGAAAGCCATATTCCATTCTTGGGTACGGTTGGCTCAATTAGTCCATATATCGGTTTGTTTGGTACCGTTTGGGGAATTATGCATGCGTTTATCGCGTTAGGTGCGGTAAAACAGGCCACTCTTCAAATGGTCGCGCCGGGTATTGCAGAAGCGTTGATTGCAACGGCGATTGGTCTGTTTGCGGCGATTCCGGCAGTTATGGCGTACAACCGCCTGAATCAGCGGGTTAATAAGCTGGAGCAAAATTACGATAACTTTATGGAAGAGTTTCTGGCTATTTTGCATCGTCAGGCTTTCGCTGTTGAAAATAAAGCTGAGAACAAATAGTAAGGGGAGAGGCTATGGCGCGCACTCGTAGTCGCAAGCGTGAGCTGAAATCCGAAATCAATATCGTTCCCTTACTGGACGTATTGCTGGTGCTATTGCTTATTTTTATGGCAACAGCACCGATTATCACTCAAAGCGTAGAAGTTGATCTACCTGATGCGGTAGATTCCAAAACGGTTTCTAGTTCGGACAACCCGCCGGTAATAGTGGAAGTTTCTGGTGTTGGTCAGTACACCATGGTGGTTAACCATGAACGATTGGAATTATTACCTGAGCCGCAGATTATTGCCGAAGCACAGGCGCGGATAAAAGAGAACCCGAAGACCGTTTTTTTGATTGGTGGTTCAAAAGAGGTGCCTTACGATGAGATTATTAAGGCATTGAATATGTTGCATCGGGCAGGTGTGAAATCCGTTGGCTTAATGACTCAGCCTATCTGAGTTTGGTCAAAATTGCTGTCATTTAAAGATTTTGGATATCGAGCGTGGGAAAGACAAGCGGACAAAACAATAAGCTAAATCGCGCCGTTATCGTTTCGGTTGTGTTACATATCATTTTGATAGGGTTGCTTATTTGGGGTTCCCTGACGCAAAAAACCGAAATGGGTGGTGGCGGACAGGATGGTTCTATTATTGATGCTGTTATGGTCGATCCGAATGCGGTAGTACAACAATACAATCAGCACCAACAGCAGCAGGCCGACGCTAAACGTGCAGAAGAATTACGCAAGAAGAAAGCGGAGCAGCAAGCAACTGAATTAAGAGAAAAACAGGCGGAAGAGCAGGAGCGTCTGAAAGCGGTAGAAGAAGAACGAATTAAAGTGCAACAGGCTGCGGAAGAACAGAAAAAGCAAGCTGAGGAAGCAGCGAAAAAAGCCCGTGAAGAGCAAAAACTGGCAGAAGAAGCGGCGGCCAAAGCTAAAACTGAAAAAGAAAGGCTGATTAAAGAGCAGGCTGAAATGCAGAAGAAAGCCGAAGCTGAAGCTAAAAAAGAAGCTGAAGCTGTTGTGGCTAAACAAAAAGCGGCAGAAGAAGCAAAAGTTAAAGCGGAGGCTGAAGCAAAGGCCAAAGCGGAAGCAGATGCAAAGGCTAAAGCTAAGGCCGAAGCGGATGCCAAGAAAAAAGCCGCTGCACAAGCTGCCAAACAGGCAAGTGAAGTTGATGATTTATTGGGTGGCTTAACTTCCAATACGCCGAAACAACAAGGGGGAGCTTCTGCCGCGGGTAAAGGGGGCAGTAAGAAAAGTGGCGCTTCAAATGCCGACATTAATAACTATCTGGGGCAGATCCAGATAGCGATACAGAATAAGTTTTACGATGCGGACATGTATCGTGGGCGTACCTGTACATTACGGATTAAGCTTGCTCCTGATGGCTTATTAATTGATGTAAAACCAGAAGAGGGAGATCAGGCGTTGTGTCAGGCAGCGGTAGCGGCTGCTAAACAAGCGAAAATTCCGAAACCACCAAGCAGAGAGGTTTACGAAGAGTTTAAAAATGCTCCGGTTCATTTTAAACCTCAATAAGGTTGTTATATAGAGATTATTAATAACAAACAAAACCATTCAATGTTATTAAGCTATACCTTATGGATTTCAAGATGCTTCGCGACGGCAAGGGAATGAATCCCCGGGAGCATAGCTAACTATGTGGCCGGAATGAACAAGTGCAGCCAACAAAGAGGCAACTTGAAAGATAACGGGTATATCTAGTTTTGTTTGTTAACGTTTGTTAATATCCGCGAATTATTGCGGCGATTCCATCGCGATAAGGGAGACATGATGAAGCAGGCTTTTAAAGTAATGCTGAGTATTTTGATGTTATGGGTCACGGTGGCTCATGCAGAAGTTCGTATTGAAATCACTCAAGGGGTCGATTCTGCTCGTCCTATTGGCATTGTGCCATTTAAATGGACTGGGGCTGGCAATGCGCCTGAAGAGATAGGAACCATCGTTGGAGCCGATCTTCGCAACAGTGGTAAATTTAATCCTATTGATGCTAGCCGTATGCCACAGCAACCAACGACTGCATCTGAGGTGACGCCTGCTGCATGGTCAGCGCTAGGTATTGATGCTGTTGTTGTTGGACAGATTCAGCCAAGTGCAGATGGTAGTTTCTTGATCTCTTATCAATTGGTTGATACTGCGGGTGCTCCAGGCACAGTGCTTGCCCAGAATCAGTTTAAAGTAACGAAACAGTGGTTGCGTTATGCTGCGCATACAGCCAGTGATGAAGTATTTGAAAAACTGACTGGCATCAAAGGCGCATTCCGTACCCGTCTGGCTTATATTGTAAAGACCAATGGCGGCAAATATCCGTATGAACTGCGGGTATCGGATTACGATGGTTACAACCAGTTCACTGTTCACCGTTCACCAGAGCCACTGATGTCACCGGCGTGGTCTCCTGATGGTGCTAAGCTGGCTTATGTCACTTTTGAAAGTGGTCGCTCTGCCTTAGTGATTCAGACCTTGGCGAGTGGTGAGGTACGCCAGATTGCTTCATTCCCGCGTCATAATGGAGCACCTGCATTTTCGCCTGATGGCAGCAAACTGGCCTTTGCTCTGTCTAAATCGGGTAGTTTGAATCTTTACGTGATGGATTTGGGTTCAGCGCAGATCCATCAGGTTACGGATGGTCGCAGTAACAATACTGAGCCAAGTTGGATGCCGGATAACCAGACATTGGTTTATACCTCTGACCAGGGTGGTCGTCCACAGTTATATAAAATCAATATCAATGGCGGTGCTCCGCAACGCCTCACTTGGGAAGGCACACAAAACCAGGATGCTGATGTTAGTGCAGAGGGTAATTTTGTGGTAATGGTCAGCTCAGAGAGTGGTAAGCAGCACATTGCTAAACAAGATCTGGCAACGGGAGCCGTTCAAATTTTGACGGACACGTTCCTGGATGAAACGCCGAGTATCGCACCTAACGGCACTATGGTGATTTATAGCTCCACCCAAGGGTTGGGGACTGTATTGCAGCTAGTTTCGACTGACGGGCGTTTCAAAGCGCGTCTTCCGGCGACTGATGGGCAGGTAAAATTCCCTGCTTGGTCGCCGTATCTGTGATGCATAATAATATGTATGGCAAACTTTAAAAGGATCAAAGAGATGCAACTGAACAAAGTGCTAAAAGGGCTGATGTTAGCTTTACCAGTTATGGCTGTAGCAGCGTGTAGTTCTAACAAAAATGCTGATAACGATCAGACTGGTGTAGGCACTGTTAACGAAACTAATGCGGGTCTGTCAGCAGAGGAATTAGCTCGTCAGCAAATGCAAGAGCTGCAAAACAACAACATCGTATATTTTGGTTTTGACAAATACGACATCAGCTCAGATTTTTCTCAGCTGTTAGACGCTCACGCAGCATTCCTGCGCAGCAACCCATCTTATAAAGTTGTTGTAGAAGGTCATGCTGACGAACGTGGTACTCCTGAGTACAACATCGCATTAGGTGAACGCCGTGCTAATGCAGTGAAAATGTACCTGCAAGGCAAAGGTGTTTCCGGTGAGCAAATCTCTATCGTCTCTTACGGTAAAGAAAAACCTGCTGTACTGGGTCATGACGAAACGGCTTATGCGAAAAACCGTCGCGCAGTACTGGCATATTAAGAGTAGTTCATGAACAGTAACTTCAGACATCATTTTTTGGGTCTGTCGTTACTGGTTGGCGTAGCGGTTCCTTGGGCCGCTATTGCCCAAGCGCCAATCAGTAATGTCGGCTCAGGTTCTACCGATGAGCGCCTTACCCAATTAGAGCGTATTTCCAACGCTCACAGCCAACTGTTAACTCAGCTTCAACAACAACTCGCCGATTCTCAGCGTGATATTGACATGCTCCGTGGTCAGATACAGGAGAACCAGTATCAGCTTAATCAAGTGATAGAGCGGCAGAAAGACATTTATCAGCAACTGGAAGGTGCTACAGGTTCCTCAGACAGTAAGCCTACGGCGGCCCCGCCTTCTCCAACTGCAAGTAATAGTGGCAATCGAGCGTCTTCAACTGTCAGCACTGGCAGCGAGAAAGGCGATTATGATGCAGCTGTTCACTTGGCAGTGAATACCAAAGAATATGATAAAGCGATTATTTCTTTTCAGAGTTTTGTAAAGAATTACCCGAAGTCGAGTTATATACCTAATGCTAACTACTGGTTAGGACAACTTCACTATAACAAGGGTAAGAAAGACGAAGCTGCTTACTACTTTGCTACGGTAGTAAAAGAGTACCCGAAGTCACAGAAGAGTGGTGAATCGCTTTACAAAGTTGGTTTAATCATGCAGGACAAGGGTCAGAAGGATAAAGCGAGATCTGTTTACCAGCAGGTTATGAAGCAATATCCTGGTTCGAACGCAGCTAAACTGGCTGAAAAAAAGCTTTCTACGCTGTAATTATTGGCCCCGGAAGGGCGTATTAACACGTTTTCGGGGTTGATTGAGTGCTTGGTAAGCATTTAAACGTAATTTGAAAAAATAACCGTTGCGTTGTTCTGAAAAATCAGTAATATATGCCGCCGTTGCCGAGAGAAGTCACAAGATGGGTCGTTAGCTCAGTCGGTAGAGCAGTTGACTTTTAATCAATTGGTCGCAGGTTCGAATCCTGCACGACCCACCATCTTAAAGCTTCGGTCAAAAACAAATTCCCTTGGATGGGTCGTTAGCTCAGTCGGTAGAGCAGTTGACTTTTAATCAATTGGTCGCAGGTTCGAATCCTGCACGACCCACCATCTTGAAGCTTCATTCAAAAACAAATTCCCTGAATAGGTCATTAGCGCAGTCGGCAAAGCCGTTGACTTTTAATCAATGGGTCGCAGGTTCGAGCCGAGCGAAGCGAGACAACAACGCGACAGCTTTGGCCCGAAGGGCGAGGCCGTAGGCCGAGTCATCCTGCACGACCCACCATCTTGAAGCTTCATTCAAAAACAAATTCCCTGAATAGGTCATTAGCGCAGTCGGCAAAGCCGTTGACTTTTAATCAATGGGTCGCAGGTTCGAGCCGAGCGAAGCGAGACAACAACGCAACAGCGTTGGCCCGAAGGGCGAGGCCGTAGGCCGAGTCATCCTGCACGACCCACCATCTTGAAGCTTCATTCAAAAACAAATTCCCTGAATAGGTCATTAGCGCAGTCGGCAAAGCCGTTGACTTTTAATCAATGGGTCGCAGGTTCGAGCCGAGCGAAGCGAGACAACAACGCAACAGCGTTGGCCCGAAGGGCGAGGCCGTAGGCCGAGTCATCCTGCACGACCCACCATCTTGAAGCTTCGGTCAAAAACAAATTCCCTTGGATGGGTCGTTAGCTCAGTCGGTAGAGCCGTTGACTTTTAATCAATGGGTTGCAGGTTCGAGCCGAGCGAAGCGAGACAACAACGCGACAGCGTTGGCCCGAAGGGCGAGGCCGTAGGCCGAGTCATCCTGCACGACCCACCATCTTGAAGCTTCGGTCAAAAACAAATTCCCTTGGATGGGTCGTTAGCTCAGTCGGTAGAGCCGTTGACTTTTAATCAATGGGTTGCAGGTTCGAGCCGAGCGAAGCGAGACAACAACGCGACAGCGTTGGCCCGAAGGGCGAGGCCGTAGGCCGAGTCATCCTGCACGACCCACCATCTTGAAGCTTCGGTCAAAAACAAATTCCCTTGGATGGGTCGTTAGCTCAGTCGGTAGAGCCGTTGACTTTTAATCAATGGGTTGCAGGTTCGAGCCGAGCGAAGCGAGACAACAACGCGACAGCGTTGGCCCGAAGGCCATCTATACCCGTGTAAAATCTGTTGATCGTTCAGGGGAGTCCATATAAGGGCGAAGCGATACTGACTGACATTTCGATGGGTGGTACCGGGTCACTTTGTTCTGTATTCTCTTCATCGTTCCACTGAATAACTACTTCCTTGATCGTAACTGTATGAGATTAACCATAACAAACTTGCATAATATGCTTCCTGACTTTACTGGGTAGCTCACTATCGAACTCAAACCCCTTCATTTCTGCCACTTCAGCAGAAATCTCCGTATAAAGCTCTGTGGTTTCCAGCAATGCTCGTATCGCTTCTTCTTTGCCATAACTGCTAAAAATCCCTTGAATATGTTTGCTGAACTTCTCAGGCAGCCATTCATGCAAATGATGGCCGTTGTACCAGACGTCCGTCTTTCCATCACTTTTTATCGAGACGTACCACTCCATCATTGCCAGCAATAAGTCTTTCATCTCATTATCCCTCATTCTTGCAGGCCATAAATCACCACGAGTGATATAAACAGGCACTTGTGTTGCCTCGAACCAGAACTCGTGCAGGTTTTCATTAAACTCTGTTGATGATGGAATATGTGATTTAGTCAATTGGTGAGTGATTTCAGGAAGTCCGTTTGTAAGGCCAGTCTTATCAAGGAGGATCTTATAGCCGCGTTGATAAAGTTCATCCAAGCCTCTTTGTTTCATATCTTTCAGGCGTTTAACACTTGCCAGTGTGAAATCCACCTTACGACCGCCGTTAAAAACGACCAGACAAGTTGGCCAATCTGGTTCATCCTCTTTTTCATTAGCCAGATGCAATGCAACCATAACATCACCCAACTGCTTAAACCATAAATCGTTGCCTATTAATTCATCTGTTCCTGAACCAATCAGTTCTATATCTAGATCTGAGAATTTATCTACACGTGCATTTCTGGCACGGGAACCTGTTTGGATAACTGTATCAATACGGGGATCGTTATGGGCAAAAGTCAGGATTTTTTCCAGAAGGATTACCGGGTCTTCCATTATATGAAGTTCCTATTTAACTTTAGTAATGATTGATGAGTGAGACTAATCTCATAAATTAGCAGGTAATGTAATAACTTATAACAGGTAAAATACTCCGCGACAAATTGTTATAAATTGGTTACTTTGTTTAGTATATAAAACAAAATTGTGTGGATTTTTCGATAAGTAGCCGGTTCCATGAGGCATTTTTTGCCTCGTCAAACCAAGCCTTTAGTGGTTGTTTTGCATCTGGGTGTTTTTCTCAGAACGTTTTCGATGATGCAATGGATATTATTTTCATCACAGTCACCTTAATCCCGTCATGGGACTGTGGCAAGTATTATATCGCTTAACTGCGGTTTTTTTATGGGTGAAATATATTAACTACAATATCACAAGCTATAGAGTAGGTATGGAATGAGGTGTGTATGATGGTATCTCAGCACTTTCATTTACCGACACGTTTTCAGAACTGGCAACTTAAGGGTATCGATAATAACAATGCGCGTTTTTCTACAAAGGTAGGGAATCCTATGATATTCCTGAGCATTGCCGCTTAGATGTTTTTGTCTAAATGCCAGAATATTCAGTTTGGAATTTAAAACAGAAAAAATTATAGGATGAGATAGAAAGAATAAGAGAAAAATAATTTACAGATATTAAATATAAATTGAGGATGTATTTTAGATTCTCAAATGTTTAACTATTTATACCTAATAGATTTCAAGTTGCAGTGCGGTGGCAAGTGAACGTAGCCAACAAAGCAGCAGCTTGAAAGATGAAGGGTATATTACTGCCAATGATACAAAAACGGTTAACCTTATAAGTAATAAGAACACTCTATTGTTATTTTTCTGAACTAGACTGTGATTGATATGAATTATTGAAGTTTTTTTTCAATCTTTTAATGTGTTGATTATAAAAGAATATTATTTAATTTAAGGAGTGTATATGAGTTCTAAAAATGATTTTAAGGCTTTTTCTATTAGTGATAATGCGAATGTAGTCAGTCAAGAAAAATATGAAGGAAACCAGAGCTTGCAGACTGGATTTCCTCCAGATAATATTTCCACACACTTGTTAAATAAGGTGTTACGTCAGTCATCAACCATATCCTCTGTCGTCGCTGATTTTATCGCGACACGATCTGGCAATGATGTTATTGATGATGGAAATATAGCCAATCTGACCACTCAATTAAATAAAGCATTAGAACAAAAAATTACAACAGATATTCCCAGTGCTTCATTAACCCAAAAAGGTGTTGTTCAGCTGACAAATGTGATGGGTAATAGTGACACATTGGCAGTGACGCAACAGCTCGTTCAGAAAGAAATAAATTCATTACGTGAGTATACTTATCCCCGTGAAGAGATAGATAACCGGATTAAATCTACCAGTGAAATTCCTGCTGGTTCCCCTATTCCGTGGCCGTTGTCCTATCCACCTATCGGTTATTTCATTTGTAATGGTTCACCTTTTAATAAATTACAATATCCGAAGTTGGCGGAAGCTTATCCTAGCGGTAGATTACCTGATTTAAGAGGAGAATTTATCCGCGGATGGGATGATAATCGAGGCGTTGATAGTGGTCGTGGGCTTTTGTCTTGGCAGGGAGATGCAATCAGAAATATTACAGGGACAACTCAAGCTGTACATGCTCAGATGGCTGGCCTTCCCCAGACGCCTATCGTGAATGGGGTCATGGCATCGTTGCGATATGGTACGCGAGAAACACGTTCAGCAAATGGCGGTAGTAGTACTGATCTTACATTTTTTGACATTGATGCATCAAGACAAGTCCCAACTGCTCACGAAAATAGGCCCCGTAATATCGCATTTAACTACGTTGTAAGGGCGGCATAATTTTAGTGGCCGAAGCAACTTGAAGTAAGAATAAAGCCGGTTAGTCCGGCTTTATTTTTTTATTCTGAAAACAGAGAAAGGGTAATGTGCCATTATATGCCATGTTTAGCTTTGTGAATACTAAGTCGTATTATATTAAATCATTTGTTTGAAGATCTAATTGTTTTATGAAAAAGTTTAAAACGTTATTAGAGCCAGTTATTTTTGAAAATAAACTTTCTGATTAACTTATTTATATCTTTATTTGTCTTTCTGTATGGAACATAAGTTTTAATAAAATTGATTTTTGTTTGTTGTTTTTTTACTGATGGTTTTATAATGGGCATATTTAAAACTATTATGAAAAGTCATTTTTTTAACTTCTGAATTTAATTGATGTGAATTTTTAACCGTTATTTTTACCACTTTTTTCGTCTGCATTTTATTAAACTTAATCATCATCATGCCATATTAACTGTTTTATCCATTTTTTTATTATGCTATTTTTTATGGTTTGCTTCGTAAAATAACAGCGAGAAAACTCTAAAATATTGTGCTATTCAAAGAATATTATTTTTTATATCGATTTGTTTTCAACTCTTTGGCAATGGTTAATGAGTTTCGATTGCGTGTAATTATAAAAAGTGCATTTGTTGAGTTAAATCTGCCACAAATAAAATATTTTTCGATAAATGACTATAAATCGGTCATTTTGTTTAGTATATTAAACAAAGTTGGGAGTATTTTCGGACTAAAAACCAAAGTTATCGATTTTGAAACCATATACTAAATAGAGGCTAAAGTAATGAGTGAGTATATTGATTTTAATTCAACCATTTATCCATTCCCACCGAAGCCCGCTTTTCTCAGTACTGAAGAAAAGAAATACTGCCGTAAAAAAATCAAACAGCTTTTAAGACAGCAGGATGCAGTTATGGTTGCGCACTATTACACCGATCCAGAGATTCAGGCTTTGGCTGAAGAAACCGGTGGATGTGTAGCAGATTCGCTGGAAATGGCGCGTTTTGGTAATAATCATCCAGCGGCTACTTTATTAGTGGCTGGTGTACGATTTATGGGAGAAACCGCCAAAATTCTCAATCCTGAAAAGCGGGTTTTAATGCCAACGCTGGAAGCTGAATGTTCACTGGATCTGGGTTGCCCTGAAAAAGAGTTCTCTAAGTTTTGTGATAACAATCCTGATCGTACCGTGGTGGTTTATGCAAATACATCAGCTGCGGTTAAGGCACGGGCTGATTGGGTTGTGACTTCAAGTATTGCTGTTGAGTTGATAGATCATTTAGACAGTCAGGGCGAAAAAATAATTTGGGCGCCGGATCGGCATTTGGGGAATTATGTCCGTAAGCAAACAGGAGCGGATGTTCTTTGTTGGCAGGGGGCTTGTATTGTCCATGATGAATTTAAAACTCAGTCTTTGATCAGGATGCAAGGTTTATATCCCGATGCTGCGGTATTGGTTCATCCTGAATCACCACAAGCCGTTATTGATTTGGCTGATGCTGTTGGTTCGACCAGTCAGTTAATTAAATCAGCGCAGTCTTTGCCGCATCAGAAACTGATTGTGGCAACAGATCAAGGTATTTTCTATAAAATGCAGCAAGCATGCCCTGAGAAGCAATTATTTGCAGCGCCTACCGCTGGAGAAGGGGCAAGTTGCCGTAGTTGCGCTCATTGCCCGTGGATGGCAATGAATGGGTTACAGTCTATTGTTCAGGGATTGGAGCAGGGGGGGAGTCAGCATGAAATATTTGTTGAAGGAGGATTACGTGAAAAGGCGCTTATTCCTTTAAATAGGATGCTTGATTTTGCAACTCAGTTAAGATGGAAAATCAAATAATGGGTATATACCCGTAATCATTGAAGATGCTTGATTTTATCCGAAATGGAGATCATTATCCTCGCTATGAAAATATTTATTACATCAGAACAAAAAATCAAACTTGAACGTCTTCACGACACCACTCGTGATGGTCAGGTACGAGACAGAATAAAAGCGATCCTTCTGGCTTCTGAAGGGTGGAGTTCTGTGATGATAGCCCAGGCATTGCGACTCCATCAGACCACCGTTGACCGCCATATCGGTGATTACCTCAATCAGGGGAAACTTCAATCTGATAATGGGGGGTCTGATAGTTTACTTTCTTAAGAACAAACTAATTTTTTAATCAATCACTTATCTCAACATCTTTTCCATCACACCCATGAAATCGTGGCCTATGTTGCTCAGCTCTGGAAGATGACCTTTAGCATTCCCGGCATGAATAAATGGCTACACCGTCAGGGGTTTTCTTATAAAAAACCTTGTGGTGTCCCTCATAAATTCGATGCAGAAAAACAGCGACAATTTATTGAATATGACGAAAATCTTAAAGTTACCGCGAAAGACGAACCCATCCTTTTTCTTGACGCTGTTCACCCGACGCAAGGTACTAAACTCAGTTATGGCTGGATGCGAAAAGGTGAGAAAAAAACCGTCAAGACAACAGGAAGCCGGACTCGCCTGAATATATTGGGCGCGCTCAACCTGAATGCCATTGGTCGTACGGTGTTCCAGGAATATCAAACCATCAACGACTACAACATTTGCTGTTTTTTCAATGAAATAAGAAAGTCTTATCCTGACTATCATCAAAAAATTCACCTTATTGTGGATGGGGCGGGTTACAACAAAGCTCATCTCGTGAAGGAGTGGGCTTATGTTAGCAATATTGAGTGACATTACCTTCCTCCCTATAGACCAAATTTAAACCCGATAGAACGATTATGGAAGGTCATGAATGAACAGGTTCGAAATAACCGTTATTTCGCGGATAAACATGAATTTCGAGACAACGTTTTCAAATTTTTCACCACAACGCTACCGGATATAGCGGACTCGCTGACGTCTAGAATTAACGACCATTTTCAGGTGCTAAAAACTGCATCTTGAAGTTTCTTGGGTATATACCTCTTTTCGCACAGAGCCATCCGTCTGTCACATCTTGGGCTTCTTACTGGTGAAATATTTAACTAACTGTTTTAAAAATTAAAACAGCGGGCTTGTTTTGGTTATGTTTTAGTTTTAACCCTCGCAATATAGCAGTATCATTTTCAGACTAATCCACTTTCCCTGTTTCTCATTGCCATCTTTCGGTGTATGCGAAAAGTCATGTTTAAGGTTACTACCCATGGAGTTATGGATATTCATAGCGGTGATTTATGTTATTTACCTATTGTTTTTCAAAAAGAAAAAACATAAATCTGCAGTAACTTATTCTCCAAAACCAGCGAAAGCGCCCCCTAAAGAATGGCTTGCTGACATCAAGAAACAAGAGGCTATTGTGCAAGATGATGAAAGTGAGGATGACAATCTGGCCACTTTTACACTCAGCAGTGGCCGGAGTGTCGAATTCCGCATAACGCCTGTTGAACATCCGAAAAATTCAAAAACGGCAGATGCCCTGGCCCGATGGGTGCAGATGGGGGAGGGGATTGCTGTAGGTGGTGTAGAAATTTTCGGTGGTCACTTCTACTTCGGCCAGCGGATGAAGCCCGCAGGGAAGAATTTAACCGGCTATTACGACGATGGAAGCGAGGCATCACTAGTTGATGGCTCGTGTAAGATAAAGCCCACTTCATATCTTTACGAAGACGGTTCATTAGGATACTGGCCCAGTTTTTCCTCCCTTACCCCAGAAGCTCGCGGTGCGTATGTAAGTTGGCTTGCTAGTGATAGGTGCGACCCATCGTGCCCTATAGGCTACGTTTTTATCTATCTGTACGGCCTGGAAAGAAGAGCGCTTGTTGACTCCAGAAACGAAAATTTACCTGACGTTGAATTCCGTAACCTATTCAATGAAGTCTGCCGGTTAAGATCGGTATTCAGTGAGAACCGCTCCTTCCGTGGATATTCGTCCCAATTACTCGAAGCCATGTCTATTCTGCGTCCGGACATGGATTTAGCCACTGCTCTCGACCGCGAATCAGGTTTTAGCAATGGCATGCATTTTAAGCTGGCTCTGGCAAAAGCTGTGGATCAAGGAGTGCCTGTATCAGCCGAACTGGCACTGACTTGGGTAACAAACCATACCGAGTATGCGCTACGAACCCCCGCTCGCCGCTGTGCCAAAGAGTTTGCTGTGCTTTTCAAACGGTGTTACACCCTCAAATATGGTGAAGGGATGGTCGTCAAGGCGAATAAAACGCGCCTGCGGTTGGATTACACCCCTGCAAGCCCTAGTTTGCGAGGTGTTCGGCTTCCTGTACCCGACTTGCCAGACCCAAGTGCATTGAAGGGGCCCGTCCAGAAAATTACGACCCTTGCAGATGTCTGTACTGATGAACTTGATGCTTACAGTCGCTACCTCGGCAGGAAAGGCACGTCAACAGATGATACTGCCGCAATTATGTTGCTGCCTGCAGAGATCGTTAATGAAAGCGCAGAAAAAGTATTAAGCTCATTCAAACGCTGGGCTGATGAGGTGATACTCGGTAAAGAAGGGTTAGCCCCGGTTGCTGACTTCTGGGCACATATGAATGCCATCTGTCCGGCGAAGATTAATAAAAAAGAGGCTGACTTGATGCAGGCTTTTGCACAGAAGATGGGTTACTGCCTGGCACCTGACCCGTATTACCACCATGTGAAGGCAGAAGTTGATGGTAGTCTGGTTCTATTCCCTGCCGGTGAAGGTGCGCGCTTCTCACCTTCTCCAGAATTTATCTCAGCGGTAATGACGCTCAGATTAGGCGTGATGGTAGCCTTAATCGACAACACACTTGATCAAGCTGAAAAGAAAGTGCTGGAGAATGCCATCAATAATAATACTGGTTTCACCGATGCTGAAAAACGCTCTCTGCACGCGTATTTAACTTGGCAGCTTCATACTCCGGCCAATATGGCGGGGATGAAAAACAGGATTGCGCTGCTGAGCGCGGCGGAAAAATTAGCAGTGGGTAAGGTTATCGTAAGTGTTGCCTGCTCAGATGGCAGAATCGACCCTGCTGAAATCAAACAGCTAGAGAAGATGTATTCAAGCCTGGGGCTGGATCCTTCTACTGTCGCTGGCAGTATCCATCAGCATTCCACAGCTGAAATTACTCCCGTTTCATCTGCACCAGTAAGTCAGTCTATTGCAGAGTTCACTCTGGATGCTAACGTACTGGCACGGCACGAATCGGCCACAGATGATGTCCGTAAGTTACTGAGCACGATTTTCAATGAAGACGAACCGGAGCAGCCAGAGAGCGCTCCTGTCCCCTTAATGGAGAAAGTGGGGCTTGACTCTGCACATAGCCAACTTTATCGCAGGTTGCTGGAGAAGGAACAGTGGTCCCGCAAAGAGGCGACAGAGTTGTGCGGTAATTGGAATTTGATGCTCGGCGGTGCGCTTGAGGTGATCAATGACTGGTCCTATGCAGTGGTTGATGCGCCAGTGCTGGACGATGCCGATGATGATATCTGGGTAGACCTTGAAATTGCCAAAGAATTAGAGGGATAGTTAATGTCTGTAACACGCATAAGAGCTAAAGAACGCGACGCTATTATTCAGTCATTGAAGTCAGGCGTAACGCCAAGGATAGGTATTCAGCATATCCAGGTTGGCCGCGTGAATGAGATAACTGCTCTCCACCAAGATATTGAGCGGATTGCGGACGGCGGCGCAAGCTTCAGACTTATCATCGGTGAATACGGGTCTGGCAAAACGTTTTTTATGAGTGTAGTGCGCTCTATTGCGCTGGAGAAAAAGCTGGTATCAGTCAGTGCCGACCTTTCTCCAGACAGACGTATTCACTCATCGGGAGGTCAAGCGCGTAATCTCTACTCAGAGCTTATGAAAAACATGTCCACCCGAAACAAACCGGAGGGCAATGCGTTACTTAGCGTTGTGGAAAGGTTCGTCACTGAGGCAAGGAAGGAAGCAGATGCGGACGACTCCTTGGTTTCATCGGTTATTCATAAACGCCTGGCTGCTTTGTCAGACATGGTCGGCGGATATGACTTTGCGAAGGTCATTGATGCATTCTGGCGCGGACACGAGCAGGATAACGAAACGTTAAAATCCAATGCCATTCGCTGGCTGCGGGGAGAATACACTACCAAAACCGATGCCCGTAACGATCTCGACGTCCGGACGATTATCTCAGACGCTTCGTTCTATGATGCGTTGAAGTTGATGAGCCTTTTTGTCCGTCAGGCAGGCTATGCCGGTCTATTAGTCAGCCTCGATGAAATGGTGAACCTATATAAGCTGAATAACACGCAAGCAAGAACAGCGAACTACGAACAGATTCTGCGGATCCTGAATGACTGCCTACAGGGCTCTGCCGAGAATATTGGTTTTATCCTTGGGGGTACTCCCGAGTTCCTGTTTGATCCGCGTAAAGGACTTTACAGTTATGAGGCGCTGCAATCGCGTTTGGCTGAAAACCGGTTTGCACAGAAAGCAGGGGTGATTGACTACTCGTCACCCACGCTGCATCTTGCCAGCCTCACCCCTGAGGAACTGTATATTTTACTGAAGAATCTTCGCCATGTTTATGCGGGCGGAGAGCCCGAGAAGTACTTGGTGTCAGATGACGCACTTACCGGTTTTCTACACCACTGCAGTAAAACCATTGGGGATGCTTACTTCCGTACTCCCCGTAATACCATCAAAGGTTTCCTCGACATGCTGGCCGTGCTGGAACAAAACAGAACGATAAACTGGCAGACGCTTATTTCGGGTGTGGCGATTGAAGATGACAGGCCCAGCGATATGGATAACCCCATTGAGCAGGAAGAAGATGATAACGGCTTGGCCAACTTCAAATTATGAGCAGCGCGTACGATAATCTCGATCCCCGCGTCCGTAGGTGGGTTTATGAGCAGGGCTGGTCTGTATTAAGGCCCCTGCAAGAGAGCGCTATCCCGGCAGTTTTAGCCCGTGACCGAGATGTGCTAATTAGTGCAAGTACGGCAGCGGGTAAAACAGAGGCTTTCTTTTTGCCTGCCTGTTCAGCGGTTGCAGATCTCACCAGTGGATTTGGTATTGTCTATATCAGCCCGCTTAAGGCATTGATTAACGATCAGTACCGTCGTATTGAGAGCCTCGGCGAAGCGTTGGATATGCCGGTGACGCCTTGGCATGGGGATGTACCGCAAAGCAAAAAGAATAAGATCCGTGCTAACCCATCTGGCATCCTGCTCATCACACCGGAGTCACTCGAGTCTTTACTCATAAACTCATCAGGCTGGCTCAAACAGGCATTTTCGTCAGTTGCTTTCATTGTGATTGATGAGTTTCACGCCTTTATTGGTTCAGAGCGGGGTATGCAACTGCTTTCTCTGCTCAACAGAATTGATCATGTTCTGGGACGCCACACAAATCCTGTCCCCCGAGTTGCGTTGAGTGCCACACTGGGCGAGTTGGATAAAGTGCCTGAACTGCTGCGCCCGGATAAGCGTCTGCCCTGCGTCACGGTGACAGACAGTAATAGCACGGCCACACTGCAGGTGCAGGTAAAAGGTTATCTGGAGCGGGTGATCGAAAAAGGAGAAGAACTTCAGAGCTCAGCCGAACAACAAGTTTGCTCTGACATTTTCAGACTCTGCCGTGGTGACTCCCACCTGGTCTTTGCAAACAGTCGAAAGCGTACTGAAGGCATTGCGGCAACGCTGGGCGATATGTGTGAGGAAAATGTTGTTCCCAATGAATTCTTTCCCCATCATGGATCCTTGGCCAAGGAATTACGCGAGACCCTTGAAGCCCGTCTACAGAAAGGGAATTTGCCCACAACAGCTGTTTGTACGATGACGCTTGAATTGGGTATTGATATCGGTAAGGTGCAGTCGGTTATACAAGTAACGCCTCCGCATTCTGTTTCTAGTCTGCGTCAGCGTATGGGGCGTTCAGGGCGGCGCGACTCCCCATCGGTGCTTAGAATGCTAATTACTGAACATGAGCTTACAGCAACCAGCAGCATCGTGGACCACCTGCGGCTTCAGTTGGTCCAGTCGATGGCGATGATCAGGCTGATGATCTCTAAGCAATGGTTCGAACCTGCTGATTTACGGCAGAAGCATTACTCCACGCTGCTGCACCAGATTCTGTCAATTACTGCGCAATGGGGCGGAGTTCGTGCTGATCAGCTCTGGTCACAACTATGCCAGACAGGTCCGTTCCGAAATGTCGATTTAGACGATTTCAAAAGTTTGCTAAAGCATATGGGGGCATGTGGCCTGCTCACTCAACTTGCTAGCGGTGAAATGGTTGTCGGGGCAGAGGGAGAGAAACTGACTAATCACTACACATTTTACGTAGTGTTCAATACGCCAGAGGAGTTCCGCATTGTCACGGGAAGCCGAACCCTTGGCACAGTGCCTGTGGACTCACCGCTTCTGCCTGATCAGCATATAATCTTTGGTGGACGACGTTGGAAAGTTACAGAGATCGAGGTGGAAAAAAAGGTTATATCTGTTGAGGCGACCAAAGGTGGCCAGCCGCCACAATTTAGTGGTGGAGGGATGTCTGTTCATGATGTTGTTCGCAAGGAAATGCTCGCTATCTACAGGGATAATGATTACCGTATCGCGGTAGGTAACAAGAGAGTTGATTATGCTGATACCGCAGCCAGAAGCCTCTTTGCGGAAGGCAGTAGCAACTTCCAGCGTTACAACCTCCAAAACGCCCATTTTATTGCCAGCGGTCAGCACTGTTACGTGCTCCCTTGGATGGGAGATAAAGTCGTCAATACGATAACGGCCTTGCTCATGCGCTGTGGCTTTAAAGCCAGTTCATTTGCAGGTGTTATAGAGATAGAGGACTCAAGCGTAGCCTCAGTCCAGCATGTGCTTAAAGAAATGCTATTCTCGGGCTTACCTTCAGATTTTGAGCTTGCTGCTGATGTTCCAGAAAAGTATCTGGATAAATATGACGAATATCTACCAGAGCACCTGCTTGCCAAAGGATATGGGGCAAAGGCGTATGACATCGAAGGCACGCGCATCTGGCTGCAGGAAAATCTTCAGTAATCTGGCTTCGTAATCAGGGTATAAATAAATTATCTATACCTGTTATCTTTCAAGTTGCCTCTTTGTTGGCTGCACTCACTCACCCCAGTCACATAGTTATCTATGCTCCCGGGGATTCGCTCCCTTGCCGTCGCGATGCATCTTGAAATCTATTGGGTATATACCCTGAGTTTTTTATTTCCCTGTGGATTTACTAGGCTTTAACTCCGGAGTATTACCAGGAGTATCTTTATTATCACGTCGACGTTGATCCGGTTTTCCTGTCGATTTAGCAATTGGTTTAGGACCAGGTTTAAGACCCATAATAGTTATCCTTTAAAGGTTTAAGAGGGAAGCCCTCTATATTAATATTTAATAAAAATTCTCAATAGAGATTTTGTGCCTTCCAAGGATTAACTTGCTATTTTGTGAGAAACGTCCGATCTGAGCGAGGAGCGGAAATGCGAAATTGTTCTTATCACCGAGGGGGTATTACTAGGTAGTGTCCCTTAATTATATAATCTCCGGCAAAAGAGTCGAATACAGCCTAATTTCACCATCGACAGATAGTTTCGTGCTGTTTTTTCATAGCGTGTTGCAATACGTCGATTACCTTTCAAAAA
>NZ_RCWA01000024.1 GCF_018448905.1 Photorhabdus heterorhabditis | reverse complement strand
GAGGTATAGGTGCTATGATAGGCATCACTCAGTCCGTGTTGGGGTTTGGGATTTTTCGCAATTGATCAGATCGCAAAAATCGGACTGAGTTCCCTCCAAGTGATCTATTATTTTGAAAAGTTATTTAGACAAACATAGGGAATTGTAGAATCATTGGCACAGATTGTATCACTAGATTTAGAAACAGATACAACTCTTACATTAAATCCTTCTTTCTTCAAACTGATAATCTGTTGATGTACAAAAGTTTGTGTTAAGACTGGATATTCTTCAAGAAAAAAAACTATATCACGCATAGAAGATCCTTTTCTTTTTCTACTCGTTATCTTTCAAGTTGCCTCTTTGTTGGCTGCACTCACTCACCCCGGTCACAGAATTATCTATGCTCCCAGGGATTCGCCCCCTTGCCGTCGCGATGCATCTTGAAATCCATTGGGTATATATGGTTAAACAGAGCCACATTAACATAGAAATTATACTGTAATCTATTCCTTTAATTTTTATCACAGCGGGTTTCATAGAAAATCCTCACATTGTCAGTTTATTCGTGGATAATTATTATTTTCAAATAGCAACATTATCAAAATAAGATTTATTTTTCCTATAGAAAAACAAACTCATTGTAAGCCCAATACAAATAGAAAGAACATGGCCTGGCTTCGGGTAGTGAGCATAAATAAAATCTAGAACTATTGCCGGCAGCATGGAAAAAACAACAGCAAACTTTAATATACTAGAGGTATGCTCTTTGACAAAAACCAACAGCAATGCAAAGGAGGATACACCCAAAACAGCTTGTGATGCTCCCGTACCAATATTCCAAGGGTAACTAACAAAGTTAGTGCTATAAAGAGTTCCCAAAGCACCAGAAGTAAACCATAAAACTAATAAAAATTTAGATCCAAGATGTTTTTCTAATAAAATTCCCAGTATGGAAAGTGATAGCACATTGTAGACCATATGCAGTTGTTTAACATGTATGAACTGAGAAACCAGAAGTCGCCAATACTCAAATTCATATAATCTATTTGGTGTTAACCCTCCATATTTCTCTAGATCTATAATACTCATTTTACCGATAAAGCTATCTGTTAATGAATATGAAACAAATGTGGAATAAACAATTGTCACACATACTATAAATACTGTTGTTATAGGAACTTTTTTAATTTGGAACATTCAATACTTCCTTCATAATCATTACATGACATCATAAATTATATCAGATAAATCTTTAAGTGTAACATCTATATCATCAATTTTACTTGATTCTATGTTACGCTTAAAGTTAGTAACAATCTCAGGATTGTCCAACCATCTTTTTATTAAGCTAGGTCCATTAGATTGATTTTCAAAGCAAAAACCAAATTTTCTTTTGTTTGTCAACTCCACTATCCACCTTTCCATTGGTAACCCAGAGAAATGTACTAAAACTGGTAAGTTGAATCTAATTGATTCCAATACTGTGTTCGGACCAGATTTAGAGTATAGAAATGATCCGTTGTTTGTTGAAGCCTCTAGTGCCAACTTTAGATAATCCTTATTAGCTAATGTATTATAAATATATGCTCTATCTGCATATTTCCTATTTAAATCTATGCATTCATCATACAATTTCTTATTCGAAACAATAACCATGAAAATTTTAGGTTTCAAAGGATGTTCAAAAGAAGTTTTTAATACATCAAAGTAACCTTCTTCACATCCATTGCAGAGAATTAAAATAGAAGGAATATCCTTCTGCTCGATTTGATAGTTTGAAACTGGCTTAAATAATGGAACAGTCTCTAATCTATGAAATTTTTTAACCATATCAGAATTTGGGTAATAACTTGTAGTTCTAATCGTCAAATCACTACTAAAATGTTGATGTATTTTAATATCTAACAAACCAGGATTAGTTATGAAGTTCACAGTTTTGAAATCAAAGTCGAATTTTTTTTGAATGCATGGACTACTTTTGCAATAACGCCTTTTGTCGATATAATTAACGATGGAAAATCATTTTCAATGACACTCGATAATGATTCATTTAATACCTTCTCATTATTGAAATTACTAATCCATGAATCAATATCATCTATCAACTCATCATATAACTTCAATTTAATGTGAGGGTCATAGTAACTTGCAGCAATCTCTTGCATCCTTAATCCAAACTTGCTGAACACAGGCACTAATTCATCAAAACAGATTAGCTCTGCAGAAAAAATCTCTTTACTGGCTAGTTCTGACTCAATTTTTTTTGCTGCTTCATAATTTCCCATTCTCCCCCAAGTTCTCATGCAAATAATCAATATCTTCTTCATTTAAGTAATACCCCCACAGTAACTCATTAAATGACGTTTCATAATTTTGCTACACATGGCCTTCTTCAACCCACTGTTATACATAGAATTATGGGTGGTATAAGATGTAGCACTATTTTGGAATCTTATTTAATATAAACTCAAAATCTAATATAAATTCACAACTTTCACCTGATGGAGTTTTAATATATTTTCTAGGCAGGATTCACTATCTAATAGTATTATTATATATATATGTTACAAAATTTTATCTAATTATCTAGTTGAACAACACGCACGATTAGCAGCTAGAAAATAAAGTTTCTTGTTGTATGAATGATAAGTGCTCAAGAGAAATTAATTGCAAATGGTCGCCGTAACCCTCCAATCAAGTCTTTAATTCATACTTCCTTATCGCACGAGCAAGTCCGTCCTTCGTGTACGGACTTTCCGGTACTGGTGATTCAAAGCAAGTTGTTGCAACATGATTCATTCAAGCTCAGAAAGGACTATCTTCGATTTCATAAAAACAAGTGGAAAGTCAGATTATCGTATTACCCATTATAACAAGAATGCAGATAATTTATCTGATTAACTTAGTTCATTTCTATACTAAAAAAATCATAATTATTTACGATCCCTTTAGGATCTAGACGTTTCTTGAGTGCTAAAATTTTTATATAATCATCTCCATATGTTTTTATTTTATCTTCATATTTCATTTCATGCCATCCCGCAAGATAAGGCCGACCTTCATTTAAAATACACTCTTCTAATATTTGACTATGCAATAACTTTAATTTTTCATATTCTTCGCTTTCGCTTCTAGGAAACGTAAAGTACACCCCGACCCCGAATACAATTCCACTCATTTTTTTTGATATGGGTTCGAAAGGAAAGAACTTACTTAAACTAGGACTTTTCTTTAAAATTATAAGAAGCCTACCTTTATTATTTATAAAAACGTTATTGTTAATTACTTTATTTAATAGGAAATTAGCAAAAGCCATAATATTATTCTGATCAACACAATAATCTCCCCAAAGATTAACATGGTCTCTATTCCAGAGATCATGCCTATAGGCACCAAATGTTCTTCCTCTATAATCTCTTACTGAATGGTATTTGTAGCCAATACACCCTGTCACTTGACATTCTAATACCTTATTAACAATATTAATCTGATCAGAATTATTGCTGAGAACCATATTAACATAGTATTTTCCTCGGTATAATTGACATGTGACAGCTTCAATATTCAGATTGGAATATTCAGATATCAATATCAGAAAACTCAGTAAATGAAGAATTCCATCAAACTCTATCACATAAAGTATGTTCTCTACTCTTAATGGAATTGCTTCAAAAGTCACATCTTCAATAATACCAAGTATTCCTAATGATGCGAGTCCAAAATTATAAAGTTCGGAATTTGAATCTTCTGAACATCTATGCCTTTTTCCATCAGGTGTTATTAGAGTATACGATTGAATACATGATGCCTGACTGCCATATAGATATGAATCTTCTCCATATCCACCAACAGAAAGTGTTCCTCCAACAGTCGTATCAGGATGCCTAGTCAAAATAGGAAATGATAAGCCATTTTTTCTCAAAAAATACTCAACAGACAACCATGTTTCAAAAGCTGAAACTTTAAACTTATACTCATCTATTTGTTCAAATACCGGATTTTCGACTGATACTACTAACACAATTCCCTTTGAAAGCGATTGTGTACCAAAAGAATGCCCAACACCACGTATATTTACTGGTATCTCATTTATGTTACAATAGTGAATTATATCTATTATTGAATTTGTATTTTTCACACAGACAACAGCAAGCGGTGATATTAAATACATTCCACCAAAGTTTGTACAAAATGTTGATAAATATTCTTCCGTCAATATAACAGAAACTCCACACAATTGACTAAGATCATTATAAATTTTCTTTTTTTCATGACAATTAGCATTCATTATTCCAGCACCTAATTTTATTCTATAGTTAGAAAACAAGGTATACTTTTATGAAAACCTATCAAAATAGAGGATATTTATTATCATACAGAATTATATTATACTATTGATTAAATTCTCTATACATTCTAATCAGTACAATTTATCAAAGTAGTTCTGTAATATATCTGCCCACTCTTTCTTAAACCAAGGTGTACAAAACTCTTCATTATTATTAATGTATTCTTGAACATCTTTAATATTAATAAAAAATCCTGCTGATACTTCTTCTGGGTTTTCCATTGGTAGTGAATCAGTAAAAACAATAAAGACATGACATAATTCATATTCATATTCATATCCTACATCTTTATATTTTTCTTTATATTGGAACTTATATAGAAACTTTGGTTCTTCATTTATTACAATACCTAGTTCTTCTTCCGCACGTCTCATCACGGCATGAGAAATTTCTTCATCCGGTCTCGGGTGACTGCAATATGAGTTAGACCAATATCCGGGCCAGAGTAATTTAGACTGTGCTCTCTGCTGAATATATACCTCATCTTTTGAATTAATAATAAAGCAGGAAAAGGCACGGTGAAGATAATCACCGTCTAAATGAGCGTCTATCTTATTAATGCATCCGACTCTGTTATCATTCTCATCGACTAAAACAACATCTTCCATATTAGAAACTCCTCATTAATATCTTCTTTCTTTATTTAATATGTTTATAGCATTGTTATTCCAATTGACTTCTTCAAATGTAGTTCCAATTGAAACAAAATCAGCACCAGAATATAACAAGTTATCTACTTGCTCAGTGTTTGATATTCCTCCACTAACAAACAACAGTATATTATCTCCAACAAGAGATTTTACAAAACCGCATATTTCATTAGAAATAATACTGTTTCTTGAATAAAGGTAAAAAACCTTCAACAAATTAAAATCTATACCTTCCAATGCTTTAGAAATACTTTCTGTTGAGTGATCTACAGTTTTTGAATAAACAAACTTTTGAGACTTTTTATCATTGCCTAGAACAAGAGCAGCAGAGCTGATTAAACAGTTGTCGCCATACTTTTCAATACTCTGCTTGATGGACTCTCTCTCTAATGATAAAGAGCTGTAGTATTCCATATTGGAATTTATCACTGATGTGGCAAAAAATGCATCTGCGTGAGGTGATGAAGGAAATCCGTTTGGTTTCTGAGGAGGAAAATGCGTTATGATAGGGATGGTTTTAATCTTTGATGCGGCAGCTATAAAGGGAGCTACTTTCATTTCAAAGTTTTCACAATCCGTACTAGCTACTATACAAAAAGGAGCATATTTTTGAAATATTAATAATCTATTTATATTTATTTCATAATTAAATTTAAATGGATCGATAATAGGGATTATTGACTTTCTACATGAAGTCATATATTTGTAAATATCCATAGTAAACTCTATTTTAACGTTATTAATTTAATAACCTAATTTGACAAAACAATTTTATTAATCAAATAAAGATTTTTTTCTTTTAAACTTTTAGTTTTTTCCCAAGAATATGCAGACCATGCTATTTCTCTTAACGGATTGCCTGAAAACCTTCTAATAAACAACTCAATCAATATGACTACATGCCATATTAAGAATATAAATTTAAATACACTTTTTATAATATTATCTTTAATAGATACATTGATAAACATGGCTGGGAACAACCCATTGAACTGAACTTCTTTCAAATAATACAAGCACTTATCCAATGGATAATCAGCACAATAGACTACAGTGCTAATAATGGATCTACGTATACGAAAATATGTATCTTTGACATTCCCTCCAACATAATGTTGACATATAGACTCCTCCACGATCCTCATATTATTTTGAGGATTTTCTAATTTCATGTCTAATAATTCAAAAAAGAAAAAACCATCATCACAAATATATCTAGCAGGAATCAAATTTTCTATTGATGAGACACCTACCATCATACAACAGCCATGTGGATATTTTGTTTTCTTTGTAGACATTTTATTTTTAGCAAAATTCAAAAATTTTGAAGTAGGATATTTTTTCGGTGTCGGGTATTTCAATGCACCAGAACTCCCTATAAACTCTCTGCGGCGAAGATCTTCATACAGGTGTAAAAATGCATCATCAGATAGAATAACATCATCATCCATCCATCCAACTGCTGAACAGTTTATCCTTCTTGCTAAAAGAACCGTTTGATTTATTGAATATGCTTTGCTCCTGACATCTGTAAGAAACAGTATTAACTTGTCGTAAACCTCATTTTCATTCAAAAGCTTTTGAACACTGTCAATAATATCTTCTCTATGATTATAGTTAGACTGAATACTAACCATTAATACAGAATTAAATTTGATGCATTGTTCTATTCCTCTTTGAATTGCTTCTAAGATCTCAGATTTATCACATCGCCCCCATAGTGTCGGCAACAATATGATACTATCTACATTTTTTATATAAGATAATTGTGCACACTCCTTCAATTCTACTTCATAACAACACTCATCACTAAAATGTAAATATATATCTTTATGTTTCGAATAACTCCAGTTATTCCCTTTTACATAACATTTGGATACTTGCTTTTGCATTATCTCAAATATATTCATCATGTTATACCCCAACAAAATCACAGTATTCACATATTCCGACTCTATTTCTATTCTTTAATTGTGCTCTAATTTAATTTAAATTATTTGAATTCCATATCTCAAGAATGCTTTGATGGTTAAGATCTCCTATAATGGCTTCTTCCATCCAATCCTGACAGCACAAAACAACAGTACCACTGAATGTTATTGTGAGTTCAGTAAATGGTTTTACACATGAATTATTTAGAAATACCTTCTTTTTTTCACCAATATTTCCAGCACGATTTGTCAAGCTTTCAGAGTCATTTCGTGTTACAAATATTAAATTATCAATAATATTCTCCTCCCATTTTTTTATTTTCTTCATTACTATTTTATCATCAGTATAGTCATTTACTATTAACTCAGCATATTGACCAAGCTCCCTCGCAATTTTTTCCTTTAATAAGGAGCCATTTGTCTGAATAACTATTTTTGCATTTGTTTCATTTTTTATCTTTTTAGCCCAATCTATAATTCTCTTATCCATCAATGACTCATTTCTAAAAAACAAACTGATATAACCATTAAAGTCTTTTAACTGCTCCACTATTTTATCAAATAATTCTTGCTGCATTTTTCCTTGTTTCATTTTGACTTTATTTGTGGGACAAAATGAGCAAGAATAGTTACAGCCACTTCTTGTTTCTATTTGTATAATCTTAGGGAAATCTGGCACATCTAATTTACTACTTATTAATTTAGATAAAAATGACTCTATGAATTTTGATTTGATATACTTCCTATTTATACCACTAATTGTATTTAGAACACCTTTCCTTTTTATTCGACTAAAAACATAGCGGATTTTTTCTTTATTTATAACATTCATCTTAGTAAAATATCCTCTTTATAAATTTTGACTCAATATGTTAAGTTAATTTAGATAAATTATCTGCATTCTTGTTATAATGGGTAATATGATAATCTGACTTTCCGCCTATTTTTATAAAATCGAAAATAATCTTTCTGAGCCTGAACACAACTGTAAATATGGGAATAAAATCATGACACACGCTACCACTCATGGATTATAGGCTCCAAAATCCTAGGACAGCCCCAATAGTTATTCATGACAAATGTGTAGTGTAGTACCCATTTTGGCACGCTACCGCTCCTAGACAGTTACCCAGTACTTATAGAATTCGTTTTTCCTCTAAATAACTAATTAATGAAACTTTAAAAAAACACTCCATTAATCCAGAAATCAGCGTAGGGTAGATCACGAATAATTAACATTTATACTTAACTATTAAGATTTTTAAAATGCAAACGTGATGAAAAATAAATTTATGTGAGAACCTCTAAATACTTCCCCTGATCTCGAAGTTGAGCAAAATACAAACAACATCGTTCCTGACAAGGTAACCTCATCATGATGACTCGCTGTTCTCAGCAAAAATATCCTGGTGCAGGTAATTTACCTAAGCGCTATGCTTACTTATTGGAAACATTAAGCATGTTTGAATTACCAGCGAAACTTCCTGACAGAAAATATCCGAGAGTAGTGAGGCGTAAACCACAAAAATACCCGGTAAAAAGGGAAGCCAGCCAGCTTAACTGACTGGCATTAGGCCAAATGGCCCGTTTTTATCTTACTTCAAATAATACCGGCTGACTTGCTGCGCTTTCAGCCAATGATTGACTTCATTATATTCCGCTTGCATCTCATAGCTCCGCGCTTTTAGCGGTGTGAGATTGAGATACATCTGGAATGTTAACTGCTGCTTGTTTTGCAATTTAGGATCAGCTCCTGACTTCAACAATATCAACACCAGTTCCGGTGAATTAATTTTAGCTGCAATATGTAACGGAGTATCCCCAATCCGATTAGCCAGATTTGGGTTAGCGCCTGCCGCTAGCAATAATTCAACCTGCATTTTTCTCCCTACCTGAACTGCAACATGTAAGGGGGTTGCTAAAGTAACAGAATGAATAACATCCACATCAGGCGCTACTGATAATAAGGATTGGAGATAATCAGGATTACTAACTTTCGCCGCACTATGTAAAGCACTTTTTCGTTGTAAACCTGGTTGAGCAGGATCAGCCCCCTCTTTCAGCAAAGTATTAACATCATCCATTCGTTGATTGAATATCGCCCATTGCAACGGATTTATATTTTCGTCATTACACTGACAATCCGATTCCGACTCAAGCTCAACTACTTCGCCGATTTTCATCATACCCCTTTTCAATTATACAGAAACATTCACAGCCGATTCGTTCAACATCGCCAGAGATTCTTCTTGCTGTTCATCATCTAAAGATAACCAAGGTTTGTATATCGTTAATAATTCCAACACCTTTTTAAGAGAATGTGCATTTAATCCACGCATCAGAGAAGGCAACCATTTGCTCGATTCTTCCAAGTCACCATTATATTTCAGTAAAATTTTATGCCCTATTGGCTGGGATACTGGCAGTTTCTGTTGTAATGTATCAAGCAAGTCATACTCCGCAACATAATGCCGTATCAATCCATTTTCAGCTATATTTCGGCCTTCTTGTGGTGAAAGCCCCAGATTTTTCATCATATTGTCGGAAACACCGGCTGAATTAAATATCACCGCAGGCTTTCCAACGGATAATGCAGCTGTTGCTGCTAATCCGCCCCCCAAAGAATGCCCAGTAAATAACATATTTTCCCCAAATGCCATTCTGGCAGTACGGGCTAAATCAACAGCCTGATGGTATTGTGCTTCATCAAACCCAAAACCTTGCCGTAAATTAGTCAGTATATCCTTTAAATCATTAGTACCTACAAAAGCAACGATATAGAGATCGTCATTACGATAAATACCCGCCTGAAAACCCGTTGTGTCATCCCTCAGATTTTTCGGTTCTATTCCTGCTTTTAATAATTCTTCATCAGAAAGACGAACATAATCACCAATTCCCATAGTGGTTCTTATATAGACATCATCAGAAATCAAGGCCAACATATAATCAATTTCATGAGATTGCTGACCACTAATCTGCTCAGCTTTAATTTCTGTCATTAATTTTAAATTGATGTTAATACTCTGCTCATTAACTAATGACTGGTAGATTCGATTATTCTGGCTAGTTGTTGCTGAAACAGAAGAAACTTCAATAGTTGCTTTCTTAATATTTTGGGTTGAAACAGCAGGTGGTGTAACAAGTTCAAGCTTATTCGAAACAGGCAAACCTGAATCGACTGAGAGTCCTATACCAATTGATAAACTCATAAACTTCCCCTAAGGATAGTTGAAAATAATTAGCTATTTAATTGGTGCAATTAATCTATCGGCAGGGGAGTAATATTAAGCCAACCAAATTATTACATTACATTAACAATGGTGATGAATTGTGATTTCCATCTCTGATATCAGCTCAGTTTCTACCTAGTCTCTATCAGCAACTTGAATACCAGTAACCATTTTTATCTCCATATTTATGCAACAAACCAAATTATCAAGAACATCATCTTGGTTATTTGGTCAAACCAATATATCTGATGCCTGTATATCAGCACGAATGAGGATATCCATTGATTCAGCTCAATTAATTTCATATAGTTACTACAAATATCTTGCAACTTTATGGTTTAAATAAGTATTTATCGCTAACTAACTACAAAGGAATTATTCTGATAAACTTTCAAAAATACTTCATGACATTGAAATAGTTATCAAAAATTTAGCTTTAGTGTTCATCAAAGGTTTCCCTCTGATTTTAGAGTCGGTAAGCTAACGTCCATCTGGTAATTATATAGAAAGGATTTGTTATGTCCGCGCCTCTCACATGGCACAGCGTGATCGGTAATGAGAAAAAGCAACCTTATTTTATCGACACACTGGCCTATGTCGCCAAAGAGCGTCAAGCAGGTAAAACTATTTATCCACCACAACAGGATGTATTTAATGCATTCCGTTACACCGAATTGGCCGATATTAAAGTTGTAATACTTGGGCAAGACCCTTACCACGGCCCTAATCAGGCACACGGCCTCTCTTTTTCTGTGCAACCTGGTATTCCAGCACCGCCGTCACTGGTTAATATGTACAAAGAACTCGCATCTGATATACCGGACTTCCAACATCCAAATCACGGTTGTCTTATCAGTTGGGCCAAACAAGGAGTACTACTACTCAATACTGTATTAACCGTAGAACGCGGCAATGCTCACTCTCACGCGAATCTGGGCTGGGAAACTTTCACAGACAAAGTCATTACAGCTATCAACGAGCATCGCTCAGGCGTAGTTTTTCTTCTCTGGGGATCTCATGCTCAGAAAAAAGGCTACTTTATCGATAGCAACAAACACCATGTTCTCAAAGCGCCTCACCCATCTCCTCTATCCGCCCATCGAGGATTCTTTGGCTGCAAACACTTTTCAAAAGCCAATGAATTGCTTGAAAAACAAGGGTTAGAACCAATTAACTGGACACCTGAGTTGCCACAGTAAAAAAATGCCGCCCCAACTGGAGCGGCATTTATACCTGTTATCTTTCAAGTTGCCTCTTTGTTGGCTGCACTCACTCACCCCGGTCACAGAGTTATCTATGCTCCCGGGGATTCGCTCCCTTGCCGTCGCGATACATCTTGAAATCTATTGGGTATATATCTACTACTAGCTAAAATCACTTTGATACGGCTACCATTGCCGGGCGCAATAAACGACCATTTAAGGTATACCCTTTCTGCATAACCATCATGACATGATTCGGATCATGTTGATCGGACTCCATCATGGTCATGGCCTGATGAACTTCAGGATTAAAAGGAACATTTGTGTCGTCAACAACTTCAATACCAAATTTACCAACAGCCCCAAGGAAAGACTTCAGCGTCAGCTCAATACCTTCAATCATTGATACTATTTCGGTGTTAGTACGATCTACTGCATCCAGAGCGCGTTCAAGATTATCAATCACTGGCAACAGTTCATTGGCAAATCTTTCTAAAGCAAACTTATGGGCTTTTTCCACATCTTGCTCAGTACGACGACGGATATTTTCAACTTCAGCTTTAGCACGCAAAATGGCATCACGTTCACGCTGTTGCGCCTGCCCGAGCTGCTCTTCCAGCTCTACGACACGCGGATCAACAACGCTTTCAGTCTCTGATGTTTCTGCTTTATCCGCACTGTTTTGCTGTTCAGATACAACTTCCATATCTTCCGAGACTTGCTCGTCAGGCACTTTTTGTTCTTTACTACTCATGAATATCTCCGCGTATTTGGCATTAATCTCACTACTTAGCTTATTATGGGGATCTAAACTAGGGATTCAAGGGAACCCGTCATATTGTGAGGACAAAACCTCTTGCTGAAGGAAATTACAACGATGAATAAAAAATTCAAATGCATCGGTATTGTTGGTCATCCTCGTCACCCAGAAGCACTGGCTACTCATGAAATGCTTTATCATTGGTTAAAATCTAAAGGTTACTGTGTGATCGTTGATCGCCAAGTAGCCAAAGAGATTGGTTTGGAAGATGCACAGACCGGCGGCCTGACTGAAATTGGTAAGCAGGCTGATTTAGCTGTTGTTGTTGGTGGTGACGGCAACATGCTGGGCGCGGCGCGGGTTCTTTCCCGTTATGACATTAAAGTCATCGGAATTAACAGAGGCAATCTGGGTTTTCTGACAGACTTAGATCCTGATAATGCTCTGCAACAACTTTCTGAAGTACTTGATGGCGAATATCGCAACGAATACCGTTTTCTACTCGAAGCACAAGTTAGAAGAAACGGCCAGAAACCCCGCATCAGTAGTGCAATCAATGAAATCGTACTCCACCCGGGGAAAGTAGCTCACATGATTGAATTCGAAGTTTATATTGATGAGCGTTTTGCCTTCTCCCAACGTTCTGACGGGCTGATTATCGCAACTCCAACCGGTTCCACCGCTTACTCACTTTCCGCAGGAGGACCGATTCTAACACCTAATCTGGATGCTATCGTCTTAGTACCAATGTTCCCACATACATTATCTTCCCGCCCATTGGTTATCAGTAGTGAAAGCAGCATCAGATTGAAATTTTCCCAGAACAGCAACGATTATGAAGTCAGTTGCGATAGCCAGATAGTTCTGCCTATACAAGAGGGAGAAGATGTCATTATTCATCGTAGCAAGCAGAAACTCAATTTAATCCACCCTAAAGATTATAATTACTTCAATACACTAAGTACAAAACTCAGTTGGTCTAAAAAAATGTTTTGAAAAATAGGCATCACCACTTTACTGTATAAAAGACCAGTTTATACTGTATGAAAATACAGAGGTGTTTTTATACACAGGAGAGGCATAATGCTCACCCAGTTAACCATCAGCAACTTTGCCATTGTTCGTGAGCTTGAAATTGAATTCCGGTCAGGTATGACAGCCATCACAGGTGAGACTGGTGCCGGTAAATCCATCGCAATTGATGCATTAGGTTTATGCCTGGGTAATCGAGGTGAGACCAATATGGTGCGTAACGGAGCTTCTCGTGCTGATATCTGTGCCCGTTTTTCTCTTGCTGATGCTCCTTCAGCTCGTCAATGGTTGGAAGAGCACCAACTTGATGACAGTAACGAATGCCTGCTGCGACGCACCATAACTTCAGATGGCCGTTCAAGGGGCTTTATTAATGGTACCGCTGTGCCACTTTCCCAATTACGCGAACTGGGCGCCCACCTTATTCAGATTCATGGTCAACATGCTCACCAATTACTACTGGATAGCAACCACCAAAAACGTCTGCTTGATACTTACGCGAATCAATTCAATCTGCAAAATGAGATGAAACAGGCATATCAGAAATGGCACCAAAGCTGCCAAGATCTGGCTCAATTCCAACAACAAGCTCTTGAGCGCCAATCCCGTCAACAGCTGCTGGAATATCACCTAAAAGAGCTAAATGAACTGGCGCCACAACCGGGTGAATATCAGGAACACGATAATGAATACAAACGGCTGGCAAATCGTGGTCAACTATTATCTGTCAGCCAGAATGCTCTCCAATTACTGAACGATAACGATGAACAAAATATTATCAGTCTGCTGAATCACACTAAACACGAGTTGGCTGAACTGATCACAATGGATGATAAATTCAATAGTTTACTCACCATGCTGGAAGAAGCCTCTATCCAGATTAACGAAGTCAGTGATGAACTTCGCCACTACGGTGATCAATTGGATATGGACCCAAACCGCCTGTTTGAACTAGAGCAAAAAATTTCACAGCAAATCAGAGTAGCCCGTAAGCACCATGTTGTGCCAGAAGAGCTTCCTTCACTACATCAACAACTACTAGAAGAGCAGCAACTACTCGCGCAGCAAGAGGGTGATTGTGCTCATCTCAGCGAACAAGTTAATAAACACCATAAGCAAGCATTAGAAGTAGCAGAAAGATTACATCTGGTTCGCCAGCAATATGCCACAGAATTAAATGAACTAATTACTAACAGTATGCATCAGCTCTCCATGCCTCACGGCCGCTTTACCATTGATGTCTCCTTTGCGCCAGAACACTTGAATGCCGATGGTGCGGATAAAGTTGAATTTAATGTTACAACTAACCCTGGTCAACCACATCAATTACTGGCGAAAGTTGCTTCAGGTGGTGAACTTTCCCGTATTGCACTAGCAATTCAGGTTATAACGGCCAAGAAAATGGAAACTTCAGCTCTGATTTTCGATGAAGTGGATGTAGGCATCAGTGGCCCAACAGCTGCGATTGTCGGTCGCCTGTTGCGAGAATTGGGTGAGTCCACACAGGTCATGTGCGTTACTCACCTACCTCAGGTAGCCGGTTGTGGTCATCAGCATTTCTATGTCAGTAAACAGACTGATGGTGAAGAAACTGAAACACAAATGCAATTGCTGGATAAAAAGACCCGATTACAAGAACTGGCGCGGCTTCTCGCTGGTAGTGAAGTCACAAAAAACACCTTAGCGAACGCAAAAGAGCTGCTGGCTGCATGATATGACACAACTTTTGCGTATATTTGGGGTCATAACTAAGGCTTGTAGAGGTTTTCAATCTCGCCAAGGTCTATTATTATCGACACCCTGACTCCTAAAGGAATGTAATTACCATGCGCTGTAAAATGTTGACTGCCGCTGTTGTATCATTCGTTATGCTAACTGCGGGTTGTTCTACGTTGGAACGGGTTGTTTATCGGCCTGACATTAATCAGGGAAACTACCTGACATCTGCTAATGTATCAAAAATCCATAAAGGAATGACCCAGCAACAAGTAGCCTACACATTGGGGACACCAATGTTACAGGACCCGTTTGGCACTCAAACATGGTTTTATGTGTTTCGTCAGCAACCTGGGCATGAAAAAGTAACTCAGCAAACCCTGACACTTACATTTGACAGTAATGGTGTACTGACTGATATTAAAAACGAAAACTCACTTACTGAGAATCTTCAATAATTAAAAAAAATATAAACAGCCAGTCATTCATTTTCCTGACTGGCTGTTTATTGATAATCATTGAGCATTATTCTTAGCCCGCTCAGCACGCTTACGACGCATTTCTTTTGGATCGGCCAATAATGGGCGGTAAATTTCCACCCGATCACCCTCTTCCAAAACATCCGTCAGCTTGGCTGGACGACTATAAATTCCGACTTTATTTTTTTGCAGATCAATATCACTACGCAAAGTCAGCAAACCCGATGCAACTATCGCCTGCTCTATAGTCGCACCTTGGGCCAATTTCACAGTACGCAGATATTGGCGGTTAGGTAATGCATAAACGACTTCAATATTGATATCAGGCACTATAAACCTCTCGTGCACGCAAAGTAAAAGCCTGAATCATACTTCCGACTAATTCCTTAAAAATCTTACCGAAAGCCAATTCAATTAGCTTATTGGTAAACTCAAAATCCAAGTGCAGCTCGACTTTACAAGCATCATCACTAAGTGGAATAAACTGCCAACCACCCATCAATTTACGAAAAGGCCCATCCACCAGTTGCATATTAATACTCTGGTTATCAGCCAGAATATTCCGAGTAACAAAAGTCTTACTAATACCCGCTTTGGAAACATCGACTGACGCAGTCATTTCATTACTACTGATACTCAGCACACGACTGCCGACACATCCCGGTAAAAAATCCGGATAAGAACCAACATCATTGACCAATTTATACATTTGTTCCACGCTGTACGGTACTAACGCAGAGCGACTAATCTGTGGCATATCATTTCCTGTAAGGCTTAATTGTGGCAAATAATATCACCTATACGTGATCAAAGAAAAATCTGTCAGCGTATAATGCAATAAATACTCATTAATCGGCAAATATGCTGCGGGAAAAGATTTCTTTCATCAAAGCATTCAGTATAATGCACACACTATGACAAAGAAAAAAGCACACAAACCCGGTTCGGCAACCATTGCCATGAATAGACGAGCCCGTCACGAATACTTCATTGAAGAAGAATTTGAGGCTGGTCTCTCGTTACAAGGATGGGAAGTCAAATCACTGCGCGCTGGTAAAGCTAATATCAGCGACAGTTACGTTTTACTCAAAGATGGCGACGCTTATCTTTTTGGTGCCACCATCACTCCGTTAAATGTAGCTTCTTCCCATGTCGTCTGTGATCCAATGCGTTCACGCAAACTCTTACTCAATCAGCGCGAACTTGATTCATTATACGGTCGAGTCAATCGCGAAGGTTATACCGTTGTTGCCTTATCTCTCTATTGGAAAAATGCCTGGTGCAAAATCAAAATTGGCGTAGCAAAAGGCAAAAAGGCACACGACAAACGTTCAGACATTAAAGAACGCGAATGGAAATTAGACAAAGCACGTATTATGAAGAATGCTGGGCGATAAATTCTGGCATTATAGTTTAGTATTCTGATATACTTGCTTTTAAGACACTTGGGGCTGATTCTGGATTCGACGGGATTCGCGAAACCCAAGGTGCATGCCGAGGGGCGGTTGGCCTCGTAAAAAGCCGCAAAAAAATAGTCGCAAACGACGAAAAATACGAACTAGCAGCTTAATAACCTGCGTAGCTCCCTCTCTCCCTAGCCTCCGCTCTTAGGACGGGGATCAAGAGAGGTCAAACCCAAAAGAGATCGCGTGGATGCCTTGCCTGGGGTTGAAGCGTTAAATCTAATCAGGCTAGTTTGTTAGTGGCGTGTCTGTCCGCAGCTGGCAAGTGAATGTAAAGATTAGACTAAGCATGTAGTACCGAGGATGTAGGAATTTCGGACGCGGGTTCAACTCCCGCCAGCTCCACCAATTTAGTAGGGACAGTGATAGGACAATAGCTTTAAAAACAGTGAGTTAGCAAAGTTGATTGGACACTGACCGGACAATGAAGGGACACAAAAGGATACGCAAAGGAGCCGCGGAGCTTTTGGAAAAACCAACCATAATTAGGTTGGTTTTTTTATGTCTGTAGCACAGCAACTACCTCTATTTTATAATTCATAGTGCAAAATAAAATGCCTCACCAGATCTCTGCCTCATAGGGCATTATTCATAAATCCAGCACTTGATACCGTCAGTTTTTGACGCATGCATGTAACCCAACTTCATATAACAATCACCTTAGTGATAGGTATTTCTGGTGTGGCATATCCTATGCTCATGGAGTTCGGCTTGTGCCACTTAAGCGGTCATTTTATTTACCAATGTCACCCTATCGGCGAAATGGCTATACTATGATGTGTCGATAAACAGTTTATATTTGTGGAGTAATTTTGAAACGTATACCGCCAGAATTGTTTAAGTCTGAAATGAAACGAAAAGGCTGGACGCGCCGCGAGCTGGCTATACGGTGGGGCAAATCAGAAACATGGATCAGCAAAATAGTGAATAATATAGAACGGGATCAACACTGGAATGACGCCCTCAATGGACTGCCTGACAACGAAAAGCCCAGGTAAACTATAGGTCACATTTTTATTGCAGAAAAATGACCTATAGTTCATAATTCAACATTGAGAAACTATTTCCACTGACGCAGAGCTACCGGGCGGGCACCCGATAACCCTGCTTACCACAACTAACTATATAAGGTAGTTAATTATGGCTAAACGCGATAATAAAACAATTCGCCGAATTTCCCAAGCTGAACGTTTTGGCAAGGTAGCTAAAAACGGCATTTCTTTAAAAGGAAAATGGTTACAGGAGGCAGGATTTACCTTCGGAATGCCACTAAAAATCCGGGTGATGCCGGACTGTATTGTTATTACAGCCCAGAACACCCAGGAACTCTGGCAATGCCTGGAAGGACTGAGCATTGAGCCATTTAACCCCAGTGCTGCTATTGATTGGATTAAGTATTATCCTGGTGGGTTGATGATTACCTAATAGACTAAAACATAAATGGACTACACCTTTAAATGTTGGATGGTTATCCAACATTTTGAGGACGATTCAGTCAGAGTAGTGCAAAAAAGCCATATTTGATTAGACTTATCTAAACGTTCAATTGGCCCTGATTCCATTATTCTAAGGGTTTTTCGGGCCAGTTAATATCTGACGTTGAATTAACATCAATGCGGTTCAATAATACTCTATATTTTTTTAACTCTGCTAACAGCGATTTTTCCTCATCTCTCGACATCCCCAAATCTACAGCATCTTGTAACGGAGCGATCTGTTTACTTACAGTGAACATAAGTTGCTGTTTCTTATGTTCTGCTTGTTGTTGCTGTTCCCGTCTAAGCTTTATTTTATCACTTTCTGATATTATCCACTTTTCACTATCCCATTTGTGATAAACAGACGGTGCTTGCTTTGTAAGAATTGGATAACCCTCTTTATCACTGACGATAGCAAACCCGCGTGATTGACCGTCAAGCAATTCATTGTGTTTTTCTACTGTTATTTCAACACACTCTTCATGAGCTTCATTATAAAAAACACATTCTTTTCTGGAGAAATAGACCATTTATACCCCCCAAAATAATATATGTACAACTTTGCCTGGATTCTCATCATTGTTGGGAGTACCTGCTTGATATTCAAATGTCGATAGTGTTGCATTACGTACTAATGTGTGGCCAGTTGATGTATTGATACTCGACATACTTGCAGCATAGCCAAAAAGCTTATTTTTAAAAGAAATTGGATAATTTACCTTTATCCATGATTGTTGAGCTGATAGGACTTTAACCCATTGAATAATTACCCCCGTATCTCCACATTGCCACCAACCATTTTCGGATTTCATAGCTGTATTTTGTAATGCAAGAGTACCACTTCTCTCAGGCGTTAATATATTATAACGCCGCTGATTCTTGGGATCGTCAGAATAGATATGCAACAATTTCCCTTCAGAACCGTTAATTCCCAATATATATCCATCTTTCGATTTGAAACGCAATTTAGGAAAAGGAGTTTTACTGTCAATCAGTAAATTACCAACGGTTGCGGTTTTATTGCTAGAAATGCGTAAGAAAGTATTATCGCTCTCAGATTTAGCATAACTTCCCACATCCCCAGCATTCAGACTAATATCCCCGGTCAACGGCTTCCCGTTAATTTTCCGGCTATTCGGCACCGCCCCTTTAGCCAACACCACCATTTCCGATAAACCGATATTTTTTACAAATTCAGTTTTATTGAAGATGTCTGCCCCATTTTGATTTTTAGCGAGCTTATTATTGGCATTATCATTCACATCAGAAACAAGTTTCTGAGTTGCTGCAAGGGTATTACTGTTACCTGTCTTGTCTGTAAGTTGGGTGATGCCTTTTTCTATAAGTGTGGCGTCAGGAATAAAATCTTGAGTTGCAATCTCTCCCAGTCCTAAATTATTACGCGCTGTCGCTTTGTTATTAATATCAGATAAGTTATTAGCTTTCTGTAGAAATAACCCATTAGGATCTGCTAGTAGATTTTTCCAACCGGAAACTGATGTACTATCCGGATCTGTATTGTTATCTTCTACCCCATTCCACCAAATTTTACTTCCATCAGAACTGGCAACAATGGCCCCTTTAGGATAACCATCAATGGCAGCACTAAAATCAGCATTATATGAATACAAACCACCAGACATTGAATAACGTATTGCGGTAGTAATATCATTCAATATCCCGTTCATATCCTTGCCAGATGGAGGAATTCCACCAGCAGATATTGCTGTCATCGTTAACGGGGGAAAACCGCTCGGATACGTAGCTACTCCTTTTGCCAAGCTGCTTTCAGTTGATTTTGTTGCAATCTCGTTATAGTCTCCGGCGCTCGCAAACGGAACAGCAATAAGATTAGGTTTTTCAGTTGATTTCATTTGTTGGTATCCTTTGAACGATTGCGACACTGACACCAACCGGGTAAGGCAGTACTCCCGATGTTTGAACAATTGCTAATTCTGCTGTTGATAGCTGAAATTCAAATACATAACTCATCTTCATATTTCCATCGTCAGTGATATATGCACGTCCTCTATCACTAAACATATAAACAAGCATTCTGTTGATGTTTGGTATAGTGCAGTCAGATATATTTGACATGGCTTTCATCATAATTAGCTTTCGGTACATCTGATCTGATAGCTCAATAGTTTTTGTTTTTGACTCCCCGGAATAAAATGGTGCTTGGTCAAATGGATTTGGATCTGTCGTTGTCGGAACATTCAGTAAAGCTTCACCAAAACCTATATATTTTACATTTTCATTAACAGTAAGCCGCCTGCTGACATTCACTATTTTTCCCCACACATCCAGTCCGTAAGTATTTGCTGTGTCAATGTTCCAAATCAGATCGTAAAATGTATTAATAAATTCAGCAGAGGAAACAGCAGCATTGAAGCTTAGAATAAGTGAGTTGAGTTTTGGACTAGCGGCATACTGAGCAAGAATAGTTGCTCCCACATTTTCCATTTATGAACCTACTAATTTCACAGATATATTATCAACGTCAAGCGTTGGGATTTCATCAATACCAAAACTAATTGATGTTGAATAAGTAATACCGTCACGGCTAAGCGTAATATTGTAAATATCAACACTCGATGTATCTATGTTATAAATGCCTGAATAATATCTACCAGCAAATAATGTAGATGCTATTCTTGCTCGCGTTCCACCGTCTTCTCCGTTAAATGCTTGCGCTATAGCTGACTTAACCTGTGTTTCAATATCAGCAGGAAGGTAATCGCTATTCGCAAGTGAGACGTCAACATAGACACGAATGGGCGCGGGTATCACATATTTAATTTCATATTCGGGGTAAGGCTGAACATAGTTTTCATCATCCACAATTGTGTGAGTTGTATTTCCGTTCGTAGGAATACCTGGAGGCTTTTTCTTCCAGATTGCTCTAGCGACATCCTCAGTTTTTCCTCCATACACAGCACTATAAATAGAGTTCGGCGCTATTCTGTATTTTGATACCCCGACCGTTTTTACTACCGAAGTATCATTTGAAATAACGTATGCGTCTGCCACGCCATTTACTTCTAATACTGCGGCATAAATGGCATGTAATGAGTTTGTCGCATTTTTAGCAACAGATTGTTTACGACGATACTCAAAATTAGCGCGGGTTTCCTCATCTGCGCCAGGTACGCCAGCATTCGCATTACTGATACCAGACCAGCCGGGTGCCGAGCTATAAATCGTGTTCAAGTCATCAATTTTGCATGCTAACGGCCCTGTTGTTGAGTTTTGGAAAACAACATCAACAGAGCCACTGTCAGGGATCTTAGCCTCTGTTATTGAATGATAAAGATACCCTTTTTTATCTTGAGCAATACTACCAATTGGAATAACTGTATTAACTAACCCAGTGCATGTTGCTGTTACCGTTGTTCCCGATGCTGGAATTCGATCTAAAAAATAAATTCGTCCGATAGCATCTTGAAAACGTCCGGTTGCATAATCCGGGTTAATTTGATTGACAATAGCAAGTAACTGATCGTTCTTGTCAGCAATGATAGCCGCATCACTCATTGCTATTTGACCTTGCGGTGTTGTTAAGCTCGTACTCATTGCACCACCCATTGCTGTAGCCAAATCATTTAACCGCCCATTTAAAATATCAACCTCGTCGGGCACAGTTAGACCCGTCTTTGTAAAGGTTACACCTGGAACACTTGTAGTCAGTACTGCAGAGTTAGTCATCAGAAATTTACCACCGTTGATTGATTGTTCGAGTCCGTTATTGTCATCATGCCCGCAATAGTTCTCTCCTTCCCATTTATAGCTTTACAAGTGGCAGACTGAACATAAGGTAACTTCATTGCTTCTTGTTGCATTTTGCTGTTGATTAGCTGAGTTCCCGGCCAATGTCCCAAAATTCGCTGGTAATAAGGAATACCCAATGCTGTGTCATACCAGCACTCCCCCAAATATGTACTACAGGCACAAGCGACATCCTGCGCTACAGAATAGGGATTATCAGTAATGGCGATATTTCCAGAATCATCTAACGTTAAATCCCATGACTCGGTATCAAGCAGAAGTGAACGAGTTTGCATTTTCGAACCCTATAGAAATAAAAAAACCGCAATTAAGCAGCCAAATATGAAAAAACCCGTACTGGACGGGTTTAGTTATTATCTCTGAAATCCTGAGCTATTCTTGCCAGATAACTCATTATCTTGGGATTTCTAGCTTTTCCATGAGCATCAGGATGCATTATCGCCAATAAGGAATATTTGTTTTCTTCCAAGAGACCTTGAACATATACTAGACAAGCATCATTTTCTGGGCTATTTGATTTACACGTTCTATAATACTGAACCCTATTTGTAGGGAATGAATCAGGCGGAAAGCAAAGATGAATATGCATCATACATGATTTATATGCTGCTTCTGGCTGAGTGTAAGCAACATCCCTACCAAAATAATCAGGGACTTCTCCGGTTTCTTTATAGTGTTTAAAATCTTGCAGAATAGCCTGTTCAAGATCTGGATGCTTTAGGAAGACGTCATCAAAAAAATCTTTCCTCGTATACTCGTTTATTGATACATCCACTTGTTCCATTTATCACCCAGTAAATGAAAAATTCCCAGACTCAATCTTTTTGGTTGTATAAGCAGCCAATTCTGATAGAGCAGCTTTATTTATATCGCTTTTATAAATCTTAGGCAAAGTAAATAATTGACGAGAAAAATCATTAAGACGAGTTATCTCAAATCTGGCCTTTGCTATAGATTTCAGATACATCCTCATTTCTTGTTTTTCTTCATCGGATCGATCTTGCTTCAACATAGCTTTGAGCCCCTGCTCAAATCCTCTCATTGTGGTTTCGCAAGCCTTATTAATTTCTATATCGTTTTGAAGCAAAATACCACGAATTTGACTTTCATCAAGGCTTAGGAGATTTAAATAATATTGGCTAATTTCATTAGCTAATGAATCAACAATCTCTCTTCTTTCTTGATATTGAGTTTTCAAATCATCCAGACTACAGATAGTTTCACCTACTTTAAAGCTAAGCATACTACAACCGTCCCTCGAATCCACATAACCAGCAGAGAATGAAGGAACCGACAGCACTCCTCCGAATAAAACTACTGCTAAACAATTCCTTAGTGATAGATTCATGACGTTCTACCTTATCAAATAGTTTGTTATAGTGAGTCACAAACAGTCATAATGTGTCACTATGTATCATATTAAACCACTATTCTGAACCTTACAACCATGCAGTAAATGACAATTAGCCACCTATGTAAGCCTTATTCCAGAAGAAGATAACGAACGTTAAAAGCAAGATTTAGAAAAATAGCATCACATTGACATCATTTTGTCATGAGTGTCATACGTCTGATGAAAATACTCAACAATATTGTACTGTAAGCCGAAGATGACTTTATCCACCAACACGACTGGGGTTTATAGGTTCTTGAACCGTTCGATTCTATATTTTTCCCGCTGCTTTTAACGCGTTGTAGCTAGGAAGATAACGTTTTGGATTAACGATACATAGCTGCTGAAAAACGGATGAAACCCCTTCCCCCCGCGACAACATTGCTTCATCACGATTCTCATAGTAATACCGGATAATATTCATTACTTGTTTCTCTTTTAGCATCAATTTTTTTCCTTGATTTACAGCATCTTCCTTTTGAGCTTTATATACCGGGCTTTCAGTCGAGTAACTTCCTGTTTGTAACAGGACCTCTTCTGCGAGGGTGGACGGATCTATATAGTTAAGCCCTGCACTCGCGGCATACTGCTGTAATATAGACTGGGACATACACATAGCGGATATCTTTTCTTGCCGAGAAGTGTCACTGTTTTTTGCTCCGGCGCTAAACACGCAGGCAAACAAAGCTCCTGCGACAATAATATTTGATGTTAGATTTCTATACATATTTTTACTCTGGACTGTTGGTTTTCGAACCACCAGATTCAACACCACCATGCACATGTGATGAAAGTTTAACCCCATTTCCTGTAATTTCGCCCTTCGCTGTTACGGTACTGCCGAATATTGCATTTCCACCGTTACCGCCACCACCTTGAATAACCGCACCATTTAATATAATAGATGGTGAGTTCATTGTGATTGAATTTGATGAAGTCATTTCAGTTGTCGGAGCGACTACGTTAATTTTATTCGGTGAAACAATATTTACCTGATTATCTACGAATTCAACATATTGTTGTGGTTCTGCATTTAAAACGCCCCCCAGGTAAATTGCATCTGAATAATTGTGCGTTCTTTTTGAGCCCGGCAACGCCGGCGCTTTTGTTGCTCTGACGCTGCTAATGTCACGATCACAGATAGCAATTAAACCAATATCACCAACCACTGGATTCATAATGACAGCACTGTTACCACGCTGAAGGCGAAATACTGGAACATTATAGATTATTCCATTCTCGATTTTTCTCCCTGTTCCCGTCATATTATGCACCATCGGCTTTACATCTACGGTTTTCCCGTTCGATTTAATAATAAGACCCAAAGTGATAAAAACATGCTGACTAAGAAACCGCCTCATGACAAAATCAAAAGCATTCGTTTCACTGTTTATGTCCGTTGGTTTTGTTGTCAGCTTCCCCATTGTTTTTATCCTCTGTTTTCACTGGAATGCCACTAAAAAATGTATGCCACTGACCACCATCAAGCCAGGAGGTAAGATAGTGTTCCGCCCCTGTTATCAGATAAGTGCCGCTAGCGTTCGGCAAAGAGGTTTCTATTTGTATCTTACGACCTAAAATAATCTCATTACTGAAAAGAGTAGTTGCTGTTATTCCCACGCCAGTAAATATGGGATAACCAATTAGCCCATATTCTGGAGACGTAAACAGCAGTTTTTCAACTTTCGGTTGACCATGAGGCCAAATAGTCACTTTATCAATCCCGAAGTCAGTGTCTATATCTAGCGCATTTGCCGCCTGTTGGATTTGATTAACAACATTTCCTGTATAATGAGGATTGGAGATAACACCTGTGGCGCCATAATTTTCAACCGTCAGATCCGCTTTTTTAGCCATTCCAGTAATAATATCGACAATATCCACATCTCCCGATGCAGTGAACGGTTCAACGTCCTTTGCTCTTAGGCCAAACATCACACTAGCTGTTATCGTCAGGGGAGTATCGGGTAACTGATTAAAATCTGCATAAGCATCACTGATAAAACCCTCAAATATAGCATGACCATCCGCCCATACTCGCATTAAGTTGAATTTCGCACTACCAATCCAGATCCCGCGATAACTCAACGTTGCCATTTGGCTGGTTGTTAAGCCCCAGATTTGTAATGTTATTTGTGTCCCTGATATGCCGCCCCACGCCACCATGTTGACATAAACACGTGCATTGTCGATAGTCAGTATATTGTTACCGCTATCATCAAATGTCTTGCCGTCAACTAGCTGAAATTCAACTTTGATATTGTGTTGTTTGTACGTCACTGAGTCACCTCGCCTGGAAAAAGGTAATATAATTTGTAGCGTTGCCCTAACCCTTCCCAGTGAGGATCAGATGAGCCGTTTAAATCAGCAAAAAACAATTCACCGGAAAATCGAAGATAGGAGTAACGGACAATTTTATTGCAGTTGAGGCACACAACTCCCTGTAACACAGGTTTATCATTGACGGTTAAATCCATATATAAACCTGTGCTACGTTGATTGAGACGTATCATGCATGACTGCTCATTCAAGGTCACAGTGAATTCCTGAGCTTTGACCGCTCTGAGTGCTATTTCAATCACGTTAATTTCCCTGATAATTCTTTTACTGCTTTACTGAGTTGATCCGCAGAACTCACCACGGCGCTATTTAGTGGCCCCGTCACTATCTCCATAGCTGACGTGAAACCGGACGAAACCGAATCGGCAACTTTCGCTGTCGCACTGAAAATCGACTCCTTCAATCCGGTCAGGGCTTTTTTAACATCAAATAATGTGGCGTGTTTTGTTGAGCCTGTTGATTGTTCGGTATTTTTACTTGGGCCTTTCGCCGTCTCATTCTTTGTTGTATTCGACTTGTTAGCAACATTGCTGCTCATTTTCACTTCGGCAATGTCTTGTACAGCCTGGAAAACTGCGGTCACAATCAGTAAGGTAACACCGTTATCCTGCCTTATTCGAAAATCGTACTTAATCAAATCATAACTTGTGTACGTAGTATCAGGTGTTTCAATGTCGTAAATTTCAGCACTGGATACCATCTTATCTAACGCTTCAAGAACATCGGAACGGGACGTCAGGGTGAGGTTTGTTAAGTTAGGCACGGAACCAGAAAAACCGGTCCACCCCTCAAACGAAAATGTCACATGGACTTCACCGGGCCGCTGCACTTTGTTATATGATGTATAGCCGCCTTTCTCTATCGGCGCAGTGGTGATTGACGCCTCTCGTGTGACTTCTACTGCAATGAATGACGTGGGCGTAAACGGCTTATCACCCACTCTCTGCCCGGATGCATAATAAATACCATATCCAGGAGATATCATACTGTTAACGGCAGATAACAGGTTGCCGCTACGGAACGCGCTAAGTACCGTGGTCTGATTGAGAGAAAACTCCATTATCCAGTCACCCCCGTTGAATAGTTTGTTGCCAGCGTTGATCCGCCTATTTTTTGGCGTGCATCGTCAACCACGCCTTTTACGTTGTTAGCGTTAGAGCTGATTTGAATAGTTCCTATGTGATAACTCTCAGAAACAGAGGAGGTACGGTTGTTATTTACCGTATTCGAATAACGCTGAGCGGCCACATGAGCCCCCGGTTGTGGCATATTCGCCAATACCTTTGGGATATAATCGCGGGTTTCTTTTGGCGCAGCGCCCAATCCTTTCCGCATGACATTTCCCTGTCCCCAGTTATAAGCCGCCAGAGCTTTACTCAAATCTCCGTCAAACATTCTCATTAGCTGAGATAAATATTTTGCCGCGGCTTCCGAAGATTTTACCGGATCAAAAACATCATCATCCATTAACCCAAAATGTTTGGCTGTACTTGGCATAAACTGGAATAAGCCCTTGGCACCTGCTTTAGACACAGCATACTGATTGCCTCCTGATTCCGTCATGGCAACACTACGTAACAACCCCACAGGTAACCCGAACTGCTGCTCAAGTTGTGCTAATTTTGGTGATAGCCAACCCAGTAATTTCATGCCGGTAGTGTTCGGTGACATTTCAGCGGCTGCAACTTGAGGAACAAGCGAATCAATCAGTTTATTAATTAAATCGGTCAGCTTATCTAACGCAGTTTTTAACCAATTATTGCTGTATTCCAGCCGCTGCTGTCGTTCATCCTCAACCCAAATGATATGGTCGTTTTCGCGGCGCTTTTCTTCCTCTTTGATTACGGCCGTATCTGGCTTAGAAGCTTTACCATCTAGTTTTGCCTGATAGGCTTCATACTCTTTTTTACTAAAAAAAGGTATCCAGTCGCTTGCCAGATACAATCCATATGAATCCAGTATATTTTTTGTCTCTTGCCCAACAATCGAAGTCGCGACTGACTCCACAGGATCATATAACGCATACCCGATAGCGCCGTATATCCCGGCTTTCCCTATAGCCCCTTTGCCTGACAATCCGCCGCTACCTTTCCCCATTTTCAGCATGGACGAAGCCACGCGATAAATTCCCCATAACCACCCCGCAAACTTCAACCCGATCAGACCAATGATGACATTACCCCAACCGCCTACCGCATCCGCGGCCTGATTAGCGACTGAAATAATAAAACTCATCTTATCGAGAAAACCACTGACCGCTTTTTTAATCTCTTCTGGGTGCTTATTCATCCAATCAGCTAAGTTTTTTAGCCAGATATTGAAATCATTGATATATGGTAAAAGGGCATTAAACAGAATGTAGCCTGTTTTCTCAAAACTCTGGCTTATCTCTGTCCACTGTTCACGAAAACGACGCGCGGCGGCAACAGATTTATCATCCACACCCGAACTGGCTGTAAATTTATCCACATCTTTGAGTGCGTGACCGGATGAGAACCACTGTTGCGCGGCGTACCCGAACCCAAGTTCACCACCGTAAGCTTGCTGTTGATCTTTATTAAGCCTGGGAAAAACACCAGTCAGCTTACGCATGATGGATTCGGTGCTTTCTGAGGCAATATCAATATCCACACCCGCTTGTGATGCCGTTTTTAACAGCGTCTCAAGAGCCGGATCAAGCGCAACACCTGATTTTAGTCGGGCTTTAGCATCATTAATGCGTGAAAATGCCCCCACAATCTCATTTGCGCTGACACCAAATGCTTGACCTGCTTTTGTCCAACCATCAAGCGCTTTGGCCGACATGCCGAACGCATCAGCGGCAGTACTTAACTGATTGAGATTGCCAGTAAAACTAGTCACAAAACTTTTCAGTCCACCGAGTGAGACCGTGACACCCGCCAAAGCCAAGATCTGGCTTTTTATGCTGGAAAAGAAAGAGGAAGCTTTCTTTCCTGCCGCCTCCATTTCTTTTGCCACTTTTTCGGTTTTCTTACCGGTTTTGTCTAATGATTTGCTGGTTTTCTTTTCACCATCATTAAACGAGTCAACCAGTTTTTGCATAACCTGAGCCAACCCACCGATCCCGGCAATCACTGCGGTTTCACCTGCGCTAAATTCAGCCGCATCAAGCCCCAGCGTTATAACAAGTTCATCTATAATGTTTGCCATCAGTTTTTACCCTGCTGTAAAACGTAAGCATTGTGATTATCGACCTGAATAATCTCTATTAACTGCCAAAGGTCCTCCACGCCATAAACTGTATCCAGCTCATGGAGAGTTGCTTTTCCTGATGAGATAACGGTCGCTATTGTGCCTGGGACATTTGTATAACCGACGATACCGAATGGTCTTGAGATGCTGGAATAGCGCGGCGGGATTACGATTGGTTGGCGGTTTTGAAAAAATCCACGTGTAACTTAAGCACCTCTGCACGTAATTTCAGCCGGGTAACAATTTCTTCAATGTCACTGTCGATCAGTTCGCGTTTGATTTTTTTATCTGCCTGATTCGGAACCATCTGCACACAACCCATCAGTTCATCAAGTAGTGGCCTGGCTTCATCAGGAGCAATGCGAGAAATTGCTTTCAATCCAACCACCGCTAATGCAGCCATGCCCAAATCCCGAAAATTATCGGGGATATCCAACCCCTCTCTCCCCATTGCCATCAATGCACGAATAGCCCACCATTCAGCCTGCGAAGCGGGCATTTCCTGAATGTAAAAAAGCTTTCCTTTGTCGCGATTATCATCATTCATAGTGATGAAGGTTTCTTTACGTGCCATTAGCTATATGCCTCACCTGTTATTGATTCCCACTCAATGACGGCCTGCGCCGCTTGTAAAACCTTTCCTGCGTCCGGCATGGTTTTCCATTGCTTCAGAACGCCGTTCACCAATGTGTATTTACGCCCGATGGCCGGAAGAATAACCGTCGCATTACATCTGAACACCGAGACGCTAGTACGTGATGTCGTTGCCCAAGTATCAAAAATGGTGCGACTTTCTGAATCAGGCATAATATGAATCGTCTGATTGATATTGCCGTAGATAAAACCCGCTGACAGTTTACCGTCCGCCCCACGTACCGTTTCAGCCAAATCCAACGCCTCAGTTTCGAAAATGTTGTCGGCGGCAAATCCCTGTAATTGCACACCAGACGGGTATAAATTGGTCACAGTCAGGGTAATTACCGCATCAGCAGAAGTGATTGTGTCTGACATTATTGAACCTCCGTAGATGCCATTTCGAATTTCTGAATACTGCCACCGTCGCAATACCACAGTGTACAGCTTGGGCTGGTGCGATTTGCACGCATAGAGGCAGACATTTCCCCAATATACAAGTAATAACCCTTCGCGATTATTGACGTTGAAACATCAGATCCCACAGCGTTAATAATTTCCAGTTTTTGTACAGCCGATAATGTTACGCCCGATCGGATACCGCCCCACAACTTAAACCGCTGGATAACATCACTCATCGAGGCTTCCACCAGCGCACGGCCAGCCGTGTTATAAGGAACAGTCTTGTTGGATTTGAACAAGGCAATAACAGCCCCCTGTAAGTTCGCATTCAGCCAGATTTGACCACAGAAGGAATCTAACCACTTAAAATCACCGGTTATTGTACCATCAGCCCAATAATTTTCGGTGATGTTATTAGCGGCATAATTGCCATAGAAGTTATATCCATTAGCAATCAATGCATCATAAACATCAGAATCGATCACATCAGGACTGAGGCCGTTCAATTCTCTGAATTTAAACGGAACACGTCCCTCCGTTCGCTCAAAATCCAGTACCGCCGCATAACCCAATACTGCTGCCGGTTTCATATTATCAGAGCAGAAAACAGGAACGACACTCCCGTAGCTGTGAATGCCAATAATTTTATGGGCGATAGTTTCCTGACTGCCTTTCACTTTTGCCGTGCCGCTTGTTGTCCAGGCAACATAGAAATAGCGATATACCTGACTACTAGCCCATGCGGATAATGCAAGATGCTGTTCATCTGTACATTCAAATACCGTCGTAAAACCTGCCCATTGCTGAGACTGCGTTTTAATCACAGCGAATAGATCAGGAACCGCCGACACTGTAGCCCCCTGAGAAACCGTTGCCCCTAGTGCGCCAGTGAACTTAAGAGCCTCGGCCCCATCACCAGTACCATAGGTGATATTTGTATCTTCCAGTTTAATGCTGCCAGAGACAACATTGATGATGAAAGCTTTACGGGTGGTATCGAACACAACCGTTACTGCCTTACCAATCGCTGTTTCAATGCTCTTTGCTGCATCCGCAAAGGATTTAACCCCATCAAGATTGATTGCGGCATTTATTGCTGCACCATTGATATTGAGTTTCAACGTACCGGACATTTTTTGCAGATCGGTAATGGCTACCCCATTAAAAGAACCTGAACGTAACCAGGCCGATACTGCCGCTCGATTAAATCGCGAAAACAGTAATTGGCCGGGTGTCTTTGTACAGTTGTTGTACCCTGAAAAATAAATAGCCGCCATGCTATATTCTTCGGATGCACCACCGAAATATGCCGCCACATCTTCTTTAGTCGAGAATGACAACACCGCGCCAACGGGTGCATATATATTATCTGTCAGTAATAATCCATTGAGATCAACAGCATTACCCGCTGCCGACAGCACCCCCGGATTAATTCTCACGTCTTTACTGATTGGAATTGCCATGAATAGACTCCGCTGTTTTAGTGTTCAGCGTAATACTGTCGAAAAATAGTTGCTCTGTTGTCACAACGGGGTTGATTTGAGCGGTAAATTCAAATGTCCAACGCGACTCATATTGCTGTTCACCATTAATCATCGTCGTCTGAATCGGATCGCTGGCATAGAGCGGTGTCATATCGATACCTGACCTCTTGAATAGCTCACTCGCATATTCAGTACGCACCGTCGTTGCAATAATGTGAGCATCCTCATGAGCGAACTGGCCGTAACAATCGATTTGACATGTCCAGCGTGTCGTCCGAGTGATTAGACTTTCCCCCATGCCTGCCACTGTTGGGGCGTTATAGTTCATTACACCTGTTGATAAACCAGTGCTGTTCAATGGCGTCATAACAATAAAATCACTATCCGGCATCGGTGAGCGATTTACCTGAGACAAAATAACGCTACGTTCAGGTATTAAGGCCATTAAAAAACCGCGTAATGCGGTTGTTATATCGTCTTGCGTTACACTTATCGTTGTCACTATTGTTCCCCACGCTGCAATGTAACAGCGAATTTGCACCAATCCGGCCACGCTTCCAAAATCTGCACTATCAACCACACTTCATCATTAATAATCAGCAGATCACCCCCTTGCTGCCTAGGGCGGTTGACGGCATTAAAATTGCCATTCACATAAGCCGCTTTGAGCATGCCCTGAATATTCAAGCCGTTCGTATGTTGTAGATCAGTAAAAGTCAGTGGCTGGATTTGTGCGGTAACGGGTGTTGTAATGTAGCGCGGGACTTGCTTACCACTGGGTGCAATATCATATCCCGCACTTACCCGTATCTCCCCAGGTGAGTGCGGATTAACAACCCCGACAGCACCAGATGCAATGCCATGCAAGTTCATTCATTCCCCTCATCAACCACATAATCAACACTGTTCAGCATATGTTTGGTGTGACGTAATGGCGCATCAAATCCCTTTTTAGCTATAGTGGATTTTTCATTAGCCGGTGAAGTGAAAGAACGAATGGATTGCTGAATTTGTCCCTTAATAACTTCCCCGGTCATTCGTAATGCCACATTTCCGTTCATATCATTATCCCTCAGACACTGTGCGACAGTATCACCCCATTCATTAGCATGTTCGTTGATAGTGTTACGAAAAAACGGACGGGGCCGCCTGTTTCGCCCCGGATCACCGATCTCGTTACTGATTGCCACCATTGCAACCGAAGTGCCATCGGGATAAGTCGCATCTTTGAGAAAACCAGCCCGCAATTTTTTGCCTTCACCCACTCTTTTAGCTAATTGCTTTAAATAGCGTTTTGCGGCATCACTCCCCTTGATACTGCTCGACATTAGCGCCTCCCTTGAGTCCGTGGGTAGTAATATGACGGATAGTGAGAGGGAGAGCTGCCGGGGATGTAACGCATAGTTCTGTATTGTGCTGTTGCCTGCCAGTACATAGCCCCGTATTTCGTCTGCAAGAACCAAGCAGCACGTTCACTCACAGCGCCCATATCAGCCGAAACGGAAACAGACCCCTCGCTTGCGCTGCTAACCCGCCCCACGAGCGGATTGGCCGCTGTTCCGCTAGCAGATAAACGATTAAGTTCAGCAATATGAGCAACAAGCATATTCAGTAACATTGCGCGTAGCTCAAGCTCACTAACTGGGCTTTGGGCCGTATTGTTAAGATAGGGTGTTGCTTCAATAAAATAGGCATCCAACAGAACATCACTGACAGAAGAAAACTCTGGGTAACGAATGCGAAACTTCACGACATCAAAAACAACAACAAAGCCCATTAGCTTAATCCTCTTCTTTTCGCTGCTCGATATTCTTACCCGGTTTTTTAAGGTCGATAGGCTCCAACCCGTTCTTTAACTCGGCTTTTTCCTCAGCTTCCGTCCGGGCCTCTTTGAGCTTTTCCTGAGCAAAAATAAGCCCATTCTTGACTAATTTCGTATCGGCATGGAGTTCCAGATATTTGTCAAAAAACGCTTTATCAACATCATATGTCAGTCCATAACCACCAATAATTGTTGATGAATTTATCCCGTTTAGCGTCACGCGATTCCCATCAACTTCAATCGTTAACCCGTGGGGCAATTTACACCCCACAATGACTGTCGCCATTTAAACCCCCAACATTTGTGCAATAGCGTGTGGATAACGAATAATCGCCCCCCACGTACCGGCTGATTTCTTTTGTTTAAAACTGGATGAACTCACAACAACCGCGTGTGCCCGCATTTTTTCAGTAAATGAGGCATAAGCCGTTTTTTCACCATCAAGCGTATCGGCAATCAATTGAACCAGCTCCCCTGCTTCTGTACTGTATTCAACCGCCGTTTCAATCGTCAGATTCGGAAAATTCTTTTTCAACTGATCGGTAACATTAACGTTGTATTGGTTGGTTTTTGTCAGATTGACTTCCGCTGTTGGCGACATACAAAGTTTCAACGGATCTGTTCGCTCCACCAGCCCTTCTGTCTGTTTTGTCAGCTGTTTAAATAAGCGTTGAGAAATATCGTCATAAATTGCCTGCCCGTCTTTGGTTTCCCATGTTGTACCATTGGATTTTCCGTTTGCCGCCGGTATTACCGGCGCGCTTAACCCCGGATCATTCAACAGTCCATAGTTTTTAAGTCCCGCAATACCATAGAAATAAGACTTATTCATAAACTTGTTTAGGGTTAATGCGCTTGCGGTATTAAGTTGCGCCGCTCGATTGATACGGGCCGTACCGTACATATCCAGCTCACGCTCCCCCCAGACAGTAAATGTTTGGAAATGATAGCTCTGGCGTTCCACCCAGTTCACGTTAGCGTCTGACATGCCATTATTGCTGTGATCACCGTATGAGCTCACTTCACCTGTTGATTCTTCAACTGGGAACTGGGTTGTCAGCGTTGTCCAGTCACCTTTTTTATTTTCACCGATAATTTCAGCCGCTCTCATCGGCGTGACCAACACACGAACCAACTCAGGATCGAGATAGTTAGTCAAATACGCAGGAACCCCGGCGTTACTCACGGTCACCATAGCAGGCTGTGCATCCATAGCTACTGTATAGTTATTAGCATATTGGGGATTTAAGTAATCGACGGCCTGTGGTACTACAATGCCGTATTCCCCTTCAATATATTGAAAATCTACGTGTCGTTTCATTAGCTCCAGCTCCCCATTTTGACTAATTCACCCGCACCAGCAGCGGTGCCAGCAACGAATTTGGTTTCGATAAAATCAGTGATAGTTTTTCCCGCTGCGGCGGTCTGTACCTCACCCGTTTTTAAGGATGCGTAAATCTTATCCCCAACTTTTGCGGGCGTACTTGTTCGTACCGTAAAATCACCCGCAGTAAATAAAGTGACTTCACGTCCGGGTTGGATCAGCATAGATGCTTCCCCCAGCCAAAGAGTGATAGATGCTTGTCCGTCACGCCCCACAAAACCAGACGGAGCACCCGCCCCCTTGTTCGAGACGACACCATCAATCACCCAAGCAAAACGCCCAACAGTTACCCCATCGTCACCCGCAATCAGCGTGCCGTCCCCTGCTAACAAAGTGGCGCTAGGGTTAGTACTGGCAAATGCTCCCTCAATGCCGGGGGCTGGATAGTGATTAATTTTGTTCGGAAAACCCATAGTTAAACCCTCACTAATTTAGATGCGGTGGGAAAACGTTTTTCAAAAGAATCTATAGCCGCAGAATCCATTGCCAGGCGGGCTTTAGGTTTTGCTGACTCGGCTATACTGATCTGCATTTTCACTAAAGAACGATAAGCGGACGGATGAACGCCGGTTGTATCAACACCCACCTCATCAAGCGCAACTCTATAAATTTCGTCAGCAGAATCCATTGCTACTACATCACCGATGAGGGGTTTAACCTCAACCTCAGCAATGCGAATAGCATTAATGCGATTCACTGTATCTTTCTCTATCTTCCGAGTAGCTGCACGAATAGCCGCATCCATTGCGGGCTTACTAACGCTATCCTCTTCCGGCTCTGGTTTATTATCGGGATCATCGTCCTGCGCAGGCGTGCCTGAAATTAACGCCCGGATTTTTTCCAAGTCTTCCTCTGGCAATTTACCCGCAAGCAGTTCAAGCACTTGCGCACAGATATCATCGTCCTGCGCGGGTAACTCCGCAGGCTCCTGTGTCTCCGCATCATCAGCAACAGCTTCAATGATTGAGGCAAGCTCCTCTGAGTCGATTTCCATATCCTGAGCCAGAAGGGTACCGAATTTATTTTTCGCCGCTTCCGCTATACTTTTCGCGCTATCACCCGCTTTCAGTAATGAGGCAATTTCTTTTGGTACAGCATCTTGTGCTAATTTCGGCTGCAAGTATGCCCCCAGCGCTGCACGTACAGCGACAGCCACCATTTTTTTATTTAACTTCATGTGTTTTAACTCCAGAGGGAGGGAATCGCAGACAACAACATCTGCACCGGCTCGCCCTTCTTCAACAAGAGCGACATGGTTCCCGACGATATCGCGCATAACACCATCATGATGAATGCCGTCATACGTGCCGGGGGTCATATCAGCTACGTAGTGATACGCCGCTGACAATTCTTTTTGTTCATCCGATTCAATACCCGCTATAGATTCAGCATCCCAAATTGCCAAGCTGTTTTTCAGGTATGTACCATCGAACATGGAATCTGATCCCGTTGTACCGACAATCAATTCTGTTGAAGGTTTGGCCGCCGTGACGGGAATGTGTTTTTTCAATAACGGCAGGTTATTGAAAGTTGCAGCCCCTTTCTCTAATTCATCAGGGGCACGCAACAGTTTGTAGATACAATTAGGATCAAGCCTTAACCCTTGCCAGTTCGGGATTTCTCTTCCGTAATACGATGATACCGTCGCCTTAGAGATAGGACTTTCAGCAACATGCAAACGCCCATCTCTGTCGTATGAGCGTACAGAAGCCCGATCTAACGCCAGACCGTGATTCATAATATTTCTCGGATTAATTAGTTGGTTAGTTTAGGAATGACGACCTGCCAACCACACCCGCAATTGATTTCTTCACCAGGCATGATCCATTTTCCGTCAATATAAAGCCCTTTTGATAAATCGAACTCTTTACCATCCGCTTTCAAGTGTGATTGACGAAATTTTTTTGCTGCATGACTGTGCCGCCAAATGCCCGTCTTAAAACCGATTGAGCGCTGCCGGGCAGATTGCATAACAGAAGTCGCTTTGTTGTTCTGGTCACGAGCAATCAGGGCTGCTCGGCGCTTAGTAATGTCGTAACGCTCTTGCAAGGCTTTTGTCAACGTTCCAAGATCACGCCCCCTTGCTACTGATTGCATCACTAGCGTTTCAACTTGGGATAAATATTGCCGTGGAATACTTTTAATCAACCCAACATTCTCACCAATGACCGTCTGTAGCGCGTTATTCATTTCTGTCGTCATCGTGAACGGTATCGAAATATGTGCCGCATCTAACGCATGATTTAACGAGGCATCCATGTTGTCCATTGATAAAGCCGCGAATTTTTTCGCCAGCTTGTCAGCTAAAGCATCAAACTGCTTTAACCAACGCCGGGTTAATTTTCGCATTGCTGAACGCATCAACATCTCCGGGCTAACATCCATTGCCATTGCTGCACCGCTGTTCTTATAGTTGGCGGATACCCAGTAAATCACCGAGTTATTCATCTCATCCACCAGCTTATATAACTGCTTGCTGTACCACACACGAACACCGGCATTAGGTTTAATTTGTCGGAGTGTTTGAAGGGGATCAGATGATGTTTTCCGTGTTGTCCTCTTCTTCGATGTCGTCTTCTTTGTCGATTTCATCATTGATTTCCAGAGAGTGATACGGGCTGTTTTCATCGTTGGCTAGACGTTCGCGGGCTTCATCTGTGCTAATCACATTTGCAGCAATTAATACTGAATCAGTATCTGCATCGGTCTTACGTATGCTGGCTTTTTGTTCATCATTCATTTGATACAACGGTTCGAATGTAAAGCTAATATCAGGATCAATTTCGCCAAATTCGGATAATTGAATAATATCAATCATTCGTGCCAGTCCATCTTTCACTAACATTTGCAAAGTAGCAATGAAGTCATAGAAAACACGGATTTCCCCATCAGATGACGCATTTAGCCCGCTCGGTGTGATACCTGTAAAAATCACTAACGGTATGCTACTGACTGAACTCATATGTTCCTGAGACTGGGCTTGCAGTGAATCAAGGCCACTTAGCGGTGTATTGAACTGGAAAAACTCCTCTTCGTTATCCAGCATCATTACCCCTCGGTTATCACGCATCTTGTTAAACAATTCTGCACGATAAATTAACTGATCGGGATTCTTCGTCTGTCCTTGCAACGTCGATTGAAGATTGGTTTTAAATCCAGACACAGAGAATGAATGGATCAAATCAGATACGCTATCACGTGTCCTATACCAGTTTTGTACATAAGACTCTGCAATCTGAGTCAGTGATAAGCCGCCGAAATTATACGCAGGTTTAAACATATCGGTTAATGGCCGGGTGATAAATGTAATCAAACGACTGTCATGTACAGTTTTTGCCATCACATACCAACTTGACGGCTTATAGAAATCATTGCTCAACGGGTTGCTAGCGTTATAAATCCCCGGATATGTCCATATTGGCTCAATGACGTTAAAGCCGATAAGACTCCCCTTTGTGATTTTTTTGGGTGATAGAAACAATCTAGACTCAAGTTCAACCGGATCGGTTGCAGCAAGCACGCCTTTTGACGTGCGAACATCAATGTAAATCTGACCTCGCCCAAAAAAACCATCATGTTCAATGGCTTTTTTTAACCGTTCATGAACGTGGAATTTTTCAATAGCCTCATTAAGCGCTTTGATTTTATCTGATTTGTCATCATCCCCCACTGACGTTAGCTTTATCCACTTACGAGTCATCTCCCCTGCAATAGTGCCGACCATTTTCCGATATTCGGGTAATTGTGACAGTTGGGCCAGATAAGGATAACCGGGGAAACCCACATCTCCCGATATACCACCTGTACCCGTCATATATTCATAAGGTGTAGAATCCATTGCCATTAATGCGGATAACTGTTCAGTAGGAACAACACCGGGAGGGGGCCTGTATGGTTCAACAGGCCGAGCTACTTTTCTCTCTGTTATCGATCCGACAGTATCCGAATGTATGTTCATTGGCTGAGGTGATGCTTGATCAATATCCTGTTCAACTGGCAAAGCCTCCGCTTTCTTTTTATGTCTGAATTTGAAAAACATTAAATTCGCCCCAACAGATTTTTAGATATACGAAGTGGGTTGTTTTTGCCTGTGATATAACCATCCAGCGAATAACGTACCGCATCCCATAAATGGTTATGTTTGTCGAGCACCACCGGCAGGATTTCACCGGTCAGTCGGTCAGTCTTGTATGAATAGAGTCTTGCCTCATCAATCATGTGTTTACAGCGTTCATGAATAATGATTTCTTCAAACCCTTTTAGGTAAGTGATCCCATCCTCAACGCTCCCCGGCCATTTTGTGGCACCATCGATAACGAACCCCTGGCGTGATAAGTAACTGATAGTTTCCGGTCGGCTACTGTCCCCATGAATGGGCCATTTACGAGAAAGCGGCACCGAATCATAGAACTGGGGCATTTCATCTAATTCAACGCCTACTCCATAGGCTTCATATTCGATATATAGTTTGGTACCAATAATGAAGCAGCGAACCAGTGTGGACGGGTCATTAGCGAAACCAAAGTCAGCTCCATAGAAAAGCCGGTCAGCTTCTAGCCATAGCTCATCAGAAAATGCTTCAACACGGTATTTCCCAGAGAAGATAACCGCTTCACTGAGTGCTTTTGGTAACCCAAGCCAAATATGCTCATACGCTTCATAATCGATGCGTTTGCAATATTCCATTTCCTGCCGGAGTACGTCAGGAAAAAAGGCGTTATCACAATAGTTAACTTTTCGAATAATAACGCCGCCGTCAGGGGGATCTTCCTGATGCCGGGTCATCAGTTTGTATGTCGGGTCCTCTTCCTCGCGAGGGTTGAAAGAAACCCAGACTTCGGATTTATTAGCACGTACAGTTGGCCCAAGAATATCCCAACTATCTTGCGAAACGGTCTGAGCCTCTTCAACCCAACAGATCTTAATGCCATGCATCGACTTGATGCTTTGAATATTGTTGCGAAGACCTTTAAACGTGAAACGAGTGCCGTTCCAACCTTCAATCTCGTTGTTTTTGACCTTATAGAAGTGGGACAGGCCAAGATCAATGATTTGTGCCTCAAGCAGGGCAAGAACAGAATCATTGATTGAGTTCTGGAATTCACGGGCACAAAGAATCGTCATTGGTTCTATAGCACCCAACAATACCAGCGCACGAGCAATCTCTACCGATTTACCGCCACCACGCCCGCCATATGTCCAACGCCAGCGAACAGAACCTAATGCTCGGTCATATAAAACTTCTGTCGCCCAGTCACTACTAAAAGCGTACAGAACACCATCTATGATGACTGGGCTACCTGTTTTCCCTCGCGCAATTTCTCCATGTGAGAAGCCCAGACATCAGCAGGACAATTGGCAGGAGTGACAATACAGACCTTGCCGTAACTCAAGCCAGCGAGATCAACATTAACTTCTGTCTTATTGCTGCTCATGTCGATACCGGTAAGTTGCGCAGCGTTCTTAATGTTCGGCGCAACCTGTCCGAACTTCTTATCTGCTAACGCTTCTTTCCCGGCACGAAACGACAATTCAGCCAAGTGTCCAGCATTGAATGAAACAAGCAACGCCGCTTCGTTTCTCAGTTCTCGAATGCGGGCTTTTATTTCCGGTCTGCGTATCAATATGGATGATTGAGAATCAGCACGGGCTGGAGAGTAACCCGCACAAATTGCCGCCTCTTTCATCGGCATACCCGCCGCTATGTTTTGAGCAAACTGTTCGTATTGCGGCTTTAGAATCCCTGCGGTTCCTTGCGAACTCTCTGCGAACTTTTCAGACTCCAAGATATTACTGGTGCTACTTGCTACCTGGCTTTCCGCTTGGTTCGCATCAGGTCCGCACTGCGTACTTTCAACAATAGTGCGAACCCATCCCTCAGTTTTCGTTCTCTTCCGAATCGCTGCATCACTAATACCGTGTTGTTTGGCAATCTCCCTGATTGAGAGAAAGCCGGAACGGTAATCACGCTCTATTCCCTCCCAGTCAGTATTTTTTGCCATTTCTTTCCCTTAAAATATAAAAACCACCGTGGAAGGTGGCTTATTTGTGCACTCAATATAAAAATCCATCACTAACTTACGTTTACCACCGAACTTCGTCATGTATCTCTAATAAGCAAATTTAAAATCATAATCTTTTTTTATAGGGTGTAATTTTTTGAGTTCCTCTAATTCATCTTCAAGCAGGTAATAGAACTTCTCATGCTTTTCTACCTTATCTACCAGATTTTTTGCACCTTTTTCTATTAACTGCCAATTGATATTTACAATTTTTATGGCTTTATTAAAAGCATCACCTAGAATTTTTCGGCAATGTAAATCTTTGTCATGATAAGTTTCGTCATCAGGATATTGTATACACCTAAGCATAATAGCCAATTCTGTCGCTTTTAATATATCTGCCAATCCTCTAAGTTTCGCATCTTCATCGTGACCTTTTGCATCAAAACCATCCACCTTCATATGTTGGGCAATCAATCCTGCCCTAGCTATAACAATCTGCCCAAATAAAGCATTTTTAACATCTTCAATATTTCTAAGCGGTTTATCTAAAAAATGATGAGCACTACCACATGCTTCATTGTTTTTAGTTAACTTAACTCTAACTCTCCTTGATTTATCCCCATAATACTCTGCTGTAATCCAGTGTCCCATTTCATGGATTGCAACCGGTAGAATGATGTTTTCCCTTATTTCTCTATTAACCATAACCACACCACTAAGTCATATTATCTCTTAGGTTATTCTACCTTATCCGATTGCCTCATGAATCCCTAGTTAGAATGTTTTGAAGTTCCGGTAAGCGGACATTATGGAGCAAAATCAAAATGGTCATTATCTCGCTGATACCCATACGCCCCTGACGATGCCCATTTTCGAGACAAATTTGTTCCCATTGAGGAATAAAAGCCCGATAAAAATCGTCGACATAGTAGAAAAGTTCAACTAATTTATCCACTGCCTGTTCCTTTTAAGATCGGTTTTTTATTGGTCTAAAACTCTGATCTGGGAACAGGCACTTAGTTCAATTTCTTACCAGAATTCGGGGTAATTTAGGTAAAAATCAATAATAGAAAGGAGCTGTTTATGTCTCAGAAAAAAATCCTTTAGAAACCGTTGTTAATACTACTAAGGACCTACTCGAAAAGGTTTCTAATCCATCATCCCGCGCTGGTTCAACCGTAGAAAGAGTAGGCAAAATGCTTCAAGCTGGTGTCCATCCTGATGTTATAGCTCTTCAAATGACCAAAAACAGTCCCAATAAAATCAAGTATACTACTAATGATGTTCAAGCCTGTGAAAAAATTTATCAGGACTCAAAAAGTAAGGTAGTAATAACTTCAGAACAAGCACGCTCCCTAATCAAAGATCAAAATAATGAAACTCCCGCCAAAGATAAAATCCTGATTTAACACATTGATATATAAAACAAGACCCTCTAGTTACGAAGGTCTTATTCTATATTATTCTTTCTTGTCTCACACTTTTTACTCATTCCTTTCACCTCACTGACACTGGTCCCTAACGTAATCCCTCAATCCAAGGAGCTGGACCTCAAGGGTTTCGAGCTCTCCGAGAAGACGTAGATAATCTTGTTCAGCGTCTTTCTCCAGTTTGGTGGATCTTGCAGCATCCACGCCGGAGGTGGAAGCGGTTTCACGCACTGGACACTCGGCTTTGACGTACACGCGCTTAGTATTAGTGTGAAGATCATCACTAAGCTGATCAACCTTAGATTTGGCATTAACAAGTTCCTGAGTGTGTTTCACATCGAGTTCACGCAGCATAGTGATGTGTGAGTTTTGATAATTAAGCGCATCCGTAAGCTGTTGGATTTCTGATTGCCGCTGTTTTGTAATACGCCGCTCTTTCTGTAACTCAAAGTGATAGTAATACGCTGTCAATGAAATAAGGATCAACGCTAGTATAGTGTAGTAATGAAAGCTAAATTTCATAGCAACAACACCCCAGAAACCAGCTCCATCCATCTCTACCTATCAAAGCAAGAAAGAAGCCAAACAGAAACAATATCCTGGCCAACGAATGTCTATTCATCCAGCCCCCAGCAAGTTAATTCCGATTCTTGGGCACGTCGCTCAACTTGACCATAACAGCCGTTTGCCTGCCCTTTGGTCTGTCGACAGTCTCGACCATTATCAAATACCCAACGTTTTATCTCAGCACAAGCGCCTTTCTTATCTCCGGCATTCAGCTTTCTATAGAATGTGGAAGAGAAGCATTTCGATGGGCCAATGTTATATGGGCAAAAGCTGGCAATACCTGCTATCTGAGGTTCAGTTAATGGCACCCGCACATTGCGTTTTACCCATGCAATAGCCTGCTTTGCTTCTTGTGCATTGAGGTCACGGCACTGATTCGGCATTAACCTCATCCCCTGACGAGCGGGAGTTCCATCAATCCGAGTAACACCTCGGCAGATTGTCCAGACTCCCCCCGCATCTTGATACGCTGATAGCCGGTTACCCTCTTTCTCGTCCAAGAACTGAGACAATATCGCCGTGGCACCTGCACCAGAAAGAACCAGACCGATAACCGCAGCACTTAACTTACTGGTCTTTGTCATTGCGGCTAAGCTCCCGATGCTTGTAGTACCAGTTGACCCCAAAGGTGCCAACAGTGCAGATAATGCCAATAATGATGGCCCAGTCGTTCAGCGACAGAGCACCAAGCATTGCTGTAAATGTGCCCCAAGTGTATGCAGTGGGGCTGGTGTATTTGTCCATACGCATAATTCCATCCCACTGATGGAGTGATCATTTAGTTAATTTAATTACTTGGGCTGATTTGCCCTGTATTGATTTAAAAGACTCAATAAGCATCAGACTTCACTGCATTAAGAGAAGAACGTATACTTGCAACAAATTTGAATTACCTGACATACACATTTTTATGAGCTTAATTTACATACGACTATATATTAATAAAATTGTTGTTCGCAACGTCAGCACTGGTAAAGAAGTCTCTGGTACCCCCGACACTCCCTTTACCACATCTCGTTTATTACTAGGGCAAATGATACCTGCAATGTTTTTGCTTAAAAAATTAATAAAGAAAGTGAGAAAAAATACTTGGTATAACTTTTTTTTGTCAAACCATCATGTGATTATTCAGCCGATGGAAATGAATGAAGGTGGACACAGCCAAGTTGAATTTAGAGCTTATATAGATCTCGCTAAGAGCATTACTTCAAGTCAAAAAGTTAATCTCTGTTCACCGAGATCACAACCACTTTCTGACAATGAAATCCGTCAAATACTATCCAGCAATTCACTATTTCGCCATAATAACTAATGAGAGAAACTCAAATAACCCCTCACCGCAGCGAGGTAGTTATTCATATCATCACCCCAATTTCCCGCTTAGTTTGGTTAAAGTACTCTTCTTCCAGTTCTACACCCAAGACCCTACGATTCAGCTTCAGTGCCGCTTTTAGTGTTGAGCCCGATCCCATAAAGAAGTCCGCCACCAAATCCCCTTCCCGACTACTGGATCGGATAATATGCGCCATCAAGTCTGCCGGCTTTTCGCAAGGATGTTTACCTGGGTAATACTGAACAGGTGGAAAAGACCAGACATCAGTATAAGGCACATCTACCGTCACCGAGAACGGACGGCGCAGCAGCCCATATTCCAGACTCAATTCCTCATATTGGCGTGACAAAGTAAGATGAGATTCTACTAACTCATGATATGGCCTGTTTAATTCTCCGTTCTGGTGTTTTTCTCTGGCTATTCGAGCGAACAATATCCTCAGTTTTTGGTAATCCACTTCATTGGGTAATTGCCACTGGCTATCACTGAACCAGTGACTGGCCATCTGTTTTCCTGTGGCAGCGTTAATTTCTTTTGCTGTGACACCCAACACCTTTCGTGCATTGCGAAAGTAGTCCACAAGCGGTTTAAAGACATATTGCTTAAGTTCGCGGCATTTGTGGAAATACCCATCACCTTTAGGTTGATAAGGCCCCTGATAATGTTCAGCAAATATGATCCGTTCAGTAGAAGGGAAATAAGCCCTTAAACTTTCTTTATTCTGCCTGCGCCACGGACCAGAAGGTTTTGCCCAGATAATGTGGTTAAGCACATTGAACCGTTCACGAACAAGGATTTCCGTATCAGACGCCAAACGCGAACCACAAAATATATACAAACTGCCGTTGGGTTTCAGCACACGCCAGAATTCAGTCAGTACTTCATCCAGCCACGCAAGATAAGCCGTTACATCCTCCCATTGTCTGTCCCAACCACACTCTTTTACCCGAAAATAGGGGGGATCGGTGGCGATTAAGTCTATGCAGTTGTCTGGTAACGTTTTGATAAATCGTAGAGAGTCGTCATTAATTAATGTGATACCACTTAAATTCACAATATTTTCCATAATCGATACTAGCTTACTCTCTGGTTAGCACAGAACAGGCGAATGGCTGGTGTCGTCAACTCCACCAGCCATCCATTTCACCGCTTAAGAAGTCACCCCATCAAAGGCAACGCTTGAAAAAGGTGTCGTTGTCCCGGCTTTCCATCAAGCCAGCCAGACAAAATTGAGTTAAAAGTAATTGGCAACGCGGTGTTGATAGCCCCGTCAGAGTTGAAACATCGGGAATAGAAACCCAGTCATACATTGGTACTGTTTCTAAAACACATGAGGCTGTTGTTGTCATATCTTCATGTTTTAGCATGATAATTTAAACCTTTGGTCAGTTATTGTGCATAGACACACATGTAACTCTGACCAATGACAACAGCAAGTCTTATCTGAATTTCAGGCAATAAAAAACCCCGCACTGGGCGAGGCTATCAGTCACGAATACTACTATCACAACATATACTGAAATAGTGGCTCATAAGTTCAAAGATGTCAACACGTTCGTGACAAAAGTCTTGATTTTCTTTCCTGTTCCCGTCTTATAAAGGCATCTTGCAATGGTTGATAAATCAAATATTCCGTTGCTCTTAATATTTCCTCAACCTCACGCCGACAAGTTGACATTGATGGCTTTCGCTTACGCAACATACCATTTCTGCGGATCATAATTCTTGGCTGAACCGTTGCATGATAATGTTTGGCAATTGCTCTATCAGATACACAATAAACATATCGACTAAGCAACATCCCAAATGCAACCCGATCAATGTGGTAAATATGGTCTACTACCCTAGCGATTAACATTCCGTCATCATCATTGCATATCGGACGTTCTGGATAACCTCTCAGCTCTACCGTCGCCATAAGCTCAGCAATCATACTGCTCTGACGTTTATCAAGCCTGCCAGAATACACCCATGCACCGAACTTGGATAACCAGTCCTGCAACCAAATTTCTTGTGCCTGAGTCAATTGCAGCCCATCCGTTGAAAATATCACACCCGACATAACCGTACCTCTTCAACTTCCCTTTTAACTTGGGGCAATAGTTCCGTTGCCATACTGTGGATTGCTTGCCATGTCTTCGGTGCCGCATGAAAGCCCGTGGGATGCAAACGCTCGATGATAGCGAGGATGCAGCAGAATGGAGAAATGAGCAGCCCTTTGGGCCATATCTTGTACCGCTCCCACATGATGAATTTCCGCAAGTATTACTCCCAACCCCATATTCCGACAACAGATACATCCCAGTAATGTCACATTAGAAAGCCACTGTTTTTCACTTTTAGCCATTGGCTCTGCCTCTCATTACATAAAATCGGACAACTGAGAAGCTGCATGTTCAGCGGCGTTTCGGGTCGGGAAATTGCGATACAAAATAAAGTTCCAAAGCACGTTTAATGTATCTTTATAAAGCTCCTGAAATTCCATCTCTTCCATTTTGGCGAAACTGACTGAACGAGGTTCACGGTACAGACTGCCGTTGGGCATTTCGTAAATGTCATAGTGTCCTGATTCCACTGTTGCCCAGCGCCGAAAGGCATCAAAGGATTTGGTGGCAGTAATATTCTGGGCTCGGTTTTTAGATATGCCAGCAAGATATTCATCCGCAGCGGATTGTAAGACATCTTCACTGCCCGCGAAGTGTGCAAGAAATTGTACGTAGCCACGCACAAGCGCTTTCTCTTCCGGGGAAATGGTACCCCCAGCAGGTTCCCAGTATTCATAGCCGAGATTCAGAAGGGCAAAATATTTACGATGGAAACGCGGGTTACGTGCTTTCTTAAAATCCGCATAGAGCACATCGCCCCACTTCACTTTGGAGTGCAGGTATTCCCTGGCTGCGGGAGTCGCAGGTCTCAGGGTGTCATTCGAAATTTTGATAAAACTATGCTGCGTCATTACTTATCCTCAAAGTTATGACACAGCAGCTTTTGTTTAGGTTATCAGATGTTCAGGCCGATACGAACAGAATAACAGGTGTTAGTATTAATTCCCAATTTTACTTTCTATTAAATAAATTGACGACGTTTGTATCTTGTTGTGTAGTAGATATATTAATACTATTCTTCAATTGTATTCTGGATTGGAAATCAAGTACCTGTGATTCTGACAAGAATCCCTTAGGAACTGAACATAAATCCTCTAAATCTCCTTTTGGGAAACCAAATTCCTCAAGAAGTGTTTTTTTACTAAAAGTTCTAGAATCCAATAATAGATTTAAGCACCTAGGTAACAAACGAACCGACTCTGGTTTTCTAAGATCATCAAGCGGCTCTCCTTTTCGCCAACCTCTAGCAGAAATATTTTTATATAACCTCTGATATTCCAGAGAAGATATTAATTCTAAATTTCTCGCTCTAAGGATCATAGATTGTGCCGACATCCCCCAGCGATTTTTTAGAGATATGAAATTCTGCAATGTAGGATATGGAGGAAGCTCTACAGAAAATGACTCTTCCGGCAGCATGAAACTCGACGCAAATTTATGTGCTTGCTCTTCTATTGGATTAAAATTGATATTATCAAATTTATTTATATATCGATGTAAGACTATATGACCTAATTCATGAGCAGCATCAAATCGACTACGATAATAGTTATCTTTATCACTAGCTAAAACCACATACGGTCTATTCTCTAAATCATTCCATTGAGAATAGCCATCCATTACAGAACTACCTTGTTCAAATCTGGAACAGACTATCCCCGCATTCTCCATTACCAGTAATAGATCATCTATCGGTGCAATACCTAATCCCCAAGCTTTCCTACACTCAAAAGCCATTCTTTCAATCAATTGATCATCTATCGCTCTGTAATCCTTTACGTTAAGATGAGGAATGTTAACCTCTGGATAATCAAGATATTCTTGCATCTTACATGATAACTCTTGAAACCACCCCATGTATCGCTCTGAGGCGATACATAAGTCTTTTGCCGTGGTTGAAAGTGTTCGGAAGAATACTGGTTTTTTTTCGTACTTAACAATAGGCTTTGTGAACCAACTTACCGGGCAATTAAGAATCTGACTTAAGCTATGCAATACTTCTGCATCGGGGGAATGATTACCGTTTTCCCATTTGGTAATAGTTGATGGCGAACGATCTACTAACCTACCAAGGTTAATTTTCGATAATCCCCTCGCTTCTCTTATCTGTGTCAACCTTTCAGATTGGAAACCAGAAATTCCCACTCTCATAATGTCTCACCTATTCTATTTTTCCTGATCCTTCAGGCGCTTCTTGAGCTTAGGTAAAACCATATCAGGAATGACTATCTTCTTCTCTCCAGTATAGAGGGCTAAAAGCTCCGTTACAGATTTATTATAGTGAAAACCTTTCATATTGGTAAAAGGAACCACAATCCTTAAATCCATCATGCTGGCCTGAGATTCATGATATGGTGGATTAATATTTATTAACAACACACCTAACGTATCAATGTCATTATGATGTTTACTATCTTCTTCTCTAAAAAGATCTGGAGTATAGCCTTCAAATTTTTCATTCAATTGGGCTATCAATGAACGATGTTTAGCACCTCTTATATGGCGCTCATCGTGATTTAACCCAATACGGCTAATTTTAACACCTTCTGAATCGATAATAATGTAATGCTCCCCTTTCGGGGATGTATCAGCATCGTAACAAAGGATAACCAGAGCGACTTGCGGCCTCCCTCAATGCTGAATTAAGGCCATAGTGCCTAGCCTGAGGCCTAAATCTACGTTGCTCCGGTTCACCAAGTTTTAATATATTGCCTACAGTTACTTCCTGTGCTGCAGCATACTTAGCATATAATGCATCTTGTACGTTAAGCCAAAAATCACGCCTGAAAGCGTTTATTATCAAATCGGTAATATCACTTTGTGTGTCGTTAATGCTCATTTAGATACCCTGATTGCGTTAAGCAGATTTTATGGTATTTTTTTTTCGTTTTGAACGCAAGCAATATACTTGATATGTAATTTGTACGTTACAAATACAACTTCAACTCTTATACCATCCCAGTGTGTTCCATCAGGCCACTTCACTAGAAAAACAATATTCAGCTACAGAAAGGCTTTCTCCCGCCTTCGAAGAGTACAATTGCGCTTCAGCATCTCCAGCTCCTAGTTATCCACCAGCAATTTTGGTAAAGCCAGCATCCTGCTGGCGTTTACGTTGAATCGACTAGCTTTTAAGTCTAAATTTGTAAGATAACGATGCTTTCAGCACTGCACCCAAAACGGGATAATTCATAACTACCCAAATTATCTAATAAAATCAGTTTACTGTTTATGGTCATTTTGATCTGCCTCTTTTGGTCTTTAGTTAAAATGCTTTGTCTGCGTATCGGCGCTCTTTTTGTTTAGCCTGTTGCTGTGTACGACATATTTCAGCAGCAACAATTTGATCAGTTGGTAAGTAATGCCCGTTTTTAAATTCCTGGAATATCGTTCCGGTTTCACCGTGACGATTCTTATCCAAAATAATCTCGGCATAATTTCTGGCTGGACTTAGTGGGTTATAAACAACATCACGATAAGTAAAAATAATTCGATCTGCATCTTGCTCTAGGCTACCTGAGTCTCGTAAATCCGCTGCAACAGGGCGACGCTGATGTATAGGCCGTTTATCAACGTCTCTTGATAACTGACTCAATGCTGTAACAGGTGTATGCAATCGCTTAGCTAGTCCCTTGAGGGCCCTGGATATTTGAGCGATAGCAAGGTCATTACGCTCGGCTTTGGGCCTTTCTATCAACCCAAGATAATCAACAAAAATACCTTTCAGATTCGGGTACCTGCGCTTATGCGTTTCACTGATAGCACATATCTGTTCAGCGCTTAATTCACTAGCATCAAGAATATGAATATCGCGATCTATTAACTCGCTTATTGCGTTAGATATACGAGCCCAATCTTCATCATAAAATTCACCACGTCTCAATTTCGAAACTGACAACTGGGCAGAACCAGCAACTATACGTTCTGTAATTTGTTGTGCTGCCATTTCCATTGAAAACAGCAATACCGCCCCTCCATTCCTAGTCATACCCTCAATCATGCAAAGTGCCAGTTCTGTTTTGCCCATGCCGGGACGACCACCGATGAGAATTAAATCAGTTGGGTTAAATCCCCCTGTCAACGAGTCAAATGGCTCAATACCTGTCATAATCATCCCGCGACTATCCTCACCTAAGTTACGCCTCCCCAGTATGTCAATGTACCCTTCAATCAATGTCTTGATGTGCACGGGAGCCAGGTTGCCAGTATCTCGTATTAGCTCCCCCATAGTGGACATAAAGCCCGTTATGACATGCTGTGCTTGAGTATGATTTTTAGTTTCCAGTAACGCCTGTTGGCCAGCGTTGATCACTGCTGTAACCCGCCGAACATACCAATATTCACTAACTTTATTGGCATAGCCTTTCAGGTTTGCATTCCAAACAGGACTCTTACTCAACTCCAGGATATTAGCTAATGTATTACCATCTTCACTCATAGCCTCAGCGATGAATATCGGATCAATCAGGGAACTACTGAACGCTTGTTTTTTGATTTCAACGTAGACACGACGCAAAAAACTTGAACTAAACGCCTCTTCTGACAACGTTGCAAAAACATCATAAGCATCCTGCGTTGCACCACCTGACAACAATCCGCTTATAACCGCAGACTCTAGATTGAGCTCATTCATACTACTGCCCCCTCCGGTAACTATCCCAGTCAAAAGCCAACACTACCCCACCCTGTAACACACGATCTAATACTCGGTCCCCTAAAAACACCGGCAGGTCATTCATTGGCAAATTACTGATCAGGATCGTTGGTAATAAATCTTCATATCGGTTATTAATCACCTCAAACAAGATATTTCGCTCTGATTCAGTGCCGTATTGAACGCCAATCTCATCGATGATCAGCAAATCCAACTCACTGTAAAACCTCAGTGTCTCGAACTCGTTGGTGTCAGCATCATTACTCCATGAACGACGAAATGCCCTGATAATACGTGATGCGGTTGTAATAAACGCACTGATACCGTTCTGAGTGACTATTTCACGGCATGTCGCAACAGCCAGATGAGTTTTCCCGGTACCAAGACGGCCACACATGATGATCCCCTCACCCGCAACTTTGCGTTCTTTCCAAGTCTGAACATAACTTTGGCAGATCTTCAGATTATGTTGAGCAGCTTTGTTTATAGGCTGATAATTTTCAAAGCTGGCATGTTCAAAACGTGGGGCAATGTTGATACTGTCAAGTAAGCTATTAGAGTTCATTTCTCCCCCTAATCAATATTTTCTGACCAATAAGAATCCTGTGGTTCGTAGGTTATACCCTCATAGCCTGTATGCGTATTTTGAGTAAATTTAGGTTTGATGTTTTGAGACTTTTCAGGAAACAACCCTTGCCACCCATTCGCAATTGACGTGCAAATCACTGAATCAGGATTCGTGCAATCTGCTAGTTTTTTCTCTTGCTGCTTACACATGGTTTCTGTCAGCGGCTTTTTAATTTCTAGCCGAAAAGTGACCCAATCAGCCCATACTTCATCGCTAACGTTTTTAGGCTTTGCCGTGATGGGATCGAATTTTAATTTCTCCCGTTTCCCCTTACGGGGGGTAAGGGGGGTTTTAGGTTCCGTGACTGGTTCAAAAGGGTGACTGGTTCTGGGTGCATCTCCTGCACCACTAACCCCCGCAGAATTTGCACCACTGGGTGCAAGAGATGCACCATATGGTGCAACATTTTCACTATAACCATGACTGGATTTATCCAGATTCAGGAAATAGACATTTGATTGATTCAGTCCATTTTGTGTCTTCCGTTCTGCAACACAGACAATGCCATCTTTTACCAATTGCTTAATGTGATTTTGAACAGAACGTTCTGATATTTCGCATTGTTCAGCAATGTAAGCAACTGACGGCCAGCACTCTCCCTGGTCATTAGCGTTATCAGCCAACTTAATCAGTACCAATTTACGAAGAGGATTACCAACTTTGATACTCATAGCTTTTACCATCAATGACATACTCATAATCAAGCTCCAAGTATTTTAGCAATCTGACGGCAAACTGACTTACACCGTTCAAAGGTAAGAGACTCCTCCAGCAATTTGGCCTTTTGCCGTTCATACTGTTCCCAGATATTTAACTCAGCTTCTCTACATCCTTCATAAATTTCTGAGATTTGTTCTATAGTTACAAGCTCACCATTCAGACGAAACTTATTACAATAGGTGATCTTTTCTATGGTTTTAAGCATTGGTCTTGCCTCTTTTAAACGTTTGTCAAAGCATTCAGTGCTGATATCGCAACGGTTATTTGTTGTGATACGTCACTACCTCCTAAACCTCCCAATAGGATTGCAATTATCACCGCCGTAAATTCACGAATCGCAACAGATATCAAATAATTAGTTGTTTCACCGTTAACTCTGGCTTTGCGTTCAAGTGGAAGGGCTGATTGGATAGCGGGTAACAACTCTGATACTTTTCTTCGTGCAGCCCTTGAATCACTGCGCAACCACCTGAAAATTTGCTGCCTGTTGTTATTGATAGCTTTCCAATTAGCATTCCCATTTATTTCAATGGGATGCAACTTGGCTGATACCGTTCTTTCACAAAGCAAGAAGTACATTCGGCTTATTTCGATTGCTACATACTCCTGCCCCTTCTCTGCCGCCCACGCCTCAACTTCGGCTTTCAGGGCGTTGATGTTTTGTTCCACTGTTTACGTCTCCTGTCGCAATATTGATTATTGAGAATCAGTTTTTATACTGACTGCTCAGTTAGCATTTATTTCAGGCCATATTTTCTGCCAGTCATGGGGACGAAGATCTTGTCTTGTCACTTTTCCATTGGTTGCATTTTCTATATCAAAACATCTGGCGGGAGGAACTGGAGCATAACCATGTGCCATTTGCGATAAATAGGAACTGGATACCCCAAGCTTCTCAGCAAGAAGTTTGGCTTCACCTCGCTTTAAATTAGAAATGTAATCATTTAGTTTCATAACTACCCCTTTTAGAAATACAGAAAGTTTAATAAATACTAAACATTTGTCAAGCATTTGCTTATTTAGTGAATACTAATCACAATTTAACTGGTAGAAAAATAGTGAAATCCCTAGATATATAGGTTCTTATAAATAAAATGAGCATGAAGAACATCAGGCAACAACGCCTAAGAGATTGGTTTTCCGATAAAACTCTTCCTGAAAAAGAGAAGAGTTATTTGTCACAGCTTATGAATGGTAAAGCATCTTTCGGCGAAAAAGCCGCGAGACGTTTAGAACAAGACTATCGAATGCCAGATGGTTATTTAGACGCCGATACAAACACCCACCAATTAGGAAATCCACTACAAGTAACATTGACTCCTAAGCAAAAAGTTCTTCTAGAGCTATTCGACGAACTGCCAGATAGTGATGCCGATGATCTAATAAAAAATCTTGAAGATAAAAAACGGCATTATGATAATTTACTAGAAGAATTATTACATAAAAAGAGGCAAAAGAAAGCATAGAAAAAAGTCGCCAATCGACTTTTTTCTTATTTATCAATAAGATTTTCATCTTACCCTGAACCCTACGGAATAAACCGTTAACCTCAATCACCCAATCCAAAAATTAATTAACCTTCAGCCAACACCCAAAAACTATCATGCTATATGCATAGCAAATCTCTAAAACTATCTTAGCCATCCTATTTCACAGTGCTATCACCAAGGGAAAATTCATTCAGTTCACACCTTGAAATAAATATAAAAATTAAAATAAATCAAATGGTTAAACTTAACACTTTGATAAGCCCTTCTTATTATTTAATTTTTACTTTACTTTTCGTTTATCAATTACTAAACTCAATTTCAACAGCAAACAGGCAGGACGCCCACGCAGTAGTCGCTACCGACATACGAAGAGGTAGATGATTTGCTAATCAGTAGCACGGCACAGCGGCCGTTTAGGTTAAGTGTTCAAAACCGAATTTACAGTTTCAATTGTCATGAGGGAGGAGAAGAGCAGGGTTCAATGTGACCTGCCATGATTACCACATATAACAACTGTATTTACCAGAAAGTGGAACAGGAAAGATCAACCAACACCAGGATTCCCCAGCCAGCGGTGGGAATGGTACAAAAACACTGGCAGTTGATGCGTTACGGTTCTTCTTGCCGGGTTTCTTAGAAACTGCGTGAATCAACGGACGGCGGGGAAAGACCCGCACATTAACCAATCGAACAACAGTTCTTATGTGTAATGATATGCAGAATATCAAATTAGGCCAATTCATCGGTCTGTTTGAAACATTTATTAAAACCATAACCTCTGAATGGTATTTATCGTTGATCAATCCGTACCAACTAATACCAATATGGGGAAAAACTAAGAATCAACAGATGTAAAAAAACCCACCGAAGTGGCGGGTTCTTTTACCCCGGATCGCCGACCAAAGCTAACCGGGAGTTTCTACTAACGAGGACCAACTCGTTAGAAGAGGCAAGACCAATGATTTCCATCATTGATCGCTAACAATATATCAGGAGTTGCTATGAAAGCACAACAAGAAACAATACAAGTAAAGCTCTATGTTCACGCTATCGAAAATAATATTTCACGAAAAATGAACATCACAGTCTTACCACATGACGCAAGTAAACACGGAAATGCATCGATCTTTGGTACAGTTGTCACTATTCATGATATAGAAATCCCATATCCAAATATTAGTCGTCCAGACTTTATAAACTCACAAATTGATACTCTAAAGAAAGAACAAAATAAAGTTCTTGCGGAAGCTCATGCTAAAGCCTCTGAACTTGAGGGCCATATTCAATCATTGTTATGCATTGAAGAAAAACCAATGTCTAAATCTGATGAAAAAATACCTGATTAAGGCTCAGGTGTATTTATGAAAAACATAAATGATGTAATTAATTTAATCCTAGATAATGGTTTAATTGCTATTGAGCATGAAAATAATAGCGATACAACAAACGCAACTATGCATATATCTATTATCGGTGGCAAAAGGCGAGTTGAATATTACCCAACGACAGGAATGGTTTATTCAAATGCTGTCAAGGGATTATATCCAAAAGTCAAAATGCCAAAAGCCGGGATTAAGGCAGCAATAAGATTGGCAAAAAAAGCAATTTATTAAAGAGGCAAGACCAATGTTCACATATATCTGTGTCTTTGAGCCGACAAAAAAAGCTCAAAAAAATGGAGCCGTACCACTTGCAATTGCACTCGAAGCCAATTCCGAAAAAATGGCTAAAGCTATGGCCATTGTTTACCTTGGGGAAGAGTACGCGGACGATATGAGCAACTTCAACACATCAAAACCGATTATTTGTAAAGATATACAAGGCTTCCCTCGCCCACCAATTGGTAAATTTGATGAAAAATTTGCTACTGAATACGAGTTCAACGGCACCACATGGCAGGCTAGAACGCTCGAACCAAAGAAAAACCCATCTATTACTACACGTGATTTTAATCACACTTACGCCACGTTAGATCTGGAAATTGCACTGGCATTACTAGACGGTGACTTTCATTGCTGGGCGATTATGTCACACAGTATGAAAGAAGCTAAGCAACTGATAACAAATAACAATGAAGCATGGCGGCAGTGGTCTACCGCATTTCGTATCAGAACCGACGCTCTGTCCATTCCACGGGAAACGCTTTTCAGAGTCGTACGTGAAGGTAAACACCACCCTGAATTTCTGACCGATGCCGTCGCTATTAAGGAATTCTTAAACTGTACTTTAAGTGATACCGACATACCCGTTGAATTACCAGAAGAGAAACCCAAGGTTTCCAATTATTCGGTGTCAACATCAGAAGCGTCAATAACAGATGTCACTCCAGATGAAGTTGAAACCCAACAGGCAGCGCTACAGGTTAAGGAGAAAAAAAGCGAAGCCAAGTCTCTCAAGACCAGAAAAACCAAGCAAACCAAAGAGGACAAAGCAGTAGAAGAGACTGCACAAGACAACACTACGGCGGATGATGAAGTCACCTCATTGCCTCCTGTCGCCACCCTGAGCACCAATGATGATAACTTCCAACATCGGGCCAATTTGCTGGAAGAAACTATCAAGGCACAAGGCAATGAACAGCAAACTAATCTCCGTATCTGGAAGGCTGTCCAACGTACCGATCCCCACTTTACAAAACCATTGGAGGGAATGGGGTTCAATGGTACAAGCATAAACAGTAACTATATGTTTATGCGGGCAACAGAACTATTCGGACCATTCGGTTATGGATGGGGCTGTAATGTCACAGAAGAAAAACTGATCAATGGTGCACCCATGTCAGAACCTATCTATGACGACAAAAATAAACAAATTGGGAGCCGATTCTTACGTGATTCTGACGGCACATTAATATGTGAACAAAATCACTCTATCAAAATTCTCTTTTGGTATCTGGTTGAATGTGACATTTGTGCTGAAATTGAAAGTTATGGTGCGACACCATACATGTACAGAACCAAATATGGAATTAAAACAGATGGAGAGGCCATCAAGAAATCACTCACCGATGCTATAAAGAAAGCGTTATCGATGCTTGGATTTTCTGCTGATGTATTTATGGGTATGCATGACAACCCTGAATATCTGGCTGACAATAATATTGAATTTGAAATCAAGGCCGCCAGTGATAAGGCCGAGGATCTAGTCAGATTACGCAAGGAACTAGACGATAAGTTCACCCGTAATACAGAAACTATGCGCACCGCTGTCAGCAAAAATGAAATTCGCGGTATAGCATCTACCCTTATCCGTGAATTAAGCATTCATTTAGGCAATTCCAAGGCCAAAGGAGACAAGGATTATGAAAAGTACTTATCCGGTCGTCTGCGTCGCTTGAATGAAATAGAGAAAGAATGTTTAACTCAATTAAAAGAGGCAAACCAATGACCACAACCGCAATTGCATTAGCAGCAGATTATGAAAAATTACAACAGTTGGTAGAAACCGGCGAGTTCTCGCCAGAAGATATCGCCGATACACTTGAAAGTATCGAATGTACTATCGGTGATAAACTTGACGCTATCATGATCCATGTTCGCAATATAGAAGGCCAAGCCAAGATTCTTGCGGATGAGTCTAAGCGACTCACTGACCGTAAAAAATCATTCGAAAGGCAAGTAAAAAACCTAAAAAAGTATGCGCTGGACTGTTTACTGAAAGCCGGCATGGATTCACTACGAACTACCAGAAACACGTTCACAGCCAGAAAAGGTATTATGAATGTCATCATTGATGATGAGTCAAAATTACCTGATGAGTTAGTTGATGTGCAGACAATTACCGCCCCGGACAAAAAAGCCATCAAAGAAGCTATTGAAAACGGTATCAATATACCGGGAGCTCATATTGAAATCGGCCAGAGAAGCCTGCAAGTACGTTAATATTCATTACATCCCACAAATACTGGGGCAATAAATAATATGGAGTGATTTATGGCTGCACGATTAGAAATCATTATCTCATTTGATGAAAACCTAAATAAATACCAAGTAGAATGGATAACAGGAGAAAGTCAAGATATTACAGATGAAGAAAAGAAAATCATTGCTCAATTAAAAAATAAATTACTGGCCTCAATGGAAAATGAATTAACTGGAAATAACCAATATTACCTCCATTAGATATTTAGCATTACCTTAAATTAACACAAGTGGGTAATGTCAAAAAATAAATCCGACAAGCATGTAGAATTTACGTTTGTATTTCTCGTCATGTGTCTATTAGATAAAAAACATGCAGCAGAATGCGAAATTGAAGGTAAATTAAAAGAGACAGACCAATGTTAAGACATTCACACAGCAAAAATGAAATTGTTAAATTAACGCTACCTGATGGTCGCAATGGGATCATCATTATCGATAGGAGTTGTAATGTACTCTATGATTTCCCATTTGACGTTAAAATAGTTCCAGTATCCAATTCTCAAGCTATCGAGAAAATGAGGGACCGAAAATGATATACGGTCTGTTTCTACTTGTATGTTCTTCGATAAACTGCCAGTACATTCCTTACGGCCATATTTACCAGGATGAAAAAAATTGCATAGCAGATATGGGGATGCAAGGCCCTGGAATTTTTGAGTGTTTACCCATTGAGGCCATAATTCACACTCAAAACTGATTAAGCTTAATCAGAAATCAGGTAACACAATGAATAGCATGATGGTAAATCCATTGACCGGAGAACCATCATGCAACCCTGGCAACCAGGACAACAGTTATTAACCAACTTCGATATCAAATTGGGAAGATTAGCAGCCAGTGTCAAAAATACATCTTGCAATCAAGGTGATATTACCCGTGTTTGTGCTGCCGTTGATCTGATCATTATATCAATGATGAGGCAAAACCATGTGAGGTAAATAAATGGTAAATATTGAATGTGTTCCCATATCCACTTATTGCTATGCAACAGGGGAAACAGTTGATGCAATTAATAAACGCATTCAGCGCGGTGTTTGGCTTGATGGCGTACATGTACTGAAAGTTGAAGGTGTTAAGGAACGCTGGATTGATTTAAATGAGGTAGCTAAGTGGGCCAGGAAAAACAGTATAGCAAATTGCCCAGAGGCATTACAGTAAGGAAACATCGTTCTGGTGAAACTATAAATATCTCTTTTACATATAAGGGGGTTAAATGCCGAGAACCCCTCTCAAATCTGGAAGTGACGCCCAAAAATATTAAATATGCCGAGCGTAAACTCGGCGAAATATACAATAAAATTGAACGGGATATTTTTATTTATGCTGAATTTTTCCCTAATTCATCACGTCTAAAAATATTCGGAAATGTCAATAAAGGTAGAACAATAAAAGATTATTTAGATGAGTATTTAAAAATCTGTGAAACCCGAAATTTATCACCATCCACAATTAATGGATATAAAAAATGTAAAACTGCTCTATCTGAATTACATAAAATTCCCGTTATAGAGTTAACACCAGCAATATTAAAAACTTGGATTCAAAAACGATCAACTGCTCTGAAAACAATCAGGAACAATCTGTCATTTTTACGAAGCGCCATAGATGAAGCAGTTACTGATTGCCTGATTAGTATGAATCCTGTGAATTTAGTCACAGCATCACGGTATCAAACTGAACGAATAGAAAATGATAGCGAATATATTGTTGACCCCCTATCTCCTAACGAGGTTACTGCATTACTGTCAGCAGCAGGCAATAAACAAAAGCAATGGGAAAATTTATTCCTTTTTGCGATACATACAGGACTTAGAAGCTCCGAGTTATGTGCGCTTCGGTGGCAAGATATCGACTTTATTGGCAAAACCGCACATGTCCAGTCGGCAAAAGTTGTGGGAATAATAAAAGGAACGAAGACAAAAGCCGGTACCAGAAAAGTCGAACTGAACACTGACGCTATGTCGGCCCTATTAAATCAGAAGGCATTCACTTTCATGAAAGGCAACGTGATATTTGAAGATCCTAAAACAGGCGAGGCTTGGGCAGGTGCAGATGCAATTCGTAAAAAAGCCTGGGTGCCTACACTGAGAAAGGCTGGAATTCGGTATCGCAACCCATATCAGACAAGGCACACATTTGCAACAAAACACATTAGCCAGGGAGTTAATCTTTTCTGGCTTGCCGCTCAAATGGGACATAAAGGCCCAGAGATGCTTTTCAGACATTATGGATCATATCTGAAAGACTATGACGGCAGCACATACAAACCCAAACAGGTCAGTGGTGGGACATGAAAGGAGCTGCAAAGGATACGCAGCGAAGATATTTCATAAAAATATTATTTATAACAATAAGATGCAAAACAATTAACGCGGGTTCAACTCCCGCCAGCTCCACCACTTTTTAGTTGTTTGAAGTTCAATGAAGTCTACTAAGCCCGCACAGCACAAGCTCTGCGGGCTTTTTTACGTCTATTGTCGTCCAGTGAGAATTGCTGAGAACTACGAGTTATGGCACCCTGAATGGGACCCACTAAGAAGGGTCCAAAAACCGAGGGTCCCAAAAATGGCAAAAATCGCTAAGAAGCTTACTGACACTGAAATCAAAAGCACCAAGCCTGCCGACAAAGAAATCAACCTGTTTGACGGAGATGGTTTGATACTGCGGATCGCTCCCTTGTCGAAGGGAGGCAAGAAAAATTGGTATTTCAGGTATGCAGTACCAGTGAGCAAGAAAAGAACCAAAATGAGCCTTGGGACATATCCTCACCTTACCCTTGCAAGAGCCAGAGCCTTACGTGATGAATATCTTTCCTTTCTGGCAAATGGTGTTGATCCCCAAGTCCATAACAACGATAAGGCGAAGGCATTAAAGAGTGCTACTGAGCACACCCTCCAAGCCGTAGCGCGGAAATGGTTAGATGAGAAGGTAAAGAACTCAGGTATCTCACAAGACCATGCAGCAGACATCTGGCGCAGCTTAGAGAGAAATGTCTTTCCTGGCTTGGGTAATGTTCCTATCAATGAGATCCGACCCAAACTCTTAAAGCAACATCTTGACCCTATTGAGCAACGAGGAGTCCTAGAAACCTTACGGCGAATCATTTCCCGATTAAATGAAATTTTCCGTTATGCAGCAACTGAGGAACTTATCGAGTTCAATCCGGCTGACAACCTTGGGCAACGGTTCAGTAAGCCTAAAAAACAGAATATGCCAGCATTACCCCCCTCCGAGTTACCCCGCTTCCTAATGGTGTTAAACACTGCCTCCATCCGTTTGGAGACAAGATTGCTGATTGAATGGCAATTGCTAACCTGGGTTCGTCCAGGGGAAGCTGTTCGTGCGAGATGGTCAGATATTGATATGGAAACCTGCATGTGGAACATTCCTGCTGAATTTATGAAAATGAAGAAACCCCATAAAGTTCCACTAAGCAAAGAAGCTTTGCGAGTCCTGGATTCAATGAAAGCCATAAGTGGACATCGTGAATGGGTATTTCCAAGCATAAAGGCTCCCCTTAGCCATATGCATGAACAAACAGCTAATGCAGCAATAATCCGTATGGGCTTTGGGGGAGAGCTTGTGGCTCACGGAATGAGATCTATTGCGCGAACGGCCGCAGAGGAGTCTGGTAAGTTCAGAACAGATGTCTTAGAAGCGGCTCTTGCCCACTCGAAGAAAGATGAAATAATTGCAGCTTACAATCGTGCTGAGTATCTCGCAGAACGAGCCATTCTCATGCAGTGGTGGAGTGATTATATCCAAACTCAAAGATTTAAAGCTATTGCGGCCTAAGTCGCCCCACCAATTATGTCATAATGGAGATAAATAAATATAGAAACAATATTTAAGATTTTCGAAAAATTCAGTTCCAGGCCACTTTATTATATATTTTTTGGCCTATCAGCATGTGAGTTTTTCCAAGACAAATCAGCTTTAAAAAATCCAAACATAGAAAACATATTATATCTTTTATCTGCAATGATAATGGTTGTCTTTTTAACATGGGGATTTGAATGGCTTATATTTAGGTTCAATGTCACACTGGAACCTCATGATCAAGGCGATATAGGCCCTACAATTGGAACGGCAGCATTAGCCGTTTATTTAGTATATGCATTTCATTTTTTAAGTGAGCAACCCGATGCCTTAAATCTCAGGTTACTAACTAACTCAGGATTTATTTATAGCACAACCTTATTGTTATTTTCTCTTGAATCAATGAAACTAAGAAGGCTACGGCAAAGATAGACCTTAGATTTAATAATTAGTAGAGAGCAAGTATACAACTCTCTACTAAAAAATCATTCAAAAATCATTTTTCTTCATTTTGAAGAAGACCTAACTGCTCATTAGTTAGTTTCTTACCGTCATCTTTCATTCTTACACTTTCTACTGTCCATAATCCCCGTTTTTCTCTTTCTCGTTTTATAGTCGAAGGAAACAGAGAATTAAGTTTACCACGGACATCAACTAAATGCTCTTTATCTTCAGAAAGATTGCTAAATCTATCTTTAATTATTTCGCAGTCATCAATTTCAGAGCCAATCCATCTACGATTTTTAATCTCAGCTATAACATAAGTTGTTCCAGAGCCTCCAAATGGATCAAAAATCAGGTCGCCTTCTTTTGTAGCCATTTCGATCACCCTATCTAAAACTTTTATACTTAATTCATTAGCACCATTCCTTTTCTTATATTTTTTATGTCTTACAGGAGGAATGTCATACCAGACATCGGTGAGATTAATTCCAAGGGGATTCATTTTGCTTTTGTATCCACCATAATCTTTCAGATCACCAAAACATTTTGGGCAAGTCTGTACAGCTAATCTGTCAGGTTCAAAGACATTAGCCTTTTCTCCTTTGATAAAATAAAGGAGAGAATAATGGGAAGGATATAACCTCCCCTGGATAGGCATATTATTTTTCATATCGACAGCTATCCAGTGTTTGAAATTAAGCCTACCATGTAAAAAATTAGCTATCTTACTGTTCCATACAGGTAGATTCCATAGGAACAATGAACCACCGGGTTTTAAAATGCGGATACATTCATTTAACCAGTCATGAGTCCACTTAATATATTCCTCTTCCTTTAAATTATCATTCATTTTTGATGGATAAAGTTTATCTAAATTAAATGGAGGATCTGCAAAAATCATGTCCACAGAATCAGCATCAATATTTTTCGAAACATTTAAGCAATCCCCATTATAAAGTTTACCATTTTGGGTTTGCAATACCAGTTCAACATCTTTTTCAGAGGAGCTTTCACCAGTAAAGGTTATATTTGGTGATTGTATTTTTCCATATATAATAGAAGCATTTTCTTGGATAAGTTCCAATGTATGCATATCCAGATGACCCATCATCAATTGGAAATACACAGGTGATATACTAAATTCTTCGCAAAGAATACTCAGATCCTTTCCGCTTGGCATAATATTTCTTTGATTATAATATTTAAGTCTGTCAGTCGGTATTTTTGTACGTTTGCTAATTTCATTATAAGACTTAGCCGAAACATCGACTACTCCTAAAGCTTTAAGAAACTGATCCGAATAACTCATTTAAAATAACCACTCTATTATAGCATTCACTTAGACATAGCATCTCATAGTCGTGAGAATCTGTCACTCCCTAACTAACCATAGCCTGTTACCATCTTACCTAAAATCACTTACAGGGCTGATAGGCAGATGAAAATAAAAAGAAAATCTTTCGCAACTATGATTGGTAGCAGATTGCTTGTAGCAAGAGTACAGAAGGGACTCAGTCAAAACGATATCCAAAATGCTACTGGTATTGATAGAGCAACCTTATCACGGATAGAGAACGGTAAACAACACATAGCCCTCTATCAATTGCTTCAGATCTTATCAGTTCTAGATATGGATATAGCGGAGTTCCTTAAAGATATAGAGGTAGATAATGATAACTAAAATTGAATTAGACGATGGGTTTTTACCAGCCACTATATCAGAAGTAGTAAAGAGAAATGTAATTCACTCTCTAAATGAAATAAAAACCATTAATGATAAATTCATTATCAATGATAGCTCATTCATGAGAAAGCAGAGTAACAATCGGATAACACCTTGTGTAATGAACTCTGCATCATTTATTTCCAGTAAATTTCAACATAACTTAAGCTTATTCCCTAATTGTTTGGGTGAGAATAGTATAAACCAACAGAGAATCGATGGCTTGATCAAAATTGAATATAATGGATTCGCATATAGAATAAAAGATAAAAATAAAATACTTGAAGTAGCCTTCAAATATATAGAGTCCAAAAAACTCCCCAACAATGTAATATATACATTATTCCCTATGTTTTACGGGATGTATGTAGATAGATTATGCTTCAGCATACCAGAACTTAATGACATAGAACATTTATTTGATATTGAGAAGGTAAATTATCACTATAAAATTGGTGTAGAATTTGAGACAGGAAATGTTGCCAGTTCTTTTAGAGCCATTAACAAGTTAAACAATCTCTTCCATGATGGTCATATTGACGGTGGTTGTTTCATTACAAGTATTGATAAGAAAAACTCAGCCACTAGAATTTGGCCCGTATCAAATAGAAATGGTTCATTCCAAGAATTAAAAAATAGAGCCTACATATCTCAAATATCATTACCATTAATTTGCATTGGTTTTGCACCTGATGATTTTTCACAAACAGCTCCCTTTTTAGGGGCAAATGGTGAACTTTATGAGTTAGAGAATACATCTCGAAGAGATCTTGAGACTAATTTTGAAATATTCACTAAAAATGATGGATTAGAATTTCTAAAGGCACCATTCAAGTAAATTCACGACTTACAACCAAATAAGACCTATTGAAAATTTAGCACTGAACAAGGGCTTATTAATGAGAATAAAAAGAGAAACAGTCTTAATTGCGAATGATAATTTTACAAATTCATCGGCCATTATACATCTAAAAAATGATATAGATAATGCTATTGAAAAAGCTGTATGGCCTCAAGGTAATGATCGTTTCTCAATTAACCCTACATACAAAGGAAATGGAGTAAAACCTATAAAACAAGAATGTATGGCTCACTTGTATAGCAAGGGTTGGTTTTTAGAAAAAAGACTAAAGATTTCCTCTGAAAGTAATGCGGGTCCAATTGATGCTGTATATCCCATTACAGATCATCTTTATTTTGCTGTGGAATGGGAGACTGGAAACATATCTTCATCACACAGAGCATTAAATAAAATTTGTTTAGGAATATTAAATGGTTCACTACTCGGTGGAACATTAATTTTACCTTCTCGTGAAATGTATCCTTTTCTGACTGATCGGATAGGAAATTATCAAGAACTATCACCTTATTTTAATGTTTGGAGAAATTTTAATATAGCCAATGGCTACTTATCAGTCATAGAAGTAGAACATGACGAGGTAGATGTCAATGCTCCTTTAATACCTAAGGGCACAGATGGACGAGCAAAATTTTAGGAAAGATTATAAGCAAGGGCTAACTCATCGAAGCTCCGCTTCTCTGAGTAGCCTTGCTTTTCCTCCATTCTGTCTGAAAAGAACCCCAAATCGTAGACATAAAAATCCTCTTAATTCTTTTTTCCTTTTCAAAAAAAGGCTAGAATGTTTTCAGCCGTTCTTTTCTTATCAAAATGAAGGTAATTTTAATGAGCGAAAAAAATCAAGGTTCACAAAATGATGACAGTAAAAAAACAGGAGATGTAAATATTAAAGGTATCATTGATGAAATAGAGATACAATGTGATGTCGATATTCCCTGTAAAAAAAAACACAAAACAAACCCCTCTAAATAATAAAGAACCAAGAGATAAGCTAACAACAAAAATATTTTTATTATACTTTATCTTACCCATTTTGATTATAGTAATCTCCTTAACTATAGACATCTCCATTGATAAATACTTTCATCTTACATTATTTACACTTCCACTCGCTATTGGATTTTTATTATATCAAATGTTAAGATTTAGCCCTACTTCTAATATCGATTATTGGAAAAAATTGATTGATACATCTGCATTATTGTTTTCTACCTTAAGCGTTAGTATTTTCATATTTAAAACAATGAATGTCGAAAATCCTTACCTTAACTACATAGTAAGTTTAAACAATGAAAGCTCAGAAATGATAGAGCACATTGCTTTTTATTTCATTATGATGTTAGTCTACTCCATCGTTAGTATATTCGCGGTATCCGTAACAATCAAAACTCTTTTTACATATGATGAACTAAAAGCAATGAAAAAATAATAAATAAAAAGATAAAAGTAGGCGGAGGTGAAATTCGTCTACTTTTTAAATAGTGGGTATAATAAAAATGCATAAACAAACCATATTGCAATGATACCACCACATATCTTAGAAAATATCACCCCCGTATTTCCATTGCAAATGAAATAGATTGCAGACATGACACACACCGTAAAAATCACTAATAAACCCAAAACAATTAGTATTACCTTTGGATAGTTTCTCTTTTCCATTTTAACTCCCTCGAAAACCAAACACTTTTATAATCTATCATTTACCATCTGAAATAATCATTGTCAAATAAACTACTTTTATTTTGCGCCTGTATTGACACTCCAAAAAAAATATGAATATTAATTACATTTAGCATAAGGATTATGCAGAATCATATTCTGAGATACATAAAAGGAATTTACATGGAAAAAGAACTTTCAATGCCAAGCATTGGCAAAAGCATTACATCTAAAACAAAGAACTTATTAAGCTTGGCAAACCTTGTTCCTGATTCACTGAGAACCCACTGTGTCAGGCTAAATAATGCTGAACTACAACTTCTCAATACGAAACGAGGCTCGGTAAGCAAAGGTGAATGGCTTCGCATGGCCTCTCTACAAAAATTTCCTCCTGTTATACCAGCCATTAATATCGAAGCATGGAAAGCTTTATCTGACATATCGCAAAAGCTAAATCGAATTGCGATCCATATCGATGGTAAGAGCAAAGATAGCCAGCTTACTAATACAGAGCTTTTCGCTGTGAAGCGACAACTCGAAGAGCTTCGTAAGAAGCTTCTAAGTGACGGTATATGGAGCCTCCCGAATGAAGGGTATGCGGAAGATCAAGAGAGGTAAGAGCTTCGCTGGTGTTGTTCGTTATGCATTGAAACCGGGAACACATCATAAAAACGATCCAGTCGTAATTGGCGGGAACATGTTAAGTGGCTCTGTTCTTGAACTAATTTCCGAATTTGATGGCACAAAACAGCTTCGGTCCGATGTCAAGAAACCGGTGTGGCACAACTCTCTTCGATTACCTACGGGTGAATCATTGTCGAATGACCAGTGGGTAAACATAGCCGACTGTTATATGGAGAGGATGGGATTCAGTGATACTCATCTTCGTTGCTATGTGCTTCATAACGACGAAGGCCAGCACATACACATCATCGCAAGTAGAATCGACCTCAATGCTGGCAAGCTATACCTTGGCAGGAACGAGAACCTCATAAGCACACGGGTCATTAGTGAGTTAGAAATTCTTCATGACCTGACAGTGACCAAGACAGCCCCATCACTATCCAATGCACCACCGAAGCGAAAGAGAGTGTCCCGTAATGAGAAAATGCTATCGGAACGAACCGGGGTGCTTTCACCAAGAGAAGCTCTGCAGCAGATACTTGATAAAAGTTTGTCTGATAAGCCTGACCTTCTAACTTTCACAAAACGACTAGAAGAAGCGGAAGTCGGCTGGACAGCGAATGTCGCCTCTACCGGGAAAATGAACGGGTTCTCATTCTCCTACCACGATATAGCTTTCAAAGCTTCGCAATTGGGTAAGAGCTACTCCTGGGCAAATCTCAGTAATCGGCTTAACTACAACCAAGCTCATATAGAAGCTCTGCAAACCGACATACCGGCAAAAGCCCCCCCTGCTGCTCCTGCTCCTGCTCCTGCTCCTGCAAAAAATATTGCAGCAACGGATATACCAAGGGAAAGCATAAGTGAAAAAATTGCCGAAATCGAACTACGGCTCAGAGAAAACAAACGAAACGAAATCGTAGAAAAGATTCTTCAGAAAAATGCAGTACAACAGCAAAAGCATCTCAGGCTCAGTAGCTGGTTTCCCTTTTTACAACGGCTCATAGAGCTTCTCCGAAGCTATGGTAAGAGCATTCTTCATAAACCCCCAACAAGCTTTTCAGAAATCTATTCAACAGATCATTTAAAATCTGCAAGAAAAATTCGTTTATAGACAAGAAATTACAAATACCTTTGTAACCGCACTCTATTCCTTAGTAATAAATTTGTGTTTAGTCAAGAAAATATTAATCGTTATTACAGATCGATAATCTTTTTATGATAGGCAATATCTATCAAGTGACAATCATCGATCGGTACAAGCAATTTTACTAAAGCCAGCGAGTCATTGAGAATCGCTACAAATACAGCAGATAATCTTCCAGATTGGGATAGCTATGAAAAACGAAACAATAAAGTGCCCATTTTGTTTTAAAGAGAGCCAGTTCGGAGTTCGTGTCTGCACTGGCTGTCACGCAACAGTAAATTATGGCGAAGTCTCACCCTGGTTTGCTTTAGCATTGGGAGTTTTACTAACAGTTATTGCTTTCTTCATATTTTCGATTAGTCACAGTTTTTTAGTAACTGTCGTTATTTTTTTGCATTGGCAATTTCTATAAGACTTTACTTATGTAAGAAATTTGCACACAGAGCCGTTTTCACACATAAACATTAATCACCTGCTCTAATAAAAAACAAACAGGATTAAATAATGAATAAATTAATGGCTGCTACATTTATCACAACAACACTCTTTATAACCGGCTGCTCAACATCAGGGAACCAAAAAATCAAAAATGAAACTGCTCAAAGTCTACAATCAAAAATAATTAAAAATAAGACGACTAAAGCAGAAATTGTCTCAAAGCTGGGAGAACCTGACACAAAGACCACTTTGGACGATGGTAACGAACAATGGAGATACTTTATGTATAACAATCAGTTTAATGCAACGACTTTCATTCCAGTTGTAAGGCTGTTCACTGGCGGTTCACAGACTCAGTCTAAAACTCTTGAAATCGACTTCAAAGGCGAAACCGTAAGCAAATGGACTTTCGTCACTGACAACAACAATACCAAAACTGGTGTTCCTAATTAATTATCCTTGGATAAACAAAATGAAAATATACTCAATTCTTACCGTTATCCTTACTACATTTCTTCTAACCGCATGTAACAGCGAACCGTCACAAGATGACATTTTTAAAGCATTGAGCAAATGGATGGGAAGCCATCTTACCTCAGTGAAAAAAGTAGATTGCACAAAAGAATCTGTTAAAAGTTATAAGTGCAATGTAATAACCGTGATTGATGGTGATTTAAAACAAGCATCAACAGTTAAATTATTAAACGCAGATGATGGCTGGCAGTTTGTAGGTAATTGAAAAATTGATTAGTGAAATGAAGCTCCCTAACGGGGACTGTAATTTAAATTGTGTATTTGCCTGCTTTTGATATGTTAAATCTAACAACAAAGTAGGCATATTATGGACGAGAAAAAACTTAAAGCCCTCGCGGCTGAATTTGCAAAAGGCATTAAAACTGAAGCTGATCTCAATCAGTTCACGAGAATGCTGACGAAATTGACCGTTGAAACCGCACTGAATGCTGAACTCACCGAGCATCTTGGGCATGAGAAAAATACCTCTAAATCCGGCTCCAATACCCGCAATGGCTATTCATCTAAAATGCTACTGACCGATGAGGGGGAATTTGAGCTGAGTACGCCACGGGAGCGGGAAGGGACCTTTGAACCTCAGCTCATCAAGAAAAATCAAACACGCATCACTCAGATGGATAGCCAGATTTTATCCCTCTATGCAAAAGGCATGACAACGCGAGAAATCGTCGCAACCTTCAAAGAGATGTACGATGCTGATGTCTCCCCGACGTTAATCTCAAAAGTCACCGATGCCGTTAAAGAGCAAGTTCAAGCGTGGCAAAATCGGCCCTTAGAATCACTCTATCCTATTGTTTACCTTGACTGTATTGTTGTCAAAGTGCGTCATGATGGCCATGTAATCAATAAGTCTGTTTTTCTCGCGCTGGCGATTAATACGGAAGGGCATAAAGAACTTCTCGGCATGTGGATAGCCGAAAACGAAGGGGCTAAATTTTGGTTAGCCGTTTTAACTGAGCTGAAAAATCGTGGCGTCCAAGACATTCTGATAGCGTGTGTTGATGGTTTGAAAGGATTTCCAGACGCGATAAATAGCGTGTATCCACAAACACAGATTCAGCTATGCATTACCCACATGGTACGTAACAGCCTAAAATACGTCTCCTGGAAAGATTACAAAGCGGTGACTGCTGGACTTAAAACAGTCTATCGCGCAGCAACCGAAGCTTCTGCTTTGATGGCCCTTGAGAAATTTGCTCAAACATGGGATGACAAATATCCCCAAATCAGTAAAAGCTGGCATGCCCATTGGGAAAATCTGAATACTTTCTTTGCTTACCCTGAGGATATTCGCAAAGCCATTTACACCACGAATGCCATTGAATCGTTGAACAGTGTGATTCGCCATGCCATTAAGAAACGTAAAATCTTTCCCACGGAGGACGCCGTTCGAAAAGTCGTTTATTTAGCCATCGAATCTGCTTCTAGAAAGTGGAGTATGCCAATCCACAATTGGAAACAGGCAATGAGTCGTTTTATTATTGAGTTCGGTGATCGTTTAAACGACCACCTTTAATTAAAGGGCAAATACACAGAATTATTTACAGGGTCGTTTTTCGGGCCAGTTAATATCTGACGCTGAATTAACATCAATGCGGTTCAATAATACTCGGTAGATTCACATAATAAGTGCAACATCGTTAATCTGGAAGTAAACATGTTCGTATTCCTTTAAATAATTCATTCGGTGTTTTCCCACCCCGTGTTTTTCGAGGGCGATTATTTAATCGGTTTACCACAAAATTTATTTCCTGATCAGAGATTTCATTAAAATTGGTTCCCTTTGGAAAGTATTGTCTGATTAACCCATTGATATTCTCATTGCTCCCTCTTTCCCAAGGCGAATAAGGGTGAGCAAAGTAAATTTGGGTTT
>NZ_RCWA01000023.1:53114-71989 GCF_018448905.1 Photorhabdus heterorhabditis | reverse complement strand
AAAGCCGAATATGAACAAGCGGGTCCAGAGGGAGCCTATAATGCGGGGCTGGAGATAGGAAAACTGGTCACTGGAATAGTCAGTATGGCTGGTGGTGGCTTGGGGGCGGTCAAAGGGTCTACATCTGGCGCAGCTAAATTATCGAAAATCATTTCAAAAGATCCACACCCAGCAGTAGACATCCGTCGAGTATATCGGGTAGAAAAAGATGGTAGTCAGACCCAAATGGCGTGGGGAGAAGGGAACTATAAGCAGGGGTATCCTTTTGAGGACTTTGTTGCTACGCAGATGCCAGCAGGTTCTCGACTGCCAGAGAATTTCAGGACGTTTGATTTTTATGATCAGAAAACAGGGATAGCTACCAGTGTTAAGACATTGGATACTCGTACAGCAGCGAGGATCAAAGACCCAAAGCAACTTTATTCTTCCATAAAGGGGAACATTGATTCAGTGGTAGATTTTAGTGGGTATGTTAAAAAGGGTGAAGAAGTAACATCTTCGATGATTTCACAACGAGAAATTCGCATTGCTGTACCAAAAGCGACTACGGTAAATCAGTGGGAGCAAATTAACCGTGCAATAGTTTATGGTGCGGAAAAGAATATTAACGTTAAAATTACGGTGGTGAAATAATGAGTGAGATTTTTAAACGATGGAAAAATGCTAGATGCGTATTTAATGGCGATTTCTACTCAGTAACAGCTTATTCTGGTTACCGTTCACTTAATTTAGATACTTCGAGAGGAAACTATATGTTAACTGCTGATGTTTCTGATGAGAAGTTAGGTGTTGTAATTCTGAATGCTCTTTCTAAAAGTCGGCTGATTGATCCCGATGATAATTTTTTTGACAATGAAAGAAAGGCTGAGAGATATAAAGAATGGGTTAAATTTTTAATGGAAACTTACAATTATCGTTCAAAACGTCAGCTTTTTAAAAAAATGCATAATTGTGGAATCCAATTGCTTGATGGTCAAATAACGATAAGGCCATCTCACCATGAAAAATTGGAAGGTTGGTCTGAAGATGGTATTTCTGAATCTGATCATGTCATAATTTCTGCAGACAGTTCCCCTGAGGAAGTTGGTGCAGCATTACGGCTAGCTTTTTCACGTTGCAGAAGTTATGTTTGACGATAAAGAAACAGTTTGTTTTTACATTGATTATTCATGATTTTTGATTTAGAGAATTAATTAATATGGACACGTAATCACTATTATGTGTCCTCTAATTATCTCAAAGATATTCAAATAGTTATTAAATGAGCTTGACCGCTAAAATTACAGTGGTGAAATAATGAATACAGATTTTGATCAAGGACTGAATGCGAGCGCTAAGTTTAATGGTGATTTTTACTCTGTCAAAACTTATTCTGGGTATCGACTGCTTCGAGCTGATCCCCAAAGTCACGAACATGTTCTATCTCCCGATGTAACTGATAGCCAATTGGGTAGTGCCGTTTTAGATTCACTTTCTAAAAGTCGGTTGGTCGATCCTGATGATGATTTTTTCGACAATGAAAGGGCAGCTGAGCGATATAAAGAGTGGATTGAGCATTTAATGAAAGTTTACAATTACCGTTCAAAACGTCAGTTATTTAAGAAGATGAACAGTTGTAATATCTGTTTGTTAGGTAGCGTTATAACTATCTCGCCTTCTGGTCACGAAAAACTTGATCTCTGGACAGGAAAAGGCATTGTTGAATCTGATAATGTCGTCATTCCGGCAGACAGTTCCCCTGAGGAAGTGGGTGCGGCATTACGATTGGCTTTTTCGCGTTGCAGAAGTTATGTTTGACGATAAAGAAACAGTTTGTTTTTGCATTGATTATTCATGATTTTTGATTTATAGAGTTAATTAAGATGGACACGTAATCACTATTACGTGTCCGCTAATTATCTCAATCTTTGATTTATAAGATCAATTTAAAATGGAATGGCTATTATGAGTTTCCTAATTATCTTAAAAAGGCTCAAACAGTTATTAAATTTTCCTTACCGTCGAAGTTACGGTAGTGAAATAAAGAGTGAGATTTTTGAACGATGGAAAAATGCTAGATGCGTATTTAATGGTGATTTCTATTCAGTACAAACCTATTCAGGCAATGGCTTATTGGGAGCAGATCCCTCAGGAAGTAATTATTTATTACAGCCAATTGTATCTGATCAAGAGTTGGGAAAGGCTGTGCTTGATGCTTTATCAAAAAGCAGACTAATCCCACTGGATAAGTATGGGGATTATTTTGATCATGATGCAAATGACAAACAGTATAAAAATTGGATCACAGAGATGATGGGATCTTATGGTTATCGCTCAAAACGTCAGTTATTCAAGAAGATGAACAGTTGCAATATTCGCTTGTTAGATGGTGTGATAACTATTATGCCCTATGGTCACAAAAAACTTGAGCTTTGGACAGGACAAGGTATTGTCGAGTCAGATTATGTCATTATTCCAGCAGATAGCTCCCCTGCGGAAGTGGGTGCAGCATTACGATTGGCTTTTTCGCGTTGCAGAAGTTATGTTTGACGATAAAACAATGGTTTTGTACTGATTAGTCATGATTTCTAATATGCTTTGATATATACCAATCAATATCAGGAGGTTGTATGAGTCAAAAAGCTAAATTATTTATGGATGGGAAGAGTCAAGCGGTACGTTTGCCAGCAGTTTATTGGTTTGACTCTGATGAAGTTTTTATTCGAAAAGATCCTGAGACAGGAGATGTCATACTGTCCTGTAAGCCACACGATTGGGCCGGATTTTTTGCGGCATTGAAAGGAACAACTATTCCCGATGATTTTCTGAGTAAAGATGAGCGGTGTCAGCAAGAACAATCTTGTGACCTATTCGAAGGATGGAAAGAATAAGCGCCGTAAAAATACGGCGCGATTATTTGAAAATAAAGCAATTATTTCAGTCGGGCAAAGCAGCGAGCAGCTGCATCAACAGTACGCTGAATATCTTCATTAGTGTGAGCAATAGACATAAAACCCGCTTCAAATGCAGAAGGCGCTAAATAAACTCCTTCATCAAGCATCAGGTGGAAGAAATGTTTAAAACGCTCAATATCGCAATTCATTACATCCTGATAGCAAGTGACGGTTTCTGCATCAGTAAAGAAAATGCCAAACATACCACCGACATGGTTAACCACCAGAGGAATACCGGCTGTTTTCGCTGCTTTCGTCAGGCCGGTAGCCAGATTATCCGTTAGCTCGGTTAAACGTTGATGTACACCGGGTTGAGAAACTTCTTTCAGACAAGCAAGGCCAGCCGCCATTGCAATCGGATTGCCGGATAGGGTTCCTGCCTGATAAACAGGGCCAATTGGTGCTAATTTTTCCATTACTTCATGACGTCCGCCAAAAGCGCCAACGGGCATGCCACCGCCAATGATTTTGCCAAGGCAAGTTATATCGGGTTCGACACCGTAATAAGATTGTGCGCCGGAGAGGGCGACTCGGAAACCTGTCATCACTTCGTCGATAATCAGCAGAGCGCCGAACTCATCACACAGCTCACGCAGACCGGGTAGGAATTCTGGTTGTGGCGGTACGCAGTTCATATTACCCGCAACCGGTTCGACAATAATACAGGCGATCTCTTGCGGATATTTTTCAAACGCTGCTCGAACTGAACGCAAATCGTTATAAGTACAGGTCAGCGTATGTTTGACGAAATCAACTGGAACCCCGGGCGAGTTGGGTTGGCCGATAGTCAGGGCGCCAGAACCGGCTTTCACCAACAGACAATCTGCATGGCCATGATAACAACCTTCGAATTTGATGATTTTATCGCGGTGGGTATAGCCACGGGCCAGACGGATCGCACTCATGGTCGCCTCTGTGCCTGAGTTAACCATGCGTACCATATCCATGGATGGCACCAGTTCAGTCACCAACTGCGCCATTTCCACTTCGGCAGCTGTGGGTGCACCAAAACTCAAACCTTGCTCTGCGGCTTTGATAACAGCATTACGGATAGCGCTGTGGTTGTGTCCCAGTACCATTGGCCCCCAGGAACCGACATAATCGATATAGGCTTTACCATCAACATCATAGAGATAAGCGCCATCAGCATGTTTGATAAACAACGGAGTACCGCCAACACCATTAAATGCACGTACCGGAGAGTTGACACCGCCGGGAATAAGTTGCTTTGCCTGAGAATAGAGGATGTCGGATTGGCTCATGAAAGGCTCCTGAATCTATTTTTAAGTGAGTTTGTCGTTTGCCCCCGGATTATAATGCTCTTAGAACGATAATTCCGGGTTTATTCTTGACGTACTCAAGAAATGGCGAATCGACAACTTTTTTATTCGCAGCCAGTGAGGAGGCATTCCTAAGCATTGGGCCATGATCTGTCATAATAAAAATCCCGGTATGTGTAACATCCAACCCGGCAAGATGGGTATATATTCCTATATAATCGCCGGTCTTTAAGTTCTTAATAACGGAATCGTTGACCTTATCACCTGGAATATATTTAATATCTCTTTTGATAACACCCAATCCGGGGATATATTCGCCGCCATCAGCCTTTCTATTCAGGCTTTTTGTGATTGCTATGTAGGAAGAACTTATTTCATCTGTTACATCTTTGGCATTTAATTTTTTTCTGGTTGACCAGTCGGTAAAGAAATGTTTTCTTTGCAAGAAGTTAATTTTTCCGTCGATATACCTTGTCTGGATGAGTTTTTCGATAAAATCATTTTGGTCGTTAGATTTTCTGAGAGATTCTACGTAGTCAAGAAAAGTAAAACAGTCCAGCCCGCTAAAATCTATAACCAATTTTTCAGGTTCCGTAGGAGAACCGATCAGTTTGTTTGCAGCGTAAGGCGTGTTCAGGAACTTATAAGAGACATTTTTTATTATTTCACCCGGATTGTCTTTATTGGCGGGTTTTACCTGATTTTCTATAATGTTATTAATTTTTTTCGCGGTATCATTGTCAATATCAACTTGTCTGCTATGAGCTGTACATCCCGCTAGGGTGGCAACCAGCATAAGTGGCAATATTTTTCGCATAAAAACTCCCTATTGTTCCTTTGATAAACATTTAGCAACTTAACTAATAATCATAATAAATCAATATTTTTTCCTCTTGACTGTTAATTGATTAACGGATGGTTTAACTATATACCCGTCATCTTTCAAGTTGCTTCTTTGTTGGCTGCGTTCACTTGCCGCCGCCCTGCAACTTGAAATCTATTGGGTATAGGTGACAGTTTTTTAGCGGTTCGGGGGCACCGATAATGACAAAACTTGAACGAACTCATCAGGTATTGGATAATTCGAGTTATTCATGATCGGCGAATTCTGTGGTTTTCTGAATATTTTTGCCGGGTTCCGGTTTGGAGTAAAAAATGATGAGCAATGATATGGCGTTACCTTTACAGTTTACCGATGCTGCCGCCAATAAAGTGAAAATCTTGGTTTCGGATGAAGAGAATCCGAATCTGCGTTTACGGGTTTATATCACAGGTGGCGGTTGCAGCGGATTCCAGTATGGTTTTACCTTTGATGATCAGATCAATGAAGGGGATATGACCATTGAGAAACAGGGGGTAGAGCTGGTTGTTGATCCAATGAGCTTGCAATATTTGGTTGGCGGCTGTGTTGATTATACCGAAGGTCTGGAAGGTTCACGTTTTATTGTTACCAACCCTAATGCGAAGACAACCTGTGGTTGCGGTTCTTCTTTCAGCATCTGATTCTGGGCTATTTGTTTCCCGTAATTGGGTCTGAATGATATGACCCATTTGCGGGAGTCCTCTGGCAATCTTATTAAATGTTTTGCTTTATCAAGAACCCTTGTCGTTTAATTGCTGGCATAGCTGTTCGGCTGCCAGAACGATGCGCGGCCCTGCGCGGTGAAACCAATCTTCATTTAATGTAATCACTTTGGCATGCAATTGTGGGTGCCAGAAATTTTTAATTAATTTGATCTGCTCCTCTCCACCGCTGATAACAATCATTTCAGGTTTTCGAGTGAGCACTTGCTCACGACTTACCTGTGGCCAGGGAACAGGACTGTTAGCAAAGATATTTCTGCCACCGCAGATGGAAAGCACTTCACTTTGTAGTGTATGTCCCGAAGCAGTAAACAGAGGATGAGTGCCGAATTGTAAAAAGACCGGTTTTGGTGCTGTAGAGGCATATTTTTGTTTCAGATCGGCAAATCGCTGGCGAAGTTCAGTCGCCGCCTTTTTTGCCTGTTCGGGATGTGGACTGTATTCAGCCAGTCGTTCTAAATCCTGAGCTATTTGCTCGGTGGTTTCAGGATCGGAATAAAAGATCTTAATACCAAAAGAAGCGAGTTGTTCCAATGGGCGCTGGGGATTACCTCCCCGCCATGCCAGAATAATATCGGGTTTAAGGGTAACAATACGTTCCAGGTTAATTCCCTGCCAGCTAGCCACTTGTTCAAGTTTACTGGCTTGAGGGGGATAATCAGAATAAGCACTGGCCGCGATCAAATTGTCGCCTAACCCGGCGGCATAGGCTAATTCTGTGGTTGATGGGGATAAACTAATCACCCGCAGAGGCTTGGCATACAGCGAATAACTGAAACCATTGAGAAACAATAAAAGCGGTAACCAAACTGAACTTAGGCTTTTTATCCATCTCATTAAGATGTGCTCTCTGAAATATAAATATGTTGCTGAAAGACACGCCCTTAAGATTTCCCGGAAATATCCAACAGGGCGTGATTCTATCGGTAATATCTTATTTATTTTTGCCCAATTCAGTCAGCATTGCGTTAACCATTAATGTGGATTGGCGGGCTGCCACCGAAAGAAATTCATCAAAGCTGAGATGAGATTCTTTATCTGCGACATCGGAGATAGCGCGTACAACAACAAACGGGGTGTTGTATTGTTGGCAAACATGCCCTATCGCTGCGGCTTCCATTTCTACCGCTGTGACTTGTGGGAAATTAGCCCGGATACGTGCTAGTGGCTCTGCACCGTTAATAAATGCATCACCGCTGCAAATTAGCCCACGTATCGCATTCAGATTCAGGGAATGAATACACTTTTCTGCCAATGTGATTAGCTGGCTATCCGCCACAAAAGCGGGTGGGCATTGCGCCATTTGTCCCGGCTCATAACCAAAAGCAGTCACATCAGCATCATGATAGCGAACTTCGCTGGATACCACGATGTCACCAATTTGCAATTGCGGATCAAGACCACCGGCTGAACCTGTATTAATAATCACATCGGGATGACAATGTTCAAGCAGCAAAGTCGTACCAATTGCAGCAGAAACTTTACCAATACCCGATTTTAACAGTGCGATCTCCACGCCGTTGAGTTTACCGGTATAGATCTCGCAGCCACCTTGTGACAGTGTCTGGCAATCTTCAATTTGATCACGCAGTAAAGTCACTTCTTGCTCCATAGCACCTATTACGCCTACTTTCATTATGTCATACTCGCTGTTGATTAATTAATCATATATACCCGTCATCTTTCAAGTTGCTTCTTTGTTGGCTGCACTCACTCACCCCGGTCACATAGTTATCTATGCTCCCGGGGATTCGCTCCCTTGCCGCCGCGATGCATCTTGAAATCCATAGGGTATAAAATCATTCAGTTCTTGAGTTTAACATCGAATACGGAATAATCAGATAATCTGTGATGTAAAACAGTGCTATCTCACAAGTCGGGGGATCAATGTCTGGAATAGACTTTAGTCAGAAGCTTAATTACCAACGTAAATACAGTCAGTATAATGTTGATCCTAATAATGAAGAGCAAGTTATTCGCCAGTTTGAAAGTGATCGCGGACGGATAATCAATTCAGCGGCTATTCGCCGTTTGCAACAGAAAACACAGGTTTTCCCGCTGGAACATAATGCTGCCGTTCGCAGTCGTTTGACCCATTCATTAGAAGTGCAGCAAACTGGGCGTTATATTTCGAAAACGATTATTAGTGAATTAAAATCGCGTGATTTGTTGGTTCATTACGGGTTGGATAAACGTCTGTTGCCATTTGAAAGCCTGATTGAAATGGCCTGTTTAATGCACGATATTGGCAATCCACCGTTTGGTCATTTTGGTGAAGCTGCGATTAAAGATTGGTTTGCCAGAAAACTCGATCCTAATTTTGACCCGGAAAATATGGGGCGTAAAGACCAATGTGAAATATTGGCATTGCATTTGAGCGGTGATGTGAAAAAAGATCGCTTCCGTCGTCAATTGCGTAAAGATTTATGCCAGTTTGAAGGGAATGCTCAGGCGATCCGTATGGTCCACAGCCTGCTAAAACTCAATCTGACTTATGCCCAAATTGGCTGTATTCTAAAATATACTCTGCCCGCTTTTCGTCTTGAAGAAGGACTGGAACAATTTAATTACCTGATGAAAAAACCGGGTTTTTATTGGTCGGAAGAAAATTTTGTCCGCGAATTACGTTGTGAGCTTAAAATGGGCGAATTTTGTCGCTTCCCGCTGACTTATATTATGGAAGCCGCAGATGATATCTCTTATTGCATTGCTGATCTGGACGACGCTGTTGAAAAAGATATTTTTGGCGTGGATATGCTGGTGGAATATCTCAAACAGGAGTGGCAAGAAAGTGGCGGTCATCAGACTGGGGATCTATTTGAAGTAACTATTAACAAGGCTTATAACAGAACTCGTGGTAACAAATTATTACGCCGTAGCCGGCAAGACCAATTCTTTATGGATCTAAGGGTTTATATTACCGATAAGCTTGTGCCTTATACTGCCCATCGTTTTATTGATCATCTGCCTGCGGTTTTTGCGGGGACATTTAATCAGGCATTGCTTGAAGATAAGAGTGAAGAGCATCGGTTACTTAAAACGTTGAAAAGTGTTGCTTGTAAAAGGGTATTTAATCATCCAGAAGTTGAAGAGCTAGAGTTGCAGGGATACAAAGTGATTAATGGGCTACTGGATTTTTACTACCCATTATTGAAAATGCCCCGTCAGCATTTTATGGAATTAAACCAGAATAATTGTCACGAAAAGTATTTTATTGAAACCCGGCTGCTACACAAACTGTCCACTAAACATCGTCTGGCTTACAGCGAAGCGGTGGAAGGGATTATCGCCACTGATGAATCTGAAAAAGATTTGATAGAGTTCTATTATCGCGCTCGTCTTATTCAGGATTACATCAGTGGCATGACAGATAATTATGCCTATGAAGAGTATTGCAAATTCACAGTACGTAATTAATGCTTCAACCGTTGTTTAATATTTTTTGTGCGGCGGTGAGGACATTGTCGATTTCATCTGTCAGTTCCAGTAATTCAGGTTCTATATCCTTGGATAGAACACCTTTTTGTAATTGTTTTTCAATCAATTGGCAGAGTGCTTTTAGTCGTGGCACGCCGCTATAACAGCAACTACCGTGCAGTTTATGGATCTGTTGCGGGTAATCTTCAACCATTTCCCCTGACAAAACTTTTTCGGTCATTGCTTTGATATCCGGCAGTAAATCTACCAGCATTTGCAGCATATCCAGCGCAAGTTGCTCTTTTCCTGCGGCCTGTTGCAGAGCTAACTGCCAGTCAATATGTTGTGATTCGTGCATTTTGGCATAGCGGTTGAGTACGGACCTTAGACAATTTTCATCCAGTGGTTTGGTCAGAAAACCTTTAAATGGTAATTGAATTGCATCAACCTTGGGCCGACAGGTATAGGCGGTGACCGCAATGATCGGGGTATTACGGTGTTGTGGTAACTGATGGATGTGTTCAGAAGTACAGATGCCATCCATACCCGGCATATGAATGTCCATCAGAATAACATCAAAGTGGTGAGCCTTGGCCGCTTGCAAAGCTTCTTCTCCACTGCTGCACAGAACTGTTTTTTCCACGATTTCTTCTAGTAACGAGCCTATCAATTTGAGATTAGCTGGATTGTCATCAACCGCCATGACTGCTATGGGTAAATGTAGTGGATGGGGACGTGCTTTTTTGGGCACAACAGACCCGGTTAGAATGAAATCATCTTTTTCCAGCCATAAATCAAAATGAAAAACAGAACCTTTGCCCGGTTCACTGGTAAAGCTGATATTTCCGCCCATTTCGCGGATCAGTTTCTGGGTAATCACCAGACCAAGGCCGGTGCCACCATAACGGCGAGAGATACTGGCATCTGCCTGATGAAAAGCTTGGAACAGATGTGGCTGCTGTTCAGGGCTGATACCGATACCTGTATCACTGACAGTCATTTCTAAATTGATTTTATTGTGTTGCTGTTGTGTCAAATTAATTTTTATTTCTACTGAACCTTGTTCAGTGAATTTAATCGCATTACTTATGATGTTGGTTAATATTTGCTGGAGGCGCGTAGGGTCTCCTATGACTAAATTCGGTATTTGTGGATCAACACTGTGAGTAAGCTGAATGTTCTTATTTTTGGCGCTAGGTGTCAGTAAAACAATAACTTCATCAATAGTATCTTGTAGGAGAAATGGAATGTTTTCTAGTATTAACTTGTCAGCTTCAAGTCGCGAGAAATCCAATATATCATTGATAATATTTAGCAAGTGATTGGCAGAACGCTCAATAATATACAGATATTCAGTTTGTTGCATTGTCAGAGATGTTTTTAGGGTTTGGCGGGTAAAACCAATGACACCATTCAGTGGTGTCCGTAATTCATGAGACATATTGGCCAGAAATTCTGTTTTTATTCTGGCTGCTTCTTGTGCTCGTTTCTTCGCTATTGCTAATTCAACATTCTGAATTTCGAACTGTTCCATTGTTTCCCGCAAATCCGAAGTTGCTTGAGCAATGTCGTGCTGCATCTCTTCTTTATAGCTAGAAAGGGATTTTGCCATGGCATTAATGCCATTTTTTAGCGTATCGAGTTCACCAAAATACTTTCCGCTGACACGGCTGTTTAACTGTCCCTGACGAATTCTATCAACAGTACAGACTATTTCGCTGATAGGTTTCGTGATTTTACGAACCAAATAGTAGGCAAATAATGATGCTCCACTAAGGCAAATGATTAAGAGTAATATAAAGATAGCGATATCTCTATATCGCTGTAAGTGAGCGGAGCGTAAGTCAAGATCAATGGCGATATAACCAATGGGATGCAGGGTCGGGGAATTTGGAGTCTGTTGATTTTTAGATAAGTGATGCTCTGAGATAATTGGCATACGTAAAATAATGCTGTTTTTGATCTCCATTTTTGCCAGAGTGATTGGCAATGGGGTATTTGGTGCGATTTGTAGCTGGGTTGAATCGTATTTATAGTTTGATATATCAAATAGCTGATTATCATCATTAAAAATGGCAATGGCCCGAACTATCTCAGAATTTCTGCGGTGAAGCCGGGTTATCAATGAATTGACACGTTCACGATTATGTAGGTTGATGCCAATTTCACTGGCAATGGAAAGCGGTTCAATAATACTGATTCCGGATCGGACGATCTGGTTTTTTATTTCACTATAGTGGTAATAGATAAATGATACACTGAGAAACATACCAATCAGTAAAGTTGGACCCAGGATCAGGCTCATCATTCGGATGAGTAAGCTATATTTGGTCATAGGCGTCTATGTGTGGGAAAATAAGGGCTTAATAACTCATAGTCCATAAGAATCATGGTGCAATTTTATTCCCCCAATCGCCGAACAATAAATCGACATATCATCACAGTCACTGCGGATAATCTGGATGCTCAGGGGCAGGGTGTAGCTCGTCATCAAGGTAAAACCATTTTTGTCGCTGGGTTATTGCCCGGCGAACAGGCACAGATACAACTAACAGAAGAAAAACGCCAGTTTGCAAAGGCAAAGCTGGTTAAGCGTCTTTCTGACAGTCCGTATCGTGTGAATCCCCGTTGCCCGCATTTTGGCGTATGTGGCGGTTGTCAGCAACAACATGTTGCACCTGATTTACAACGTGAGAGTAAAGCCAGCGTTTTGGAACATCTTATTCGGCGGGAAACCGGTGTCACTGTCTCTGCTAAGCCTGTGATTCTCAGCCCGGAATATGGTTATCGGCGCAGGGCAAGACTTGGTTTACAGTATCAAATGAAACAACGTCAACTGGTGATGGGGTTTCGGCAGAATCAATCTAATGAAATCGTTGCTGTAAAAAGATGTCCGGTTTTACAGCCGGAATTGGAACAGTTATTGCAACCATTATCTCAGTGTCTGAATAATCTGAAAGCAGCGAAACGGTTGGGACATGTGGAGCTGGTGCTAGCAGATAATGGGCCATTGGTGATATTGCGCCACCTTGATCCCTTGAGAGGGGAAGATAAGGAAAAATTATGCACGTTTGCGGTGCAACATCATGTGGTTGTCTATCTGATGGCAGATGAAACGACACTTGAACCATTGAATAAACTGTCGGAACCCTGGTATCAGGTGGACGGATTAAAACTGGTGTTTAGCCCCAGAGATTTTATTCAGGTTAATGATACGGTAAATCAGCAAATGGTTGCTCAGGCAATGGCATGGCTCGATTTACAACCCAATGACAGAGTCCTTGACCTGTTCTGCGGTATGGGGAATTTCACCTTGCCTATTGCGCGGAAAGTGCAGTCTGTGGTCGGAGTGGAAGGGGTTGCCACGCTAGTAGCGAATGGGCAATATAATGCCAGATTAAATAATTTGGATAACATATCTTTCTATCATGAAAACTTGGAAGCTAACATACATCAGCAACCTTGGGCGAAACTGGGATTTAACAAGGTGTTATTAGATCCGGCACGTGCGGGGGCAGCAGAAGTAATGTCACACATCGTCAAGCTAGCCCCTGAAAAAGTGGTTTATGTCTCTTGTAATCCAACAACATTGGCGCGGGACAGTAAGACGCTGCTTGAGGCTGGCTATCATATTATCAGTGTGCGGATGCTGGATATGTTTCCGCATACAGGTCATCTGGAGTCAATGGCGCTATTTAGTCGCATAGATTGCGGCGGATAGTTGCTATATATCCAATAGATTTCAAGATGCATTGAGACGGCAAGGGAGTGAATTCCCGAGAGCATAGATAACTATATGACTGGGGTGAGTGCAGCCAACAAAGCAGCAGCTTGAAAGATGAAGGGTATATGGGAGAGATTATGGTTGCGATAAGAAGTGCTCATTTAACCCCTGCGGGAGAGTTTGCAGTACATAAGTGGATCGCGAGTTTAAATATCGTGCATCCTCAATTGAGTGAGAAATTGGCCGAAACCTGGCGTTATTGTTACGAAAAAGCGCAAAATCATCCTGATTCAGAACTTCTATTATGGCGTGGCGTAGAAATGGTCGAGATCCTTTCCACGCTGAGCATGGACAGTGACAGCATGCGTGCTGCATTACTGTTCCCGTTGGTTGATGCCAAATTACTCGATGGGGAAACAGTCACAGCAGTGTTTGGTGGTGCGATTACCGATCTGGTGAAAGGCGTCATGGAAATGGATGCTATTCGTCAGTTGAAAGCCACTCATAACGATTCAACCTGTTCTGTACAGGTTGATAATGTCCGTCGCATGTTATTGGCCATGGTGGAAGATTTTCGCTGTGTTGTCATCAAACTGGCGGAGCGGATTGCGCATCTGCGGGAAGTCAAAGAAGCGGCTGAAGATGAACGGGTATTGGTTGCTAAAGAGTGTTCCAATATTTATGCACCATTAGCTAATCGTCTGGGAATTGGTCAACTCAAATGGGAACTTGAGGATTACTGCTTCCGTTATCTCCATCCTGATGAATACAAAAAAATTGCCACTCTATTGCATGAACGTCGAATTGATCGTGAGCAGTATATTGATCACTTTGTCAGTACATTACGTAAATATATGCTCAAAGAAAACGTAACGACTGAGATATATGGGCGACCTAAACATATCTACAGCATCTGGCGCAAGATGCAAAAAAAATCACTGTCATTTGATGAGCTGTTTGATGTTCGGGCGGTGCGGATTGTGGTTGAACGTTTACAGGATTGTTACGCGGCTCTGGGAATAGTACATACTCACTATCGTCATTTACCGGATGAATTCGATGATTATGTTGCCAACCCAAAACCCAATGGTTACCAGTCTATCCATACAGTCGTGCTTGGGCCGGGAGGGAGGACACTGGAAATTCAGATTCGTACCCGTCAGATGCATGAAGATGCTGAATTAGGGATTGCTGCCCATTGGAAATATAAAGAGGGGGCAACAGCGGTTAATCGTGCGGGGTATGAAGGACGCATTGCATGGCTGCGTAAACTGATCGCATGGCAGGAAGAGATGGCCGATTCTGGCGAAATGCTGGATGAAGTTCGCAGCCAGGTGTTTGATGATCGGGTATATGTATTTACACCTAAAGGGGATGTTATTGATCTCCCAGCGGGTTCTACGCCACTGGATTTTGCTTATCATATTCACAGTGATGTAGGGCATCGTTGTATTGGGGCGAAAATTGGTGGTCGTATTGTGCCATTCAGCTACCAGTTGCAGATGGGCGATCAGATTGACATCATCACGCAAAAACAGCCGAACCCAAGCCGCGACTGGCTGAACCCAAACCTGGGATATGTCACGACAAGCCGTGGCCGGGCGAAAATTCATAACTGGTTCCGCAAACAGGATCGGGATAAGAACATCATTGCTGGGCGTCAGATGCTGGATAACGAACTGGCACACTTGGGTATCAGCTTAAAAGAAGCAGAAAAGCTACTCATTGTCCGTTATAACGTCCACACACTTGATGAAGTCTTGGCAGGAATTGGCGTGGGTGATATCCGTATCAACCAGTTGGTTAACTTCCTGCAAAGCAAATTTAATAAAACGACTGCGGAAGATGCAGATCGGGAAGCGCTTCGCAATTTAGAAAGCAAACCCCATGCACAGCGTAGTTCTGCTAAAGACAATGGGCGGATTGTGGTAGAAGGTGTAGGTAATTTGATGCACCACATAGCGCGTTGTTGCCAGCCAATTCCGGGGGATGAGATTGTTGGTTTTATTACCCGTGGGAGGGGAATATCTATCCATTGGGCAGATTGTGAACAACTGGCAGATTTGCAGGCAAATGCCCCTGAAAGGGTGGTGGATGCGGTCTGGGGGGAGAGTTATTCCAGCGGTTACTCATTGATTGTGCGTGTTATTGCGAATGATCGTAGTGGATTACTGCGTGATATCACCACGATCTTAGCGAATGAAAAAGTCAATGTGCTTGGGGTTAGCAGCCGTAGTGATGTAAAACAGCAGATTGCTACCATTGATATGAATATTGAGATTTATAACCTGCAAGTATTGGGGCGGATACTGGCGAAAATCAATCAGTTACCAGATGTCATTGAAGCTAAACGTCTTCATGGCAACTGACAGCAAGAAAATTGGGATAAAAAAATGAAATCATTTGCTATATACCCTATGGATTTCAAGATGCTTCGCGACGGCAAGAGAGCGAATCCCCGGGAGCATAGCGAACGCTGTGACCGGGGGGAGCGAGTGCAGCCAACAAAAACAAAGAGACAACTTGAAAGATGACGGGTATAGAACGGTTACTGGAGATTATGGCGCAGTTGCGCCATCCTCAGCAGGGATGCCCTTGGGACAAAGAGCAGACATTCAAAACGATTGCACCTTATACGTTAGAAGAGACTTATGAAGTTATCGATGCTATTGAGCGCGGTGATTTTTCTGATCTGAAAGAAGAATTGGGTGATCTGTTATTCCAGGTCGTGTTCTATGCTGAAATGGGCAAAGAGCAGCAATTATTTGATTTCGATGATATCTGCAATGGGATCAGCGACAAACTGGAACGTCGGCACCCGCATATTTTCGCTCAGCAGCAGAATATCAGCAGTGATGTGGCTGTTAGTGGTTGGGAGAAACAGAAAGCGCAGGAAAGGGCACAAAAAGATCTTCATTCCGTCTTGGATGATATTCCTGTAAGCCTGCCAGCGCTAATGAAAGCCTATAAAATGCAGAAACGCTGTGCTTCCATTGGTTTTGACTGGGATACTCTGGGTCCGGTGCTGGACAAAGTCTATGAAGAGATAGACGAAGTGATGGATGAAGCTCATCAGGCAGTGGTTGATGAACAACATCTGGAAGAAGAGATTGGTGATTTACTGTTTGCTGCTGTGAACTTGTCCCGTCATTTGGGGTACAAGCCTGAACTTGCATTGCAGAAAGCATGTAATAAGTTTGAAAATCGTTTCAGAGAAGTGGAAAAGCTGATCCGGCGTCAAGGCCATACATTGGAAACGGCGACATTGGAAGAAATGGAACAAATGTGGCAACAGGTTAAGAAACAATAGCTTGAAAAAATAGCCTGAAAGCCAGAAATTTTATTTTTTTGAGAGGAAAATTTATTTTGAATAAATTTTCCTGAGTTTAGTTTGAAAAAGAATTAAATATTTCTCAATTGGCTATTCTATTATTTAACAATGAATATCTTTCTCATTTTTCTAGTGATAAGTCTTTTCAAAAAAGAATATTTTCAAGAATAGAGGATAAAGTTGGAATATCGTTTTCACCATTACTCAATAATTTTAAATGCACGGAAGCGGTTTACTCAATGCTTATGGATATTAATATATTTATACATCAAAAGGAAAATCAATACCGATTGCATTTAAGGGAAAATCAATGTATTGTGTTTAGTAATTATTTGTATTTACATTCCAGGACGAAATTTCCGAAAGACTCACAAAGGACGTTGTTTAGATTTTGGTTTTAGAGGGTTGTATGAATTTAATAATAGCTGATGCATTGGAGTATAAAGGTAGGATAAAAAAATTTGCGTCCGGGAACAAAAATGTCATTATATTTCTTTGTTTCTTATTACTCCCGGCAAAAGCCAGTGGTGTAATTGAGTTCTTAATTATCTTGTCTTCGAATATTGTTACTCCAGAGAACTACATCAAATCGTTTTATTTCTCTTCCATATCCTTAATAATCTATGTGTTATTTTATTTGGTTAATATAAGGTTTTTTCCCACAGCGAGGAAAAATTCAATTGTTGTTTCTTTGGTAGATAAAAAAACATTGTTTCTTTGTAGTATCATTTTTTTCATTTATAGTGCTTTCCCGATGGTTATTTTCTTTTTTTTAGGTTTTTTTTCTGGAAATGCTAATTCTTTATATTATTTTTCATCTATGTTGTTTTTGATTGTTTCTTTTGCTGTCATTGGATTTTGCTTGTTTGAGTTAAATTTATTATGTTTTCTTTTGGTTGCTGCATTCTTTATTTTCTCTGCATCATTGAGAAATGGAGTATTGTATAATTTTATTTTTACATTGGCTATTTTATTAATAGCGTTTAGATTATATTTAAATCCTGTGTTATTTCACTCAACCAATCAAAATAAAAAGTTGTTTTCATCAGGATTATTTTTATCACCTTATATTGTAAACCTACGATATCATTTTCATAAAAATAAAACATCGTCATTTGTTATGTTATTATCTGTTCTGATTTTATATATATTATGTGAAAGTGCATTTTCTCAAATTCCAGCCAAGGCTGATTATATATTACTAACATATTTCAGTGTTGTTATCTATATATACCCAATAGATTTCAAGTTGCAGTGCGGCGGCAAGAGAACGCATCCCCAGGAGCATAGATAACTATGTGACTGGGGTAAGTGAACGCAGCCAACAAAGCAGCAGCTTGAAAGATAAAGGGTATATGCACGTTATTGTTTTATAATCTCTCATATATTGAAATAAATCGCCTTTCATATTTGTCTAATTTTTTGTCTATGCGAAAAATTTTACTTTATAATTATTTGGTTTCTTTGTTTTTATTTTCTGTTTTAAGCTCTTCTTTTTGTTTTTTTGTTGTTAAATCATTTCCTGTTATTATGTTTATATCCTATATTTTTCTTTCAGTTATTCTCTCATTTATTTCTTTACTGAGAACTCAGTATACGAAACTTATTATTCTTTGTATTATTGTCTCTTTTACATACTTTTTTGGGGTTATTTATGCTTGAAGTTGTTGGATTGGAAGTGGTTATTAATGATAAGACTATTCTTTCAGGAAGCAATTGTAATTTTCATGTGGGATTAAACCGTGTTGCTGGAGTTAATGGAGTGGGTAAAACGACTTTTCTTTCAAGTATTGCGGGTATGAATAAGGTTAAAAAAGGAATGGTTAACTTGATAAAAAAGGAGAAAAAATATCGATTTAGTTTACAGAAACATGGTTTTTACGTCTCTGATAATGTTGATTTTTATAACTTTATTACTGGAATGGATGTGATAAAGCTATGCAAACGTTATAGGAAAAATAATCTAAGACATCAATTAGATTACTATTTAAATGGTTTTGGCATATCTAAATATTCTGGTATTGAATATGGGCAAATGTCACTTGGCACAAAAAAGAAATTCTTATTGACCTCAGCCTTTATTACGGATGCTGATGTCTATATTTTTGATGAACCCACAAATGGCCTTGACTCAGATTCTATAACATTTTTAATAGAATTGATGATTTCTCTTGCAGAAGAGAAAATTGTTATTTTTAGCTCACATGATGATAGCTTTTTGCCGGGATTAAATTTCACTACCTATGAAATATACCCAATAGATTTCAATTTGCAGTGCGGCGGCAAGAGAACGCATCCCCAGGAGCATAGATAACTATGTGACTGGGGTAAGTGAACGCAGCCAACAAAGCAGCAACTTGAAAGATGAAGGGTATAATGGTAATAAAATAATACAGCATGGGAAATAAAACATCCTGATGAGTAAGAATGTAGCGTTGTCCGAATGTAAAAACATAAAACAACGCAATTACCGTTAAACCTCAGTAATTAATGGCAGTAATCCCAAATTCAACAACTGAATTTCAATATCATTGGCTTTATCAATATCATCCTGATTTTCGCCGTCAAAAATGCCTTGTTTGGTGATAATTAATGTCCCCAATTGT
>NZ_RCWA01000023.1:0-52481 GCF_018448905.1 Photorhabdus heterorhabditis | reverse complement strand
ACTGATAAGGGCAGATATTAAACCTCAGTAATTAATGGCAGTAATCCCAAATTCAACAACTGAATTTCAATATCATTGGCTTTATCAATATCATCCTGATTTTCGCCGTCAAAAATGCCTTGTTTGGTAATAATTAATGTCCCCAATTGCGCTTTATCATTGGCAATAGGCAAGATTTCAGCGGCCATTGGTAATAATGTGGGGTCTATAACAAAGGGTAAATAAATCATCCACCCTGCACTTAACCTGTCGGGGAATACCTGATTTTTCTTCAAGGTATAACCGTTAGTTTCTACCATAATGTAGGGAGCATTACGACTGAGAACTAAAAAAGTAATAAAATCAATCAACCGTGAAAACTGAAACTCTTTTTCGTCAATATTAAGATTTATTCTTATTTTGGTTTGTCCTAACCTGTCACTACGATAGTTTTCATAAAATAGGGAACAGCCAAGTTCATCATTTTCGCCATCCCAGATTTTTTTTCCTATAAAAGGAAAATCTTCTTTGTAACTTTTTTCGAATACCTGAACTGCTTTTTCCGTCGGGTAGCCCTCTTCAAAAACAAGGTGTTCCAATGCTTCCTTACGAGTATGACCTGTCAAATACCAAGTCTTGTGACGGCCAAAAAAGTGATCGATTTGCTGAGTAATTCGATATAAATCAGTCAATACTATTTGGGGAGTCAACGGTTCTTGCCGGTCGAAATATAGCTTTATTTCTGGTGATAAAATAGTCATTTGTTGTCTCGCATTATCTGAGTAAAGGGGTGTGAAATACCGCCCTGAGAAGGGCAGCGATTAAACCTCAGTAATTAATGGCAGTAATCCCAAATTCAACAACTGAATTTCAATATCATTGGCTTTATCAATATCATCCTGATTTTCGCCGTCAAAAATGCCTTGTTTGGTGATAATTAATGTCCCCAATTGCTCTTTATCATTGGTAATAGGCAAGATTTCATCTGCCATTGGTAATAATGCGGGATCTATAACGAAGGGTAAATAAATCATCCACCCTGCACTTAACCTGTCGGGGAATACCTGATTTTTCTTCAAGGTATAACCGTTAGTTTCTACCATAATGTAGGGAGCATTACGGCTGAGAACTAAAAAGGTAATAAAATCAATCAACCGTGAAAACTGAAAATCTTTTTCGTCAATCTTAAGCTTTATTGTTAGCTTAATTTTCCCCAGTTTATCAATACGATAGTTCTCATAAAATAGGGAACAGGCAAGGTCATCAACTTCACCATCCCAGATTTGTTTTCCTATAAAAGGAAAATCTTCTTTGTAACTTTCTTCAAACACCTGAACCGCTTTTTCTGTCGGGTGGCCCCCTTCAAAAACAGGATGCTCTAATGCTTCCTTACGAGTGTGTCCAGTCAAATACCAGGTTTTATGACGGCCAAAAAAGTGATCGATTTGTTGAGTAATTCGATACAAATCAGCTAATACTATTTCGGGAGTCAGAGGTTCTTGTAGGTCAAAATACAACTTTATTTTTGTCGATAAAATAGCCATGCATTACCTCGTACTATCCAAATAAAGGGGTGTAAAGTACTGCCCTGATAAGGGCAGCGATTAAACCTCAGTAATTAATGGCAGTAATCCTAAATTCAACAACTGAATTTCAATATCATTGGCTTTATCAATATCATCCTGATTTTCGCCGTCAAAAATACCTTGTTTGGTGATAATTAATGTCCCCAATTGTTCTTTATCATTGGTAATAGGCAAGATTTCATCTGCCATTGGTAATAATGCGGGGTCTATAACAAAGGGTAAATAAATCATCCACCCTGCACTTAATCTGTCGGGGAATACCTGATTTTGCTTCAAGGTATAACCGTTAGTTTCTACCATAATGTAGGGAGCATTACGGCTGAGAACTAAAAAGGTAATAAAATTAATCAGCCGTGAAAACTGAAACTCTTTTTCGTCAATATTGAGTCTTATTGTTATATTAGTTTGTCCTAACTTGTCTCTACGGTAGTTCTCATAAAATAAGGAACAGATAAGGTCATCAACTTCACCATCCCAGATTTTCTTTCCTAAAAAAGGGAAATTTTTTCTATAGCTTTTTTCAAACTCTTGAACCGCTTTTTCTGTCGGGTGGCCTTCTTCAAAAACAAGGTGTTCCAATGCTTCCTTACGGGTATGACCTGTCAAATACCAGGTTTTTGGGCGCCCGAAGAGTTGATCAATCTGTTGTGTTATCTCATACAAGTCAGTGAGTGCTATCTGGGGAGTCAACGATTCTTTCCAGTCAAAATACAACTCTATTTCTAGTGATAAAATAGTCATTTATTGCCTCGAACTATCTAAGTAAAGGGGTATGAAATACCTTAATATTGGGATATCTAGAAAATCTTTTTGAATAGTAAGCCGCGCTCACAGGCCCCATAAAATGCCAGTGAGAGCGTGGAATGTTGTTCAATGAGGTACATACGTCTTGCTGTCGCTTTCCTTGATCTTTCATGGGTTCATCTCCCGTCCACCATCCCATCGGTTCTCCATTCTTAAAAAACTGATCATATTTAGCTTTGGATTCCAGAAACAGGCATGCTTTTGGTCGCCAGCCATCAAAACTGACTCCCAGACATTCCCATACCTGTATGAGTTTTGCGTCCGGTTTGTAAACGGTTTTGGCTATCTGGAGTTGATAATCAAGGGTAACCTGTGAATATGAACTGGTACTTTCCCAACTAGGACTCACTTTCTCAATGGCTGGGCAAGCCTTGCATTCTTCCCTTGTTGTACTGATCACATCCGTTCGGGCTTCCGCTTGCTCTTTTTCATCATCCTTATCTTTTGTCATTTCCGTAACGCCGAGGCCAACACCAACGCCAACCAATATGCCCGTAAGGGCTGATGCTGCATATTCAGCCGCAGTCAGAGCGACCGGAACTACCAAAGGTAAAGGCATGTTAATTGCTCCTTTTCAGCAAGTTATCTATTATTCTCAAGATATCTTTGTATTGTTGTTCCGGGTTTTCCCCTGCTTCAAGGGCATTTTTGATTTCTGGTACACCATGGAAGTCACGATTAAATGCTGTTAAATAAAGGTATGATTTAATCAGCTTTTTATCTTTAAAGCCTAGGTCTTCGATTAAATACCGATAGGCTTCTTTAAGTCGCTTATGCAAATTTTTCTCATCCTCATGCGCAACCAAATCGGCATGTTCTGACAAAATGCATTGCCTGATTTTTTCAATATAAGTATTGTCCTCTATATCAATAATTTTATCGAATTGTTCCTGAGTCAGTATAATCATGGCATCACCCCTTAACTCATAAGCTACTATTACCTATACTGGGTCTTTTATCTGTGTGCAATTCAGCCGAAATGATTGCGACGGAAGCAATCATACTGTTTTTTAATCAATTAAAGCAATAAAATCATTCGACGTTGAGAAGTGCTAATAACGATTAGCTTCATGAAAAATGAAGTTTTTGTATGTACTCATGTCTACATTGGACATGCTGTGAAGGGGAAAATAATCTTATACCCAGTGAATTTCAAGATGGATCGCGACGGTAAGGGAGCGAATCCCCAGGAGCATAGATAACTCTGTGACTGGGGTGAGTGCAGCCAACAAAGCAGCAACTTGAAAGATAACGGGTATATTTATGCGCAGATTATTTGTAGCGCATTTAAGGTTAGGGTATACTGCTTTCCCGTCCTGTTATATCCATCATCTTTAAACCTAAACTTTCAGGTTCAGCATGAAAACTAATTATATTTTTGTGACCGGCGGGGTCGTATCCTCTCTGGGTAAAGGCATTGCCGCAGCCTCTTTGGCCGCTATACTTGAAGCCCGTGGACTCAATGTCACTATTATGAAACTGGACCCGTACATCAACGTTGATCCGGGGACAATGAGCCCAATCCAGCATGGGGAAGTTTTCGTTACTGAAGACGGCGCTGAAACTGATCTCGATTTAGGTCACTACGAGCGTTTCATTCGCACCAAAATGACGCGTCGTAATAACTTCACTACTGGCCGAGTTTATTCCGAAGTTCTGCGTAAAGAGCGCCGTGGCGATTATTTGGGAGCGACCGTTCAGGTTATTCCTCACATCACCAATGAAATCAAAGATCGTATTATCAGTGGCGGTGAAGGTCATGATGTGGTATTGGTGGAAGTTGGTGGTACGGTCGGTGATATAGAATCCTTGCCATTCCTTGAAGCGATTCGTCAGATGGCGGTAGAAGTGGGTCGTGAACATACTTTATATTTGCACCTGACCCTTGTTCCTTATCTGGCAGCGGCTGGCGAAGTAAAAACCAAGCCAACTCAACATTCTGTAAAAGAGCTGCTTTCTATCGGTATTCAGCCAGATATTCTGATCTGCCGTTCAGATCGTGTCATTCCTGCTAACGAGCGTGCAAAAATTGCGCTTTTCTGTAATGTACCGGAGAAAGCCGTTATCTCTCTGAAAGACGTTGATTCCATTTATAAAATCCCAGGGCTATTGAAATCTCAAGGATTAGATGATTATATTTGTAAACGATTCAGCCTCGATTACCCGGAAGCAAATCTGTCTGAATGGGAGCAGGTCATTTACGAAGAAGCGAATTCTTCCGGTGAAGTGACTATCGGGATGGTTGGTAAATATGTTGAACTGCCTGATGCTTATAAGTCCGTGATTGAAGCGTTGAAGCACGGTGGATTAAAAAATCGTCTGACTGTTAACATCAAGCTGATTGATTCGCAGGATGTTGAAACCCGTGGTGTTGAATTACTAAAGGGTTTGGATGCGATTCTGGTTCCAGGTGGTTTCGGTGGTCGTGGTGTGGAAGGCAAAATCATGACAGCCCGTTATGCCCGTGAGAACAAAATTCCTTATTTGGGAATTTGTCTCGGAATGCAAGTCGCATTAATTGAGTTCTCACGCCATGTCGCAGGTATGGAAAAAGCCAGCTCAACAGAATTCGAACCTGATTGCCGATTCCCGGTTGTTGGCCTTATCACCGAATGGCGTGATGAGGATGGTAATTTAGAAGTGCGTAGCGAAGAGAGTGATCTCGGTGGAACGATGCGTGTGGGGGGGCAGCCATGTCACCTGACCAAAGATAGTTTGGTTCGTACCTTGTATGGTGCAGAGACTATCATTGAACGCCATCGTCATCGTTATGAGGTTAATAACTTGCTGCTGAAACGCATTGAAGATGCTGGTCTGAGGGTAGCCGGCCGTTCAGTAGACAATAAATTAGTGGAAATTATTGAGATACCCGACCATCCTTGGTTCGTGGCTTGTCAGTTCCACCCAGAATTTACTTCTACTCCTCGTGACGGCCATCCGTTGTTTGCCGGTTTTGTAAAAGCTGCCGGTAACTATCAGAAAAGCCAGCTCAAATAAGATGTGCAGTAAGTGGCGGTATCAGATGTTCTGCCACTTACTTGAAATATAACTTGTACTGAGGAAAACCTAATGTCCAAAATCGTTAAAGTGATCGCTCGTGAAATCATCGACTCCCGTGGTAATCCAACCGTAGAAGCAGAAGTACATCTGGAAGGGGGCTTTGTTGGTTTAGCGGCGGCACCATCTGGTGCATCTACCGGTTCCCGCGAAGCATTGGAACTGCGTGATGGTGACAAATCCCGTTTTATGGGTAAAGGTGTACTGAAAGCTGTTGATGCAGTAAATGGACTGATTGCACAGGCAGTTATCGGCCAGGATGCAAAAGATCAGGCTAACATCGACAGAATCATGATCGATCTGGACGGTACCGAAAACAAATCTAAATTCGGTGCTAACGCGATTCTGGCGGTTTCTCTGGCTAACGCAAAAGCGGCAGCTGCTGCGAAAGGGATGCCATTGTACGAACATATTGCTGAACTGAATGGTACTCCGGGTAAATTCTCTATGCCGTTGCCGATGATGAACATCATCAACGGTGGTGAGCATGCGGATAACAACGTTGATATCCAAGAATTCATGATTCAGCCGATTAGTGCAAAAACGCTGAAAGAAGCGGTTCGTATCGGTTCTGAAGTGTTCCACAACCTAGCTAAGGTCCTGAAAGCAAAAGGCATGAGTACTGCTGTGGGTGACGAAGGGGGTTATGCACCTAACCTGGAGTCTAATGCTGCTGCTCTGGCGGCCATCAAAGAAGCGGTAGAACAAGCAGGTTATGTTCTGGGCAAAGATATCACATTGGCTATGGATTGCGCAGCTTCTGAATTCTACAACTCAGCAACAGGTAACTATGAATTGAAAGGTGAAGGAAAAACTTTCAATTCTCAGGAATTTACGCATTATCTGGAAGATTTGACCAGAGAGTATCCAATCGTTTCCATCGAAGATGGCCTGAATGAATCTGACTGGGATGGTTTCGCTTACCAAACCAAAGTGTTGGGTGAAAAAATCCAGTTGGTTGGTGATGACTTATTCGTTACCAACACAAAGATCCTGAAAGAAGGCATCGAGAAAGGCATTGCTAACTCCATTTTGATCAAATTCAACCAGATTGGTTCTTTGACAGAAACTCTGGCTGCTATCAAAATGGCAAAAGAAGCGGGTTATACCGCAGTGATCTCTCACCGTTCCGGTGAAACAGAAGATGCTACTATTGCTGATCTGGCAGTAGGTACCGCTGCTGGTCAAATCAAAACAGGTTCTATGAGCCGTTCTGATCGCGTTGCTAAATACAACCAATTGATCCGTATTGAAGAAGCGCTGGGTAACCGTGCTCCTTTCAGGGGCCTGAAAGAAGTAAAAGGTCAGGCTTAATCGAATCGGTAATTAAGTATATACCCAATAGATTTCAATTTGCAGCGCGGCGGAAAGAGAACGCATCCCCAGGAGCATAGATAACGATGTGACTGGGGTGAGAAAGCAGCCAACAAAGCAGCAACTTGAAAGATGAAGGGTATAGGAGGGGTAAAACCCTCCTTAAATGCTTTAACAAATATTTTTTTAAGACGTTCGTTAACGTACTTAATGCGACTTCCAATATTTCCAGAAATAACTAAACTTTCTGAATATTCTAATATCTATAAAAGAGCATTGCTGAACAATTAAAGTTCATGTATGACCTTTTAGTCGTTTTTCCATTCGGAAAATATTTGGCTGTACTTAGCGGGGTTTAACGTCTTAGTACAGCTATTTTTTAGTATTCCGCATCAGTGCGGACTCAGGGAAAAAGCTGTAATAATATATACCCAATAAATTTCAAATTGCAGGGCGGAGGCAAGTGAACGCAGCCAACAAAGCAGCAGCTTGAAAGATGAAGGGTATATATCTAATCCATGAGCAATTCGACAGATTATTAAAGGCATGTCGAAGAGCTGGGTTTGAAATGGAAAGTTTAATAATGAAGTGATAAGAATCCCAAATGCCTTATTTATTAAGGTGAGAAAATCGCTGACATGAGGTGTACAGGTGCTTCTACGCTTCGGGACGTAGGGGGTTCTGCTTAGCCAGAACCCAGTAGCATATAGTGACGATAGTGATGTTGTGCATTGTTATACCAGAGGTATATAGGGATCAGGATTAATAAATCGGGTAGGCGCATAGTTATCATACCCTTTACCCCGGCAATATTCTTTTAACTGACTTAATGAGTTTATCCCTATTTTCTGATAAATAAATTGTAGCCTGCTTTGTACCGTTCTATATGAAATACCTAATTTTTTAGCTATATCTTTGGCGCTGAGTGATTGCAACGCAAAAAATACGATATCGAATTCTCTATCAGTAAATAAATCAGTTGGGTTGCCAAATGATAATGGGTCAGGATGCCTGTTGTTTTCAAAATGATACATGGAATAAATTTGAAGTTTTCTTCCGTGCGCTACAATCCCAATGCATTTTCCATCCTTCATTAGCGGTGTAACATCGACTAGAAACTGCTGGATTCTTTTCTCTTTTCCCCCATAGGTGAAGGTATCTAGTACTGGAATGGTTTTTTGATTAGTCATTACATATCTATCATTGGCTTGTATAATATCCTCAAACTCGGCCCACGGTGCTGGACATTCACCATCAAGCCTCCCTTCTATATTAAACCCCTTAGGCAGGCCGCTGTAATAAAACGCAACATCATTTGCATAGGCGAATCGAGATTCGTTGTCTTTTATAACCCAAAAATCGTTGCTGTTTTCCATATATGATATGAAGGCATCAAAACTTTTTGAATGAACATCCAGATCTTTGTTTACAGAAAAACTCATCGTGTTATCTTTCATAATTTCCACCCGTTATGATAAAATTATAAAACAATAATAACTTTCATATGAGAGTATCACTTTTACGACTCAATAGATAATTATGTTTATGGACTTCAAACAATAATCTCTGGAAAAACTATTTTTTAGGGTTAAAAAATCGCCCTAATTAATGCCAGATTTCAAAAGCACGAATATAGCGAGATAAAATCTTCTATATAAAAGATAGGGTTAAATTAATGAGGGATAGGATTCTGCTAAAAGCAGAATCCTAATGGCATAGTGAAGACAACGATGTTGTGCATTATTATGCCAGAGGTATATAGGGGTTAGGATTAATAAATCGGGTAGGCGCATAGTTATTATACCCCTTACCCCGGCAATATTCTTTTAACTGGCTTAATGAGTTTATCCCTATTTTTTGATAAATTAATTGTAACCGACTTTGTACCGTTCTATATGAAATACCTAATTTTTTAGCTATATCTTTGGCGCTGAGTGATTGCAACGCAAAAAATACGATATCGAATTCTCTATCAGTAAATAAATCAGTTGGGTTGCCAAATGATAATGATTCAGGAGGTTTATTAATTTCCATATGATACATTGAAAAAACTTCTAGCTTTCTAGCTCTGCCTACTACGCCAATCGATTCTCCATCTTTTATTAAAGGCGTGACATCTGCCATAAATGGTTGAATAATTTTATCCCTACCTCCATACATAAATGTAATCAAAGTAGGAATGACTTTTTTTTCCTCCATCACTCTACGGTCATTAGATTGAATGATATCAGCAACCTCAGACCAATAAACCGGACACTCACTATCCAGTTTACCTTCAACATTAAACCCTGTGGGTAGTCCGCTATGATGAAGTCCATAATCATTCATATAGATAAATCTCGACTCCTTATCTTTTATATACCAAAATTCATTACAGTTCTCCATATATGATATGAAGGCATCAAAGCTTTTTGAATGAACATCTAGATCTTTGTTTACAGAGAAACTCATCGTGTTATCTTTCATAATTTTATCCGTAATGATTTAATTATAAAATTATAAAATTATAAAATTATAAAATTATAAAACTATAAAACAGTAATAACTTCCATGTGAGAGTATCATTTTTACGACGCAATAGGTAATTATGTTTATGGGTTTCAAACAATAATCTCTGGAAAAACTATTTGTTAGGGTTAAAAAATCGCCCTAATTAATGCCAGATTTCAAAAACACGAATATAGCGAGATAAAATCTTCTGTATAAAAGATAGGGTTAAATTAATGAGGGATAGGATTCTGCTAAAAACAGAATCCTAATGGCATAGTGAAGACAACGATGTTGTGCATTATTATGCCAGAGGTATATAGGGGTTAGGATTAATAAATCGGGTAGGCGCATAGTTATTATACCCCTTACCCCGGCAAAATTCTTTTAACTGGCTTAATGAATTTATCCCTATTTTTTGATAAATTAATTGTAACCGACTTTGTACCGTTCTATATGAAATGCCTAATTTTCTAGCTATATCTTTGGCGCTGAGTGATTGCAACGCAAAAAATACGATATCGAACTCTCTATCAGTAAATAAATCAGTTGGTGTGCCAAGAGTTAATGAATCAGGATGTCTATTATTTTCAAAATGATACATGGAATAAATTTCTAGTTTTTTACCGTGACCAACAACCCCAATACATTTTCCATCCTTCATTAGCGGTGTGACATTGGCTAAAAATGGTTGGATTATTTTTTGCTTCCCGCCATAAGTTAAGGTATTTAGTACCGGAATGGTTTTTAAACTAGTCATTACGTTTTTATCATTAGCTTGTATAATATCTGCAAACTCAGCCCACGGTGCTGGACATTCACTATCAAGCTTACCTTCTATGTTAAACCCCTTAGGCAGGCCACTGTAATAAAGCGTAGCATCATTAACATAGACGAATCGGGATTCGTTGTCTTTTATAACCCAAAGATCGTTGCTGTTTTCCATATATGATATGAAGGCATCAAAACTTTTTGAATGAACATCCAGATCCTTGTTTACAGAGAAACTCATACTTTTATCATTCATAATTTCACCCATCATATTAAACTGTTAACTATAATAATTTTTATGTGAGTTTATCACTTTTACGATTTAATAGGTAATTAGTAAAGGTAAAACGCATCGGATTTTGTACTCAGAAAACCTGCATAAAACGTAAATATTTCCTATACCTATAAAGATGTAATAATGTGATATAACAACAAAAATTTGTATGAAATAACATCTGTTATGATTTAATTGACCCCATTCCCACGCTTTAGATCTCAAAATTCAAAAAACTGCATTTTCTTCTTAGGGCAGACTCCTTATATTCACACGCCTTGTATTTTTTTAACAATTGTAGCAATGGTGGATCAGATATCACCGGCGCTAATGGAGTCACCATGGATGCTTCTGAATCTTTAACTCCAGCCATGAAGCCAAATTTTTCTAATAAAAAAGGCTTAATTATTCTGGCTGCGGATATTTTATTACTGTTTATCTTGCTCAATACTTTGCCGTTTGGTGAAAAAGCTAATGCGGGTTTGGCATTGATGGTATTTGTTGGTGTGCTGTGGCTGACTGAAGCTATTCACGTCACGATTACTGCGTTATGTATTCCAATTCTGGCTGTTGGCATGGGATTGATGAATACGGGAGATGCACTGAAATCTTTTGCTAATCCCATTATCTTTCTGTTTTTTGGTGGCTTTGCACTGGCAACGGCACTTCATATACAAGGACTAGATAGACTGATCGCCAACCGTCTGCTGATGATTGCTCGTGGGCGTTTGTCTGTAGCGGTGATGTTGTTGTTTGGTGTTACCGCTGGCCTTTCCATGTGGATCAGTAACACAGCGACAGCTGCCATGATGTTGCCATTAGTATTAGGGATTTTGTCTAATTTAGATACACGCTCTGAACGTCATACTTTTGTGTTTGTATTGCTGGGTGTTGCTTATAGTGCAAGTATTGGTGGTTTAGGTACGCTGGTCGGTAGCCCACCAAACGCGATTGCGGCGGCTCAACTGGGAATTGATTTTTTTAGTTGGATGAAATTTGGTGTTCCTCTGGTTGTGATTTTGATGCCAATGATGGTGGGTGTCATGTATCTAATGTTGCGCCCGAATTTGAATCATAAATTCGACATGAAGTTGGAGAAATTAGATTGGACTGGCAAGCGTTTGATGACCATGCTGATTTTTCTGTCTGCGGTGTTTTGCTGGATCTCTAGTACTGCGATTAGCTCCGCTCTGGGAGGGGTGAAAGATCTGGATACCATTATCGCTGTCAGTGCCGCTATTCTGATTGGTGTAACCGGTGTTGCGAGTTGGTCTCAGATTCAGAATAACACCGAGTGGGGCGTATTGATGTTGTTCGGTGGTGGCCTGACTTTAAGTGCCATTCTGAAAAACTCAGGTGCCAGTGAAATTATGGCGAATGGTATGGCTGCTACTTTCGGTGCAAGCCATTGGTTTGTGATCATTGTTGCGGTGGCTGCGTTTATTATCTTCCTGACTGAATTTACCAGTAATACAGCGAGTGCAGCTTTGTTGGTGCCAGTATTTGCAACAGTTGCGGAAGCATTGGGTATGCCGGTGGTGACGTTGACACTGATTATCGGCTTTGGAGCGTCTTGTGCTTTTATGCTGCCGGTTGCCACACCGCCTAATGCGATTGTTTTTGGCTCTGGTCATATCAAACAGACTGAAATGGTAAGAGTGGGGATAGTTTTGAATATTGCTTGTATCATGATCATTTCTCTATTTGCCTGGTTCTTCTGGCTGTAACTGAAAGTTTAATTAATGCTTTTCGGAACAAGATAACTCATAACGACCCCGCCCAATATGCTGGCGGGGAAAAAAGCCAGAGGAAAAAGATTTATACCCTTCATCTTTCAAGTTGCTGCTTTGTTGGCTGCATCACTCACCCCGGTCACATAATTATCTATGCTCCCGGGGATTCGCTCCCTTGCCGCCGCGCTGCAACTTGAAATCTATTGGGTATATACATTCTTTTAGTCACAGGAAATTTGGTAAAAGTCTTTCCCGTATTCGGGTGAGATACATTTGGTAAGCTTGTATTTTGCAAGAATGGATATACAATAAAAATGTATATCTAAGGAGGTAATATTATGCAAGTAGCAAAATGGGGTAACAGCCTTGCCATACGTCTGCCGGCTAGCTTAGTTGAAATTCTGGAATTGCGTGAAGGTGATGATATTGAGATTGTAGTGGATGATCCGCGTACCTTTGCGGTATGCAAGAAGCCTGGATCTGAGGTGTTGTTGGAGCGTCTTCGGACATTCCGCGGTAAGTTGCCGGCAGATTTCAAGTTCAGCAGAGATGAAGCGAATGACAGGGGCTAAGTCTTGCGGTTTCATCGACAGCAATGTGGTGCTGTACCTGCTGTCCCAAGATGTGCTCAAGGCCGATAGTGCCGAAGCGTTGCTGAAGGCGAATCCGGTCATCAGTGTGCAGGTGCTCAATGAAGTGGCGCACGTGTGTGTGCGTAAACTTAAGATGAGTTGGGAAGAGATAGCGGAGTTCCTCGATATTGTACGTAGTTTTTGCAAAATCGTGCCTCTTACGGTTGAAGTTCATGACCGAGCTAGGTTTATTGCAGAGCGTTATCACTTGTCATTCTACGATTCTTGTATTGTGGCGGCCGCGGTCATCGCAGGTTGTCGGGCGCTCTATAGTGAAGACATGAATCACGGGCAGATGTTGGAAGACAGCTTGGTTATTCAAAATCCATTCTCATATACCCAATAGATTTCAAATTGCAGCGCGGTGGCAAGGGAGCGAATCCCCGGGAGCATAGATAACGATGTGACTGGGGTGAGTGATGCAGCCAACAAAGCAGCAGCTTGAAAGATAACAGGTATATCTAAGGATTTGTGAGCCCGAGAGGGATCGAGGTTCACCTGCCGATTTAACCTGACAGACACTGATATAAAGGTATCTGTCAGCTCAAATCTGCGTTATAACACCAATTTATTGTGCAGAAAATATCTACAAAGCGTCACTATCATTATCGTATACCCGCTCAAGTTCCGAGTAGCAAATGCTGTTGTTTCGACGGTTACTGTAAGAGGGGAAGCGTGGATGACAGCATGAATTCCGGTTACGCCAACGAAGAATACGGTGACCTGAAAGGATAATAAAAACGTGTATTTTGGCCATCAAGAATTCTTTTAATAAATGACAGAATCTTACATGATGAACACCGCATTGAATACATGACCGAAAAAATAATAACAATAAATTCAGATGATTACGTCAAATTAACCTATTGGAAAGCATACCAAGCTTGATACACTTTTTATCGCAAAAAGCAATAAATAATTTAAGTTTTTTCAATGGGTTATATTTTTAGTTGTGATGTAATTCACAAACATTTAACTATTACATAACTGAAATAAAAAAAGTTGTTATTATTACTATGCTGAATTAAATTTTGATTTGGTATATTTTTAAAAAAATCCTATAGGAGCATATAATGAATGTGATAATAGCACAGGCATTTAGGCCGCTAACTGATGATGAAAAATTAAATTATGATAATGGTTTAATGAGCTCATCCCCTAATTAATAGAATAAGGAATAAAGGTATGTCATAACCTTTATTCCTTTATTTGTCCTTTCATTTATAAGGTAAAACATAAAACATGGACATTATTAACGTAAAAAGGGAAATAACAGTAATAATAAATAAAAAATTTAATGATACTGATCTGTATACTTGTTACTTGTCAGGCTCAGTCATTGAAGGGTTTTCAACACCAAAATCTGATTATGATGTCTATGTTATATTGGAGGGAGAACGAGAAATAGAATGCGAAGAGATATTTATACCATCCGATATAGGAATGTTAGAAGTGACAATAATCTCTTTAAAAGAGATAAAAGAAATCATGAAGATAATCAACAATGGAAGCTCAAATTCCGATTGGTATAAATTACATTTATCTCATAGGATACTAACAGGGGAATCGATTATAAAATCAAATAATTTTAACAAGTTAAAAGGAGGTATAAATAAAACTAAATTATGTGAAATACTTAAGACCAAAGCAAAAAACTTTGGAGAAAAGTGTTTTTCCGATGGGATTGGGAATATTTTAAATAATGACCTGATATCAGCGGCATTCAACTTTGAACGAACAGTTAATTCAGCAATGGATTATATTTTGGCTTCGAGTAAAAATACATCCACTTTAATAAAGTGGCGCTATCAAAATGCAATGAAGGTATTTGGAAAAGACCATCCAATAACATCTATATACTTGATGGTTTGTTCGAAATTTAATGTAATCAATGATGTTTCAACAATTGATTACATAAATTCAGTTGCTAAAATGTGGCAATTAACTTTAGACTATTGTCAAGGAAAAGATATTTTTAGTTACAATGTATCTTTTGCAAAAAAAAGAATAGCTAATACATCTGACATTTCATTATCAGATGAAGATAATAAACCAATAGTAAAAAATTTATGGTACAGAGTCTTGTACAAGGATGGGAAGTTAATACTTTTCGCAAAAAAAGCATTATGTGAAATTAATTTGGATGCATATAAAGTTTGGTTAGTAATAGATAATGAAAAAACAGAGTTTGAAGTTGTTTCAGAATTAAAAAAACTTGGAATAACTAATGCAAATGCTAATTTTTATATATCGGAATTCGAAAGACTAGGGGCATTAACATGAATATACCCAATAGATTTCAAATTGCAGCGCGGCGGCAAGAGAACGCAGCCAACAAAGCAGCAACTTGAAAGATGAAGGGTATAGTACATATGGGGAATGCCATGGAAAGAATAAAGATTATAAGTAAGCACCACTGCTGGAGAACATTAAAGGGAACTAAAACTAATAATATTCAAGAATATTTGAACCAAATAAACAATGGATGCTAATTACAAGAAACAATATTTCATCTACGCGATGCAGAAGAAATGTTAATGGACTTAAGTAATTTGTCATCACCCATATCAAGATTATCAAGTACTGAAATAATACATATTTGGGATGAACTAGTTGATTATTTAAATATAAATAAACTTACCTCTGACATAGGTAACTTAGTAGATGGATATGGTTTAGATCCTGAATTAGCCTTATATGGTACTGAACTATGTGAGTTAAAAATAAATAAAGAAAACATCCTATCCACAATAATAAATAAAGGAATAACAAACAAATTAGAATTAATATACTCAAGAGGACTTGATAAATCAGTAAAATTAAAAGATGCCCCACAAAAAACAATTGATTTATATGATGAGTTTCGTTACGAATACAGTAAAAGTATTAATTTATTTTCATTGGAAACTTGCCCTACATTAAACATAGAAAACATTTACCAAGATCATTACCTGTGGGATAAGGTTTTTACGATAGCTAAAAACAAATTATTTATTATTTCGGGAGGAATCCCCCTTGCGTTATCTTATCATGCAAAAACACTAGACAAAAATATATATTTCTGCGAAATACATCGTGAAAATGATAGTGGTTTACTGCATAAAAGAAAATTATTCAATGAAATATACCCAAAATTTAAAGGAAAAGAAAACGAAAGTTGGCTGATAATTGATAAATCCTACACAGGAGGCAGTATTCAATTAGCTTACAAGATGCTTGTAAATTTAGTTGGGTACAAATCGAAAATATATAAAGTATCATTTTCTCCAAAAACATTAGGGGCATTTTCATCGTCAGATTATGCAATTTATGCAGGTAGATTATTTGATGTAAAAAAGACAATAATATATTTAACAGCCGAGGATTGGCATAAAAAACTCATTTATTTGGGAGAACATGTCACATGAGGTATATATTCAATAATGAAGTTAGTAATTATTTAGAAATACACTTTCACAAACTCAGAGAAGAGATTCGTAGAATATGGCTTGCTAAGCTTTCCACTATTCATATCGGATATGATAACAAATACTGTGGCGAAACGGTAGAAATAGATATCATTTTAAATAATATAATTTACGAGCACTTGGATAAATCAGAACTCAAGGTCACCATTATTTCAGAAGACGATTCTGAATCACAATCTGTAAATATTAAAGATAAAGTTTCCTTACTAATTGATCCTATTGATGGTACTCATAACTTGCTTATGGGTTATCCTGCCTATACTACATCAATAGCTGTTTACAAGAATGATAGATACATTATGGGCTGGGTATATGATATTCCAAGAGACATTATATATAAAGCATCATTGGGAGAAGGTTCTTATATACAAAGCATATATACCAGCAAGCGAATATATACAAGCCCCTCATTTCAACTAAACGATTTGAGAGTATCATTTCATAGGGCGAGAAATAATCAGTATACAGAGGTTCAGAATAAAATTATTAATGAGGCAAATAAAGTAAGAATCTCATCTTGTTCAAGTTTAGATATATGCTTGATCGCTAGTGGCGTTTTACATGCATTCTTCGATTTATCACTTATGGGTCACGAACGTTGTGTCGATATAGCAGCCGCTAAACTAATCCTTGAGGAATCAGGGGGATATATAATGACTCGTGATGGAAATAGTTATAATACTCTATCACCTACAGATTCTTTATTTTTTGAGAAAAAAGCAATCATAGCTGTTTCTTCTAAAAGTGCAGGAGATACAATATTAGAATTAATGAGGATATAAAAATGAATACTATAGAATTAAAAATTAGAGTGTTATGTTCTGGATTAAAATATGATAAAAACGTGATATATGAATATAGTAAACGAAATTTTATTCCAAAAAGAAGGGCGTATGGAACAAGTGATAGCTCTAAATTAGAAACAACATATTCTGTACCTCAAGAAGTTATTTTAGACGATGGTACAATTATTGCCTGTAACTATAATGAAAATTCTGATTATGATTTAATATATAAAAATGGGAATTTTTATATAAAAGCCCACAACATTTTATTTAAAGTTATATTTCCCATAAAACCAGACATATATGGTATAGAACTTTTAGATGGCAGTAGAGTAGAAGAATACGTCACGGTGTACGTTGATACAACTTTGGGTTTTTTCTCGCCAGGGCATTGTTATTATTTTAATGATGGTCGTCAGTGTAAATTTTGTTCATTAGGTGAAGCTAGAAATAGTTTATCAGATCATAAAAAGTCTATTAGACCGTCAAAAGTAATTGAAGTTATGAATATAATAGAAGCTAACAACATTAATAGATATAAAAGAATACTCATCAATGGTGGGACAACTCGTAATTATGATCTTGGTTTTGAAATGCACAAACAATTATTAATTTCGCTAAAACCTTTTTGTGAAAAAAACAACCTTAACAGCCATCTAATATCAATGCCCCCTAAAGATCTAAATAAAATAAAGGGAATTTCTGAATTCGTTGATAGCTGGGCTATTAGTTTAGAAATATTTAATCCTAAATTATTTGATCAGATATGTCCTGGTAAATCACAGGACTACGGGAGAGATAATCTATTAGAAGCATACCTGACTGCTGTTTCAGAGTTAGGTGAAGGCAATGTTTATGTTGGGTTTGTAGCGGGATTAGAACCTTTAAATGATTTAGTACAAGGAATGGGTTTTTTTTCAAAAAATGGCATAGTTCCAGCAATAGCGGTCTTTCATCCCGATCATGGTTCTGAATATCAAAATCACCCTAGACCTATTTTTGAAGATATTTATAAAACGTATGCTGAGATGCATAAATTATATCAAAAATATGGATTCAAACCATTTATTATCGGTAGTGGTAGAAATTCACTTGATACTGAAGCGTATTACGGGGAAAAAAGAAATGATTAAACGCGGTTTATTTATAGCTTTTGAAGGAAATGATGGTGCAGGTAAATCAACAATTTCACGCGAAGTTTATGATATTTTGTCTCTAGATTATAATAATATTGTTTTTTTAGATAAGAATTATCCTTTACTACCATCTGGGTATAGTATGTATCATATGGGAAAAATACGAGATGTCCTTTGGGATTATGATATTTCTGCTCCATTGGGTGAACTTGGTGACCGGCATTGGATTTTATTGATAGCATCATGGTTTGCTGTTTTAGATAGTTTAATTATTCAACCTTGTTTATTGCAAGGTAAAATTATTATATGTGATAGTTGGTATTATAAATATTTAGCAAGATTCTTACTGAAATCCACGGAATTAGCAAAATTAAGTAAGTCGGTTCTATCGATAAACACAAAACCAGACATGGTGATATATCTTGATGTTCCTCCAAATATTGCTGAAAAAAGGAAGAAAATATTAAAATCTAGTGAGTCTGGAAAGTTAGAGATAAATGAAAAATATGATTTTATAGAATATCAAAAACACGTTTTTAATCAATGCCAGACATTTTATGATGACACTTGGAAAATTATTGATACTGATACCTTAACTAAAGATGCAGTAATTAAATTAATAGTGGATATTATTCAAGTGGAAATGCCAAAAAAAATTTAATTACTGTAATCTCTATATTTAATGAGGCTATTTTAGTTGGAGAAAAATGATGGATAGACAATTTTGCAAATTAATATTAGCCTCCTCAGGAAATTCTTTCACCTTGTATTTGGAGATGATAATATCATTCACATTAATCACATATCACTGGAACGGTGGAGCGATATACTCATCTTTATATACAATTTCATATGCTGTATCGTTACTATTTCTAACGCCCTATGTTTCGTCATTTGTAGATGAAAATATAAAACCCAAAAAGTACATTATTATCATTTCGTTACTTTGTGGTGTTATTACCACTTTTCAATACAATATTGATGACATTAATATATATATTCTTTATTCTTTTATTAAAAACATCCTTCGTTTATTTTTAGGACCTTCTAATTTTTTAATATTAAAAAACATATCAACCAAAAAGTTTGAAAAAAACTTTAGTTATTGGCAAGTTTTATTTCAAATATACAAAATGTTAGCCCCGTTATTTTTAGGTTTTATTCTTATCTACTACTCAACAAAACAGATTCTTATTTTAATATCAATGCTTTATTTTATTTCAGCAGTCTTATATGTTTTTGTTTCAGAACCTTTGATTGATGTTAACCGCAAAAAAAACAAAATATCGCTAATTAATTACTTTAATATAATGAAAGATAATAAAATATTGTTTTCATTTATTGTTATTTCCACTTTAACTTGTTTTGGCTATTTATCAGATAGCTTAATAGCTCTTAGCTTTATGGAGCAGGGATTCAATGGAAGCCATTATAGTTTTGCCATGTGTCTTTCTGGTGTTTCAGGTGTTTTAATTGGTTTGGTATTTGGAAAATATAAGATTAACATATCTTTAAATATTATGTTGTTTTCATTCTTTTTGTGGGGGTTGGGGTATCTTTTAATAGGAATAACAAATCAATTTAACGATTCGTTTCCTGATGAAATCAATTTATTTCTTATGTTTTTAGCAATGGTAATAATAGGAATAGGATCGTCTATGAATAATATTATTGTTACCATTTATATGCAGAAATTTGCAACTAATGATAACTCGGCTAAAATATTTGGTTTAACGTCAATTTCTGTTGGTTTTTCCATGTTTATTGGCCCTTTGATAGGTTCCACAATATCTTATTTTTTTTCCGCAAGCATTGTTTTCTTTGCAACATTTATAGGTATTTTTTCAACCATTATTGTGGTTATTTTAATAAATCGTAAATCCACGTCATGACACAGTTTTACTGAGGGTCAGTGAGTGGATATACAATAAAAGTGTATATCTAAGGAGGTAATATCATGCGAGTGGTAAGTGACATAGCTGTATGTGTCTAATATATATTGATTGGAGTTGTCCTAGATCAAATTATTTATCTAAGACAACCCATAATTTTATTTAAAAATTCTTTTAAGACTATTTAAATAATTAAATATTTTTCATGTTTATTAAGGGGGTACGTGGAAAAACCTGTTTGTACTATTCCTGTTCTCTAGGTTTTAGATAGAGAATAGTTTGTTGCAAACAGGTTATTCTGATTGCCAGAAGAAACCATCTTTTACTATATAATTAAATCTATTAATAACGTCGGAAGTTTGCTGTTTTATAGTTTGCTGGATTCCTATTTATATCTATCATTTATACCCTTCATCTTTCAAGCTGCTGCTTTGTTGGCTGCGTTCACTTACCCCAGTCACAGAGTTATCTATGCTCCTGGGGATGCGTTTTCTTGCCGCCGCGCTGCAACTTGAAATCTATTGGGTATATATTCAAACTGCAATATTTTAGATTTATTGTGCTGAAAATATTTATAAAACGCTATCATCATTATCGTATGCCCGATTAACTTCTTGGATGGCAAAGTCTTTGACGGATTGAACTTTGATCGGGCCTTTTGAACTATATTTGTAGATATCGCCAGCCTCATCATTATCTAAAAGCATCACATATGACATTCTATCACGCTGTCCATTTCGTTCTGTACGAACAACGCCATGTACATTAGCCCGAACTTTTGTCGTTAAGTCTCCTGTAAGCACTTCGATTGAACTACCAAAGTTAATGATCAGGTAACCAGGAACCGGATCGATTGCTAAAAGCTCATCATCTATATAAGCCAACAGCCCACGTTCAGTTGTTCTTAGGATAGTTATCCATCCTAGATCTCGATGAAATTTGGAGCCTCGGGTAGCTTTCTCTGAGCGGTAATGATTAAACCCAAACATCTGGTGTCCAAGTCCTTCGGAAAGACCACAAGTGACTAATTCCCAGTCACTACGGGGAATACCAACATGATTTAACACTGAGCGTAATATACATATACCTATGTGTGCCATTTGGCGACCAAGTTTTGCGACCTCGGATGGAATTAAGTCCCAGTGTTGTCGTTTGAGATAGAAATTTTCCCATTGATCATGTTTTCTATCGAAATAACCTTCGTAGCCGTTGGAAAAAGTACATGATTTGAATCCTGTATAGGGACGAAGTTCTCCTTCTGTGGCGGGTTCAAAGAAGTGGTATGCAAATCGATCACCGTGTTCAAAATCCATATATGATGGAACCTTCAGAAGGAAAAAACCATGTCGAATAGCCTGGTTAAAGCCATCATCATCAGTAAAAATAAGGTCGTCTCCTTCTAAATGGGAGCGTACTATGTTTGCTGATTTATAAGTTTTTGCAGCGATTATTTCAGATGGCATTGGTGGTAGTTTAATTGTAGATCGCATTGTTGATGAGGTTTTCATGGTTATGGTCCTATGATAATGTAGTAAAAGGACTATTAATTTAGATGAAATTTGTAAATAATTTCTTCAATCTTCTTCTTTTGAAAATTGAGGAGTGGTTTTACTGGTGTCAAAATTCTATTTTTGTCATTTTGATAGAAATATTAAGCCTCCCATTTGGTCCAATTGTAGGTTAAAGAAATGAAATTACCTTCACTCGACATTGCCCGTTTTTTAGAAAAGAAATGATATATAATTATTTGTCATAGCTATAAGTGACAATCTCGCCATATATGCATTTACATAATTAATATTTCTTATCTATGTGATTAATATATGGCATAGAAAGAATTAAAATGCAAATTCCTACAATAAAAATACGATGTATTTTTTATTAAAGATTTATTTTTAATAAAAATCTTATAAATCATTTTGTTATGTTTTTGTAAATATGATAATTTATAGGTGAAATTTTCCCAGAATTGGAATTGGTTCTACTGTAATTATCGGCATTGAGGAGGATAATGAACGATCTGTTTAATATAATCTCTTGTTTAATAATGGTTATTTCATAGGCATATAAATTCAGACTCAGATTTTGAGTTTAAGCGTTGTAAGAGATTAATATAATTATCTCTTGCAGTAGAAAGTTTATAGAATTTTTATGATTAGAATGTTAATTGATTGAATACCTATTAATTAGAGGTTGTTTTTTCATAATTATTCTGTGTTGTAGGAATAATTTGTTTTTTTTCATTCTATTACGAATTGGATCTTGCTCACATATGCTGCTATTTCATCATTTGCTGATGATGGGTAACTTAAAGAGATGAATAGGCAATATTGTTAACAATATAATTTTATTAGAAAATTCTTTCAATCTTATAACGCTTTGTCATATTTATTCATGATATACGTATTCGCTGATATTTTTTACCAAAGTGAATGTTAATCAAAAGCACGTGGAAAAACCTGTTTACACTATTCCTATTTTCTCGGTTTCAGATTTTTAGATAGAGAAAAATTTGTTGTAAACAGGTTGCCAGAAAATAGTTTTAACATATTTGGTGCTTTCGTTAAGGAAGCAATCTACAAAGTATCATCATCATCATCGTATGCCCGGGTGACTTCCTGAGCAACAAATTCTTTGACAGATTGAACGCTGATTGGGCCTTTGGGACCATATTTGTAGATATTACCAGTCAGATTGCTGACTAAAGACGTTGTATATGACACTCTATCGCGTTGCCCGTTTCGTTCGGTACGAACAACGCCATGTATACTAGCCCGAACATTCTTGATTAAATTTTCTGTCAGCACTTCGATTGAACTACCAAAGTTAATAATTAGGTAGCCAGGAACTGGATCGATAGCCAAAAGCTCACCATCTATATAGGCCAAAAGACCCCGCTCAGTTGTTCTTAGGACTGTTACCCATCCTACATCTCGATGAAACTTGGAGCCACGGGTGGCTTTCTCTGATCGGTAGTGATTAAACCCCATATTCTGGTTTCCCAGCCCTTCTGAACAGCCGCCTGTGACTAATTCCCAATCACTGCGAGGAATGCCAACATAATTTAACACTGAGCGTAATATGCATATACCTACGTGTGCCATCTGGCGGCCAAGTGTTGCGACTTCGGTTGGAATGAGGTTCCAGTGTTTCCGCGTGATGCGGAAACTTTCCCATTGATCATGTTTTTTGTCGGAATAACCTTCGTAATTGTTAGAAAAAGTGCACGATTTGAATCCCGTATAAGGCCGAAGCTCCCCTTCTGTGGCGGGCTCAAAGAAATGGTATGCAAATCGCTCTCCGTATTCAAAATTCATATAGGATGGCGCTTCCAGGAGGAAAAAACCATGCCGAATGGCTCGTTCGAAGCCATCATTGTCAGTAAAAAGGAGTTCGTCCCCTTCCAGATGGGATCGTGCCATGTTGACCGATTTATAGGTTTTTAAGGCTATGCTTTCAGATGGCATTGGTGGTAGTTTCACTGGCGCTCGCATTGTTGAGGCGTTTTTCATCGTCGTATTCCTTAGGCGTAGTGATAGGATTTTTGTGTTATTCGTGAATATTTTCGATTCTTGGATTAGATTTGTTAGCCATTCATAATGGTATACAATCTTCCATTCTTATCAGTTCGAAATAAAAGAAGTTTGGAAATGGAATCTGATAAGTTGTATTCAACATAATGTATCTCCACTTTGTTTATCTTTGGGTTTGAAGAATTTTTTAAATATATTGCTCTTTGTCTATTATAGTGTATTAATCCGTTTATTCATTATACCCAGGTTTTAATAATTGTTTTTTATCGCTATTTTTATTAGCGGTAAATATGGTTGTTTTTATAGTTGTTATTAATAACACTGGCAATGTGAATTATTTAGTGAGTTGATATTTTGATAGCGGATGTATTTAGTCTTTATCCTAATAGGCGTTTATTCCAGATAATGAATCCACATACCCGTTGCCTATAAGAAAAAATTGTTCGTCCACTTTATCGGTTCATTTTTACTTTCCCAAAGATGCTTAAAAAACAATCTGTTACTTAATTGTCCTAATCCAAGGTGTGAAATTATTATCGTTTTACGATAAGAAAATGTTGTTTTGTGGTCATTTTTGGTTATAGTGTGAACATGTTTGGTGATGGGGGTAAGTATGACAGACTCTTCAAAATTGGATCGAGTGACTAACCTTAGCTTAGTGATATCTAAATTTTCTTTGTTAATCATCACGGTGGCTATTATAATTAACATTTTTAGTTGGTTGAAACCAGAATTGATCCTAGAGAAGTATGGACTTGGATTTTCTCTCACGGAGAGAATATTACCTAACTTTGATATGTACTCTTTCAGTTGGTGGCAGCTTATTGGTGGAATTCTCATAACAAGTATCCCGTTGTCATCATTAATATTTAGCTTGTGGGCTTTACATCAACTGTTTAGAAGTTATAGTCAAAGGGATTACTTTTCAAAGAAAACAGCAAGGTATTTAGGATTTGCTGGTTGGGGAGTGATTGGTTGGAGTGTGTTAGATATTCTATGTGAGCCTTTGCTAACGTTATGGTTAACGATGAATGAGTCGGCGGGAAATCATTTTATGTCGATAAGTCTAACCACCGGCCATTTTGTTGCTTTTTTTCTTTCAGCTTGTCTGGCTATAATTTCTCGTATTCTTTATCAAGCCTGTGATATATACGCTGAGAATCAGAGTATTATATAGGGGTACACTGTGTCAATTCATATTACTCTGGATGTCATGATGGCAAAGAGGAAGGTTAAATCTAAAGATCTCGCGTTATCAATAGGAATTACCGAACAGAATCTTTCGTTACTAAAAAAAGGAAAGATTAAGGGAATTAGATTTTCTACTTTAAATGCTATATGTCAATATTTGGAGTGTCAACCTGGAGATATACTGGAGTTTAAGAAAGATTAGTTGGTTAGTGTTAGTTAGTACTGTTAATTGTTAGATTAATTTAGTAAATAAGGAAAAGAGATGAAATTTCTATCATATGCTTTATTACTTGGTTTGGCTTACATTCCGTTTTCTTTTGCGGAAACATCAGTAAATAATGTTAATAATGAAATTCATGCAAATGAAAAAGGTGCCTTGAGTAAATGTACGGATTTACTGCCCAAAGGGCATTCATACACAATTAGTATTGCTGGAAAGTCAGATAAAAAAACGGCGAATGCAGATGGAAAATTTAAAGGAAAGTTTGATGTTTCCGATGAAACAAAAAAACCTTTAGATAAGAAAAGAAGTGAAGAGGTAAAACCTTTTATCCAATGTGTAATTGATACTGTACTGTGATCTAAGATTTGTTTAAAAATAAAGTGCCTGAGGTATTGAGTTTTTGCTAAGATGTGCTGTTTTAATCCTCAGGCACAGTTAATTTATACCTAATAGATTTCAAGATGCATCGCGACGGCAAAGGAGCGAATCCCTAGGAGCATAGATAACTATGTGACTGGGGTGAGTGAGTGCAGCCAACAAAGAGGCAACTTGAAAGATAACAGGTATATTTGATGCCAGTAATAATGAGCATGAATCATGCTGAAAATATGATGTCTAATTGGAATGGTTATATATATCTGAAGTGGCTATCTTTAAATAAATTCATAAAGAGCCTATTGTGCTTAATAGGCTCTTGTTATATTACCGGGAATTAAAATCTATATGAGTGTACATTGCTGTTCCATGAAGGAATAGTTGCTGATTGCACAAGCTTTTCAACTTTATTAGAACGAATAGGTTTTCCTTGTAGTGAGTTTGATTTTTTTCCGACACAATCTATAAGCGCTTTGTTCCAGGTTTTATTTTGGCTAGCTTTGTTAAGCTTTTTCATTTCTATTCTCCTATTTACAATAAAGTTATTTCTATAGGATGGTGCTTATTGCTTATATATGATTCTATATAAGCAGGTGTCCCTCCTAATCCATCATCCATATGATTAGGATAGGGCTCTCTTGCCTTTATACCTTTAGTGGCAAGTTTCTTCTCAATATGTTCATATATTTTATATAAACTAGGGCAATAATAATCTCTCTCATGATAATTACCCGAAAAGAATTTATATGATCTTGCTTGACATCCGCCATGGCAAACATGTTGCCATTTGCATGCGTTACAGTATTTAGTTGGTTTTCTTGTCCGGTATTCTTTAGCAACGTCAGAATTCATTATTTCTAAAAGCGAGCTTTTATTGATATTGCCATATATAAGATTTGGATGACCTGATAAGCTGGCACAAGGGTAAATATCACCAAGGGGATCTGTGGAACAGTTTGCATTACCGCACTGTGACATCCCAATGCAGTCAGCTGCCCTTCCTGCCATTATAGCTTGTGTTTTCCTGACGAAATCAGAGATATAAGTATATCTATCATTTTCAGCATCAAACCATAAATCGTATAACTTAATCCAAGGTTCATAATATTCGTCTGCTTCTAAACCTAAATCTTCATAAGAGCATACAGCACTACCGGACTTTGTCATTGGTATAACATTGAATGCTATTTTTTCTGATACCATAAAATCATATATATTTTCAACATGTTCTTTGTTTTGTTTATTAATTACAAGTACGCTACCAAACTTTTGGTTTGCTTGGTTTAATTTTCTTATTCCAGACATCACACGATCAAAACTGCCATTTCCCTTTTTATCTATTCTGTTTGCGTCATGTAATGCTTTCGGGCCATCAATAGAAAGACTAACAAGAAAATCATTATTTGAAAGAAAACTAACCCATTTATTAGTTAGAAGTGTTCCGTTAGTTTGTATGGAATTGATATATGAGATTCCATTTGAATATTTTTCTTGTAACCGTAAAACGTTTTCGTAGAATTTTATGCCTGGTATAAATGGTTCGCCACCATGCCATATAAATTCAACACCGGAAAAACATCCTAAATGATTTGCGTAAGAAAAAGTTTCGAAAATGACTCTGGACAAAGTCTCTTCTGTCATAATTGGCTTGCGGATATCTTCATTGTAGCAATAAGTACAAGATAAATTACAAACATGAGTAGGCTTTATTACATTGATGAAATTCATGATCTGTCCCTCAGGCTACATATACATTGTTATGGCCCCATCGGTGCATCATGGGTATAGATATTCTTTCCACTTTGCGATGGTTTTCGGGTTGATATTGTACTGAATATCATCAGTTCATTTATGCTCGTTCGACTATGTTATATTTCTTGACGTACTGCTGGAGTCATACGGGCATATCTATATAAATATAAACTGTAGGACTAAAATATCTAGTACTAAACCCGGATAAACCTTATAAATATTGTGGTTATTATAAATACGCGCTTTTTTTGTGAATGCAATGGTTATTTTTTAAAATGTGTTTTGTCTCACAAAATTTCACTGTATTTGGGGAGATGATGGAAAGTATGAAATAGTTTAGCCTTTAACATATTTTTATCTCTACTTTCCTGATCGGCTCCAGTTATAGCAAACCCATTCCAAAAGCGATTGATTTTTTTTATGAAAATGTGTAGTAATAATACACATAATATTTGTATGGGTAATTGCACTATACCCTATGGATTTCAAGATGCGTCGCGACCGCAAGGGAGTGAATCCCCGGGAGCATAGATAACAGATAACTCTGTGACCGGGGTGAGCGAGTGCAGACAACAAAGAGGCAACTTGAAAGATGACGGGTATATGCTGAACATCAGAGGATCTTGACTATTACTGACGACTAACCGATTAACATGGATTAACTATATGAAACACAATATTACTCCTTATAATTATTCCGTTAGAAATCATAAAAACTCATGGCTTGGTCAAGCCCACATTATTTCTGTCATTCCTGCACCATTAGTATTTTTCTTCTCTACCGTTATCGCGTTATCCATAATTTTTCTGATATTTTTCGGTAGTTATACCCGGCGCATTAACGTAGTAGGAGAGGTGATTACTTCGCCTAAAACGATAACTTTGTTTTCCACAACACAGGGAATAGTTACAGATCAATATATTAAGCCTGGTGATTTTGTATCGAGGGGAACAAAGCTTTATAAAATTGATTCCAGCAAAATTAGTGATTCAGGCAATGTCAGCATAAAGTCTCGTTTATCGATAAATCGTCAAATTATGTTGACTGAGCAAATTATTGCCAAAATAGAGGAAGATAAAAACCAAACACTTAAGAATATTCAGCAACAAATTGATGAGTATCTTAGGGTGATTTCTACGGTAGAAAATTTGCTTAGAGATGCCCAAGAGGGATTGGCTACAATGGAAAAATATTCCAATTCCTACACAAAATATCTACATAAAGGGCTTATTAATAAAGATCAATTAGCAAATCAAAAATCTCTTTTCTATCAGCAACAAGGTATATATCAAAATATTTATAGTCAAAAAATACAAGCGCAACTTCAAGTGGAAAAATTGAAGAGTGATATGATTACCACGGCTGTTGAATTTGATAACAGAATATCTGAATATCAATATCAACGTTCAGAATTGGAAATAAAACTGGCTAATATCGATCTAAATGAAGCTATGTTAGTCACGGCTCCTTATGATGGATTGGTGGAATCCTTAAGTGTAACGCCGGGACAAATGATTAACACAGGTGATAGTTTAGCACAACTCAGTCCAGGAAAAGATCGACTTTATTATTTAGTATTCTGGCTGCCAAATAATAGTATTCCCTATGTTAAGATTGGTGATCGAGTCAATATACGCTATGATGCTTTTCCTTATGAAAAATTTGGTCAGTTTGGTGGACATATTATTTCAATTTCTAATGTGGCTGCTTCATATCAGGAACTAAAAAGCTACAGTAATTCTCCTATTATATCCAATACGATGACTAATCAATCCTACTATAAAGTCACTGCAACACTTGATGAAAATCGCTTTATCTACCAAGGCAATTCCATGGAAATTAGTAGTAATATGCGTGCGCAAACTACGGTATTTTTGGAAAAACGCTATTTGTACCAATGGATGTTTACGCCTTTCTATGGCATTAAATCAAGTCTTACGGAACAGGACATAGGGAAATAGATATGTTAAAAGACATCTACAAAAAATTGGATTTAGGTTTCAAACAAAAGGTTCCTCAAATTATTCAAAATGAAGCCTCTGAGAGCGGTTTAACATGTATTGCGATGGTAGGGCATGCTTTTGGTATTAAAGTGGAACTGTCTTCTTTGCGGCAGCGTTTTGGTTCCTCTAATATGGAGAAAAATATTTCAGGTTTGGGTGAAATAGTTAATAATTTAGGGATGCAGTCACGAGCGTTAAGTTTAGAGCTGGATGAATTACATAATCTAAAATTGCCTTGTATCTTACATTGGGATATGAATCATTTTGTCGTATTAGTCCATATTCGATTTGGACGATTTATTATTCATGATCCAGAATTTGGTCGTAGAGTTATCGGGTTAAAAGAGGTTGCCTCTCATTTTACTGGCGTGGCTCTTGAGTTATGGCCTAATAATGAGTTTAAAGTTAAGGTTAAAACTATACAAAACCCAGTAAGACTTATAGAATTATTTAATAATGTCCAAGGAGTTAAGGCATTTCTGGTAAAATTAATTAGCTTATCTATCATTGTCGAGCTGGTTAATATACTCTTACCGATTGGAACGCAATTGGTCATGGACCATGTGATTTTATCAAAGGATAAAGATCTATTAGTTCTTATTTGCCTTGGACTGATTGTTTTTACAGTTTTTCGGACATTTGCTAGTTTAATTCGATCTTGGCTTTCTATTGTTATGGGGGCTTTGATCGAAATACAGTGGAAAAATGGCTTATTTAATCACTTAATGGGGTTGCCTTTAGTCTATTTTGAAAAACGAAAACTTGGGGATATTCAATCGCGTTTTAATTCATTAGATGTTATTCGCGATACGTTTACCGATACCTTGGTAAGAGGAGTTATTGATAGTATCATGGTAACGGGTGTTTTTATCATGATGTTATTATATGGCGGCTGGCTATTATGGGTTGTGGTAGGATTTACACTTATTTATACCTTACTTCGGGTAATAACTTATGAATATTATCAACAAGCTTCCCATGAGCAAATTGTAAAAAATGCGCGGTCAAATTCTCATTTAATGGAGACATTGTATGGGATTACTACATTGAAAGTATTAGGTCTTATCAAACATCGTTCACAACAATGGCTAAATCTCAATATAGAAGCAAGTAACTCTCAAATTCGTCTTAATAAATTTGATATGATTTTTGCTGAAGTCAATGCGTTAATCGTCACATTAGAACAAATTACTATTCTTGGATTAGCGACTAATCAAGTGATTAATGAGAGTATGACCGTAGGAATGTTTGTGGCATTTAATGCATATAGGGGGTTGTTTGCGGATAGGACAGCTAATCTAATTAACATTGCTCTGCAATTCAGAATGTTGTCGTTACATAATGAGCGTATTTCCGATATTGCGTTATCTAAAACAGAAGAGCAAAAAGAATCACGTCGTATTGTGGCACCAGAAAAGGCATCCTCTTTGGAGGTCAGGAACTTAACTTTTCGATATGATGAATATGGTAAGCCAATTATTAATAATCTCAATCTTTGCTTTGAATCTGGTGAGAGTGTTGCTATTGTTGGTCCTTCTGGTATCGGTAAAACTACATTGATGAAATTAATGGCTGGCTTAATAGAACCCACTCATGGTGAGATTCTTTTTAATAATATCAATATTATGGATGTTGGGCTAAATAATTATCGTAAGCATATTGCCTGTGTTTTACAGGAAGATAAACTTTTTGCTGGTAGCATTTCCGAAAATATTTCTGGTTTCGATGATAATAGAGACGAAATATGGGTTGAGAAATGTGCCATATTGAGCAATATCCATCAAGATATTCTTAAATTACCCATGAAGTATGAAACAATGTTAAGTGAGTTAGGGGGGAGCTTATCAGGTGGTCAGAAACAGCGTTTATTGATTGCCAGAGCTCTTTATCGTCGCCCCAATATTTTATTCATGGATGAAGCGACTAGTCACTTAGATATTGATAATGAAGCTTCTATTAATGCTGCGATTTCAGCTTTATCGATAACTCGGATAATTATTGCCCACAGACCATCGACGATTGCCTGTGCAGATCGGGTGATAACGCTATCTAATGTAGAATCATAATATTGAATAATAGCATGTTTAATATCCTGGGATGTTGATTATGAAGCTGCTATGAATATTACAATTTCAGCTTTATCCCACTGGATATAAAGGAAATGGCCCCAAAAGAGGGCCATCTATTATTGTCGTCCTTAAAACACCGCCGGGAAAGGATTTTAAGCTTCATCAGAAAATTCATTGACATAAAGCGTTAATTCAATTCCAGGTTTGACATCTGTAATTTTTATGCCGTCATTCCAGCTCATTAAGTCTTTAATATTAATACCGTGACGTTTAGCAATGCTGGCCACTGAATCACCCTGACGAACGCGGTAAATAATAGCGTTGTCGTTATTTACCCTCAATGTCTGCCCGATTTTCAATAAATTGGCAGTCCTTAGGTTATTCATACGTTGTAATTCACGGATAGAAATATTAAACCGTTTTGCAATTACGGATAATGTATCACCTGAACGAACTTTATATTGGCTTTGTTTATTCAGGCGGAGGTTATTTTTAGCAACTTCCTGACGAATATTGTTTAAAACGGTTCCATCTGTCAATGAATTTTTAAACTGATCAACTTTTGACTTTGGCAGCATAATATAATGTGGGCCATTAGGGGATGTCACTCCTCGCTTATATCCGGGGTTGTATGCCTTAATAGAAGTTAGGGACATGCCTGCCATTTCTGCGGCTTGAGACAGCGTGATTTGCTGCCCAACATCAACTTGTGCAAGAGCCCGTTGATTATTGGATTTTGGCAGCGTTACGCCATATTTATCGCTGTTGCGGATGACATCACTAAGCGCCAGAACTTTAGGCACATAGAGCGCAGTTTCTCTCGGCAGTGATAATGACCAGAAATTTGTCGGTTTGCCTTTTGCTTCATTTCCTTTCATGGCGCGTATAACACGGCCTTCGCCACTGTTGTAAGCAGCAATAGTCAGTAGCCAGTCGCCATTAAACATTTTGTTGAGGCGTTGCAACAGGTTCAATGCGGCAGTTGTTGAGGCGGCAACATCTCGGCGTGCATCGTACCATTTGTCTTGAGTAAGACCGTAGTTGCGGCCAGTATCTGGGATAATCTGCCACAGACCTGCTGCTTTAGCATGTGAGGTAGCATGCGGGTTAAAAGCACTCTCCACTATGGGTACCAGTACCAGTTCCATCGGCATATCGCGCTGTTTAATCTGCCCGACTATCCAGTACATATACGGTTCAGCCCGTAAAGTTACATCGTGGAGATAGCTCTTGTGTTTTAAGTAGTAATTTCGTTGTTCACGAACCCTGTAATTGTCAGGGATCTTCATCTTCAACTCATCACGAATGTATCCCCATAGCTCTTGTTGAGTGCTAGGATCACCATCCTTCCAGTAGGCAGCAAACTGGCCGCTATCATCAGTTGCTGCTGCCTTGCCTGTTTTCAGACTCGTTGAAGACGAATTCTGTGCCCGTTGCCCGGCTGTCGTTGACCAATCTGGCCCGGATTGACAGCCAACCAGCAAGACAGATGCGAACAGAATCGCTTTTGTCTTCATGATTAATTTTTATAGTTGCTTAAAAGACGAGCAATAATACTTATCTTATCTTGATATGGCAACTATCTTAATCAGAATTGGTCTTTATTCATTCTGAGTTGACGGAAAACGACGGAAAGCGGTTGAGTATTGGGTTCAATTCCAATATTTCTTTGCAAATCAACATCATCACACTTTAAGAAAAGGTTAATTTTTTTCTCAATTTGTAACGTGGTTGGTACTGTTGGTTGATTGTTTTCCCTCATTTGGGTTACTTTTTGCTGATATTCACTGATGGCCTGATTAGGTAGAATCGCATGCGCAAATTTCATATTAGAAACGGTGTATTCATGAGCGCAACAGATGAGTGTGTCATCAGGTAGCGCGGCTATTTTCCCTATAGATGTATACATTTGCTCAGCGGTGCCTTCAAAGAGGCGCCCGCAGCCACCGGAGAATAATGTATCCCCACAAAAGAGGTAAGGTGCCTGATAAAAAGCAATATGTCCCAGAGTATGACCAGGAACATCTATAACTTGGAAAGAAAAATGACCGAAATTGATGCTATTCCCGCCACGTACTATCATTGTGGCACCTTTGCTCTGTGTTTCCTTTGGGCCGTATACTGGTAGCTCGGGGTATTGATCAAGAATGCCTGGAACGCCACCAACATGATCGTGATGGTGATGGGTAAGTAGAATCGCATTGGGTATCCAGCCATGCGATTTTAAGGTATCAAGAACAGGTTGTGATTCCGCCGGATCGACGATGACAGAGTGTCTATTTTCGTCACAGAGTAACCAAATGTAATTATCTGAAAGGGCCGGAATGCTGATAAGCTTCATTGTATACCTCTTATTAACAGCAGTTTATTAAGGAAAAGAAGCCGTGAAATCTGCACGTACAATACAGAACATGAACCCCCCGGCTTCTTGGGCTGATTTACCTTGGGGGGAATATTACCGTGCCGCTTTGGAACGTCAATTACAACCCTGGTGGCAGAAAATATTTGGTTTCCATCTGTTGAAAATCGGTAATTTGAGTGCCGAAATTGATAGCAAGGCGTGCCCGATTTTCAACCAGATTAATGTTGGTAAGGAAGGGCAGAATATGCAGGTGATTACCGATCCTTACCATCTGCCGTTTGAAGAAAAATCGGTTGATGCTTGTTTGTTGAGTCATATGCTGGCTTACAGTGAAGATCCTCATCGTTTGTTACGGGAAGTTGACCGAGTGATAATTGATGATGGTTGGATTATTATTAGTGGCTTCAATTCATTGAGTTTGCTTGGCTTAGGAAAATTAGTGCCCGGATTATGGCGCTGTCAGCCCTATTGCAGTCATATGTTTTCCCTGATGCGCCAACTTGATTGGTTAAGTCTGCTTAATTATGAAGTGCTGTATCGCGGGAATTTTCAAGTATTACCCTGGCGAAATGAAACTGGTTTTTTTAATCGGCACTTGCCTGTATTTGGTTGTATAAGTCTGATTATTGCCCGTAAACGGACAATACCATTAACTCTAAACCAGATGAAAGTAACGTTGTTAAAGCCTAAATTAAGCGGTGCAGTTGGCGCAACAAAATGTTATCGAAAGCGTAATTAATCTGTATTTTCGATATATCCAGTGTCGGTTTCTGTCGGTGAGTTTGCCGCAGTCCGAGCCAACTCATCACAGCGTTCATTTTCACTATGCCCTGCGTGGCCTTTGACCCATTTCCAGTCAATATCATGGCGGGCAATTGCTTGGTCAAGGCGTTGCCACAAATCTACATTGCTGACAGGGGATTTATCTGCTTTACGCCAGCCGCGTTTTTTCCAGTTATGAATCCATTGGGTGATACCTTGACGCACATATTGGCTATCGGTGGTGAGTATGATTTTGCAAGGGCGTGTTAGCGTTTCCAGGCCAATAATAGCAGCCATCAGCTCCATTCTGTTGTTAGTTGTGTGATGAAAACCTTCACTAAGGGTTCTTTCGTGTTGTTGATAGCGCAATAAAACACCGTATCCACCTGGCCCCGGATTGCCCAGACAAGATCCATCGGTGAAAATTTCTACCTGTTTGCTCATCTCTGGTAGACTCATCCTATTCAATCCAAAATCTTAGTCTGACATAAAAAGGCATTATGAGCACTGCAATTACACGACAAATTGTCCTTGATACCGAAACCACCGGTATGAATAAACTCGGTGTTCACTATGAAGGGCACAAAATTATTGAAATTGGGGCTGTGGAGGTTATTAACCGCCGTCTGACTGGGCGCCATTTTCATATCTATATTAAACCAGACAGATTGGTCGATCCTGAAGCATTCGAAGTTCATGGAATAAGTGATGAATTTTTGCAGGATAAGCCGCTGTTTGCTGATATTGCCGATGAATTTATTGAATTTATTCGTGGCGCTGAGTTGATCATCCATAACGCCCCCTTTGATATCGGCTTTATGGATTATGAGTTTGGGAAACTGAATCGTGATATCCCGCCAACGGCTGATTTCTGTAAGATTACTGATAGCTTACAACTTGCAAGAGCATTATTTCCGGGGAAAAGAAACAACCTTGATGCGTTGTGTGATCGTTATGATATAGACAACTCTAAGAGAACCTTACACGGAGCATTACTTGATGCGGAGATATTGGCTGATGTCTACCTGATAATGACAGGCGGGCAGACTGCTCTTGCGTTTTCGATGGAAGGAGAAGTATCTGGCGGTGCTAATGTTTCTGAAGTGCACCGTATTACCCGTCCTAAAACTGAGTTAAAAGTTATTTACGCAACAGATGAAGAACTTGCGGCTCATGAATCCAGATTGGATTTAGTTGAGAAGAAAGGTGGAAGCTGTCTGTGGCGTATGAATTCTGGACAGAGTTAAAATAAAATTTCAGATAAATTACCTTTTGGGGTGAAAAGTTGATCAGGTGTGCCTTTTTGTTATAAAAAACATTGACGGAATGAATTTGGGTTCGTAATATTCACCACGTTCTCAACCAGAACGCTGCGCGGTGCGGTAGTTCAGTCGGTTAGAATACCGGCCTGTCACGCCGGGGGTCGCGGGTTCGAGTCCCGTCCGCACCGCCAAAATTCCGAAGCCCTGGGTAATCTCCCGGGGCTTTTTCGTTTCCGTTACATCTGCGTAATAATCTCTTTATGGACAGTCGTGAAATGACATTAAAATAAGGCATCGAAATGCTACCAGCACTCTATGCTGCTTATCAGGAACTTATTTTCTTTGCCAGGTTTATAACGTGATGGCCAAATATCGGATGGATGTAAACCTAATTCGATGGCGATCAAGGCTTCTCCTTTTGGCCACGGACGATGTAAGGCATTACTCAGTGTAGATGACGCCAGACCTGCTTTTCGGGAAACCGCTGAAAGATTTGTTCCTTGTTTTCGTAGAGCTGCAATAATATCTGCCGGATGCCAATCTTGGATATACATGAATAATCTCCTGATTTTAATTATAAGGAAATATTGATAACAAATAAATCATCGATATTTTTACTGTTTAATAGTAATTAAGCACAGATTATCAATTAGGGTGAATTGAGCAGGCTATAGAAAAGAATACTTAATAATGAAACCGATTGTTTATAAAGATATTGTCTGTATATTTATGGTGTTCTTTATGAATGTAAAAGTCAAATTCATTATTCTTGCGAAATATTATTAATTTAATAGCTGCATTGATTTATAGTTTCACATGGGTACTTTAATCCTATTTTTCTACAACATGATATGAAATTTTAGTTTTACTAGTGATAAATCTATTGCTGATATTATGGCAGAGTAAAAGATTATTACCCGCTTTTTTTGTAATGACATGTTGTTAATTGTCTAAATTATAATAGATACAGGCGATTAATTTAATTACCTCTATATACCCTTCATCTTTCAAGCTGCTGCTTTGTTGGCTGCGTTCACTTACCCCAGTCACATAGTTATCTATGCTCCTGGGGATGCGTTCACTTGCCGCCGCACTGCAACTTGAAATCTATTGGGTATATAACGTAATAATAAAATTTTTAGAAAATTTATTGATTTTAATAAAAGTTATATTAATGTAATTAAAGTGAAATTCTTTATCTTCTCTGACGGATTGATATTTTACCTTGATAATGTGATGTAACTTATAATAAAGATAATATTTATATGTAAGGAAATAAAAATCTTTCCGGTATATAAAAATTAAAATTATTTAATCGGCAATATTCATCTAGTTGAGAATAAGAATTAATTTCTAGTTTCTTATATACTCTTTCCATATGATTTTCTATAGATAGATAAGGAATGTTAAGTATTTGACTAATTTTCCTCTTGCTGTGTTTCTTTAGGAAAAGAAAAATAACTTCCCATTCTTGCGGTGAAAGCTGTTTTGATGGAGAGCAAAACATAATGGAAGGTGGCAGTTTTCCATTAAAAAATTGTTTTAAAGAAAAGGATTTTGTTTTCTGCCCGTGGAAAATTATGCCAATACATTCATTATTTTCGTTATAAAAAGGGAATTTCTCGAATAAATATGAGGAAATAAGTCTTTCTTTACCAAATATATGTGTTTCTAATGAATATACACTTTTTTCCAAATGCATTACTGTTCTATCATGTCGTTGAAATTGTTCTTCAAAGGTAGCACCTGCCCAGGGTAATTCACTATCAAAACGCCCCTCAACATTAAAATCAACAGGAATATTTTGTAACATAGCCATTGCTTTATTTTCGTAAATAAAACAAGTATTTATATCCTTAATTCCCCAAGGATCATAACTATTTTCCATTGTGTTTATTATCTGTGCCGATATATTGTTTTTAGTTTTCATATTTTTTACTTTTAATATTATATAAACATTTTACTTCCTGGTTTTAAAAATCTTTCAGGAACATACAGATCGAAATCATTAAGGCGACAATACTCTTCCAATTGTTGACCAGAGTTGATACCGATTTTCTTATATATTCTAAATATATGCGTTTCTACTGTGCGATAAGAAATATTCAATATTCGTCCGATTTGTTTACTGGTGTGTTTCTGTAAAAATAGGAAAATGACATCCCATTCCCGTTGAGTAAATAATTCAGAGGGGGGCTGAAACATGATAGAAGCGGGGAGCTTACCATAAAAAAAGCGGGTCACAGAAAAGACTTCAGCTTTCCAGGCATGAAAAATGGTACCAACACATTCATTATTTTCATTATACAATGGGAACTTTTCGAAGAAATACGAGGAAAGTAATTTTTCTTTGCCATATAAATGTGTTTCTAATGAACATATTCTTTGTTCTGATTGCATGACTGCTCTGTCATGTATCTGGAATTGTTCGGCAAATTCTGCTCCTGCCCATGGTAAATCATTGTCAAGACGCCCTTCGACATTATAACCAGGAGGAAGATCTCGCAGCATAGCCATCGCTCTGTTTTCATAAACAAAGTGGGAACCTCTATCTTTAATTCCCCATGGTTCATCACTGGTTTCCATCATATTAATAATTTGAGGAGATACCGCTAATTTTTTGTAATGCACAATGTAATTCCTATTTTATCAAAAAACATCCGATTTTTGGTTTTAATTCTGGCCGTATTTGAGTCATGTTGTTAATGAAATTTTATAAATCTCTGCTGCTTATAGCGGCAAACCTTTCAGGAATGTAAAGGTCAAAATTATTTTCTTTGCAAAAATCTTCTAGTTCTATATGCAGCGGTAGATTAAATTTTCGGTAAATTGACTGAATATGATTAATTGTATCTTCTGTACTAATCATTAATTTTTCGCTGATGCTTTCTTCATCTAATGAGCGAAGGGCCAAAAAAAGAACTTCCCACTCAATTTGAGTTAGTGTGTCATTAGGCGGTGTGAATTTCAGCGCTTTTGGCGATGTTCTTTCATAATAGTAAGAAACAGAAAAATCTTGCATTTCATGTAGATGAAAAGTGATACCGATACAGTTACCATGTTCATCACAAAGTGGATATTTATCACAGAGGTAGGTTTGTTTAACTTTATTGTTCCCAAACAAATGGGTTTTAAATGAAGTTACTTTTTGCATAGTTTGAATGACTTTTTGATCTTGATGGTTGAATTCTTCTTCATATTCTGCAATGGTTGAGGGTAATTCACCTACTGAAAGCCCTGCAATGTCGAAATCTTCAGACAGGTTAAGTAACTGGTAAAAAGCTGAATTTGCATATATAAATCTTGACTGGCAATCTTTGGCTCCCCATGGCTCATCACTTTTTTCCCACATATGAAGTAATTGCGGAGTGATATTATTTGGTCTGTTTTTCATATATGACATAAGAATCGCCTAATGACTAATTAACTGCCTATCCCAATAGGGCTATTTTATTTGTCATTTTGAACCTGGGCAGTGTTCAAAATCCTCACGTACTACGTGTACGCTCCGGTTTTTCCGCGCTGTCCGTGTTCAAACTGCCTGCAACAATTACGCCTATTGAGATAGGCTCTAAGTAGTTATCTGCGTGGTTATTTTAATTATTATATTTAAAATAACTCGATCATATAATGGATTGCAATAATTAATTCGTTAAAAAATAGTATTTTTTTATTTTTTCTATATTTGTTAATTAAATTGCTTATTATTTTGTGTAAAAATTTCATTATGTAAGAAAATATAACCATGATTATTATTTTATTTTGCACTATTTGATTCGTTTATTGATGTTCCGGTAATGATTGTAAATCACAATGCCGATAGGACATTAATATGTATATATGATCAATATAAACAATTAATGTGATGCTTGTAAATTTCCATGAATTAAAGATGTATTTTCATTTAATTGGGTATTTTATGCTTTACCATCTTATGTCTTGATTTGCGGCTCATGGTTATGTTTAATTAACTCACTCATCTCTTTAGTATTACTCAATTATACCTGTCATCTTTCAAGTTGCTTCTTTGTTGGCTGCACTTACTCACCCCGGTCACAGAGTTATCTATGCTCCCAGGGATTCGCTCCCTTGCCGCCGCGATGCATCTTGAAATCCATAGGGTATAGTTCGTTTATTTATTGCTCTGATAGCACTGAAATTTATGTAAATCAGCGACCTAAATCAAAGAATTGCCGTTCAGGTGAAATTAAGATAGTTTCCCTTTTGGGCTTTAAAGATTGCGGTTTGTACGCTGTGCTGAGAAAATTACCCCCTAAACGCTTTTATCCCACTTGGAGTAGAAAATGACCACTCGTAAAACCCTTGCCAATGCTATTCGCTTCCTGAGTATGGATGCAGTGCAGAAAGCAAAATCAGGGCACCCTGGTGCGCCTATGGGAATGGCTGATATCGCTGAAGTTTTATGGCGTGATTATTTGAATCATAACCCAACTGACCCACATTGGGCCGATCGTGATCGCTTTGTATTGTCTAACGGTCATGGTTCTATGTTGATTTATAGCCTGTTGCATCTCACCGGTTATGATGTTTCAGTTGAAGATTTGAAAAATTTCCGTCAGTTACATTCCAAAACCCCAGGCCATCCTGAGTATGGTTATGCTCCAGGCGTAGAAACTACGACGGGTCCTTTAGGGCAGGGGATTGCCAACGCGGTAGGCTTCGCGATTGCTGAACGTACCTTGGCTGAGCAATTTAACCGTCCCGGTCATGATATTGTTGGCCATAACACTTATGTATTTATGGGTGACGGCTGCATGATGGAAGGCATTTCTCATGAAGTGTGTTCTTTGGCGGGAACGTTAAAACTGGGCAAACTGGTTGCTTTCTATGATGACAATGGTATTTCCATTGATGGTCATGTCGAAGGCTGGTTTACAGATGATACAGCAAGCCGTTTTGAGGCTTATGGCTGGCATGTGGTTCGCGGCGTTGATGGTCATAATGCAGACTCGGTCAAAGCAGCGATTGAAGAAGCCCGTAAAGTTTCTGATAAACCTTCACTGTTGATGTGTAAAACGGTGATCGGTTTTGGCGCACCAACCAAAGCAGGTACTCACGATTCCCATGGTGCTCCATTGGGTGATGCAGAGATAGCAGCAACTCGCGAAGCATTGGGTTGGCATCATCCAGCATTTGAAATTCCGGTGGAAATCTATTCAGAGTGGGATGCAAAAGAAGCGGGTAAAGCAAAACAAACAATCTGGAATGAAAAATTCGCTGCTTATGAAAAAGCGTACCCTGAATTAGCGGCTGAATTTAAACGCCGTACCTGTGGTGAATTGCCTGCAAATTGGGAAGCCGAATCAAAAGCATTTATCGAACAGTTGCAAAATAATCCGGCCAATATTGCCAGCCGTAAAGCATCTCAGAATGCTTTGGAGGCATTCGGTAAAGTGCTGCCTGAGTTTATGGGGGGGTCTGCTGATTTGGCACCAAGTAACCTGACGATGTGGTCAGGTTCTAAGCCGTTGAACGAAGATCAGGCAGGTAACTATATCCATTATGGGGTGCGTGAATTTGGCATGTCAGCCATTATGAACGGTATTGCTCTGCATGGTGGCTTTGTACCTTACGGTGCCACGTTCCTGATGTTCGTTGAATATGCTCGTAACGCGGTGCGTATGGCAGCACTGATGAAAATTCGCAGCATCTTTGTTTATACCCATGACTCAATCGGTTTAGGTGAAGATGGTCCAACTCACCAGCCAGTAGAACAAATTGCAAGTTTGCGTGTAACGCCAAATCTGAGTACATGGCGCCCGTGTGATCAGGTTGAATCTGCGGTGGCGTGGAAATACGCTATCGAACGTAAAACGGGTCCATCAGCACTTATTTTCTCTCGCCAGAATTTGGCTCAGCAAGAGCGTACTGCTGAGCAATTGGCTAATATTGAGAAAGGCGCTTACATTCTGAAAGATTGTGAAGGTCAGCCAGAGCTGATTCTGATCGCAACGGGTTCAGAAATTGAACTGGCTGTGGCGGCTTACAATCAACTGACTCAGGAAGGTCGTAAGGTGCGCGTAGTTTCTATGCCATCTACTGATGCTTTTGATAAACAGGATGCGGCGTACCGTGAGGCCGTTCTGCCTGCTATGGTTTCTGCGCGTGTTGCGATCGAAGCGGGTATTGCTGATTACTGGTTTAAATATGTCGGTATGAATGGCGCTATCATTGGTATGAATACATTTGGTGAGTCAGCGCCGGCTGATCAACTGTTTAAAGCGTTTGGTTTCACTGTAGAGAATGTGGTCGCTAAGGCTAAAGCTCTGCTGAAATAATTAGTAAATTTGTTAGCGAGCGCATCCGAATCAAATTTTGGGCGGATGTGCTCCTTATTTTGAGCGATACAATTATTGAAGGTTGATTCTGGAAAATTTAACAAAATTGATTTGAAAATAGATTATCTGGATATATTTGGTGATCTATGTCGCATTGGCGATTCATTATTTCAATATTAGCGCCCATATTTATCTTGAATTATATATCAATGAAACAAGGGTATAGATAACCTTACCGTAGTAAGTTTTATCAACTTGTGAGTTGATCACTTTTTGCTATTGCGATCAATTTCCTTTTCCCGTAATCTCCTTACTAGTAGCTGAATCGTTTCGTTTTGTTGTCTGACGGCGTTTTCGGTGCCATTGTTTTAACAATTTTGTGATAAACAGTCGGTACATTAATGATTGAGTCGGTTATTCTAAGCGGTTGCGTGATAATTACTATTATTCGGGAGTAACATGACAATCAAGGTAGCAATAAACGGTTTTGGCAGGATAGGGCGCAGTGTTTTACGTGCTCTTTATGAATCGGGTCGCCGGGCTGAGATCGCTGTTATTGCTGTTAACGAGTTGGCAGATGCTGAAGGGATTGCTCACTTGCTGAAATATGACTCCAGTCATGGTCGCTTTGCCTGGGATGTGCGTCTGAACAATGATTTGTTGCAGGTTGGTGATGACAATATTCGCTTGTTTCATCAACCAGATGTATCGGCGCTACCTTGGCAGGAATTGGGTATTGATATTGTTCTTGATTGTAGTGGGATTTATGGCAGTAAGGCTGATGGGGAGGCACACCTTGCCAGTGGGGCAAAAAAAGTGCTGTTTTCTCATCCGGGTGGAAATGATTTAGACGCGACGGTGGTTTATGGTGTGAATCAGCACTTATTGACAGCCGCAGATCGCATTGTATCCAATGCCTCTTGTACCACTAACTGTATTATTCCCATCATTAAATTGTTGGATGATGCATTTGAGATTGAGTCTGGCACAGTGACAACAATTCATGCCTCAATGAATGATCAGCCTGTGATTGATGCTTATCATAAAGATTTACGGCGTACCCGGGCGGCAAGCCAGTCTATTATTCCGGTGGATACCAAACTGGCGGTGGGAATAACCCGGATTTTTCCAAAATTCTGTGACCGTTTTGAAGCTATTTCAGTACGTGTACCAACGATTAACGTTACTGCTATCGATTTGAGCGTTACGGTAAAATCTCCGGTAAATGTCAAAATAATCAATGAACTAATGCAAGAGTCAGCAGCGACTTCATTTCGTGGTATAGTTGATTATACAGAATTGCCGTTAGTCTCAACGGATTTTAACCATGACCCCCACAGCGCGATTGTTGATGGCACACAAACGCGGGTAAGTGGGCAACATCTGATTAAAACATTAGTCTGGTGTGATAATGAATGGGGCTTTGCTAACCGAATGCTGGATACAGCGTTAGCGATGGCTGCTACAGGTTTCAAATGATCTGTTGCTGACAGACAGTGCATAATAGATTTTCACACGGCATAAGATTAAATAATTTAGAGAATCAATGAGAGGATTCACCATGTCTGTAATTAAGATGACCGATTTAGAGCTAGCGGGTAAGCGAGTTTTGATCCGTGCTGACCTGAACGTTCCGGTAAAGGATGGCAAAGTCACCTCTGATGCGCGTATCCGTGCTTCCTTACCGACCATCGAAGCAGCATTAAAACGGGGCGCCAAAGTCATGGTGACTTCTCACCTTGGACGACCTACTGAAGGCGAATATAATGAAGAATTCTCGCTGAAACCAGTAGTAGACTACCTGAAAGAGAAACTGTCTTCTCCAGTTCGTCTGGAAAAAGAGTATCTGGAAGGTGTGGATATGGCAGAAGGGGAATTGGTTGTTCTGGAGAACGTTCGCTTTAATAAAGGTGAGAAGAAAGACGACGAAGTGCTGGCTAAAAAATACGCTTCCTTATGTGATATTTATGTCATGGATGCATTCGGTACGGCTCATCGTGCTCAGGCTTCTACTCATGGTGTGGCTAAGTTTGCTCCTGTTGCCTGTGCGGGTCCTTTGTTGTTCGCAGAACTTGACGCCTTGGGTAAAGCGCTGGATAAGCCAGCCCGTCCAATGGTTGCTATCGTCGGTGGCTCTAAAGTTTCAACCAAATTGACTGTTCTGGACTCGTTGTCAAAAATTGCTGATCAACTAATTGTCGGTGGTGGTATTGCTAATACTTTTGTTGCCGCTGAAGGTCATAATGTTGGTCGTTCCCTATATGAAGATGATCTGATCCCAGAAGCGAAAAAACTGCTGACAAGCTGTGATATCCCGGTGCCAACTGATGTTCGTGTAGCAACCGAATTTTCTGAAACCGCAGAAGCAACCCTGAAATCTACCAGTGATATTAAAGATGATGAGCAAATCCTTGACTTGGGGGATGAATCTGCTCAACGTCTGGCGGAAATCTTGAAAAACGCCAAAACTATTCTGTGGAATGGCCCGGTTGGTGTATTTGAATTCCCTAATTTCCGTAAAGGAACTGAAATTGTAGCCCGTGCAATTGCTGATAGTGATGCATTCTCTATCGCAGGGGGTGGCGATACTCTGGCAGCGATCGATCTGTTCGGTATTGCTGACAAAATTTCTTACATCTCTACCGGTGGTGGGGCTTTCCTTGAGTTTGTAGAAGGAAAAAAACTGCCCGCGGTTGTGATGCTGGAAGAACGTGCAAAACAGTAATTAAGTCATGACGGGCAGTTTTATCTGCCCGCTCTAAACAGGACCCACGTAACATGTCTAAAATTTTTGATTTCGTAAAACCGGGTGTCATCACTGGTGATGATGTTCAAAAAGTGTTCGCAATAGCCAAAGAAAACAACTTTGCGTTGCCAGCGGTAAACTGTGTAGGTACTGATTCAATCAACGCAGTTTTGGAAACTGCCGCAAAAGTTCGTTCTCCAATTATTATTCAGTTTTCTAACGGTGGTGCTGCTTTTATCGCTGGTAAAGGGTTGAAAGCTGAAGGTCAACAAGCGGCTATTCTGGGTTCAATTTCTGGGGCTCACCATGTTCATCAGATGGCTGAGCATTATGGTGTTCCTGTGATCCTGCATACTGACCACTGTGCGCGTAAACTGTTGCCATGGATTGATGGTCTGTTGGATGCGGGTGAGAAACATTATGCAGCGACCGGTAAGCCGTTGTTCTCTTCTCATATGATCGATTTGTCAGAAGAATCCTTGGAAGAAAATATTGAGATTTGCAGTAAGTATCTGGCTCGCATGGCGAAAATTGATATGACACTGGAAATTGAATTGGGTTGTACTGGTGGTGAGGAAGATGGTGTTGATAACAGCCATATGGACAGCTCTGCCCTATATACTCAACCAGAAGACGTTGCTTACGCTTATGAGAAGTTAAACGCCATCAGCCCACGTTTCACCATTGCTGCTTCTTTCGGTAATGTTCATGGTGTTTATAAGCCAGGTAACGTTAAACTGACGCCAAAAATTCTGCGTAACTCTCAGGACTATGTCTCTGAGAAATTCAATTTGCCACACAATAGCTTGGATTTCGTTTTTCACGGCGGTTCTGGCTCTACAGCAGAAGAGATCCGAGAAGCGGTTAGCTACGGTGTTGTTAAAATGAATATCGATACTGACACTCAATGGGCAACCTGGGAAGGTATTCTGAGCTACTACAAAAAGAATGAAGGCTACTTGCAGGGCCAGTTGGGTAACCCAGAAGGCGCAGACAAGCCAAATAAGAAATTCTATGATCCACGCGTATGGCTGCGTGCAAGCCAGGTTTCTATGACTACCCGTCTGGAACAGGCTTTCAAGGAATTAAATGCCGTTGATGTATTGTGAGTGACTTTTGCTCCCGCCGCGATTATAGCGGGGGCTTTTTGCAACACGCATCGGTTATTTTGAGGAAATTCTATTGTGCGACAGAATGCTATTTCTGAAACGGCCAGCCGGTTATTTAACTGACTAGGCATTAGCCGAGTATTTATTTTCGTCGTATGAATTATGAATGGCGATTCATATGAACTATACCCTATGGATTTCAAGATGCATCGCGGCGGCAAGGGAGCGAATCCCCGGGAGCAGAGATAACTATGTTATAGAGAACGATGTGACCGGGGTGAGTGGGTGCAGCCAACAAAGAAGCAACTTGAAAGATGACGGGTATATTCATTTTTGCCAAATATTATTCTTTACCTGTTCTCTTTGTTAATTTGTTTAATTCGAGTTAATAAATCAGTTCTTGCGTTATGTGTCATTTCACTTTTTTCAATATGCTTTTTAGCCACATCATTATTGACATCGTTAACTATTTTTCCTACCGAGCTTGCAATCCATGCTGCTTGTGCAAGGGTTATTGATATCCTCACCCGTTCCGTGCGTATTGCCTGATAACCGCAGGCGGCGCATCGTTAGAAATGCTAAAAGAAGGCATAGAAAAACAGGAACGCCTCGAAAAATGACTCCCCTTTGGGCTGTTTGCTATCCATCGTCTCCCTAATACTAAAAGCTTGCTTTGCTCTCAATTCACATTCAGGTGGAATAATACCGCAGATTTATTGGATATATTAATTTTTATATCTAATTTTGATAGTGTGTTCCCCGTTATGGTTCTATTGAATAAGGTTTTTCATCCGTTGTGTTGTTTTATCTATTTAATAAGTATAGATATTTTTATATGGTTTTAATTATTAACATCATGATAATTCATATTCATGTTGCTTTATTTATCAGATAATAATAATTTTTATTATCATTCTCATGTAATCGCATTTTTGTTGTAGTTAATCATCTATACCCAATAGATTTCAAATTGCAGCGCGGCGGCAAGGGAGCGAATCCCCGGGAGCATAGATAACTATGTTATAGAGAACGATGTGACCGGGGTGAGTGAGTGCAGCCAACAAAGAGGCAACTTGAAAGATGACGGGTATAAACTTTATGGAAACCAAATGAGAGAGCTAACGACCATGCAGGCCGCTTATTGGGTTGGCCGGCAATATGAACAGACGTTGGGTGGTGTTACCGCACATTTGTATGCCGAGTTTGATGGTACTGGGCTTGATCTTGAGCGGCTGAAAATTGCTGTACAGTACCTCTTTGATATTCATCCGATGTTACGACTACGCGTTACACCGGATGGCATGCAAACTATAGAAAGTCTGTCTTCCAATAATAAATTGCACATTGATGATGTCAGCATATATGACGAAAAAGGCATTGCTGATTTTCTGGAAAGTAAACGAAAAAGCAAAACCCACCAGAGACTGAATCTTGAACATGGTCAGCCTATCGATTTGAGTGTCACTCTTTTAAAGGATGGAGATTTTCGTTTGCATGTTGATCTGGACATGATCGCCGGTGATGCGCAAAGTTTTCGTCTCCTTATGGAAGATTTGGCCCGATTTTATCACCAGCCTGACCATCAACTGAAAAATGGAGGAAGCACTTATTTTCACTATTTAGAGCGAATGCAGGCAGATAAACTTTTATTGACTCTACGTGAACGTGATAAAAAGTGGTGGAGTACGCGTATTGCGCAAATTCCACCAGCCCCTAAGTTATCTCATATTCATAGCCATTTTCCAAAGGACGAATATTGTAGTGAGCGATTAGCTGTGCAACTGACTAAAGAAGAAAAGCAATCGTTAAAGGCAACAGCTAAAAAATATCAGATTACGCTATCAACATTATTTCTATCTCTTTTCGCTTGTACGGTGGGGATTTGCACACAATCTGACAAATTTAGATTAAATGTGCCTACGTTCCAGCGAGAACGTTACCTCAGTGATGTGGAGCAAATTGTTGGTGATTTTTCAGATTTATTTATTTTAAGTGTTGAATTACAGCGTTATGAACCGATGATTACATTATGCCGTCGTTTGGCTGATCAAATCGCTTTACTCCTCTCTCACTGTACTTATCCGGGAGTCAGTGTTATGCGAGATCTCTCCAGATACCACGGTAATATGCAAATTTCGCCCATCGTTTTTACATCCGGTTTTGGTATCAGTGGCGATAATTTATTTTCCGAAAATGTCACCCGTGCTTTCGGTGACATGACTTTTGTTATTTCGCAAGGCCCACAGGTTGCTTTGGATGTTCAGGTTGTGCCTGCTTATGAAGGAATTTTAGTTAATTGGGATGTTCGTCTGGATGTTTTCCCTGAACCGTATATCCGCAGAATGTTTGGTATATATCTCTCTTTGATTCGAATGATCATTCGTTCGCCTGAATTGATAAACCAATCTTTGGACTATTTTTTCTCATCTCATTCTGCTTTGTATCAGGATGTGGGGACTGAAAAGGTAACTTCCTCTTGTGTTGAGAAAATGCTCATTCTTCTGCTGTCTCGGCTTACGAATGAAGAAAATATTAACGTTAATACTTCTCTTTCTGCATTAGATATTGACGCTGATATCGCGGAAGAATTAACGGGATTTATTAACAAATATATCCCACAGGCAGGGCTGATCATTGACGATATTAAGACTCATCGAACATTAAGTGCACTGGCGCAGACGATGACAGTGAGATCGCAGGGAGCGGCTGAAAAGACGGCTGAGGCACTACTGAAAATCCTTAGCAAGCCGAAGTAATCTTTCTTTTTGAAGGATGCTAAATGTTTAAGTTCGTTAACGTAGGTTTTGTTCTTTCTCATCATCAAAAATCGAGGAAATATCATGGATACCGCACTGACACCATTACAATGTGCATACCTACTAGGCCGGAGTGAACTGTTACCATTGGGTGGTGTTGCCATGCATGATTTCAGGGAATTCAGAGGTAACATCGAGTTTTCTGTCATTAAGACTCGGCTAACCAGATTAGTGCAGCAATACGATGCGTTACGTACCCATATAGATGAAAATTCATTGGTTCAACATGTTTCCGATGCCATTACCCTGAATCTTGATGAAATTGATTTCACGGGTATTCCTCGTTCAGTGGCTTATCAAAGGATAGATGAGATGAGGCAGGCGTATTCTCATAAAATCCACGATCTTTCTCGTTCTCCTTGGCATATTTGGGTTATTAAATTGGCAGAGCCAGAAGATGAGAGTAATGACCATTTTGCGACAATAGTGTTTGTGAGTTTTGATGCACTGATTTTAGATGGTAGAGCTATCTCTCTAATATTGTTTAAATTGTTTGAGGGGGATGAGAATGACCAGAAAGGCGATATACAAACGAGAAATATCGCTCACCTGCTTCCTCAGCCTTCTGGCTTGAAAAAGCAAAGTGATGCTCAATATTGGTCAGAAAAGCTGAAAGAATATCCTGGCCCCCCGACTTTGCCTTGGAAGAAACCACCCGAATCGATTAAATCTTCTCGTTACAGAAGAGAGAAGGTCACTGTTCCCAGCGCGACGTTGAATCATTTGTCTAAAATAGCTTCATCTTATGGCCTGTTTCAAAATACGATTTTATCCACGATTATTCTGGAGATAATGTCATTTTGGACACAAGATAGTACGTTATGTATCGGTGTTCCGGTTGCTATTCCCGGTCAGAAAATGCAGTTTAGTAATGAGTCTTCATTTATTGCGGCTTATTTTAAGAGAGACCAGGTGCCATTTTTGGAAAGAGCGAGTGCTTTTCAAAATGATATTTTTGCGTCTCTGGAACATCTGGATTTTTCCGGTGTTGATATTAATAAGCTGATATTTAATCAATACCAGATAGGTTTAGCGTTACCGGTTGTATTAACGAATGGCTTGTCATGGAAAACACTCTCTGCATCTGGAGATGTCTCTTTTTATGATGGATTAACTCAGACACCACAAGTTGCAATGGATATTCGTTTTTCCCTGGATCAGGATAAAAACTTGGTGTTATCCATTGATTATGCAGAAAAAGCCCTGGAAAAAAATATCGTGCAAGATATTTTACAAACAATCACTCAGGCAATAACGCTTATTTGTCGTCAGGGAAACCTCGCGGTGGATTTTTCTCAGGCGATTGAATATCACCATTACAAAGATAACGGTGATGACAGTGATTTTATTTGTTCAAATTTCCTGACGCGTATCGCGGATAACCTATTGACGGCAAAATTAAAAAAATCTGCCATCATCTGTGGGGATCGGCAAATTACTTATTCTGAGTTGGGGGAAGATGTTCAAAAGATAGTAAATAATCTGAATCATTATGGGTTGCGCAAAGGGAGTGTTGTCGCGATTTGTTTACCTCGTAGTCCTGAGCATGTGATGGTAACAATCGCATGTGCGCTTTTGGGGATTATCTGGGTGCCTATTGATGTTAATTCTCCCTCTGAACGACTGGATTATTTGCTAACGAATTGCCATCCTGATCTTATTGTCACTGCCGAACAGTTGAATAGTGATAAAGCCATCACATTGGAGACACTACTCATCTCGGTTTCTGAAAACGTCTCACTCCCCTTAGAAACGTTATCATCACTGAGTCATAGCATTGAACCCGCTTATTATCTGTATACCTCTGGAACAACGGGTAAGCCTAAATGTGTGGTGCTCAATAACAAAGCAACATCTCATGTTATCGGGCAAACCATGAATAAATGGGAGGTTAAACAAAATGATGTGTTTATTTCCGTCACGCCATTACATCATGATATGTCTGTTTTTGACCTTTTTGCATCACTAACTATTGGTGCGACATTGGTTATCCCTGAATCCCATGAAGAGAAAGATGCTATCCGTTGGAATCGGCTGGTGTCGAAACACAAAGTTTCTATTTGGTGTTCAGTGCCGGCGATTTTAGAAATGTTAATTGCATGCCAAAACGGAGATTCTCTCTCTTCCCTTAGATTGATAGCGCAGGGCGGTGATTATATTAAGCCTATGATCATTGCGGAAATTCGAACAACTTATCCTGATATCCGGTTGTTTTCTTTGGGAGGGCCAACTGAAACGACAATTTGGAGTATATGGCATGAAATTACCTCAGAGGATGTTAGCCTTATTCCCTATGGTAAACCACTGCCTGCGACTCAATATTTTATCTGTAATGATATCAATGAACATTGCCCGGCGTTTGTGACGGGTCGGATTTATACGACAGGCGTCAATCTTGCCTTAGGCTATCTTGAAGATGGTATTGTTGTGCAAAAGGATTTTGTCACTATCACTTCGCCTAAGGGTGAACAGTTAAGAGCATTTAGAACAGGAGATCAGGGTTATTACCGAAAAGATGGCACAATTATCTTTGCCAGCAGAGTAAATGGTTATGTCAAAATTCGGGGGATTAGAGTGTCCCTGCCTGATATTGAAAGTGAGCTATGTAAGCACCCACAAATCAATAATATTGTGGTCGTTGATTATCCAAATGAGCAAAATGGTGATGCAACGTTAGGCGCTATGTATACGACGCTAAATAACCGGGAAATTCCTGCTTCCGAATTACGGGATTTTTCTCATGAGCTTTTACCTGTCTCTCATATACCAACACGTTTTACTCATATCCAGGCATTTCCTTTGTCTGCAAACGGTAAAATAGATCGCCATCAAATTAGGGCGTTCTTTACGCAATTGAAGTCGGATAATTTGGTTGATAAGAAGTCCGTTGTATCAGAGAGCCAAAGAGTCAATAACAGCGCAGAGGATGGATATTACCAATCGATCCTCGGCATTTATTTGCATACCATTGGTGCGCAGCCGTTATCTGGTTTGAATGAAGATTCTGAGTTTTTAGCGCTAGGATTAAGACCTTCTCATCTCAAAGAAATCGCTCGGCGTCTCACTGAAAAATTTGGTGTTATTCTGACGCCTCAACTTTTAGTTAAATGCAAGAATGCTCGGCAGGTTTTCTCCTTGCTTTCACAAAGCATATAACTTGTTTTTGCTCAAGAACCGGAGTTTGACTCCGGTTCAGATTGCGGGCTTTTGGCGTCTTGATTATCACGGTTCAATCAAATACAGGAAAAGGAAAAAAGCATTAGGTTTATAAAACAAGTTTCTTTTTATCGATAATTTATCCTCCATTTATTTTACCTTTATTGAATCTGGCATAACCTTTTAAAATCGTGAATACAGCGCTGCGGCAAATGAATGCATCCCCAGAGCATAGATAACGATGAGACTGGGGTAAGTGAAAGCAGCCAACAAAGCAGCAACTTGAAGGATGAAGGGTATAAAAGGAAATAAACAGGATGCCACACATCTGCTTGGTTGGTGACGTAATACCATTACGCAGAAACTAAAAGAGTTGATGTTGTTGTAAAGACTTTAGATGGTATCTCTAATCTTATCGCCACTTTTCAGCATTTAATATATCTCATTCCCCATTGTCAGGGTTAAAAAACGATTGCTGATCACATTTTGCTCTACCCATTCTGACAGTCAATTAATTACCCATTAGAATAGTTTAATGACGTCACTATTAAGCTATTCAGATTATTTATGAAAAATGACGCCTTTATCACCGCAACCTGACCGCAGATAACGGGGCATTTAATGGGTCAGCTTCACTCACTTTGTAACACTTACATTAGGAAAGGGATACGCAATGAGTAAACGCCACGACGCTGTGGTCAGAACCACGAGTTATCTTTTAATTTACCTGACGGCAATCCAGCCACTACACCCGGCGATTGCCGCGGGAATAACACCGGATAGCCCCCAAACACAGGTCCAAAATCAGGGCAATGTCCCGGTGGTCAATATTGCTACGCCAAATGATATGGGGATATCTCACAATACTTATAAAGAGTTCAATGTCGCCACGCAAGGCGCCGTCC